>JAQGKD010000048.1 GCA_028290285.1 Hyphomicrobiales bacterium
GCCGCCGAAATACATCCAGGCGTTTTCCTGGCGCGAGTTCATGCCGAACGGCACCGCGGTCCCGAAAGCGAAGGTCGGGTCCTTGCCCCAGTAGTAATAGAGGCAGGTGTGGCACGCCTCGACCGTCCCGTTCTGCACGGCATCGAGTGCCTGCAGCGGGGGAACGATTTCACCGCCAGCAAAGACCTGGATCTGGAACTTGTTGTCCGTCGCTTCGGCCACGTATTTGGAAATGATTTCGGCGGCGCCGTAGATCGTGTCGAGTGATCGCGGAAAACTCGACGCAAGGCGCCACTTGATCTCGGGCGCGCTCTGCGCAATGGCGGGAGCGGCAATTGCGGTGCCAACTGCACCGAGGCCAGCTGCCTTGATGAAGTGGCGGCGTTTCATGGTCATGGTTCCTCCAATTTTATTGACGCCAGAACTTACGTAAGATCGGGCGAAGGGCTGCATCAAGCACCGGCGCCGGGACTGACGCAACGCAAAAAGCGTCTAGTTTTGCCACCACCCCCACCCCACTTTAGTACAGGTGGCGATCCCAGATTGTGTGCGTAATGCGCCCCGGCCGGGCGATGTTCCTAAATCGAAAGTAAAAGCGTCGCCGGAACAATTGCCAAGCCGAACGGTTGGATGGAAGATGCCGGTCACGCTGTTGCGCTGGAGCCCGATGACGAGACCGTTTGCCTTTCTGGAACATGGCCCCGCGGGCTGCTGGAGCGAATTCCTGCGACCGCTGTTGATCGCCGCGCTGATGCTTACGGCATCCCTGCCATGTGCGGACGCCAAGGACTGGCAGCAGGTGCGCATCGCGAGCGAGGGCGCGCGCCCGCCCTACAACTATCTCAACGCGGAAAACCAGCTCGACGGCTTCGAGATCGAACTCGGCCGCGAACTCTGCGCGCGCATGAAGGTGACCTGCACCTTTGTCACGCAGGACTGGGAGGGCATGATCCCAAATCTGATTGCCAATCAATACGATGCCATCATGGCGGCGATGGAGATCACAGACAGCCGCCTCGAAAAGATCGCCTTCAGCAAGGCCTATCTGCGCATGCCCTCAGCGCTCGTGTCGGCGCGGAAGCGACAGATCCGGGACGCCACACAGGACACGCTCAAGGGACGCACGATCGGGGTGGCCTCCAGCACGCCGCAGGAAACCTATCTGGAGGAGCGTTACCCCGCCTCGACGGTCAAGACCTATGACAGCAACGAGGATGCAATTCTGGATCTGGCGGAGGGCCGCATCGACGCCGTCTTCGGCGAGAAGGACGCGTTGATGGACTTCCTCAAGAGGCGCTATGAGGCGAAATGCTGCAAGTACCTCGCCGACGTGCCCCGTGATCCCGCCTTCTTCGGCGAGGGCATCGGCATCGGACTGCGGCAGCAGGACACCGACCTCAAGGCGATGTTCGACAAGGCGCTCGACGAGATCACGGCGGATGGCACCTATGCGCGGATCGCCGCCAAATATTTCGACTTCGACGTGCGCTGAGCCGCCCGGCTTGATGCCTGCGCGCATCCGTGGGATGCACGCGCTGTCTCAGCGTTGAGCGTCAAACCTTTTGGGGAGAGCACAGATGGCGAAGGTCGCGTTTATCGGGCTTGGGGTCATGGGCTATCCCATGGCTGGCCACCTGGCTCGCAAGAGCCATGACGTCTGCGTCTACAATCGTTCCGGCGAGAAGGCCGCGGCCTGGGTCAAGGCGCATGGCGGGCGGGCCGCCCCTACCCCAGCGACCGCTGCCGAAGGAGCCGACATCGTCTTCGCATGCGTCGGCAACGACGATGACCTGCGCTCGATCACGATGGGATCGGAAGGCGCGTTCGCAGGCATGAAGACAGGCGCCATTTTCGTCGATCACACCACGGCGTCGGCGGATGTCGCGCGCGAGTTGCATACGGAGGCGACACGCAACGCCCTGTGCTTCATCGATGCGCCTGTGTCAGGCGGACAGGCAGGGGCGGAGAATGGGGCTCTGACGGTCATGTGCGGCGGCGGCGCGAGCGAATATGCGATCGTCGAGCCCGTGATTGCAGCCTATGCCAAGTCGTGCCGGCTGATGGGGCCGGTGGGCGCGGGGCAGTTGACCAAGATGGTCAATCAGATCTGCATCGCCGGACTGGTGGAAGCTCTGGCAGAGGGCCTGCATTTCGCCCGCAAGGCCGGCCTCGATGCCAATGCCGTGGTCGATGTGATTTCGAAGGGCGCCGCGCAATCGTGGCAGATGGAAAACCGGTCCGCGACCATGATCGGGGGAAAGTTCGATTTCGGCTTCGCCGTCGACTGGATGCGCAAGGATCTCGCGATCTGCCTGGCGGAAGCACGGCGCAACGGCGCGCATCTGCCCGTGACGGCCTTGGTGGACCAGTTCTATTCCGAAGTGCAGAAACATGGCGGCGGACGGTTCGACACCTCGAGCCTGATCAAGCGCCTCGACGATTGATCGAGTGAGGCGGCGCGACCCCAGGGCCGCGCCGCCTGAATCTCTTACCGGCAGGCAGGCTGGCCGGGATTGCCGCAATCACGCCGCCGGGGCGCCTGGCGTTGCTGTTGCTGCTGGCGCTGCTGTTGCTGCTGTTGCTGCTGTTGACGCATCTGCTGCTGTTGCTGCTGCTGCTGACGCACCTGCTGCTGTTGCTGCTGCTGTTGGCGCATCTGCTGCTGCTGTTGCTGCTGCTGGCGCACCTGCTGCTGTTGCTGCTGCTGCTGCCTCACCTGCTGTTGTTGCTGTTGCTGGCGCATCTGCATCTGACGCATCTGCTCCTGGCGCCCACGATCCTGCTGCTGCTGCCTCACCTGCTGCTGTTGTTGCTGCTGGCGCATCTGCATTTGACGCATCTGCTCCTGGCGTCCACGATCCTGCTGCAATTGCTGCTGGCGGACCTGCTGCTGTTGCTGCTGGCGCAGCTGATCCTGACGACCGCGATCCCGTTGCTGGATCACTTGCTGCTGCTGGAGCTGCTGCTGTCGCACCTGTTGCTGCTGTTGCTGACGGATCTGCTGCTGCTGGCGCAACTGGTCCTGCTGGGCGCGACGGATGTCCTGCTGGGAGGGGCCGCGCGGCTGGATCGGCTGCTGGTTCGGAAGCCCCTGCTGCTGACGCAGGCCACCGGGCTGGGTTTGCGGTTGCAGAAGCTGGCGCTGCCCATTGGGCTGAACCTGCGGCAGGGTGTTCTGATGCGGCTGAATCTGTGGCAGTGCCTGGAAACCGGGCTGGCGAACCTGCGGGTCGAGCGCGGGCTGACGGACGACCGGCGGAACCTCCGCAGGCTGCAACACTCGCGGGCCACGCGGGAGTTGCGGCGCCACGAAACGCGCGGGCGATCCGGCGTCCCGGGGCGACACACCACGAGGGAGCGGAATCGGCTGATGGTCGCGATCCGGACGCCACGGGCGCAAGCCCGGGACCACGATGGGCAGCGGCATGGGCAGGAAGCCGGGGCTCACCATGCGCGGCGGCGGCAGGTCCATGAACTCGCGGCGGGGCGGCGGCAGGAAATAGACCGGCGGCGGCGGCGCGTCCTCGGAATCGTCGAACACAATGACGGGCTCGTCGACGATTGCATATTCCGCCTGAGGCGGAGGCGCGATGTCGAACTCGTAGGGGTCGAAAACCGGCGGGGGTTCGAGCGCCGCCGAGAGGATCGCCAGTCGACGACGCGCATCGGCGCGGTGAGGCCCCTTGGGATAACGCTGGAGATAGGTCCAGTAGGCCGATGGCGTGTTGTTCGCCACAGCCCGGCGCCAGGTGAGCGCCTCGCGGCGCGCCGCGAGCATCGCCTGGACGCGCTTTGCCAGCGGGTGGTTCGGATAGGCCGCCAGGAAATCCTGGTAGCCGACGATGGTGTCGCGCTCCAGCGCGGCGGCATAGGCCTCTTCAACCGGGAAATCGCGAATGGGGCGCGTGCGCAGCGTCTCGTCGCGACGCACCTGCTCGGGCGCGCCAGCATCGGCCGAGGGCTGGAAGAATGCGAAGGACTGGGTCAGGCGCGAGGCATCCCACGGGACCTGCGCGCCACGGCTGGCTTCACTGACACGCAGACGGGTCCGGGCAAAAATATCCGCGACCGGCATGCCGCCCTCGCGCATCATCTCGGCCAGCGCCTTGGCATAGGCGCCATAGTCGCCGGTTTCTTGCGGGGCGATGGTGCCCGGGGCGGCATTGAAGGCGAGAAGCGATCCATTTTCTGGATCGACGAGCGACAGACCGCCGGCGAGAGGCGCCCCGGTGGGTGCGAAGGGATTGGCGCGCGCGGCGTCCAGCACGACGATGCGCGCCTTCAGCGGCAGGTCGGCGAGCGGACGCGTGAAATCCGAGAGTCGGAGAGCCTCGATGGTGACACTCGAGTCGCGCGGGATCGTCGCCTCTACGGGCACGAAGTAGTTTTCGCCTGAGTATTGCAGGCCATATCCGGCGAGATAGACGAAGGCGATGGTGTCGGGCCCGGACGATGCGGCCTTCTCCAGAAACTCGCGAAACGAGCGTCGCAATGAGTCCTGATCCAGGTCGCGGGCACCCACGACATCGAACCCCGCTTCGCTCAGCGTCTGGGCGATGAGGCCGGCATCATTGGCGGGCGTGGCGAGCGCGCCCGCCTTGTAGGCGGAGTTGCCGACGACCAGCGCTATACGCGGCTCAGGCGCCTGCGCTCGAACCGATGCAGCTCCCAGTCCCAGGACGAAGAGGAGTGCAGCGAGGATTGGTCGAGCGGCGCGCATCATGGCAATATTCCCCTGAGCTTTTCATCAGGCATCCCACGTCACCCCAGTTGAACGCAAGCTGAATGGAAGTTGCCTGGGCCTTAGCCCCGCGATAATTGCGGAGCTTCGGCCTCAGGGTTCACCAGACGCCAAACTTCGGCGCGCAGAACGGGCAGAAGCTCGTTCTCGAACCAGCTGTTCTTCTTGAGCCAGCCGGTGTTGCGCCATGAGGGATGGGGCAGCGGGATGACCTTGGGACACGCGCTCTGATAGTCGCGCCAGTTGCGCACGACCTGCGTCATGGGCAGGCGACGGCCGGCCAGCCCGAAGCGGGCGAGATGATAATCCTGCGCATAGCCGCCCACGGTCAGGACCGTCTCTATCTGCGGCGCCAAGGCAAAGAGACGATCATGCCAGTGGAGGACGCATTCGCGGCGCGGCGGCAGGTCCGCGCCCGCCGCGTCATAGCCGGGAAAGCAGAACCCCATGGGCGCGAACGCAATGCGCCGCTCGTCGTAGAACGTATCGCGATCGAGGCCCATCCAGTCGCGCAGGCGGTCCCCCGAACGATCGTCGAAGGGCAATCCGCTCGCATGCACCCGAATGCCGGGCGCCTGACTGGCCACCAGCAGGCGCGCCGTGGGAGTCACGCGAAGGACCGGGCGCGGCTCGTGCGGCAGGGCGCTGCCAGCGAGCGGCGCGTCGCGGCAGATGCGGCAGGCTCGTATCTCGCGCAGCAGTGCGTCGAGAGGGGGTGTCTCAGAGGTCAATCACCAATCCATCATAGGCCACCAGGAGGCCTGCCGCCTCGAACTCAGCGGTAAGAGGCAACGCGCTGGGCCCCATATGGGTAACCATGCGCCGGCGCGCATCGAGCAGCGGCAGCTTGTCACGCAAGGTCGGCCAGTCGAGGTGGCCAGTGACGTGCGTCTTGCCGGAATAACATTCGGTTACGAAGAGATCGGCCCCCCGGCAGAGCGGGAACAGGGCGTCCGTCCATTCCGTGTCCCCGGAAAAGGCGAAGAGCCTGCCGTCCGCGCCAATCCGCAGGCCCGTGGAGGGAGCGCCGGATGCATGGACCACTTCGCGCGTCTCGACGCTGAATCCGGCGATGTCCAGTTTGCCGCCGGGCGGAATCTCCACGACCGACCAGTCGAAGCGCCAGGGGAGACTGCCTGCTGCGGGGTAAGTCACTTCAATCAGCGCGTCGAGGCGCTCCCTCGTGCCGGGCGGCCCCGCTATGATCAGATTGCGGCCTCGCCCTGCCGAAGTGAACTGCCGGTCGAGGAGGAGGAAAGGCAGCCCGCCGAAATGATCGCCGTGCAGGTGCGATAGGACGACCGCGTCGATGGCGCCTGTGTCGAACCCGAGCCTGCGCCAGCCCAGAATGGCGGAGGCGCCAAAGTCGGCGAGCAGCGTCCGGCCCTGCGCGTCCAGCCGGTAGCAGCTATGGCTGCGGCCGCCGGTTCCGAAGGCATCCCCGCAGCCAACGACAGTCAGTCTCATTCCATAGCCCCGGTGGAATCGATCGCAGGATCAGGTATCGCGAGGATCGTGCGCGGACAAGTTTGACGGATAGCGCGCCCGGTTCCCGCCTGCCGTGTTCCGCAGCACAGGCCGGCCGTGCAAGCCGCGTGCGAAACCGTCAAAAACAAGGCATCCGGTCAGGCTTGCGTTAAGCTTTTGCGTGCATGCTGCGGTCTGGTGTTCCGTCCTCCCCGAGGCGTTGCGTGCGTTATGAGTGAAGTCACGGCCGAAATGATCGAGCGCGGTCGCGGGCTCGATCCCGAGGTCGCCGCGCATAAGCGCCGCATCGCGGCCCGCGTGAAGGAAACGCGCGAGCGGCTGACTTCGTCGGGCACCGGGCACCGCGCGTCCGACCTCGAACTGCTGCGGCTCTTCGCGCATAGCCGGATGGCGGCCCTCCCGGCACTCTCCTTGCTGGGCGTCGTCGTCGCCGGAATGTCGTGCATCTGGACGCCGAAAATCGACGTCCTCATCTGGCTGGTGTTCGTGGGCACGAGCCAGCTGCTCGCATATTCGACTGCGAAAAAACTGCTGGCGACAAGCGAGGCGGATGTCGTCGTCCGCTACTGGCGCACCCGTTTCGTCATAACGGAGGTGCTGCAGGGCACCGTCTGGGCCATGCTGCCCCTGCTGTTCTTTCAGGTGAGCGACCCCAACGGGCGTATCCTGGTGCTGTTCGTGCTGATGCTGATCGCGGCGCTGACATCCCTGTTTTCATCGACCGTTCCGCTCGCAGTCTATGCAGGGCTGGTGCCGACCACGATCGCCATCGTCGTCTACCTGCGACCGATGGCGGACATCCACTCCTGGCCGCTGCCGTTGATGGCGGCGGGCGCGCAGATCTTCTTCATCGTGCTGGCCCGGCGGCTCTATGCAACCACCCTCTCCAGCCTCTCCTTCAGGTTTGAGAAGGACATGCTCATCGCCGAGCTCGAACAGGCGAAATCCAATTCAGACGAAGCGCGGCGCCGCGCGGAAGAGGCCAATCTCGCCAAGTCGCGCTTCCTGGCGACGATGAGCCATGAACTGCGCACGCCGCTCAATGCAATCCTCGGCTTTTCGGAGGTCATGAAGGGCGAGCTTTTCGGCACCCATGTCGTGCCGGCCTACAAGGAATATTCGAACGATATTCATTCCAGCGGCCAGCACCTGCTGATGCTCATCAACGAGATCCTCGACCTGTCACGCGTCGAGGCGGGCCGCTACGAATTGCGCGAGGAGCCTGTCGCGCTCTCGCATGTCGTCGAGGACTGCCTGCATCTGCTCAGCCTGCGCGCCAAGAAGCGGGACATCACGATCAAGGATTCCATAGAAGGCACCCTGCCCCGCATCTGGGGCGACGAGCGCGCGGTGCGGCAGGTAACCCTCAACCTGCTGACCAATGCGATCAAGTTCACGCCGCAGGGCGGAACCGTCACGGTCAAATGCGGATGGACGCAGGCGGGCGGGCAGTATCTCTCGATCCGCGATACCGGCCCCGGCATTCCCGAGCACGAAATCCCGATCGTCATGTCGTCCTTCGGGCGCGGGTCGCTCGCTCAGAAGAATGCGGACGAGGGGTCGGGCCTCGGCCTGCCGATCGTGAAGGGGCTCGTCGAGTTGCACGGCGGAACCTTCACCATCAAGTCGGAAGTGCGCGTCGGCACCGAGGTGATCGTTGTGTTTCCGGCCGAGCGCGTCATCGATGCCCTGCCTCCCATGCACCCAGAAAAGCCGAAGCTCCCGGAGCGAACGTATCGCCGCCGGGACGCGGCATGACGCGGGCGTGACTGGCGCGGACGCGGATCGGCCCTATCTTGAGCAGACAACCGCGCTCCAACCCGGTGCCTGCGCATGAACCGCCTTCACTTATGCCTGCTTTCCATCTTGCTCCCCCTCGCGGCACCGCTGCCGCTCATGGCGCAACAGGCGGAGCATGACGCCGCTGCACCGCAGGCACAGCAGCAGCGCGGCGCGCGCAGCAATGGCACGGCGGAAACGCGGCCCTCCGCCGAGAAACTGAAACCGCTTCCGCCGGATTCGACCACTCGTCACACGATCACGGTCGAGGGTGTTCCCCTGGCCTTCTCGGCCACCGCGGGCACGATCCGGCTTTACGACGCACAGCAGGGAAATCCGCAGGTCGACGTGGCATTCATTGCCTTCCGCCGCGACGACATCGCGCCCGAGAAGCGCCCGGTCACCTTCATCTTCAACGGCGGCCCGGGCTATGCGTCGGGCTGGCTCAATCTCGGCGCGATCGGCCCGTGGCGTTTGCGCATGGACGCGGAGGCTGCCTATCCTTCCGCGCCGCCCGTCACGGTCGAGAATGCCGAGACATGGCTCGACTTTACCGACCTCGTCTTCATCGATCCGCCAGGCACCGGCTACAGCCGCATCCTCGGTGGGGACGACGTGCGCAAGCGCTTCTTCGGCGTCGATGGCGACATCGATGTGCTCTCGGCGACCATTCGCCGATGGGTCGAGGAAAACGGACGCATGACGTCGCCCAAATATATTGCCGGGGAGAGCTACGGCGGCTTCCGCGCGCCCAAGATCGCGCATGCCCTGCAAACCGATCAGGGACTCGGCGTCAATGGACTCGTGCTCATCTCGCCGGTGCTCGACTTCGCGCGTTTCAATTCGCGCCTCGGGCTATTGGACAATGTCGCACGCCTGCCGTCCTACGCCGCCACCGCGCGGCAGATGAAGGGGCAAAGCGTGACCCGCAAGGACCTCGCGGATGTCGAGATCTATGCGCGTGGAGATTATCTCGCCGATCTCATGCGCGGCGTGAAGGACGCCGATGTGATCGACCGCATGAGCCATCGCGTCGCCGACCTGACCGGGCTCGATTTCGACACGGTGCGCAAACTCGGCGGACGCGTGCCTGTGCAGGTTTTCCTGCGCGAGATCGACCGCAAGAATGCGCGCGTCGGCAGCCAGTATGATGCGACCGTCACGGGCTACGATCCGACACCGTTCGCACCGCGCAGCGGAGCCGACGACCAGATGCGGCTCGGACTCCACGCGCCGATCACGCAGGCAATGGTCGCGCTCTATCACGACAAGCTGGCCTGGAAGGTGGAGGGCGCGCGTTATCTTTTCATGAACGAACAGGCGTCGCATCAGTGGGATTGGGGGCGCGGACAGGCCGAAGCGGTCGGCTCGCTGCGCGACGCCATGGCGCTCGACCCGCACATGCGTGTGCTCGTGGCGCAAGGGCTGACGGATGTCGTCACGCCTTATCTCGAGACCCAGATGGTGCTCGACCAGATCCCCACCTATGGACCCGGCGAGCGCCTGCGCTTCAACGTCTATCCGGGCGGGCACATGTTCTATTCTCGCGACGATTCCCGCGCGCGATTCCGCGACGATGCGCGCGGAATCATCGCGCGCTGATCAGGTGGATTTCACGGGCACATGCGCCTGCTCGAAGGTTGCCATGTCGCGGTGACAGGCGAGCGCGGCCTTGAGCAGGCCCGCCGTCAGCGCCGCGCCGGTGCCTTCGCCCAGCCGCATGCCGAGGTCTAGCACGGGGGCCTTGCCGATGCGGCGCAGCACTTCGGCATGGGCGCCTTCCGCGGAAAGATGACCGGCGATGCAATGGTCCAGCGTCGCAGGATCGAGCGCGTGCAGGAGCGCGGCTGCTGCGGTCACGACATAGCCGTCGAGCACAACCGGGATGCGCTCCATCCGCGCCGCCATGATCGCGCCCGCCAAAGCTGCGATTTCGCGGCCGCCGAGGCGGCGCATGATTTCGAGCGGGTCGGACAGATGCCCTTCGTTCAACGCGACCGCGCGCTCGACCGCATCGATCTTGCGTGCGAGAACTGCGTCGTTCGCTCCGGTGCCCCGGCCGACCCAGTCGCTGGCCTTGCGGCCGTAAAGCGCGTGGTAGATGGCGGCCGCGATGGTCGTGTTGCCGATGCCCATTTCGCCGAGGCATAGTAGATCCGTGCCGCCGGCGATGGCCTCCATGCCGAAGGCGAAAGTCGCGGCGCATGCGGCTTCATCCATCGCGGGTTCGACCGTGATGTCATTGGTCGGGTAGTCGAGCGCGAGTTCAAAAACCTTCAGGCCGATATCGAAGGTCGCGCAGATCTGGTTGATGGCCGCGCCCCCCGCAGCAAAATTCTCCAGCATCGCGCGGGTGACCGTCGCGGGATAGGCGCTGACGCCCTGTTCCACGACGCCGTGATTGGCCGCGAACACCGCCACCAGCGGGCGCAGGATGGTCGGCTTCGCCTTGCCCTGCCATGCCGCGAGCCATTCCACGAGGCCTTCAAGCTTGCCGAGCGCACCTTCGGGCTTGGTCAGTTGCGCCTCGCGGGCGCGCACATCCGCGACCGCGGCTTCAGCGGCCTCCGGCATCAGCGGCAGGAGGTTGCGGATATCGTCGAAGGGCAGACCAGTGGCGGACATGGGGCTTCCGGGGGCTGAGGAGCGTGGCGTTGTCATAGCCGCCCACGCCCATTGAGGAAAGCGGCTGCTCGACATTCGCCGCGCAGCGTGGCTGAGTGCCGCGCCCGCCCTGCCTGCTTCGAGTCCCCGATGCCCTTTCTCACCCAAGTGCTGGCCGACCTGATCGCCTGCCTTCGATTTTATTCGCGGCTGCCCGTGCCCGTGATGGCATTCGAGGAGGCGCCCTTCGCCATGCTTGATTTCAAACGGTCGATCCGAATGTTGCCTGCGGCCGGGGCCATTCTGGGGGCCATTGGCGGCATCGCGCTCTGGCTCGCCACCGCTGGAGGGCTGCCGCCCCTGCCCTCGGCCGCTCTCGCCATGACCGTGCTCGTGCTGGCAACCGGGGCTTTCCATGAGGACGGGCTGGCCGACACCGCCGATGGACTTGGCGGCGGGTCGAGCGTCGCGCGCAAGCTCGAGATCATGCGGGACAGCCGCATCGGCACCTATGGCGGGGTGGCTCTCGTGCTCTCGCTGCTGCTGCGCGTGACCTTGCTGGCGGAACTGCTGAGCACGATCGGCCCGATCGCCGCGGCGGTGGTGATCGTGAGCACGGCTGCCACCTCGCGCACCGTGGCGCTGATGCCGCTGGCGCTGCTTCCGCCCGCGCGGACGGACGGCGCCGCCTATGCGGCGATGCACCCCGGCGTCCGGGCGCTCGCAATCGCGGGCGGTCTCGCCGTGGTTTTCGCCTTGCTGCCTCTGGCAGTCGGCCTATCACCCTTGCGCATGATCGTTGCCGTGATCGCCATGGTTCTGGCCGGCGCGTCGATGACGTGGATTGCGAAGCGGCAGATCGGAGGCCAGACGGGCGATGTCGCGGGCGCTTGCCAGCAAGTGGCCGAAATTGCTTTTCTTTGCGTGATGGCAAGCCACGCCGGCCTTTGAACGGCGGCCAACCCGGACTAAATAAACGCCATGTCAACCGTCGCCTCACCCTGCATCAATATCTGCACGCTGGATGCCGCTGGCGCGTCCTGCCTCGGTTGCGGGCGGAGCGTGGACGAGATCACGCGCTGGGCGTTCATGTCGAACGGCGAACGGGCGGGGATCATCGAGACCCTGGCCTTGCGCCGCGCCGCCACGATCCCGGCATCGCTGGAGGACACGGACGAGGCATGACGTTCCTCGCTGTCCTCTTCCTTCTCGGCGCCGCTCTCTATTCGCTTCTGGCGCAGGACCCGGCCGAGATGATCCTCGGCCTGCCGCCGGAGCGTTTCGCCGACCTCGCCTTCTACGCAGCCATCGCGGTGGCCATGGCGGGAACGTTGGCCGCGCAGTTTCGCGGGCAATGGTGGCGCGGGCTCCAGATGCTCGCCGTCTGGTCGATGCTGCTGGCGGGCTTTGCGACCATGTATTCCTACCGCTTCGAACTCGCCGTCGTGGCCGACCGCGTGCTGACCGAACTGATCCCGGGGCGCGTGCTGGTCTCCAAACCCGGCGAAGCCACGGTCGTGCGGCGGCGCGACGGGCATTTCATCATCGATGTGCAGACGAATGGCACTCGCCTGGCCTTTATCTTCGACACCGGCGCGACGAGCGTGGTGGTGCGGGCCGAAGATGCGGCGCGGATCGGCGTGAAGACCGAGGGGCTCGTCTATGACGTGCCCGTCTCCACTGCTAACGGCCGGGCGCTGACGGCCGACGTGCGCATTCCCTCCCTCACGGTCGGCGGCATCACCGAGCGCAACGTGCGCGCCCTGATCGCGCGTCCGGGTTCGCTGCGGGAAAACCTGCTCGGCCAGAGTTTTCTGGAACGGCTGGCGAGCTACACGGTCGAGAACAACAAGCTCGTCATGCGCGGACGCGTTCAGTAGCCGAGAATACTCGCGAGAAAGCGCAGCGAAACCAGCAGCAGGAAAACGCCGAAGGCTGTCTCCAGCTTGCGCTTCGAAAGGGCATGGGCGAGGCGAACTCCGAGCGGGGCCGTGAGCACCGCGACGGGCGCGAAGGCCGCGATGCCGAGCAGCGACACGAAGCCCAGCGACAGCGGTGGCAGGTCGGGCTTGCCCCAGCCCGCCAGAACATAGCCGATGGCGCCCGGAATCGAGATCAGGACGCCGACGCCCGAGGAGGTCGCGACCGCCTGATGGATCGTGCGGCCGTAGAACGTCATGTACATGGTCGCAATCTGGCCTCCGCCGATCCCCATCAATGCGGATAACACGCCGTTGACGAACCCGAAGACGCGCAGCGCCGGACCTTTCGGGACGTCCGGACCGAGGTTCCAGCGGAGGTTGAGGAGCAGCCGCGCGGCGCTCATGCCGGCCACCAGCACAAAGACGATCTTGAACACCGACGGCGGCGCGAAGCGCGCGAGCCCGCTGCCGATGAGCACGCCGAACAGCGTCGGCACGGCCCACGCGCGCAGCAGGTTCATGTCCACCGCGCCACGCGCCTGATGCGAGCGGAAGGAGCGGATCGAGGTGGGGATGATGATGGCGAGCGAGGTGCCGACGCAGAGCGGCATGCGCGTCTCTTCCGGCACGCCGATCAGCCGGAACAATTCGTACAGCACGGGCACGATGACCGCGCCGCCGCCGACGCCGAAGACGCCCGCGAGAATTCCAGTTGCCGCCCCCGCGAATGCCAGAGCCGCGGCGAGATAGGCAAGCTCAGACAGGGGGTAACCGGCGATCATGCGATTCTCGGCTCAATGGGAGGCAGGATGTCCGCTTCTGGGCCATTCCTGCACCCTCCGCAAGCCTCGGATCCTCTCACTGCGTGATGCGATAGCGGATTTCGCTCACGCGTTCGCTCAGGCCCGCCTCGAGCAAGGCGCCGATATCCGCCATCTCATGCTCCTGCGCCGGAGCATCTTCTTCGCCCCGCGCCAGCGAATGGCAGGCCGCAGCGCAGGCGGCGCAGGCCTCGCCGCACGCCAATATATGGTCGTCGTCGGGATGGCGCGCGCAGGCCAGGGCCGCGCGTTCCGCGATTTCCGTGCAGACCTGCAGGATCATGCCGTGGAGATCGGACAGGTTCACGAGCCGGTCCGCGCTCAGCGCCGTGACGCGCCCAGCCTCCGAGAGAGCTGCGAGAAGCGCCTCGTCCGAGGAAGACCCTTCGACCTCGCGGGCGTAGGGCAGTATCTCCTCGCAGGAGCGTGCAGCTTCGAGACAGCGCTCGACGCAAAGATCAAGGTTCATGGCGATCGATCCCTTCGGATACTTTCGTAACATTGAACCTGTGCAACTCACATGGCTAAATTGTGGTTTTGTTTCATCGACTTGGCGTTAAGGTAAAGCGTCCACGGCAATGTTTTGGGCAATCTGCAGATGGCCGAGGGCCTCGCGCACCACTTCCAGCCCCGCCCCGCGCTCGACCGCCCGCGTTGCCAGCGTCCGCCGCCAGGCCCTGGCGCCCGGGAGGCCGGTGAACAGCCCAAGCATATGGCGGGTCATGTCATGCAGGCGCACGCCCTGCGCCAGCTGCCCGGAAAGATAGGGCAGATAGGCCTCGACCGCCTCGAACCCGTCGGCGACCGGCGCCGCCTCCCCGAAGATCAGCGGATCCACGCCAATGAGCAAATCTGGGTTCTGGTAGGCCGCGCGGCCCAGCATCACGCCATCGAGATCGTCAAGATGGAGCCGTCCGGATTCCAGCGTCGCGAGGCCACCATTGAGGATGATGGGCAGGTCCGGGCGCTCCGCCTTGAGCTGGTGCACCAGCGCATAGTCGAGCGGGGGAACATCGCGGTTTTCCTTGGGCGACAGTCCCTGCAGCCAGGCTTTTCGGGCATGGACGACGAGAGCATCGACGCCTGCCGCCACCACCTGCTCGGTCATGGCCCACAACGCGTCGTGCGGGTCCTGCTCGTCCACGCCGATGCGGCATTTGACGGTGACGGGAATGCGCACCGCCGCCTTCATGGCTGCGACGCAGGCGCCGACGAGCACGGGTTCGCGCATCAGGCAGGCGCCGAAGGCTCCGTTCTGCACTCGGTCCGACGGGCAGCCGCAATTGAGATTAACCTCGTCATAGCCGAGGTCCTCGCAGATGCGGGCGCATTGGGCGAGTGCCGCCGGGTCCGACCCGCCGAGTTGCACCGCGACGGGATGCTCGACCGCGTCGAACCCCAGCAGGCGCTTCCGATCGCCATGGATGATGGCTCCGGTGGTGACCATCTCCGTATAGAGCAGCGCATGAGCCGTCATGGTGCGGTGGAAGGCCCGACAATGCCGGTCCGTCCAGTCCATCATGGGGGCTACGGAAAATTTCATAGCCTTGATGCTGCAAGGTCTTTCGTTGTTTGCCATAGTGTCAAGCCATTGAATGCGCTGCGCAACCTCACCATTCCTTGCGATTTCAGCGCTCATTCCCCGTTTTGTCGCGTACCGGTGTGAGCCATCGTCGCGCGCGAATGAAAATAAGGATCGACCGGCTACACAGCGCAGATCGTTGCGAAGCGCAAGGGCTCACAGAACATGGACCTAAAGGCCTGCGCGCCCATCCTTGACACGAAGCGGCGCAACGCAGATAATTGGGAATTAATTCAAATTACTTCACAGTGTACTTATTCATTTCAAGAAGTAAAAACATGCGCCAGACAAATGTTGATGCGTTGAAGGCACTCGCGGCTGTGGGCGTTATTTCTCTTCATGTCGGCCTCTATCCTGAGTTTAGTCCGACTGTCGGAAGTTTGATTCGATCATCGTTCCGGTGGTGCGTTCCATTCTTTTTTATGGCGTCCGGGTATTTCTTGGCGGACGGAAGAACGATCTTTCCCAGGTCCATACACGACCGCACAGCAAAGATCGCCACCATATTCATAATCGCAAATATAGCGTTCCTGCCGTTTCTATTGCTCAGAAAGACAGGAATCGATGGGCTGGAACTAAAAATATTTGTGGAGGGCACGAACTATCATCTTTGGTATTTGTCGGCATTCATCATTTCGTTGTTTGTTCTACATCTGTTGAAGAGCGGGGATTTTACCGCGGCCACTATCGTCTTGAGCATCGCAATTTTGGTCGCATATATCGCCGCAAATTACGTCATGGTTCTCAAGCCGACCGCTGCACAGTTGGTTGATGTGATCAGGGAGCTCATCGGAATTCCGTTGATGGTGGCAGGAGCGATGTTCCACCGCCTGGAGGGCTGGAAAGCAAAGCATTTTGCGATTTTGCTCCTCTTGGGGATCGCCATCTTAGCTTTGGAGATCGCTTTGATCGCCAGCGCAGGAGGGAGGGCGGGCGACGCGCAATTCTTGCTCAGCAGCTTTCTCCTGCCTGCGGGCATGTTGGGCTTGGCACTCCACTCGGCGCCTGTATTCCCCGGCTTCCTCGGCCAGCTCGGCGATAAGGAAAGCTTGGGCCTGTACATCTACCATCCCGTTTTCATCCTGGTTTTCAAAAAGCTCTCCCCCGATCAAGGTCTCCTGTGCTGGGTTTTCACCGCTTCGATTACACTGGGCTTGTTAATGGCCGGACGAAGAATGATGCCGTCCCTGCGCAATCTGGCGGACGGCGACTTGTCTCCGTTCCACAAGAGAACAGTGATGCAAAGAGACACTCAGGAGCCACCGACTCAGGCTGTCCCCGCCCTCACCGATGGCACTGGATGACAATCCCCTCGTCCGGCCTCAGCCGGATCTCGTCGGCAACATCCTGATCGGCTCCGCCCAGTGTGGTCGAGAGAACGATTTCTCCGGTGACGTTTTCTGGCAGGTTCCACAGCTCTTCCTTTCCGCCGAGGTTGAGCACGATCATGTAACGGTCGTGCCCGCACCGACGCTCGTAGGCGAGCACGTCACCCTTGGCGTTCAGAAGGGCATAGGCCCCTATCGACAATGCCGGGCTGCGGCGGCGTAGCATGATCAGGGCACGCGTGAGCGTCAGCATCGACGTGGGATCGCTGGCTTGCACCGCGACGTTGCGCGTGCGGTGGTCTTCGGAGAGCGGGAGCCATGGCGTGCCCTCGGTGAAGCCTGCCTTGGCGCTCGCGTCCCATTGCATGGGGGTGCGCTGGGGATCGCGGCCGATGCCCAGTCCCGGCTCGTTTTTCTCCCATGGGTCCTGCACGGCGTGGGCGGGAATGGCGACGCGGCCGATGCCGATCTCATCGCCGTAATAGAGCGTCGGGGTTCCGCGGAGCGTCAGCAGCAGCATGGCTGCGACCCGCGCCTGATCCTCGCCGACGCGGGCGGCGACGCGCGGCTGGTCGTGGTTGCCCAGCACCCAGTTCGGCCATCCGCCGTCGGGAATGGAGCCTTCGTATTCGTCGATGAGTTCGGCGATCCGGCCCGCATGCCACGCCGTCTGCAGCAGCTGGAAATTGAATGGCAGATGCGCGCCTGCAAGCTCGCGCCCGTAATAGGTGACGAGGCGATCGATCGGAAGATAGACCTCGCCGATCAACACGCGATCCTTGTAGCCGTCGAGCACGTGGCGCATGCGGGCGATCACGTCGTGCACATCGGGCTGGTCGGTCGAATGGATCTGCAGGAGGCTTTCGATCTCCGGGCGTCCATCGACATAGGCGGGGTTCGGCGGATTGTCGCGGAACTGTTCGTCCTTCATCAGGTGCCAGATCACGTCGACACGAAAACCGTCCACGCCGAGGTCGAGCCAGAAGCGCAGCACGTCGTGCATGGCCTCGCAGACTTCGCGATTGCGCCAATTCAGATCCGGCTGCTCTCGCAGAAATGCGTGATAGTAATATTGTCCCGTCGCCTCATCCCATTGCCAGGCCGAGCCGCCGAAATTGCTCACCCAGTTGTTGGGCGGCCCGCCACCCGGGGCAGCATCGCGCCAGATGTACCAGTCGCGTTTCGGGTTGTCGCGCGACGACCGGCTCTCCTTGAACCAGGCATGCTGATCGGACGAGTGATTGGGCACGAAGTCCATGATGAGCTTGAGCCCGCGCTCATGGATCTCGGTGATGAGCGCGCGAAAATGCTCGAGGTTTCCGAAGTTGGGATCGATGTCGCAATAATCCGCTACGTCATAGCCGAAGTCGGCCATGGGCGAGGGATAGACTGGCGATATCCAGACAGCGTCGACGCCCAGCCATACGAGATGATCCAGGCGGCGGCGAATGCCGTCGAGATCGCCAATTCCGTCAGCATTCGAATCCTGAAACGAACGCGGATAAATCTGATAGATGACGCCCCGCTTCCACCAGACTGTCTCCTGCATGAAGTGCTCCTTGCGTGCTTCTGTCCGCCAGCAACGCATGTCGCTGAGCTCGGTTGCGCCGCAACAGGCAGACAGTCGCCGCCAACAGCGCTTTAGTGATCGTGCTCGTCGGGGTCTGGCGGCGGGCCCATGGCGGCGCGCATATAGTTGGGCAGGTCCTGCTTGATCTGATCGATCTCGGCCTGGCCCTCCCTGGCGTCAACCGTCGTTTTGGTCTCAGCCAGGATCTGCGCGACCGCCTCCTTGGTGAGGATGCCGCGAATGACGAGGGTCGTCAGCACGGTCTTCAACGTACCGCTGAGGGCCTCGACCTTGTGTTCCAGAGCCGCCACGCGGGCAGCCTGATCGTCGCCTTGAGTCATGTTCCCTCCACTGCCAAGCTCTCGCCGCGCACCCGAGAGACCGCGCATCGTGCTTGCGCTGTTCGGGAATTCGGCTTCTGGTGAGACGTTCCGACGTGATCTTGTTCGATGTCAAAGCCGGAGCATCCGGGATCTGACATAGAACGGAGCGGACGCGGAGTCACGCGTGCGAAAAGGAGACGATCATGGCGATCAAGGACATTCTTCTGCTGCTCCAGACCGAGGGCGACACGCAGGTCGCAGCGCCCTATGCGGCTGTGCTCGCGAATACGCTCGGCGCGCATCTGACCGCCGCGGGGATCGCCTTCGAGATCCTTGCTCCGGCCAGTTTCATGGGCGACTACCCCTACGAGGTGCTGGCCGCCGTCACCGAGCAATCGAGAGTCCGGGCCGAGGAGGCCTATGCGCGCATCCGCGCCGCCGCGCCCGACTCGCTCTCCAGCGAACTCGTGCAGATCGACGCCCTGCCCGGCCAGGCACGCGACGATTTTGCGCGCCTCGCCCGCCATTTCGACCTGACCATCGTCGGCCAGGGTTCGGAAACCAACAGCGATGACGAATTGATCGCGGAAGCCGCGCTGTTTGGCAGCGGCCGGCCCATTCTCTCCGTCCCGCGCATCCAGAAAAAGGCCCCCAGCTTCGACCGCGTCCTCATCGCGTGGGATGGCAGCCGCGCCGCCGCCCGTGCTGTGGGCGATGCGATGCCGCTGCTCAAGCTGGCCAAGACGATCGAGGTCGTCACGATTTCCGATCCGCGTATCCCCTACAAGGAACTGCCGGGCTTCAACATCACGCGCCATCTGTCGCGCCATAACCTCAATGCCGAACTGAAGCGCCTCACGCAATCGGGCGACATCGGCGAGACGCTCTTGTCCTATGCGGCCGATGCGGGCTCCGATCTTCTGGTCATGGGCGGCTACGGCCACTCGCGCCTGCGCGAATTCGTGCTCGGCGGGACGACGCGCACGATCCTGTCGTCGATGACGATCCCGGTGCTCATGTCGCACTGAGGTATGACTAGGCCCGGCCCGGCGATCAGCCGAGGCCGGGCTGCATGGTTCCGGCCGCGAGTGCTCCGGCGAGCGCTGCCACCAAAAGGCAGGCATCGTGCATCGCGAGCACCCAGCGCGGCGGAGTGCCCGAGGCCTGGAGCCAAAGGGTCGAGGCGGCGGTCGCCAGCGACCAGCCGACGGCCAGCACGATCAGGCCCAGCGTGAAGATGGTCGCCTCCGCCGTGCCGCCGAGGATCACGCGGGCGGCGACGACGAGCGCCAACCCGAGCACCGCCGTGATCCGCAGACCCAGCGTCCGGGTGAGCGCGGCAATGCCGAAGCCCGGCGCATACATGGCCACCACATGCCAGGCGAGAGCGCCGACGACGCCCGACGTCGGGATGCCGCACGCGACCATGGCCGACGGCGCGGCCAGCATCAGGGCCGTCATGCCGAACCAGGCGGCTGCCGCGAGCACGGTGGGCGCCAGCGCCTCGCGCAGATCGTAGGTGACGGCATCCGGCTCGGGGCGCGACACACGCGGCTCGCTCTCGGCCGGGGACCAGAACATGGCGAGCGCCAGAACCAGCACCTGCACGGCGCTGGCCGCGAGCGCCGCCGGCGCGAAGATCGACGAGGGCGAAAGCGAGGCTCCAAAGGCCAGGATCGCGGGCCCGGCGACACCGGCCAGAGCGCCCGAGCCGAAGACGACGCCGAGCATCATCGCCCGGCCCATCGCGCCTGCGCCCATCGCCGCTTCGTGCCTGTAGAACAATCCAAAACCCTGCGCGATGCCGAGCCAGAAGGCGCCCAGGCAGAAGGGCACGAAGGCATTGGCCGACAGCGCCCAGGCCAGAACGAGCCCACCTGCGATGCCATGCGACGCGCCGAGCGCGAAAGAGGCGCGGCGGCCGAAGGCGTCGAGCAGGAAGGAGGCCGGAAAAGTCGCGATGGCCGCGCCGACCAGCATGGCCATGTAGGGCAATGTCGCAAGCGCGGGACGCGGCGCGAGCAGCAGGCCCGCCAGCGGAAGGATGCCGAGAGTCAGGGTTTGCGAGAGGACCGAAAGCGCGAAGCCGGCGGCGAGCAGCACGGGACCGCGACGCTCCGCCCCTTCCACCGGCATCCCCGGCGGACAGAAGCAAACCATGCGGCCGGCGCGTGCGACGACCTCCGGCAGGAGCGCCTTCATTTCGGCAGGTCCTCATCCGACAGCATGCGATAGGCGGTGCCCTCGACATCGTCGTACTGGCCGTTTTTCAGCGACCAGAGAAAGGCACAGAGACCACCAAGGCCGAGCACCAGCGCGATGGGCACGAGATAGACGAGCACGTTCATGAGCTGTGCTCCTTTGTGGCCAGCGCGAGGCGCGCACGGCTCTTCCGCGAAGGGTTCTGCGCCGCAGCGGTTTTCGGCACGCCGCGCATGCGCAGGGCGTTCACAGTGACGATAATGGAGGACCCGGACATGGCGGCCGCCGCAATGAGCGGCGTTACCAGGCCCGCAACTGCGAGCGGCACCGCGAACAGATTGTACACAATGGCGATGCCGAGGTTTTGCCGCATCAACGCGCGCGCCTGGCGGGCCACGTCGAGCGATTGCGCGACGGGCGCGAGGCGCTCGCCGAGGAACGCGGCATCGGCCTGGGCCTGCGCGAGATCGACGGCGGTGATGGGCGAGAGAGAGGCATGGGCGGCGGCGAGCGCGGGCGCATCGTTCAGCCCGTCGCCAACCATCAGGACCTTGCGCCCCTGCGCCCGCAAAGCTTCAATTGCTGCGATCTTGCCAGCGGGATCGAGCCCGCCGCGCGCATCGGACACGCCGAGAATGGAGGCCAGCGGCAGGACGGCTTCGGGTCTATCGCCCGAGAGGATATGCAGGTCGAAGCCCATGGCCCGCAGGCGGTCGAGTGTCTGGCGCGCGTCTGGGCGCAGACTCTGGCGGATCTCGATGCGGGCGCGGCGCGATCCGTGGCGCAGATGAATGAGGGACACGTCGGATGCCGAGGGCTGCGTGCAATCGTCCGATGCACAGAAGGTGGCGCTTCCCAGTCGCATCTCGACCCCATCGACCATGGCGCGAACACCGGCGCCGGGGACTTCTTCGGCATCGTCGTAGGGCATGAGATCGGGCGCGGTCCGGGCGACCGCCATGGCGAGCGGGTGACGGCTGGACGCAGCGAGGCGCGCACCTGCCGCGAGAAGATCCGGCGGCAACGTTCCGGCATTGGAGACATGCGGCTCGGGGAGCGTCAGCGTACCGGTCTTGTCGAAGACGACGGTGTCGATCTCGGCCAGTCGCTCCAGCGCATCGGGGGCGTTCAGGTAGACGCCAGCGCGGAACAGATGCCCCGAGGCCACGACCTGCACCGCAGGCACGGCGAGCGCGAGCGCGCAGGGACAGGTGATGATGAGGACGGAAATGGCGATGATGATGGAATCGTGCACGCTTGCTCCGGCGATCAGCCAGAAGACGAGCGTCGAGGCGGCAGCCGCGTGAACGACCGGCGCATAGACGCGCGCGGCGCGGTCGGCAAGGCGCATGTAGCGCGAGCGCGCGGCACCCGCTTTCTCGATCAGGCGCGCGACATCGTCAAGAAGGGTCCCCTCCCCCGCCGCCGTGACTTCCACGGTGAGCGCGCCGTCGAAATTGATCGTGCCTGCATAGACGCGGGCACCGGCCGTGACCTTGCTGCGCATGGTCTCGCCGGTGACGATGCTGGTATCGACCTCGGACGTGCCGGAAAGCACGCGCCCGTCGGCGGGAACTCGGTCGCCGGGACGCACCAGAATGCGGTTGCCGGGCATGAGGGCTGCAACCGGCACGGCGACGACGGCGCCCTCGTCGCTGAGGCGATGGGCGATCTCGCCCTTCAGCGCCGCGAGATTGCCGGCAGCGGCCCGCGTGCGGCGGCGCATCGTCTGGTCGAGATAGCGGCCCGCGAGCAGGAACAGCAGCAGCATCACGGCGGAATCGAAATAGGCTTCCAGGCCGTGCAGCATGGTCTCCACGACGGACATGGAGAGCGCGAGGCAGATGCCCAGCGAGATCGGAAAATCCATGTTCAGCTTGCCTGCGCGCAGGCCAGCGATGGCAGAGCGGAAGAAGGGCTGGCCCGCGTAGGCCGCCGCCGGCAAGGCGATGAGCGCCGAGAGCCAGTGGAAGAAGTCGCGCGTTTCCGGCGTGATGTCGCTCACGTTGCCGGACCAGACGGCGACCGAGAGCAGCATGATGTTCATGGCCGCGAAACCCGCGACCGCGAGGCATTTCAGCAGCCAGAGCGAACGGCGCTGTTCATCGGCCTCGACGCGGCTCTGCTCGAACGGATAGGCGCGATAACCAGCGCGCGCCAGGGCGGCGATGAGGGAGGACGCATCGATGTCCTCCTGGCGCCAGACGACCGCGAGCCGGTGCGTCGTCAGGTTCAGCCTGGCCGACACAACGCCCGCGCAGGCCTTCATCGCACCTTCGATGTCGTCGAGACAGGCCGCGCAATCGACGCCGTCGATAGCGAGGTCCATCCTGCTCGTTCCGTCCTCCGCCGGGCGGACGTATAGCGAGAGATCGACGGTTTCGACGGCGGCCTGCATGCTATTTGGCTCCGGGAAGATCCATACGATTCTGCGAACGGAACAGGACTTCGCCGTCCTTGTGTCCCGCCAGAACGAGATCCCAGCCACCCGGCTCGATGGCGAGCTCGCCACGATAGAGGCCGGGTTCGACCTTCACCAGATCCACCTTGTGATCCCGGCTGCGGTCGGAGGGATGAATGAAGCGCGCGTCGAACATGACACCCGTGGTGACAAGGCCTGCCGCATCGGCCTGCCGCACCTCGATCGTGCTGCGTCCCGCCACGATCGGCCGCACCGAAACGTCCACGCGCCAGCCGCGCTTGTCCTGCTCGCGGGCGGCTGCGATCTGCGTGTCGTAGCGAAGGCCCTCCTGGTAGGGCTTGTCGTCCTCAAGCCCGCTGAAGGTCATGATGGCCTGGCGCGCCATGTAGAAATTCACGCTGAAAACCGTGCCGAAAAACAGCACGAGATAGAGAAGGACGAGGCGGCCGGTGAGAACGAACCCGGTGCCGGGAGCCGTCACGTTCGTTGAGGGACTGGCGTTGGTCATGGATCTGTCCTCAGGGCGTCATGAAGTGGTCTTTGGCCTTGACGGTCTCGCCTGTCACAAGATCGCCCAGGGAGAAGGTGATATCATGGCGGTCGCCGTGGTCGTCGTCATGGTGCTTGCCCGCCTCGGGACGCGGACGCGTGACGAAGATACGGCTTTCCAGCGTCTGGTCGGGGCCGACGGTGAGCACGGGCCAGCCATTGGGTCCGGTCTCGCCGCCGATAGCCTCGAGCTGCCTGGGTGCGAAGTCGTCGAGGCGAACCTCGAAACGGCGCGGCTCGGTCTGCTTGTTGGCAATGCGGATCGTGTAGGCGTTACGGATCGATCCATCGGAAAGGCGCGTGAAGAGCGGGTTGCGCTCGTGCATGACCGAAATGCCGGAGTCTCGGCGGGTTGCCAGCGTGAACATCATGATACCGCCGACCACGCCGATGATCGCCGCATAGAGGATCGTGCGCGGACGCAGGATGCGGGCGGCGAGCGGCGGCTTGCCGGCCTGGCGCAGCTTGACGTTGATGTCGGTGTCATAGGCGATCAGGCCCGTCGGCTTGCCGACCTTCACCATGACATTGTCGCAGGCATCGATGCACAGGCCGCATTGAACGCAATCGATCTGCAATCCCTCACGGATATCGACGCCTGTCGGGCACACGACTACGCATTGATTGCAATCGACGCAATCACCGGCGGGAGCGCCGCTCGCAAGAAGGGACGCATTTTTCTTCACGGAGCCGCGCGGCTCGCCGCGGTCGTAGCGGTAGGTGACGTTAAGCGCGTATTCGTCCGTCAATGCGGCCTGGATGCGCGGCCATGGGCACATGTAGGTGCAGACCTGTTCGCGCATGAAGCCCGCGAAGAAATAAGTCATGAAGGTGAGGATGCCAATCCAGATATAGGCGGCCGCAGGCGCCTGGAAGGTCGCGAGATCGCGCACCAGCGTCGGAGCATCGGCGAAGTACAGAACCCACGCGCCACCCGTCCACCAGGCGATCATCAGCCAGGCCCAATGCTTGATGAGGGCCTTCGCGAATCTCTCCAGATTCCAGGAGCCTTTTGCGTTCAGCATGCGCTCGCGACGATCGCCCTCGATCAACCGTTCCACTGCGAAGAACAGATCGGTCCAGACAGTCTGCGGGCAGAGATATCCGCACCACACGCGTCCCGCGACCGCGTTCATCAGGAACAGGATCATGGCCGCGAGGATCAGCAGGCCCGTCAGGTAGTAGACTTCCTGGGGCCAGATCTCGATGAAGAAGAAATAGAAGCGGCTGTGTTCGAGGTCGACGAGTACGGCCTGCGAAGGCGCGTTGGGGCCGCGATCCCAACGGATGAAAGGCAGGAGGTAATAGACCCCGAGTGTCAGGATCAGGATCGCCCATTTGATGCGACGAAATTTGCCGTGCACGCTCTGCGGGTAGATCTTCGGCCTTGATGCGTAGAGAGGACCTTCTGATCCGCTCGCTTCGAGCGCCATCTCTTTCGCTTGTTGCTGCTTGACACTCATGACCGCTATTTAACTCCGTCGCGATTTCAAAGATCGCGATTGGAAGGCGCCGCCGCAGGGTGCGGCGGCACGTCATATTCGGGTTGTCAGCGGCCGCTGCCGCCCAGCGTATGGACGTAGACGGTGAGCGCCTTGATGGTGCCGCTATCGAGACGCGTGCCCCAGTTCGGCATGACGCCGCCACGTCCCTTGTTGATGCCTTCGACGACCGTCGCCTTGTCGGACCCATAGAGCCAGATCTGGTCCGTCAGATTGGGCGAGCCCAATTCCTGCATGCCTTTGCCTTCGGGGCCATGGCAGGCTGCGCAGTTTTCAGCGAAGATCTTGCCACCGGCGACGAGATCCGCCTTGGGGTCGACAGCCAGACCCGAGAGGGACCGTGCATAGTCGGCAACCGCGCTGATTTCCGTCGGCTTCAGGAGGCCGTCCGTTCCGAATGCCGGCATGTTGCCGACGCGCGCTTCCGGATCGGTCGAGCGAATGCCGTGGGTCAGTGTCGTCGAGATGTCGTCGAGCGTACCGCCCCACAGCCAGTCGTCGTCGTTCAGGTTCGGGAAGGCCTTGGAGCCGCCACCGCCCGCGCCGTGGCACGGTGCGCAATTGTCACCGAAAGCAGCCTTGCCCTGCGCGCGAGCGAAGGCGAGAAGCTTCGGATCCTTTTCGATCTCGGGCAGGCTCGCAGCTGCGAGTGCGTTGACCATCGGAGCGCGTTGCGCCGTCAGGGCAGCCAGTTCCTGACCGACAGCTTCTCGCGCGGACCAGTTCCAGACGCCCTTCGTGTAGCTGGCAACCAATGGCACCGCCGGATAGACGACCATGTAGCCGACAGCCCAGACGATACACGCGTAGAGAATGTACAGCCACCAGCGTGGAAGCGGCGTGTTGAGTTCCCGAATGCCATCCCACTCGTGTCCGGTGGTCGTCGTGCCGGTATGGGCATCGACTTGGCT
>JAQGKD010000049.1 GCA_028290285.1 Hyphomicrobiales bacterium
GTTTCCGCCCTTAAAGCGCCGGACTTTCGACGCCCCCTACCCCTGTTAGCCATCGTCTATTTCTTGCGAGGCATTGGAGGCGGTGACGCCGGTGTGTGGTCAAGCGTCGGCGGCACGAAGTTGCCTCGGGGATATTGCTCTCCACATTCAGCCGAGAACGACCAAGCTGCACCAATGAGGAATGCAGCGATGACAATGCCGACCAAGATCACATCGGCCATCCATCATCCCCTACCGTCTGCTTTGCTCTGTAGCCCATGTCTTCGTTGGTCTTGTCCCTATGGCACGAGGCACACAGGCACTGGATGTTGCTGTCGTCGTCAGTGCCGCCCTTATGCAATGGCACGATGTGGTCAGGCACAGTGGATACCGTGATGAGCCCCTTGGCTTGGCAGTGCCTGCACAGTGGCTCGGCGTATAGCCTGCGCTCACGTTGAGCTACTGCCTTGCGCCCTCTTAGCCGCTTGTCTTCGCCTTCACGATTGCGGTTGAAGCGCTGTAGGGGCCTAGGCACTCTTGCGCCTTGGTCCGAATAGCTTGGCGCCGATGCGCTCTAGCTCTGCCTTATCAACCCATGACAGACGAGCGTCATCGAGATCGACTACGAGGATGCCGGCATTGCGGAAGCCACTTGCCTTCAGCGCTTCACGATCAATCGGCCGGCCGGGCTGCGGCGCGTTGGTTCTGAGATAGGTCATCGACGACGCTTTGGGTGTAGGAACTCGTTGGCGATCGCTGTCAGACCAGCACGGTCCGTTCCAGCGGGCACGACGCAGGCCATGTTGCGTCTCGCTGTGGCCAGCTCACCGTTGCGACGCAGCGTCTTATATCTTCTGTTATGGGCGCGTAACGCTTCCGCGTTTCTAAGCCGTTCCTGCCACAGAGCTTCCGCTTCCGGGTCAACCTCGAGATCGCGAACGGCCGATCGGGCGACATTGAGTTGCCACTGCGAGGCTGCACGCTTACCAACCTGAAGAGTCATAGCGAACAGTGCGCGCTGCATCCGTCGCCCAGCACCGGCGGAATGGATCTTGGTCAACAGCCAATGCGCTAAAAAATGCTCACGATATGTAAGGCTGACGAGGTTTGCTGGTTGATCCGAGCCGCCGAGGCTTCTGGGCTCAATGTGGTGAACTTCGCTATAGCCACCGAGGCGCTTGCGGCTCTGCGCTCGCGCTACGAGATGATCGTACCAGCGTTGGTACTTGATCGGCTGATGTGAATTCGAGGTATGCTCTGCTAGGGCCAACCCTCTCCTGTCGAGGGTATCTGTCCGAATTTTCTTCGGCGTCTCGAACCTGAAAACTACAACAGAGGCGCTCATAAGCGCTTGGGTGTTATCAGATCCAACAACATCAGCAGCGATCCTGTCGCAGACCGAACGATTCACCCCTAATATAGTCGCCTGCTTGGCGCAAGATGTTTGTGGAGTATTACACAGTCTCATGCTGCGACCACCATGTCGGCCGGCAGTGTATGCCGTATCATGCCGAGCATGATCTCTACCCGGCCTTTGCTGTCCACGTTGTCAATCGTCGCCATTAATCCGCTGTACACGCTGCCCTCGTCGATCTTGACATTGTCGCCGCGTTTCCATGCCGAGCCTTTCCGGCCACCACTGACTTTGATCCACTCTTGCTGCTGCTGGATCTGGCGGGAGAACACCGCTCTTATGGCCTCGTCGGGCAGAACCACCGGCTGGGCATCAACGTACCCAGGGCGGCGTTGCTTCAGCACATCGCGGACGCCGCGCGTTGCCAAGGCAGCATCTAGCCCGCCGTTCTCCGCGCGAATAAACCCGTATCCGGGGAACATCGGCTTCGCAACAATGCGAGTGACCTTAGCGCCATTTTTCCCGACGCGACCTGTTTTGACGCGCTTTCTAACCACGGGCGTGAACAGCTCATGACCGGATTCGTGCAGGCGCCACACCGCGCGGATCTCTTGCTGTGGCTCTACCAACACCACATACCAATCGCTCATGATTATGCGGCCTTCTCTTTTGAGATCGGCGAGGCCAAACCGATCGGCAGCGCGGCCAGCTTCTTCAGCATCTCGGCGCGGTGTTCTTCGCTGAACTCCACAAGCGGCACGGCGAATGCGATCTTGTTCAACGCGTCGGCGCGGTATCGCACGTGCGCTTCCGCGACCTTCGCGATCGTCCTCAGATCACCGGGCCCGGGCGCCCAACTATAATTGAACTTCGGGCCGCTCTCGGCGCGATACCACTTGCGGACGGCTTCCCGCACGGCCCACGTTGCGACGTCATCCAGCGCGGCCATATATGCCTCGCCCTTGGCCTCCGCGCTGTCCTCCGTCGCCCGCGCTCCCGGTAGGGCCTGCATCATCTTTGCGATGATCGTCAGCGTTTCTGCTTCCGCCTTCGCGCTCATCAACGGGGTTTGGTCGAGGAGCTTCGATAAGTGCGAGGCGTGGCTCGCCACGATCTCGCGGTCCCTGTCCGAGAGGATCATCGCTTCCGGAAGCTGCGAGACCTGCTTCCCGTTCAGCCAGACCACGTTCACGGACGCGATCCGCGATGCGGCCCAGGCCGGCAAGGGTGGCATCGCCGTGGGTCGCCGGGCGTCCGGCAAAACCAGCGGTTCGATTGTCGCGAGAGCGTTCATGTTGTCCCCCTGTTGTCGGAATTTCGTCGGCCCAGCAGCCCTTGTTGAGCCAGACGGCCGGATGTTTGATGTACTGAGGATCGGTGTTTCGAACTGATGCTGCGTAGCGTTTGACTGCCGCAATCAGATCGTCCCAAGCGACGGATCCAGACTTGCGAACGACCTCGAGCTTTTTCATCGCAGCGAGTTTCTCGGTGCGCTTGGGATAGGCCAACCAGAGCTGCTCGCCGTAGTCCGCAGGCCACCCGTCCGAAGGCGCGCTTGCGCGTCGAGAGTTCTTTTTTTCTGTCTCTGTTTCTGTCTCTGTCTCTGGGGCCGTTTCAGTTTTTGTTGCAGTGGTCGTTTCTGAAACGTTTCGTTCGCCGTTTCTGAAACGTTTCACTCGCGCTGTTGAAACGTCCGATTTGTACTGACGTCGATCCCAGTTGTGCGGGGCGAAGCCCGTTTCAGTTTTGTCGAAAAGGCCGGCCCGGTGCAAAGCTGTGATCCACTCTGCTACCTTCGTCGGCTTCATTCGTAGCGTCAGTGCGATGTCTTGGGTCGGCGGCAAGACGCCTTCGTTCTTTGCTGCGATGCAAAGCAGTGTTGTCCAAGCGCGAAACAGCGCATCGCTGAGCCGTAAGAGCTTCGCGTCGAAGATGGAGTCGGTATAGAAGCGCCACCATTGCGTCATGGGATCGCCCTCACCGTCACTGCGACAAGCGCCTGCGGCCCGTATCGCTTCTCTAAGGTCATGCGGCAGATCAGGCTGTCGTCGCGGTACACGACGCCGTTGAGCGCGTCGTTCCAAGCCTTGGCGATGTTGTCGAGGTCCGGTTTCTTCCCGGGCTTGATCTCACCGGTGATCGCCTTCGCCCGCTTGGCGCCCGACCAGGACGCCGGCACCGGGAAAATGGCTCGCATGTAAAATTCAACGGGCAGATCCAGCGGCGGCCGGTTGCCCATTTCCTCCATGGCCACTATGCGGATCATCCCTTCATAGGTGCGCGTCTTCTCAGGCGTGTAATGGCTAATGTGGCCTGCCCTCACGAACGCGCGCGCGCGGCCCTTGCCCTGGGGCTCGCCAGAAAGGCAGAGCGTCACCGGTGCGGACAGATCATCAACTGGCGCTAGGAAGGGCGCATCGAACATTCAGAGCATCCCGAGCGCTTGCAGATAGGTGTCGAGGATGGTTTCCTGCTCGGCGCGCTCATTGGCGTCCTGCTTTCGCATCCGGATGATGGTGCGCAGCGCCTTGACGTCGTAGCCATTGCCTTTGGCCTCGCCGTAGATGTCCTTGACGTCGTCCGAGATCGTCTTCTTCTCTTCCTCAAGACGCTCGATCCGCTCGATGATGGCCTTGAGCTGGTCCTTGGCAAACGAGTGCGTCGCCGCGTCGTCTGGCGGGTTGTTGTGGCCTGACATGGTCATTGCATCGCCTCCATCTTTGCGACCTCAAGTTTGATGACGTGTTTCGGGAAGCCGCACTCACGCAGCTTCCTTGCGTAGCGATCGACCGACGTTCGCTCACGCCGTTCCGGCAACCGCTCGCGCCGCCGGTCGATGATCTGCGGGAGATTGTTGGCGACAAGAGATTCAGGAACGCCAAGCATGCGCGCGATGTCGGCGGTGTTGCGCCCAGCGGACCACAAAGCGAGTGCGCGGTTTGTCTGTTCATCATTCATGAGGATCACCCTCTCCGCCTGCCGGCCGTAGCCACGGCGCGATCTGATATGCGAGCCCCTGCGCTCGATCCATGAGCCACTGCGCCACCGCGTTCCGGGCGTTGAAAGCCCACGGCGGTTTCCGCGCGGGCAATTGCTGCGGAGAGATTTCGGTCGGCATTGAGGGCACCTTTGATCCGCCGGCGGGCGCCGACTTCCACATCGTTCGATGTTTCGAGCTTGAGAATTTCTTGCTGGTCTTCAGCTTGGCGACGTCGCACGGCGGCGAGCGTCATGACCTTCGTCATCCAGCGCCACCATGTCGGCTGCGCGTCGCCCATGATGGCCACGAGGAAGTCGATGCCGTCTTCCGATTGGAGAAGGATCTGCAACTCTTCGACGGTATAGGGTCGAGTGCCGGCCAAACGGTGCTTTGCTGCGCGTTCTTGCAGGTCGAAGCTATCGGATATGAAAACCCACGTTTTGTTGGGAATTAACGAGCGGATCACCGACGAAATGGTGCACGAAACGGCACTTGCGGTGCACGAAATGGCACCCCCCTGATTTGCCGAAACGCCATGTGCGAGCGATGCTGTGGCCATGATGAGTTACCGCCCCAACGCTGATGTTTTTG
>JAQGKD010000067.1 GCA_028290285.1 Hyphomicrobiales bacterium
AGCCTGCTCGACATGCGCGCGCGTTACTTGCGCAACGAGATCGACTTCGCCGCACTTGAAGCCGCGACAAGCGCGGCCATCGAAGACGCCGTGCGCCTGCAGGAGCGCGTCGGATTGAAAGTCGTCACCGACGGCGAGTTTCGCAGAGAGGCCTACCACAGCTACTTCTTTCGACAGCTCGGCGAAATTTCGCTCGACAATCCGGTGGACTCGGGAGCGCACGGACGCGGCGCGCAGCCGCAAGCGACGATCAACACGCGCCTGAAATGGACGAAGCCGATCCACGTGCCAGATTTCGAGTTCCTGAAAGCACGCGCGAAGCCCACGCCGAAGATCACGATTCCAGGACCCTGCGCGCTGCATTTTCGTGGCGGCGATCCGGCTGTGCTGGCGCAGGCTTACGATGACATGGATACGTTCTGGGACGATGTCGTCGCAGCCTATCGCGCCGAACTGACCGCGCTCGCCAATGCCGGCTGCACCTATGTGCAGATCGATGAGACCGCCTTCGCAAAATTCGGCGATCCCGACGTGCAGGCCGCACTCGCAGCGCGCGGCGACGACTGGAACACGCTGATCAATTTCTACATCGAGATCACCAACCGCGTGCTGCGCGGCCTGCCGTCCTCGCTCACCGTCGCCATGCATTTGTGCCGCGGAAACCGCGGCGGCAAATGGCATGCGGAAGGCAGCTACGAGACGGTGGCCGACCGCCTGTTCAACCAGATCGACGTCAGCGCTTTCTTCCTCGAATACGACACGCCGCGCGCCGGAACTTTCACGCCGCTGCGTCTCGTGCCGAAGGACAAGATGATCGTACTCGGGCTGGTTTCCACCAAGTCGGAAGAGCTTGAAGACAAGGACGTGCTGAAGCGCCGCATCGACGAAGCGACGAAATATGTCGCGCTCGACAATCTCGGCATCAGCCCGCAATGCGGTTTTGCGAGCGTGGAAACGGGCAATCCGATTTCACCCGCCGTGCAGGAAGCTAAACTGCGGCGCGTGGTCGAGGTGGCGCAGGAGGTCTGGGGCTAAAGCCCCGCCCGCTTCCGTCAGCGTCGCCAAACTGTCATACCGGCGGTCCAGAAAGCAGGACCATGACAAATTCGACGCCATCACAGACGGGCGACGCCGCCCGTCCCGCCGCGACCGACCGGCCGCGGCTGACCGTTCGCGCCATGCTCATGGGCGACCGCATCGACACCGCCGGGTTGGAGCGGCCCGACATGATCGCCAGCACGCCCTTCGCGTTCCGGGTCGGCGACCGAGGCTTTGCCGCCCTGTTTCGCTATGGCGTCGTGGTGCTCGCGGGACTTTCGCCCATCGAGGAGGACGACTTCCTGCGCATGCTCACGCCGCGCATCATCGGGCCGTTGCCGCGCCTCGACCAGGAGGTCGCGACCATGGAGGCGACCGCCGAGCGCGAGGACCAGGTGCCGCCGGGCGGCACCATCCAGGTGCGCGATCTGGCGCCCGAACGCTTTCTGGTCGTGGCCGACGCGCTCGCGAAAAGCGTCGCCATGGCGCATAACGAACGGCAGGTCAGCGCCGTTTTCGACGTCATCGACCCGCTCGCCCGCGACCTCGCTCGCGAGGGGCGCCTGCCTCGGAATCGCAAGCGCATCTTGAAGATCATCGGCGAGGCGCTCCTCGTCGATCACCGCATGTCGGGCCGTGTCGCCGTCGAGGACAAGCCAGACGTGCTTTGGGATCGCTCGGATCTCGAACGTCTCTACGCGCGCCTCGAGGATGAATACGAATTGAGCGAACGCGCCCGCACCCTGGCCCGCAAGATCGGCGTCGTGCAGGAAACCGCCCGCGCCTTGACCGACCTGATCGACGCCAAGCGCAGCACCAGCCTCGAAATCACCATCGTGCTCTTGATCTTGGTCGAGGTCGCCCTCGTCATTTTCCAGATCACCATCGGCCTGCACTAGAGGGCGGCGCGCACAGCCTCCCACGCGCCTTCGGGCGTCACCATCGCGAACTCCGGCAGCTGGTGGCGCACGAAGGTGACTTGCCGCTTGGAATAAGCCCGTGTGTCGCGCTGGCCGCGCTCGATGGCGTCGGCCAGCGTGGTCCGGCCCGCCAGATAGTCGATCAGCCCCGGCACGCCATGCGCGCGCATGACCGGCAGCGCCGGGTCCAGCCCACGTGCGGCGAGGCGCTCGACCTCTTCAAGCGCGCCCTGCTCCATCATCGCCTCGAAGCGTGCGTCGATGCGGGCTTTCAGCGCGTCGCGCTCGGGCAGCAGGAAGAAGGCGGCGGTCGTCGCAGGATCGAGTAGCGGCGCGCCGCGCTTGCTCTGGAAGGAAGCTAGCGGCTGGCCGGTGGCGGTGAAAACCTCCAGCGCGCGCAGATTGCGTTGCGGGTCTGTGGGGCGCAGCCGCGCGGCGGTTTCGGGGTCGAGCGCCATCAGGCGGGCGTGGATTTCCTCGGGCGCCAGCCCCTCGGCCTCGGCGCGGACGCGGGCGCGAACCTCATCGGGCACGGGCGGGATCTCGGAGAGTCCCTGCAGCAGCGCCTTGAAATACATGCCGGTGCCGCCGGTGAAGATCGGCAGGCGGCCTTGCCCGGCCAGTTCCGCCAGCACGGCCTTGGCGTCCTCGACCCATTTGCCGACCGAATAATTCACCGCCCCGTCGACATGGCCGAAGAGAAGGTGCGCAGCCTGCGCCTCCTCCTCAGGGCTCGGGCGCGCCGTGATGATCCGCAAATCAGCGTAGACCTGCATGGAATCGGCGTTCACCACCACGCCGCCTGTGGCCTCAGCCACCCGGATCGCCAGCGCGGACTTGCCGCTCGCAGTCGGTCCTTCGATGAGAAGGGCGGAAATCGGGGGACGTGTCACGAGATCTCCCGCACTGAAGAAAGACGACGCCTGAC
>JAQGKD010000086.1 GCA_028290285.1 Hyphomicrobiales bacterium
CACAAACAGGCTGAGGAGCCAGGACACCTCAATGCGGGGCGGCCACGCTGATCTGCCTGACGTCTGGGGGGTAGATGTGTGCACGTCGATTTCCTCGAAGGCGTACCCCCCTAATAGCCAAGTCGGGGGAAAGTTCGATTGCTTTAGCTGGGCTTGATCCGCCGACAGACGGGGCCGGTGCGTGAGTGTGTGCTCAGGACGGACGGCGTCGTCAAAGCGTTCATTAATCGCTTCGAAACCTTCTGCATCTCGGGAAGGCGGGCGGATCGTCAGAGTGGGTTTCACGGCGCGACCTCGACATCCAAGAGTACCCTTTGGCAACGGCTTAGAACTCACCGCGGCACGGATGATCTCGGCGGCAATCATCGGTCGTCGCAATTCAGGCATCTGCTTGGGGCAGCACTCATTCAGCGCACAAGCGACGAGGTCTGAGTTGCTGGCTTAAGCGGGATCGCTGGAGCCAAGTGGTGGCTGAGCTTGGGTTGGCGAAAGAGGACCTCCAGAAGCGGGAGCTGCGTATCGAGCGACAGGTCAGCTAGCTGGTACGCGCAATGCCGATCATTTGCCTGAGACGTCGGCGGCTTCGGCGTGGCAGCCGCTTTTCCTGGCAGCGATCGGAGCCTACGCGTTCGATATCGGAACGCACGCGGGAGCGACGTGGTCCGGTGTGGTTGGCTACCGGGCGCTCGCTGTCGACTAAGCCAAGGGTGCCGGTAACACGCGATATGAATTTAACATGGTCATGCTATTTCCCCAAGCTCGCAGCTTTGCCGCAAGCTCGGCTTTCGTCGTTCTGCACATCGCCCATGAGGCTTTGCAAAGCCGCTCCGTATGTGGTCCGGTTCAATGCACTCTTACACGAGTGCACTGAACGGCCAGACGTCATTTGATCATGCCGTTGAGACGCCATGCCGACGTGCAACCTCCGCGACGGGAACACTGGGTTTGCGTTCAGCCTTGACCAGTTTCTGAAACGCGACAAGCTCCTTGCCAGTAGGGCGGCGACGCGTCTCGTTATTTGTAGCTTTTGTCGGTCGCTCTGCTTACTTGCTGACGGCATCAGCTGATGCAAGCAGCTTCTGGCTTATGATGATGATTTTGTGTAGCTGAGCGATGTTTCGTGCGGATAATGACATGGTGGCCTCCGGCTTATCTCCGCAAGGTTTGTTCCTCATCTCACTTCAAAGTGCAAGTTAAACTGCTGCAGCCGCTGCTTTGCAACCAGCCGCGCCGAGGTCGTCACCCCCGACGTGATTAGGCTGGCCGCGAATGTCCTCGGAAACAATTGCAGGCGTTCGTTATGCGACCAGAGGTGGGCCATGATCTCCAGGCAGGTTCCGGTCTGCAGAACCCAGATTCGCCGGTTGGTGGGCTGACGAAAGCCCTGCGTCCCGCGTGCTGGGGCCCAGGAGGCCACGATCGTCGCTGGCTTTTTACCTCGGAACGCCTCCGTTACTCGCTTTTAGTGGCCCGGGATTCATTTGCCCGCATGAGAGTTAGGATGCGCACCGTTAGGGCGGGGTCCGAAGCGCATTGGGCGAGTGCCCCGTGAGACCGAGCTCGTAGCAATCGATCAAGAACAGCTTCTCTCCGTTGCAGACGAACGCGCCACTTGACACTTACCCGGATAAGCGCCGTTATCATGCCTGAAAAGTCGATAGCGGACCGCGCAAAGCTGGCCGTTTCAGGGGAGGGGACATGCTGCATCCTGTGCGCAGTGTCGGGGTGGCAGGCCTCGGGAAGATGGGACTGCCTATTGCGCGCCACTTGGTCCGTGGAGGATTCCAGGTCCACGGGATTGAGGTCGATTCGGCGTCGATCGATGCCGCCCGCAATTCGGGGATCACAGTCGCCGAGGACCCAGCCGAACTCGCCAGCAATTGCGATCTCGTGATCGTTCTCACCGCCTATGAGGACCAGGTCAGCGAGGTTATCTTCGGCTCGCGCGGCCTCACGGTCGGTGCAAAGCAGGGCCTCATCGTCGCCGTCGGTGCGACGATCAATCCTCACGGAATGCGCCGCATTGCAATGCGCCTCGGAGAAAAAGGGTTGATTCCACTCGACATCCCCCTTTGTCGCGGCGAGGGAGCTGCCGAGGCTGGCAAGCTCCTGATCACCGGCGGCGGCGACGAGCAGGCTTTCAATGCTTGCCGGCCGGCATTCGCGACCTTCGCCGATTCGGTTCACCGGGTCGGTGATGTGGGATCCGGTCAGGTCGGCAAGATGGTCAACAACCTCATTCTATGGGCCTGCATCTCGGCGAACACCGAAGGATTCAAGCTGGCTGCTAAGTACGGCGTCGATGCTGCGGCAATGCGCGAGATGCTGCTCGAATCGAGCGCACAGAACTGGGCGATGTCGACGCAGATCGACCTGCAGCCGATGCCCTGGGCTGAGAAGGACATGATGATTGTACTGAGCGAGGCTGACCGGTTGCGCATCAGCCTGCCGCTCTGCGGCACCGTAAAGGAAGTCATCAAGGGCATTAAGATCGACCGTGGTCAATAGACCCGGGAACCAGCTGCAGAACATGAGGGCCCGTGATGGAACGCGATCAGACGCGCATGTTCAACACCAACAGGTTCAAGCTCGGGCTGTTCGGAATGAACTGCAACGGCGGTCTGACAATGACCAAAGCGCCAGAGCGCTGGGACCAGTCGTGGCGCAACAACGTGACCGCAGCACGTCTCGCCGAACAGGCCGGTCTTGAGTTTCTGCTCCCAATCGGCCGGTGGCATGGCTACCGCGGTGAAACCGACACGGAAGGCACCACTTGGGAGACGCTGGTTTGGGCGGCAGGACTGCTCGCTGCGACCGAGGAAATCTCTGCATTCGGCACGCTGCATGTGTCGTTCGCCAACCCAGTATTTGCTGCCAAGCAGATGGTCACAGCAGATCACATTGGCGAGGGCAGGTTCGGCATCAACATCGTTTCCGGCTGGAACGAGGGCGAATTCGCCATGTTCGGCCTCAACCTGCTGGAGCATGACGAGCGTTACGCGTACTCAGAGGAATGGGTTGAAATCGTCAAGCGGATCTGGAGCCAGACGGATCCATTCGACTACCACGGCAAGTACTTCCAGCTTGCGCAGGTGCTCGGAAAGCCCAAGCCCTGGCAGGGCACTCGTCCGCTGCTGATGAGCGCCGGATCGTCTCCTGCCGGCCGAGCTTTCGCGGCGCGTCACGCCGACTGCCTGTTCATGAACATCTTCGATCTCGACGCACTGCCGAAGGACGTCGCCGACCTCCGCGCCACGGCCCCCGACCGTAGCCCAGGCATTTATGCGAGCGGCCACATCATCAGCCGCAGGACCACACGCGAAACGAAAGAGTTTTACGACTACATCGTCCACGAGCAGGGCGACTGGGAGGCCGCAGAGCACATCGTCTCAATCCGCATCAGCGGTGGTGGCAAGTCGATTCCGCCCGAACTCGTGCGCAAAATGACAGAACGCCATGTCAGCGGGATCGGCACGATGCCGCTCGTCGGAACGTACGACGAGGTCGCGGGCTTGTTCAAACGCATGAGTGACGCGGGTCTGGACGGAATGGCTGTGGGCTTGGTGAACTATATCGATGAGTTTCCGATTCTTCGCGATGAGATTCTACCGAGAATGGAACGCCTGGGCCTGCGCAAACCCCTCGAATCAAGTCATCAGAAACAATAAGGTGGGGAACATGACCAAGCAGGACCTGATCTTCCCCTCGCGCCGGAACGTTCTGGCGGTCTCGGCCGGCGCAGCCTCGCTCACCTTCGATGCAAGTCTCGCGCGCGTTCTCGCGCAGGGCTCCGGACCGATCAAGATTGGAGTGTTGAACACCTTCACGAAGTCCGTGGCGCTGTTCGGCGAGACGACGTGGCGCGGCATCGAGACATATCTCGAAGAACACGGCGGAACGATAGCGGGGCGTCAGGTGCAACTCATCAAGGAAGACGATGAGTTCAACCCGCAGGTCGCTTTGCAGAAAATGCGCAAGCTGGTCGAGAGCGACAAGGTTCATGTCCTGCTCGGGCCCCTCGGAAGCCATATTGCCACGGCGATGGCCGAGTACATGAAGCAGGCCGGCACGCCATGGATCATCACCGGCGCCGGAGCGACAGCGCTCACAAAGCAGCGCATCCCGAATATGTACCGGGCGACACTAACCAACTGGCAGGTGGCTCATCCCATGGGCGCCTGGGCGGCCAAGAACGCTGCCAAGGACTGTTACGTCATCGCGTCGGATTTCCTCGCAGGCCATGATGTTGCGGAAGCTTTCAGGGAAACGTACGAGCAGTCGGGCGGCAAGATCGGCAAAGAGATCTTCCCGCCAGTCGGCACCAATGACTTCAGCGCTTACATCACCGACATGCGCTCGATAAATGCGTCGGCAGTCTATGGCTTCTTTGCGGGCAGCGAGGCCGGGCGCTTTGTGAAGCAGTTCCAGCAGTTCGGCCTGAAAGGCAAAGTCAAGCTGATGGGCTTTCAGTCCATGCTCGACGCGGACACGTTCCCGCTGCAGGGGACCAGTGCGGTCGGCGGATTGTCGAGCAGCATCTACTGCGAAACGCTCGACACGCCCGAGAACAAGCACCTTGTCGATCTCTACGGGCGCAAGCACAAGGATCTTCCGGGCATCTTCACTGAGTCCGGGTATACCACAATGCGCATCATCGACGACGCGGCGAAGGCCGTGGGCGGTAACGTCGAGAACGCCACCGCGTTCGCCGCCGCAGTCGGGAAGACAAGCATCGTCGCGCCGCGTGGGCCGGTACGTTTTGACCCGGAAACCCATCAGGCCATCCAGAACGTCTACATCCGCGAGGTGATCGAGAGGGACGGCAAGATCGTCAACAAGGTCGTAGATACCATCAAGGACGTCGGCGACAACCCCGCGAACAAGGCTTGAGGCAGGATGGATCTGTTCCTAAGCCAGTTGGTCAACGGCCTTGTCTACGGCGTCCTGCTTTTTCTTTTGGCTTCGGGGTTATCGATCATCTTCGGGCTCATGGGCGTAGTCAATCTCGCCCATGGCTCATTCTTCATGCTCGGCGCTTTCTTCGGGTTGTCGGCGGTGAAATGGACCGGCAGCTTCTGGTACGCCATGCTGCTTGCGCCGATTCCGGTGGCACTCATCGCTGCATTGATGGAAGTGTTGTTTCTTCGCAGGCTCTACGGACGTCAAAAACTCGATCAGGTCCTGCTGACATTCGGCTTTTCTTTTATATTCACCGACCTTGTCGAGTGGGGGTGGGGGAAGGACACTTTTTCAATAGCGGAACCCCCGTCTCTCGAGGATTCGTTTGCAATACTGGGTGGCTTCTTCCCGAGCTTCCGGCTGGCTGTATTGGCTTTCGGCTTAATCACCGCCTTGTTGCTTTGGATATTGATCGATCGCACGCGGGCGGGGGCCATGGTGCGGGCCGGCGTTGATGATGGCGCGACCGCGATGGCGATCGGTCTGAATGTGCCGCTGCTTCTAACGACGACTTTTGCATCCGGCGCCGCACTTGCGGCATTGGCCGGCGTCGTCGCAGGTCCCATCCTCGGCGTCTACTCAGGGGTGGATGTTGAAGTGCTCATCCCGGCCTTCATCGTGATTGTTGTTGGCGGAATGGGCAGCCTGAAGGGCGCTTTCGTGGGAAGTCTGCTAATTGGCATCACCGATACGTTCGGCAAGGCCTACCTGCCCGAGATGGCGATGTTCTTGACCTACATGACGATGATTTTCGTTCTGCTGGCTCGTCCGAGTGGCCTGTTTGGTCAGGCGCAAATAAGATGAAGCCAGCTTTCGCACCAATGCCGACCGCCGAAGTTTCGAGAAAGTTCGCGGCGTTTGAGTTTTCAGCGCTACTGCTCGCGCTCGCGTGGCCTTTCGTTTCGGACGCTTATGGAACTGGCCTGATCACTGAAGTGCTGATCTTCGCCATCGTCGCGATGAGCCTCGACTTGCTGATGGGCTACGGCGGACTAGTCTCGTTCGGCCATGCCGCCTTCTTCGGCGTCGGGGCCTACGCGATGGTTCTAGGAAGCATAAAGCTGGGGTTAAGCCCCTGGTTTGGGCTTATGACCGGCGTCGCCGCTTCTGGCCTCGCTGCCGCGCTCATCGGTTTTTTCTGCGTGCGCATGACTGGCGTCGCATTCTTCATGGTCACGCTCGCATTTGCGCAGTTGCTCTATTCCGGCGCGGTGAAATGGCGTTGGCTCACGGGCGGGTCGGATGGCATCGGTGGTATGCCGCGGCCCCATCTTTTCGGTTTGTCGCTAGCTGATCCTGCCCTGATGTATTTCCTGAGTCTTGCGGCGTTCCTGATGTCGCTGGGACTTTTGCGAGTCATTCTGCGGTCTTCGTTCGGCCATGCACTTGTCGGCATGCGGGAAAACGAGACGAGGCTGCGGGCGCTTGGGTTCGCGACCGGCAGACTCAAGCTGCTCGCGTTCACACTGGCCGGCGCCTTCGCAGGGCTCAGCGGCGCGCTATATGCCATGTACAACGGCTTCGTTTCGCCCGACGCTTTGTCGTTCGGATTGTCGGGGACTTTCTTGCTCATGGTTGTGCTGGGCGGCGTCGGCACGCTGGTCGGTCCCGCGATCGGGGCAACGGTGTTCATGCTGATGAAACATTTCGTCAGCTCGCAAACGGAGCATTGGCTCCTCGTTGTCGGCATAGTCTTCGTCTGCTGCGTGATGTTCTTCCGCAAGGGGATCTACGGTCTGGTCAACAACCGCAGGCAGGGCGAATGAGCTTGATGCGTGTCGAACATCTGCAGAAGGCGTTCGGCAGTCTGGTCGTCACGCGTGATGTCAGCCTCGACCTGAAGCCCGGTGAACGCCACGTCATTATCGGACCGAATGGGGCGGGAAAGACGTCGTTCATTCACCAGCTTGGCGGCCAGCTGCTGCCGGATGCAGGCAAAATCTTCATCGGAGACGAGGACGTCACCGGGTTGCAACCTGAGCAGCTGGCGCAACGGGGGCTGGCTCGGACTTTTCAGAAGAATACCCTGTTCCAGGGTCTCACCGCGTTCGAGAACGCTCGCTTGGGGGCACAAGCGCGCTTTGGTTCGACTTATGGCATGATCCGCGCCGTTCTTGCCCGCAGCGATCTCAACGAGCGAGCCATGCAGGCGCTCACGCGCTTGTCGCTCGCCCATCTCGCCGACATGCAGGTGTCGAGTCTCTCGTACGGTGATCAGCGGCAACTTGAGATGGCGGTGGCGCTTGCAGGCGAGCCACGCATTTTACTTCTGGACGAGCCTACGTCTGGCCTCTCGCCTGCTGAGACCAGCCAGCTGATTCAGCTGATCAAAGGGCTGCCCGCAGAGCTCGGCATCATCATGATCGAACACGACATGGAGGTCGTATTTTCGATCGCCGACCGTATCACGGTGCTGTATTACGGCGAGGTGCTCGCGAGCGGCGCTCCGGGCGACGTAGCTGCTAACGCCCGCGTGCGCGAGGTCTATCTGGGTGCGAGCTCGAATGCTTGAGATTAAAGGCCTTCATGCCTACTACGGACTGAGCCATATCCTGCAGGGGGTCTCGCTTAGTGTTGGGTCAGGCGAGGTCGTCTCAATCCTCGGCCGCAACGGCGCGGGCAAGTCGACGACCCTGCTGGCAATCATGGGATTTCTCAAACCCAATCCCGGCGAGATCTCGTTCAAGAGCCAAGGCATCGGCGGCCTTCCCCCATACCGAATTTCCCGGCTCGGTATCGGGTTCGTCCCGCAGGAGCGGGGGATCTTTGGAAGTTTGACCGTGCAGGAAAATCTGACTGTTGCAGCCCGTTGGGGCGTTTCGGGCGAATGGACGCTGGAACGGATATACGGATTGTTCCCACGCCTTCGCGAGCGTTCCGGGTTCCGCGGTTCGAAGCTCTCCGGAGGCGAGCAGCAGATGCTCTCGATCGCCCGCGCTTTATTACTCAATCCGGAACTGCTAATTCTGGATGAACCGTCGGAAGGGCTGGCGCCGATGATCGTCCTGGAGATCCTGTCGATCTTGCGGGACGTCCGCCAGGCAGGGTTGTCAATTCTCATGGTTGAGCAGAACGTCAGGGCAGCGCTCGCCGTCGCAGACAGGCACTACGTGATGAGCAAGGGCAAAGTGTGCTTCAGCGGCACGTCTGCTGACCTTCGGCAAAACGCCGCAGTTTTATATCAGCACCTCGGGATTTAAGCCGTTGGCTTCGGCCGGGTTGCGCCGCTCATCTGTGGTATGGCGTTCATGCGACCGAAAGCGCCGAGCGGGCGGCGCGGTGCGGATGGCATACGAGCAATCTCGACACGGCTGAGGAAGCGCGTATCTGCACCGATGCTTACCTAGGCGCGCGCCCGGAAGTTCCGCTCCGCCACGAGCTTTTTCTCGGTCTTGGAGGCTTCATCGTCGTTGCCAGCTCCGACCAAGGGGCGCAGGCTCTCGCACGGCGAGCCTATCCGCATTGGCATGAAAGCTTCACGCACTTGGCTCGGACGCTGGGCAGCGCGGCGAAACATCCAAGGCTACCTGGGAGGCCCTCGGGGCAGGGCAAAGGCATTCCGGGTTCGCCGGAAACAGTTGCACGTCTCTGCGCGGCCCAGCTCGAAGCATCCCGCTGCAACTATCTCGTTGGACAGTCTGCGTTCTGGGACCAGAGTTTGGGAGAGCTGACGACGTCGGTTCGACTGTTCGCCGAACACGTCATGCCAAGACGGTGAGGCATCCTTCCCAGGTCCAGTGCTTCTGCGGGTGGGTCATGATGGCGTACAGATCTGGCCGGCGTCGCTGGCCAGTGGCGGCGCCCGCCGCCCGGTCGGTCGCAATATAGCGCGCCAGCATCAGGAGCTCATCTGATTCCTCAACGCGGTCCAAGCCAAGGGCCCCGCTGGCAAGGCCGATGCGGTTTTGCGCCTGCTTTGGCATGCGCCGATGGAAACGTCGCACCACTTTTCGCGTCGGGTGCGAAAGGTCTCAGTCTGTAGGCGCGACCCGAAGGTCAATGGTGGCTGCTGGTCCAGCCTAGCGCCCCGTCCAGTGCGATGTGCCGGCAATCGAGAGGGGGCTCGAAAACGGCCGCAAAAAACACCCTTTCTGCGCTTGCGTCCCATGGCTCGCTTCCGCTCTCGCCAAGGCACCGCGTGTTGACCCAGATGCGGATCCGCTTATCGTTTCAGCTCACGAAACCACCGGATATCCTGCAAGTTCGGCGCGACAAAACGGGAGCAAACGGATGGTCGTCACATCACCAACGACTGGCGGCGTGTACCTGACGCTGCGCAAGGTGCAAGTCTTCACGTTTTTCGCCCTGCTCTGGACTGGCCCCGCCATGGCGCTTGACACCATCAACATGGCAAAGTCCCAGCAGCGTTGCGATCCTTTTCATCGCGCAGAAACAGGGTTGTTTTCGTCACGAAGGCCTTTCGGTGAACGTCACGACTTTTGGTTCGGGCGTGAAAAGGCTGGGTACGGGAGAGCTCGACGCCGCGACGAGTTCTGGCAACGCCGCTTTTTACAACGCTGTTGCCCGCAAGATCGACCCAAGATTGTTGCGTCGAGCGGCAGCGCACCCCCGCGCTTGGGCCATAACATGCTGATCATTCGCAATGCGTTGATCGACTGCGGGCGCTATAACAAGCCGTCGGAGATCAAGGGCCTTCGGGTGTCCATGCCCTCGCCCGGGCCCAGCGCAGCGGCGACACTCAACGCCTATCTGGTCGGGATAGGCTTGGGCTTTCACGATATCGAGCCGGTGTATCTTTCCTATCCCAACCAGGTCGCCGCGCTGGCGAGCGGCAATATCGACGTCGGTTTATCGGCTGAACCGCAGGCCTCGCAGGCAATCCAGCCGCTCGGGCTGGCCACGTCCGGCCCGATGTTCGCTTGACCTGACAGACGGCCTCGCACAGGACGCTTGGCTTATAGGTCGACGTTCACCAATACTGAGGGCGCCCTTGGGGCTGGATCGATTTGAGGAACGAGGGCCGGCAGGGCTCTCGGTAGCAGGCTGGGTATGCTCCAACCTCTGATCGGTCGATGAAGGCCGAAGCTTCTGCGTGGGATCTCAGAAGCGAACCGCCCTTATAGCGACTCCGTTCTGGTCGGACTCAAGTTCCGCTTCAATTGACACGCAGCATTTCGCCAAGTCGGGCTGAAAGAACCTGCCTTGGTTAAGGCCGTCGCCAGCCGCGTACCGTCAAAAGCCATTCAAAGCAAATGATCGAGCGAATCTCGGGGGAATTTTTAGCGAGTGGTGCTGGTGTGCACGCCTATTCCCCAAAGCAATTCTATTGGCCTTCCAGTGCCGCCTTCAGTTTGGCAATGACCGGAGCGGGAATGGCGTAAAGCTCTTTCACGATGCGTTCGAGATCGGCCCCATTGACGGTCGTGATGACGAGCCGTTGCTTCTCGGCTTCCGCAATGGCCGGGGGGTCTGCGAGTGCCTTGACGAAAGCGTCCCGCAAGGCCTCGACCCTCGCCTTCGGCACCTCAGGTGCAACGAAGAAGGGACGGGTAAATATGCCCTGCGAATAAAGCAACTCCAGCATCTGGCGCTTCTCCGGCTCTTGCGCGTAGCTGATGGACAAGGGGATCTTCTGCCTGTTCAATTCGGCATCACCAGACATGGATTCCTGAACAAGTACACGCACAGCCTGCGCCTTGAACCAATCGGGGCGTTGTGACTGGATCGAGGTCCACCCCATTCCACATATCCCCTGCACTTCGCCGGAGTCGATGGCCAGGCCCACTTCGCGCGTGCCGGCATAGCCATGCACGAAGCGGATCTTGGCGCCGAGCAGGTTCTTCAGCGCCATCGGCATGTCGCGCGTGGTGCCGCCACTGGCCCCAAGGATGACTTCCTTGGAAAAAATTTCGTCAAAGGATTTAATCGGTGCATCCGCCCGCACGACGCACGTGAAAACTTCTGAATTGGCGCTTCCCAGATAGTTCAGCGTGCGTGCATCATGCTTGATCTGCGCGGCGTTCATGCCCACGAGTTGATCGGTCAATGAGCCTGCCTGCGGGGCGCCGATGAAGGTGCCATCCTTGGCTGCGACATTGGCCACATAGGCGGCGGCTGTATTGCCGCCTGCACCCGGCATGTTTTGCACGATGACATTCGGGTTGCCGGGGATGTATTTGCCGATATAGCGCCCCAGAAGCCGGGCATAGAGATCATAGCCACCCCCGGCCGAGGACCCGACGACAATGGTGACCTGTTTGCCGCGATAAAAATCCGCCACCAAGTCTTCGGCCTGGACGGATTGGGACAGCACGAGGGCAACAAACGTCGCGCCAACAAATGAAAGTCGCATCGGCTCCTCCCAGGCAGGCCGCTTCTTTGTTGCAGCTCTCAGCGATGCTCACCGTAAATCAGGCCGCTGTCAAACCCACATGGATTCGTGCGCAGAACCGGCGGCTTTTCGGCGCGGCGTATCGCCGGATGCAGCGCACGGAAATCCCGGACGGCAAGCCGTGCTTTCGGCAAAATCACGCGCTAGCTGGAGCCTCATCAGGGCAGGCTCTCACATTTGACAGCCTTTTTGGGCTGCCTATAGTTCGCTTAATAACATTGGGGCGAACCAAATCGGCCCAGCTCATTGGGGGACATGCGCGATGTCGAGCAAGAATGAGGTGAGCGTCTTTTCCTGGCATTTCATGCCATGGCCATATCTGGACGAGAATTTCGACCGGGACTACGAAAGCGGCTGGATCACGGTTCCGAATTCTCTCTTCGATCGCAAAAAGATGCTGGGCCTGTACCAGGAATATCTTGACGAACTCGCCGCTGCCGATGGGCTGGGCTTCGATGGCGTCGTGCTCAACGAGCATCATCAAAACATCTACGGCATGATGCCTGCGCCGAACCTGCTCGCGGCCGCGCTAACCCAGACAACCAAAAACTGCAAACTCGTGGTGCTCGGCAATCTTCTGCCGCTGCATTTCCGTCCCCTGCGCGTGGCGGAGGAATATGCGATTCTGGACTGCATGTCGAATGGTCGCGTGGTGGCGGGATTTGCGCCTGGCGGTGGACATGAGGCCTTCAGCTATTCCTATTCGATGCCGCTGGCGCGCGAGCGCTTTTGGGAAGGGGTCGACCTCATCGTGCAGGCCTGGACGCAGCCAGGTCCAACGACCTTCGAGGGCAAGCACTATTCCATGCGTTATGTAAATCCCTGGCCGCAGCCGCTCCAGACGCCGCATCCCCCGATCTGGATCCCCGGCGCGAATAGCGTCGAGACCATGTACGAAGTGGCCCGGCGCGGCTTCTGCTACTTTCTTTCGACACGTGGAAAGCTTTCCGGCGCCAAGCGCTCCGCTCTGCGCTTTGGAGAGGTGGTTGAAGAAATCGGCAAGGATTTTCATCCCCGGCAGATGGGCCTGCTGTTCAGCGTCTACGTCGCCGAGACCGATGAAATCGCGCGCGAGGAGAGCGAGGAAGCCGTCTTCTACTTCACACGCAATTGTCTCAAGGGACATCAGCGGCGGGCCGGGCGCCGGCTCACCATGGCACCCGGGGGACTGTCGCCATCCTCATGGCAGCTCTATCTCGAAAACTCGACGCTCGGCACCAAGATGCTCGGCGACGCGGAAAATTGGAAGGACATCGACGAGATGGGATCCATCTTCGTCGGCAGCCCTGACACGGTGTTCGAAAAACTCTGGGAGTTCGTCGACGAGGCGAATATCGGCAATCTGCTGATCCAGTTCCATATCGGCAACCTCTCCAAGGAGAAGACGCTGAAGAGCCAGCAAATCTTTGCTGAAAGCGTCCTGCCGCGCCTGCGCGAGGAATCCAGAAAGCTCTTTGCGCGCAAATTCCCAACCGAGGCGAGCCAGGAAGAAGTCGTCTGATTCAAGAAACAGAGCCGCTGCTGCGAAGGTCGCGTAATCGGCGAGGGAGAACACGGAATGACGACCCGCATCATCGATGTTCGCGGCAGAACGGTTGAGTTGCTTGAGGCCGGCAGCGGCCACCCTGTGCTCTATCTGCACGATATGTGGGATCTGCACACAGCCCAGGCGGGCATGTTCCCCTTCCACGAGCAACTCTCAGCAAACTTCCGCCTCATCGCACCTGCGCATCCGGGCTGTGGCGACTCGAACTCCATCAAGGAGATCACGGATATCGAGGATCTGGCCTTTCACTACCTCGATCTGCTCAATGTCCTTGGGATGAAGGCCGCGACCATTGTTGGCGTCGGACTCGGTGGCTGGATTGCGACGGAGATGGCCGTGCGCAATCCCGAGCGCATCGGCCGGCTGGCCCTTGTCGGCGCTGCGGGCCTGCAGATGCCAGGTGCCCTGGTCGGCGACATCTTCATGTATTCGCAGAATCGCGACGGCGGCATCATGCAGGAATTGCGGGAGCTCCTGTTCAAGGATGCAGATTCAGACATTGCACATTCTGTCGTTCCGGATGGACGTGTAAATGTGCCCGACGAGGTGCGCCGCTACAAGAGCCTCACCCTCGCCGGTCGTGTCGGCTGGGAGCCGCCTTACCTTCATGATCGTAAGCTTCTGGGCCGGTTGCATCGGATCGCCTGCCCAACCCTGCTGATCTGGGGCGAACACGATCGGTTCGTTCCGCTGGCGACCGGGGAGGCCTATGCCAAACACATTCAGGTCGCAGCCCTCCATGTCCTCGCCGGCAGCGGTCATAGCGCTATTATTGAGCAACCAAAAGAATGTCTCGACCTGATCGCGCCGTTCTTAGCCAGCGGCATCTTGCCTGAAGGTGAGAAGCGCCTGGCGGACTAATGGGCGTCCGGCGATCAACTCGGACGGGGAACTGCACGCGCAGCCGCTGAACCGCAGGCCGAGCGGCCTCGGGTGATGCGGCACCTGTTCCGCCGCGCTGGCGCGATCCCGGCTGACCGCAGGGCAGGGTGTGGCCAAGGGGGCTGTCCGTGGCTGGCGCGGACAGGATCAAGGGTCGCCCGCCGCGACTTCTTGATTTTGGCCCCGCAGCCTGTCTGGCCAGGCACGCCCGGTCCACGAGCGGCGTTTATGTCTGCGTCAGCTGTCGATATTGACGTCCTTGGTCTCAGAGCCGATGAGCAGGGCAATCAGCGTCAAGGTCGCCATGCACGACAGGTAGATGCCGACCCAGAACGGGCTTCCACCGCCAAAGCTCCACAGCGCCACGGCAACGAACGGGGCGACCGCAGCGCCGAGAATCGACGACACGTTGTAGGAGATGCCTGAGCCCGTGTAGCGGACGTTGGCCGGAAAGAGCTCCGGCAGCAACGCCCCCATTGGCCCAAAGGTCATTCCCATCAGGCTGAACCCGAGGATCAGCCATGCCATCACGCCGGCGAAGCCGGCTGACAGCATCGGGACCCAGACCAGACCGAAGAGAATGATGGCCACGCTGACACCAATCAGCGTCCGGCGCCGGCCCCATCGATCGGCCAGCGGACCGGAGAGGAATGTAAAGACGCCGAAAAACACGACGCCCAAAATCATCATCAGCACGAAGCTGCGGTAATCATAGCCCAGTCCCGGCAAGGGCGCCGTGGTCGCTGCCCGCCCGTAGCTTAAGGAAAAGGTGGTCATCAGGTAGAACAGAACGTAAGTGGCGAGCATATAAAATGTGCCGAGCACCAGCTGGCGGCGATGCGTCCTGAAGGCATCGACCAGCGGCACTTTCTGCACCTGCCCACGGACGGCGACATTTTTGAATGCCTGGCTTTCAACGAGATTCAGCCGGACCCAAAGGCCGACGGCGACCATGATCGCGGAGAACAGGAAGGGGACGCGCCAACCCCATTCCAGGAACGCCGCCGATGGCCGGGACGGGTCCGCAGAGGGGAGGAGCGCGGCGATGACGAGGAACAGGCCATTGGCGATAATGAAGCCGGCCGGTGCACCCAGTTGCGGGAAGGTCCCGTAGAGGGCGCGCTTGCCCGCCGGAGCGTTTTCAGTTGCGACCAGTGCCGCGCCGCTCCACTCGCCACCCAGGGCAAAGCCCTGTGCCAGTCGAAGCACCACCAGCATGAACGGCGCCCACCAGCCAACCGAGTGATAGGTGGGCAGAACCCCGATCAGGAATGTCGCGACGCCCATGGTCAGCAGGGCGCCGACCAGCGTCACCTTGCGTCCCCGACGATCACCGAGGTGACCGAAAACGATCGCGCCGAGCGGCCGGGCGATCATCGCCGCCCCGAAAATGGCGAACGAGGACAGCAAGGCCGTCGTCTCGTTTCCCGGTGGAAAGAAGAGATGCGGAAAGACGAGGACCGCAGCCGTCGCATAGACGTAGAAGTCGTAGAATTCGATCGTCGTGCCGATCAGGCTTGCGAGCAGGACCACCAGGCGCGAGTTGGCGGGGGCAGCGTCTGGCAGCGGGCGCATGTACAACCTCCGGTCGTGGGAGAGCATAGCTCTATAACGGTCAGCCGACCGGCCCGATAGGGCCGCACAAGCCGATGCACACAGTGCAGGGGGCTGGCTGCGGCCACGCCAGAGGCGCTTAACTCTGCGGAACGCCGCGGGGGGCGGCTGGCGCCCTCGTCAGGCCTCACGGCGAACCCGATGGATGCCGACGGGCACGCGTGTTCATTTGGACCGGCCTGATCGTCGGCGGGGGAGGGTTCCATGGCCGAGGGGTCGCCGCTTCTGAAAGCGACGGCTGTACCAGTTCACCGCGTCCGGTGACGGCAAGCACCGAGAGCCGCGCGCATAGCCGCAAGTGCCCGTCAGGCTCTGCCCGGGCCGCTCAGGAGCGCAGCGCGTCCAGGGACGTACGTGAGATCGCTCACCGAGAAGTCGCCGCGACCGTGCATCCTTCATTGGCGCGTCCCCCACATCGGTCAGAGCACCAGGGTCGTTCCAAACCTCTCAATGGGAACCAGCAGAGCGAATTCGACCGCAAGCCCACCTGAAAAAGCACGCACCACGTGCGCGCGGGTCGATCCGATGAGCACGCGCGTGCGGATCGAGGGCGAGACGGCGGTCTTTATGGCCGCGCCGGTGCGCGACACGTCGATGATTTCACCCTCGTGTCGCGTGCCGTCCTCCAGCACGAGCCAGTAATCCGTGCGGTGCGGCTTGATGCGCTCACTCAGACGCGCCTTCACCGCGCCGGAGGTGGCGCAATTGGATGCCAGCCACGTGATCTGCTCGGCGAGCTTGGCACGCTTGTGTGCGGTCGCATCGATTTTGAGCAAAAAACCGTCGCGCGTGGTCTGCGTGACGACACCGTTGAGTCCACCGATGACGTCGAGGTAGAGGATCACACCTTGCAACAGCTTCGGGGTCGCATCAGCTGCGATCGTGATTTCGTCAACGGAGATTTCGTCCGTGTGGCAGGTGAATTCGGGTCCATCCTGCAGCATGGCACGACCGGCGAGGCGTGCGGTCACCCGCGGGACGTCCGCCGCCACAGGCGGGGGCCCGTCGACGCCCAGCAGACGGCGGAGAGTTGCGCTTTGCGCCGGTGTCATGCCCACAGTCCTTCTTTGTGACGGGTGCCCTCGCTCATTCTGAACGACGCCGTTTAATGAAGGACGAAGGCGTTCGCCTGCATTTTTCACTGTTCCGTGTTTGCGCCGAAATTCCGCCGGGTTAGTAGGAAATTAATCCTTTAAAAAAAAGTGTGCGATGTGCGATTTTGGCAGAACAAAGCCACGCCGCATCCCAGTTCGCCGGCGCTTCGGCGCCGACGAGGTGGCTTGCTGATATTTGCGCGCAGACCCGGGTGCCAATGCCGCCTGCCAGCCCGGCTGAACGGACGGCTAAAACAGTTTCAACACGGAGTATTTCGCATGAGAGCCTATCACGACATCGCAGGCGAAAACCTGTTTCGCTGTCCGCAGTGCGGCAGCGACGAAGGCATGGTCGCGATCAGACAGATTGGCGTCGCCATTTATCGGGATGGCGGGATGGAGCCCGATCCCGAAGTCCACGTCGGCGCCGATGATGAATGCGACTGCAACCTGTGCGACTACACCGGCACGGTCGCCGATTTCATCGCAGCCCCCGCCAGATAAGAAGACGAGCACGGGCCTGCGTCCGCGCCTGGCTTCGACCTCGGCGACACCATCGTGGTGGTGCGGCCGGATTGATGGACGCCGG
>JAQGKD010000087.1 GCA_028290285.1 Hyphomicrobiales bacterium
CCGCGTGCGCCCCAGTGCCGAACGATGTTCTCGACCACGACGATAGCGTCGTCGACGAGAATGCCTATCGAGAAGATAAGCGCGAACAGACTAACCCTGTTGATCGTGTAACCCATCAGCCACGACGCGAACAGTGTCAGCAGAATGGTTGTCGGAATGATGACAAGTACCACTATGCCCTCACGCCAGCCGACGGCGAAGGTGATGAGAAGCACAATGGAGATAGTGGCGAGTGCGAGATGAAACAGCAGTTCGTCGGCCTTTTCCGTTGCTGTCTCGCCGTAGTTGCGCGTCACCGCCACCTCGAGACCATCAGGTATCACACGGCCCTTCAGCAGTTCGAGACGTTGCAGGATCTCGTCCGCCACCACGACCGCGTTGGCGCCCTTGCCCTTCGCGAGCGCTATGCTCACAGCCGGTCGCTTGTCCGGGCCGGCATCTCCGGCGCGTGTAAGATTCCAGACCCTGAAGTCGGGGTTTGTCGAACCCACGCGAACGTCTGCAACATCCTTCACATAGACGGGGCGTCTGTCGCGCGACGTCAAGAGAAGCAGCCCAATATCGGGGACGCCTTGCAGCGTTTGTCCTGCCAGCACCGGCACGGATTTTCCGCCATTCAGGAACGCGCCGACCTGGAAGGAGCGGTTCGCGTTGCTCAGTTTGTCGACGAGTTGGTTCAGTGTAATGCCGTAAAGCGAAAGGCGCTCGGGGTCGGGCTCGACGCGGATCTGGCTCGCGCTTCCCCCCACGAGATAAGAGCCGCCGACATTCTCAACCTTCGAGAGATCGTGCTGCAACTCCTCCGCAATCTGAAAGAGGCCATTGGCCGTCCATGCATCGACATGCGTGGCCTTGGGAGAAAGCGTGAGCACGACGATTGCGACATCGTCGATCCCGCGCCCGACAATCAGCGGCTCGGGAATGCCTTTGGGGAGTCCCAGGATGTTCGCGCGGATCTTGTCGTGCACACGAAGAACCGCATTATCCTGGGTTGTGCCGACGAAGAACCGCGCAGTCACCATCACACGGTCGTCGAGTGTCTGCGAATAGACGTGCTCGACACCGTTGATGCCTTTCACGAGATCTTCGAGGGGCCGCGTGATCAGCTCGACAGCGTCCTGCGCACGGTAGCCATTTGCCGTCACGACGATATCGACCATCGGGACGCTGATTTGCGGCTCTTCCTCGCGCGGCAAGGCAACCAGCGCTATGGACCCGACGATGAGCGCTGCGAGCAGAAGCAGAGGCGTCAAGGGAGAGCGGATGAAGGTGCGGGTGAGATACCCGGAAAGGCCAAGCTTCATGGTACGAGCACCACGTCGCCGGCGCGCAGTCCAGAAAGAATTTCGGTGCCTTCCGATGTGACCTCACCGGTTTGCACCACGACCTCGTCTCCCGTCTTGAGACGGACAAAAGTCGTGCCCGAACGCTGGTAGATGGAAGCCGAAGGAACCATGATCGCCATGCGCCTGCCGGTGCTGACGTAGACCCGCGTGCGCTCTCCAACGAAATAATCGCCGAGCTGGGCAACATCGACGTCGGCAATCACGCGCCCGCCCTGGATCTCAGGATAGACCAGCCGGACCACACCCTCGCGTCGCGTGTCCACGCCATCATTGGCAAGGCCGCGCTCGCCAATTTGGACCTTGTCCCCTGCCCGGATCGTTTGCGCATGCCGCTCTGGCAATGACAGGCGCAGGATGTAGCGATTTTCCGCGAGCGTCGCGATGGTTTCGCCGGGAAGGACGACTCGGCCCTCGGACACGGGGACCGAGAGCACACGTCCCGCGCCGGGCGCCAGCACAGCGCCCTCCGCCATCTGCTGCTCGATCACGCTACGGTCCGCCTGCATGGCCGACAGGGTCCTATCGGCCACGTCGAGTGCGGTGCGCACCTGCTCGAGTTGCGCCTGGGTGCTGACGCCGCGTCTCTGCAACTCCTGCCCACGCTCAAAATCCGCGCGGGCTTGATCGCGCTGCGCCTGCTGCGAGCGTATGCGCTGATCAAGCGCCTGCATCTGAAGAAGCAGCTTCTGGTCCACGACGAGCGCGACCTGATCGGCTGCCTGGACGCGATCTCCCTCACGCACCTTGAGCGACGTGATCGTTCCGCCAGTTCTTGCGCGCGCGACCAGCTGGCGTATCGGCTCGACAGTAGCCAGCACGGCCTTCCGGTCATCCACCGACGCCTCGGAAACAGTGATCTCCGAGGAACAGGCCGGCGCGGCGAGCGCGGTAAGGAGAAGGATCGAAACCAGGTAGGAACGCATGGAACCCCTCTAAAAGTTTGTCTTGACGCTTATATGCGAATATTCTAATTTAGCAATATGAATTTAGAGGAGATGGAACCCCGGGCCGTCGAGGCCGAGTCTTTCCTGAAGGCGATCGCCAATCGGCACCGCCTCATGGTGCTTTGCGAGATGCAAAGGGGGTGAGCACCTGGGCGGTGCGTTGCAGGAGGCGATAGGTCTGAGCCAGTCCGCGCTTTCGCAGCATCTCGCGCGGCTCAGGAAGGACGGCCTGGTGAGTACCCGGCGCGAGGCCCAGACGATTTACTATTCGATCGCAGATCCGAATGTCTCGCGTTTGATCGGGCTTCTCTACGAGCTCTTCTGTGTCACGGATCGCTACAAGGCTTCGACGGAAACAAGCTGGCTCGCAGGAAAGGAATGATTCGATGAACATCGACCGTCTTGTAATGGCCTTTGCAGGCAGCATGGTTTTCATCAGCGTGACTTGCGCGGTCCTGTTCAGTCCATGGTGGCTCGCGGTGGCGGCGTTCGTCGGGCTCAATCTGTTTCAATCCGCTTTCACCGGATTCTGCCCGCTCGCAATCGTCCTCCGGCGCCTCGGATTTGAGGCAGGTACTGCTTTCTAGAAGGGATACAAAATGTTGCGACTTTCTCTTGTGCTTTACGGCCTCGTCGGAACCGTGCTGATCGGAATCTGCATCATGATCGTGCTTGCAGTGCCCACGCTTTCGGATCGAAGCATGACGCTGATTCCTATGGCCGCCCTGATCGGCGCGCTCGTAGCTGCGCCTGTCACCTGGCTGGTCGCGCGCGCAATCCTTCTGAACGGGCGCCGCGTCGTTCCCTGAACCGTCGGCACGGCAAAGAGGCCCTGCGACGGATCCTCTTGCGGGCGGCCGTCGCCCGTAGGACTATCCTCGTCAAGGATTGCTTTCTTAAGGCGGGCTCATGCTGCGCTGCAAAGCTGGAGGAGACACCATGCGCGAGATCGCGACCTGCGTGGATCTAACTATGAAACCAGAAGTTACGGCCTTCTTCGATCCCTGCACAAATACCATCAGCTATGCCGTACGCGACCCTGCCTCCGAATCCTGCGCGATCATCGACAGCGTGATGGACATCAACTATGCGGCGGGCCGTATAGGGTACGAATCCGCGGACAGGATCATCTCCTTCATCGAAGAGCATAAGCTGAAGGTGGAGTGGCTGATCGAGACCCACGTGCATGCCGATCATCTCTCGGCGGCGCCGTATATCCAGAAGAAACTGGGCGGCAAGATCGGCATCGGAGAAAACATCCGCCTCGTGCAGGAGACGTTCGGAAAAGTCTTCAACGAAGGAACCGAGTTTCAGCGCGACGGAAGCCAGTTCGACCGCCTGTTCAAGGACGGTGACACTTATTCCATCGGCACCATGACGGCACTTGCCCTGCACACGCCCGGCCACACCCCAGCCTGCATGACGCATGTCATCGGTAACGCAGCCTTTGTCGGCGATACATTATTCATGCCGGATGGCGGCTCTGCGCGGGCGGACTTTCCGGGTGGCGATGCGCGCACGCTCTTTCGTTCGATCAGGCGTGTCCTGTCCCTGCCAGACGCGATGCGATTGTTCATGTGCCATGATTACGGCCCCAACGGGCGTGACATTCGCTGGGAGACGACCGTCGCTGAAGAGAAGGCTCATAACATTCACGCGCGTGACGGCATCAGCGAGGATGAATTCGCGGCCATGCGACAGGCGCGGGACAAGACGCTCGACATGCCGAGGCTCATCATTCCCTCCCTGCAGGTCAATATGCGTGGCGGCGAACTGCCGCCGCCTGACGAAAGCGGACGGCGATTCCTCAAAGTGCCGATCAACGCGCTTTGACGCGTTGTCAGGGTTCCGGGAGACAAGCATGACGCCCGAACGTCGGCACCACACATCGTCAGCTTCCGAACGGATCGATGCACGACGCGAGCCGAAGGCATGATCGCTGGCCACGACATCGCGGCCGGCCTGTCCGGCTCGCTGGTCGGCTTCGTGCTTGGACTCGTGGGCGGCGGCGGATCTATCCTCGCCGTTCCGCTCCTCGTTTACGTCGTCGGAGTCGCTTCGTCCCATGTCGCGATCGGCACCAGTGCAATCGCGGTCGCCTTCAGCGCACTCGCCAATCTCGTCAGCCATGCGCGTGCCGGCAACGTCAGGTGGCCATGCGCCATCGTCTTCTCGATCTCCGGCATTGCAGGGGCTTTTCTCGGCTCTGCTCTGGGCAAGAATTTCGACGGGAAAAAACTCCTGCTGCTGTTCGGCGTCCTGATGCTTGTGATTGCCGTCGTGATGTTGAAGCGCAAGCCGAACCGTGACTCCGATTTCAAGCCCTTGTGTCGTGAAACCTCGCGCGACCTCCTGCCGAGACTGATCGGCATGGGCGTTGCTGTGGGGGCATTGTCCGGGTTCTTCGGAATAGGCGGTGGCTTTCTTATCGTGCCAGGCCTGATCGCCTCTGCACGCATGCCGATGATCATGGCGGTCGGATCGTCCCTCGTCGCGGTCACCGCCTTCGGACTGACGACAGCAGCATCCTATGCTTGGTCCGGCCTCATCGATTGGCGGGTCGCAATGATCTTTATTGGAGGCGGCCTCTTCGGTGGCGTCGCCGGAACGGCTGCATGCGGCCTGCTGAACGAAAAAAAGGCGCTTCTCACGCGGATCTTCGCGGGCTTCGTGATCTGCGTAGGGCTGTATGTCATCGTTCGAGGCGTGACGGACTTACTCTGAAAGCTAACGCGTCTGCCACAAGCTGCGTGCAGAGGTGTTGCATCAAGGGCTCATGTCCCCGGCCTTTACAAGTCAGCGTCATGCCGCCGCAACTTTGCCCAGCTTCACCCTGATGAGAGACATCATATCTTCCGCCGGAGTGGGCCTCGCCAATGATCCGAACCCTCGTTCTCGCCAGCAGCCTTCTGATTGCTTCACCAATTTCGACAGCCCACGCGTACAACAACCCTGTGACGCGCGGGCTTGCAGACTTCCTGAATATCTTCAGCACGCAGGCGATTCCGCGCCAGGTGGTGAGCTGGCGCAAAGGCTATGCACCCGGCACCGTGGTGGTGTCGACCAGCGAGCGCCGGCTGTATTACGTGCTCGGAAATGGACAGGCCATTCAATATGGCGTCGGCGTCGGACGCGAAGGCTTTTCGTGGTCGGGCACCAAGAGCGTCAGCATGAAGCGCGAATGGCCGGACTGGCGGCCTCCGGCACAAATGCTGAAGCGCCGCCCGGACCTGCCTCGCCATATGGAGGGCGGAATCGACAATCCGCTCGGCGCGCGCGCCATCTACCTGGGCTCAAGCCTCTACCGCATCCATGGCTCAAACGAACCGGATACAATCGGCGCAGCGGTCTCGTCCGGATGTATCCGGATGACCAATCGCGATGTCACTGACCTGTACGACCGCGTCAAGGTTGGATCGAAAGTCATCGTGATGCGGTGAGTGGGAAGCGCCAGCGGCGAGGATGCGGACATGAGACTTCCCACCCGCGCGCATCCTATTGCCCTTCGAGGCCCGTATGAGCATGTCGCCATGCAGCTGCATCCACTCGAGATCCTGCAGAGCCTTATTCTCATCAGCGCGGCCAACGACGCGCCGTTGATCGCCAAGGGTTTCTTCGGCGACCGCTATACCCGTCCTATTGATGGCGGGCTTGTTCTCTCCGAGGGAAACCGGCCGCTGGGAAGCTCGAAGGCGTGGCGCGGCCTCTTGGCAGCCATCTTATCGAGTGCTTGCGCCGCGGTGCTCATCGGTCTTCCGGTGCGTGCGGCGTGCGGAGCTGCTCATATCGGTGCTCGATCAGGGATTGCACGTGGCCCAGCCAGAACGGTCGGTCAGAGTCATTTTCCTCGTTGAGCGCTCCGCTCGCATAGTCCCTCACGGAAGCGTCGATGATCTTGTCGAGATCGTCTTGCGCTGCATCCAGATCGGCCGGTGTCCTGGCGTTTGAAATCCGGTCCATAAGCGCTGGGAGTTCATGGATCTGCTCGTCGCTCGCAGGCTTTTTTCGCAGCCCCATCCATGCCAGAAAGCCCGTTACTGAGGACCCGACCAAGCTGAACCCAAACAGCGCCAGCCAGATTTGATCGCTGTAGGCTTCCAGAAGCGTCTGCGTATTGTCGTTCAGGAAGGCCTTGGTTCCTTCGTGCGGCATAAACCTTCTGACTTCGTCCGTGGGAGGCGCTTCGATGACAAACAGTGCACCGTCGCTCTCATAGTTCTTGAGCTGCGTGCCGAGCAAAGCTTTCGTAAGCATTGCCACTGGTCGCTCGGCGAGCAATCGCGAGGCCACGAGTTCATACGTGATGGAAACCGACTCGATAGCTGCGGGAGGTCGCGGCGGTGTACCTCCGAAAACTCCGGCGGGGATTGTTATAGTTTGCAAAAAGGGAAATCTGAGTACCACCCCCGCTGGTGCTGGAAAGTCGACAAACGAGAATGGGATGTCCGATGCGTCAAGACGAGCGACAAGATCGCGGACTCCCTTCCCTGCCGGCGGGGAGACAAGAATGAGAGCATCCGCCGTGCCCTGAACGAAAGCGTTCTCTGCTTCTGAAAGCGAAGCTTCAGTCAGGTTTGTATCAGGGAGCAGGACGCCAAAATGCGAGAGCACGCTTTCGACCACGCGCTTGTTCGAGTCGGCTGCTCCTTGGGCGCTAATGAGACGTTTCCCGCGAAGGTCCGCGAAAGACTGCACCCGGTCCGAGCGGCCAATGATGATGACTGCCCGGCGGTGCAGAATGGCTACCGCGCGAGCGCTCCTTGAAGTGAGATCGTCGCTGCGAATGACAGCAAGTTCCACTTTTTTTCCATCGAGAGCGGCACTCCCACCGATCGAACCGTCGACGATTCGGGGTATCAGACGGACAGGCTCGTTGCCCTCGGCGAGTTCCTCCGCGAGCGCGTTGATAAACCTGACCTGCGGCGTATCCTTTGGACCCACGGCAACGTGAAACGTCGTCGGCGATGCCCAATACTGATAGGCAGCGAGACTCGTCGCGCTCAGTACGAAAAAGAAAGCGAGTGGCCGGATGAGGCGATTCGTCTTGCCTGGATCTATCTTCCGATCGGCGTCTGGCTTTCGACTCAAGAGCACGCTTCCCACGCGAAGCGCGCGAGTCTGTCGCAAAGCGGTACGCAGACGCGGGGACGACTTCATTCGAGCGGCTCTCCCGCAAATTTATCCCTGTCTCGAGACCTTAGCCGGAGCTTCGAGGGTCGACAAAGTTCAGGCGTGACCTTTGCCAAAGGCGACGATTTAGACGCCGACAGCTATGTTATCACGATGATCCGAGGGACGACTACCTAATCCCTGTTTTCAAACATCCATGCTTCCACGAACAGTTTGGGGGCCTGCCCGATCAAGCATGCGCGACGGCTCTAATGGAGCCATTCTCGTCGGCGACGCTAAGGTCTACACTACAAGACCGGAACAATTCGCAGCGAGATGCAACGGGGTTCTTGCGAGCAACAGCATCTACGACCGCTCGACGAGCGAATTCTTATCTGCCGTGAGGCTTCGGCGGAGTGATCTCCTCAGGCGGCTCGCTAGCGAGCGTGTGCATGTACCAGACGAGCAGATCACGGGCAGCCAAAGCGAATGCCTGACTCATGGCGTCAGCGGCTTCCCTTCCGTCCGAACTCTTTGCCCCAGCCCTGCCTTCCACGACTTGTGCGCCGAGTATATCCCCCCCTCGACTGAGAACCCTTGCACCCATCTGCACCTTTGCCATCGGATCCTTACCCTCGACGATCTGGAACGTACGGACATCGATCAATAGCTGGTAGTCAGGCGCGAGTCCGTCGGTTGGCGGATTGGCGAAGCGATAACTTGCGTTCTCGAATGTTTGTAGCAGTCGCTTTTGAACAAGCTTCGGAATCGTATCGCTCCACTGGGTCCCCTGAGGGGCCAATTGTCCATCGGGCACCTGAGCCATGAACCTTTGGGTATCCAGAATGACGACGCAGGTCGGATCTGAGATGACGAGTTTCGCTTCGCGAACGTCGGCCAGCAGGTCCTTGAATGTCGGAGCGGCGAGATCGAACGTCGCAGGAGGAGCTTGCTTTTCGCCTGCTCCCGTCAACCTTTCGATGCTTGCCAGTATTCCATCGACGCGATCTGCATTGCGCGCGAGTGCCGCTGAAAAAGTCCGGATATTCGTGATGGTCTCGTGCAGGGGCGCCGCGTTCTCCTTGAGCAGGTCCTGGATCTGAACGACGGCCTTGTGACTGTCGAGCGTAAGGGAACTTCCCGCCGGGGCCGACAGGACGGGAAACGGTTCCTTGCGCCCCGATCGCAGCAGCCGATCCGAACTCCCTCCGTAAAGCGACACGTAGGGCGAGCCCATCAGCCCCTGCGTTTCGAGACTGACCTGCGTGGTGGAGCTCAATGGGGTCGTCGCATCGATCGAGACCCGTGCCTCGATCGCATTCGGATCGTCGGGAGCAAGCGACACGCGCGTCACCTCACCCACGCGGATCCCGTTGAATGTCACGGCGGCTCCCACGCGCAAGCCAGGCGCGGGACCGGCAAACCTGATACGTACATCCTCACGGCCGTGAAGACTTCCGTCGCTTTGCATCCACAGGACGAAGAACAACAAGGCAAAGCCGACAACGAGGGTGAACAGCCCCACGACGATATAGCGAACACGGGTTTCCATGGCTTAGGAATCCTGCAGTGAAGGATGGATCGAATGCCCTCGTTCGCCGCAGAAGTAGGCCTGTACCCACGGATGCTGGGACGCCTGCATGCTCGACATAGAGCCGTCTGCAATGATTTTTCCCTCGTACAAAGCCGCCACTCGCTTGCACACCGAGTTCAGGGTGTTGAGATCGTGCGTGATCATGAAGACTGTCAGGCTGAGGGTCTGGTGCAACGCCCGGATCAGCGCGTCGAAGGCTCCGGCCGCGATTGGATCAAGGCCTGAGGTCGGCTCGTCGAGGAATATCAGTTCGGGATCCAGCGCGAGAGCACGGGCGAGCGCGACTCGCTTGGTCATGCCACCCGAGAGCTCCGCCGGCAGCTTCTCCGCATCCGACGCACCGAGACCGACCATGTTCAACTTCGCCAGAGCTACTTCTCGAAACATCAGGTCAGACCCCCGGAGATATTCCCGCATCGGAAATTCGACGTTCTCTCTGACCGTCAGGGACGAGAACAATGCACCCTGCTGGAACATCGTGCCGCATCGCGCGCCTATCGCGCGCGCCTCGTTGCGCGTTGCATTTGCCAGGCTCTCTCCGAGCACCTGGACGCTCCCCGACATTTTCGGAAGCAGGCCGAGCATCGTTCGGAGAAGTACTGTCTTGCCGCTGCCGGAAGCTCCGACAAGCCCAATGATCTCACCGCGATTCACCATGAGGGACAGTCCGTCGATCACGACATGGGAGCCGAACCCGGCCACCAGCCTGGAAATTCGAATGGCTGGTTCTTCGGGCGAGGCAAGCATGAACTCACATTCCCAGAGCGGAGAAAAGGATTGCGAAAATGCCATCGAGCACGATGACGAGAAAAATGGACTTGACGACGGACGCTGTCGTTCTTCGCCCCAGGGCCGCGGCGCTTCCTTCGACCCTGAGCCCCTCTCTGCTTGCGACGGTACCTATCACCAGCGCCATGACCGGCGCCTTGATCATGCCGACCTCAAAATCCGTGTAAGTCATCGCTTCGTGGAGCTGACTGAGGTAACTCGCAGGACTTATGTCTGCGTACACCCATGCCACGATGCCCGCGCCGTAGAGAGCTGCGACCATGCCGATGAATGTGAGCATCGGCAAAGCAACTACGAGCGCCAGAACGCGCGGAAGGATCAGGACGTCTATGGGATCCAGACCCATTGTGCGAAGGGCGTCGATCTCTTCGCGCATTTTCATCGAACCTATCTCGGCGGCATAGGAGCTGCCCGAGCGCCCCGCAACCATTATCGTCACGAGAAGAACACCGATTTCACGCAGCACGAGAACGCTCACGAGATCGACGACGTAGTCCGTGGCGCCGAATTTTTCGAAGTGAAAAAATCCCTGCTGCGCAATGATGCTGCCGATGAGAAGTGTCATCAGTCCGATAATCGGAACGGCGCGAACACCGACCTGATCGATGTGGTGGACGATCGATTTCAGTTTCAGCGTGGAAATGTTCTTCAAGGCGAGAGCAAAGCTGAAAACGAGACTACCAAGCAGCGATAGGAGAGCCGACAAGTCGTCGATGGCCAAGAAGAAACCGCGACCGAGCGATTCCAGAAAGTCCCCGACAATTGAGCGTGATCCTTCTGCGACCTGGGAAGATCCTCGAGTCTTGCGCATTTGGGCGAGGATGGCCGAGTTTTCTTGAGCTATTCCGGTGATCCGGGGATCGATGCCTGCCGCGCGCGCCGATTCGCAAAGGGTGTCAATCGACCATGCACCAAAGGTGTCCAGGCGGCCGATGCGAGACAGGTCGATTGTCAGAGGGCCTTGGGGCGCGCGGCTTGAGAGCCGCTCGAGTTCTTGGGCATGTTGCGCCACCCATTCTCCGGTTAAAATGAGGGTTGATGCACCATCGCTCGGTAAAAGATCCAGCCGGGGCTCTCTATTGTGCATCTTTGGCACCGCATGTGCGAGGATACGCCTGTGAGCCCTCTCCGACCTAGCGGCTCAGTGTCATCGAAATAGCTGTGATGTCGCCACCTTCCGAGCGGATGTTGACAGATTGCCGATTTCCGCGCGCAGCGACAACAATGGCGGCGGTAAAGCCGGTTCCCTGGACGTTCGCACTTATATTGCCACGAGTGATGCGGCCGACCAGATTTCCTCTCGCGTTGCGGCCGATCTCGGTCCAGTCGCCGCTCAGCCGCCCGCTGTCCTCGGTCAGATTACTGACGAGATCGAAGCTCGTGCTGTCGCTCGTGCAGCGGAGTCTTTGCTGAAGTCTTCGCGCGTCGAGGGGCGCATAAGAGGCCTGGCAACGGATGCGCTCGGAGACACCATCCCGATGCGAGAGCGTGCCCGCTCCGTTCCAGGTGCCCTGAAAATCGCTTAGATAACCTCCCGTCTGCGCCTGTGCGGGAGCTGGAATGAAAGACCCGATTGCGGTGCAGGAAGCGATCAACCAAGCCGCCGCCGTCATTGCCGCCTGTCCGAAGAACTCGCGATGCATGAGGCCCCCCATTGCAGCGATAAGCAACCCTGTACTAGGAACACGGCATAAGCCGAACAGTTGCCCACGCCTCCTTAGTTCATCGACGGCATAATTATATCGTCTCGCTTCGCGCGCCTTGTTCTCTATCAATTTGACGCGCTGGCGGTTTCGCGCGAGCCTCGTCACGCTCAACGCGAGCAGCAATGCCGTATGTTTCATTCGACGTGCTCAACTCCAACCGCATTCACGAGGGGTATGCATCGCGATCCTGCCATCGACGCGCACGCGGTCCTGAGTGGCTTGCTCGCACTCCTTTCCGCGCTTGCCGGCCATCGAGGTCGCGAACGCAAAGGCCGCGAGGCCAGGGGCTCTTCCTCACCTTGTGGCCGAGCTGGAATTCGTTGGGATGCACGAACTGGAAACTCGCAACAGCTGAACCGGAGCAGACAGATGTTCCCAATTCCACAATGTGTTTTCCTCACCCGGGGCGTGGGCGCGCATCGCCACCAGCTCACGGCTTTCGAATACGCCCTGCGCGCAGCCGACATCGAGCAGCAGAATCTCGTCGCCGTGTCATCCATATTGCCGCCCGGTTGCGAGCTGATCGAACCGGAGGTCGGGGTCTCGACCTTGCGCCCCGGCGAGATCACGTTCTGCGTCATGGCCCGGGCCGAGACAAGCGAGCCGGGCCGGCGCATTGCAGCGAGTATCGGCCTGGCATGGCCGAAGGATCCGACGATCTATGGATATATTTCCGAGCATCACGGCTTTGGCCTGACTGAGGCGGAAAGCGGCGAATATGCGGAGGATCTCGCAGCCACAATGCTGGCCTCTACCCTTGGCATCGAGTTCGATGCCGATGCCGCCTGGAACGAGCGTCGCAAGGTTTACGAGATGAGCCATCTCATCGTCGACAGCCAGTCCCTGACGGCCGCGGCGCAGGGTGAGCCCGACGGCTTATGGACCTGCGTGGTGGCAGCTGCTGTATTCCGCTTCGAAAGGCCCGACACGGGGCCCCGATGAGCGGGCCGCCAACCTTTGCAATCCCGCCCAGCTTCCTCGGGATCGGGCGCCGGGATAGGGACGCGCCGGTCTGCCTCGCCGGCATCCAGCTGGATATCGGCACAACCAATCGCAGCGGAGCACGCTTCGGGCCCGCCGCCATCCGGCAGGCGAGCCGGATGCTGGTCGACGGGGACCATCCGGTCCACTGGATCGACCCGGCGGCCATGGCCGTCGCGGATATCGGGGACTTCGCGATCGCGCTGGGCGACATCCCGACGAGCCTGCGCCTGATCGAGGAGCAGGCCGCGGGCCTCGCCCATCTCGTGGCCCTGGGCGGGGAGCACGGCATCACGCTGCCCCTGCTGCGGGCCCTGGCGAGGAGCACAGGGCCGGTGGCATTGGTCCATTTCGACGCGCATGTCGACACATGGCCCGACAATTTCGGGCAGGTCTACGGCCACGGTTCAGTGTTCTTCCACGCCATCGAGGAGGGACTGGTTTTGCCGGAGCGCATGATCCAGATCGGAATCCGCTCGCCCGTGCAGCGCGCGGTGCATGACTGGACGCTGGGCAAGGGCGTGACCATCGTCACCGCCCAGGAGGCCCACGAGGCCGGCCCCGCAGCGCTCGCGCGACGCATCGTCGACGTCGTTGGCGACCACCCCTGCTACCTGACCTTCGACATCGACGCGCTCGACCCGGCTTTCGCCCCGGGCACCGGCACGCCGGAGATCGGGGGGCTCGCGAGCTGGCAGGCGCAGGCACTCCTGCGCCGCCTTGGAGACCTTCGCTTCGTGGGCATGGATCTCGTCGAGGTTGCCCCGGCTTATGACGTCGCGGAAATTACCGCGCTGGCCGGTGCGACCATCGTCTGGGAGTATCTCGCGCTCCTGGGGAGCCGGGACACGTCCCTGTGCGGATCAGACCGCGCGTAGATCCGTTGCGGAGGTCTTTCCGGTCTTGCGGTCGGCCTCTTCCGTATATTCGACCTTCTGACCTTCGTTGAGGCCACGAAGGCCGGCTCTCTCGACAGCGCTGATGTGGACAAAAACGTCCTTGCCGCCTTGATCGGGCTGGATAAAACCATAGCCCTTCTCGCCATTAAACCACTTCACTGTTCCGGTAGGCATCTCGTTCTCCAACACATGGTACCCAGCTATTATTTCAGGGTTGGAGGCGGACTGCCAGCCGTCTTTTGGATGCCAGGGACATTGAAGGCGGGCAACAGACCGTAGGGCCTGTTGACGGGCAAACTCGCACCCAGGAAATCTGGCTTCAACCCTTGTCCTGCATGGGACAAAGCGGCTGAGCTGTGCCTTGAGCAGGCGCGTGGAGAATTTGTCAGCACGTTTGGCGGGACGCCTTCCTGTGCAGCCTCCCAGCGACGAACTGGTTGCAGCCCTCGAGTCGGTCGACGGCGAAACGCTCGCCGTTCTGGTCGCGAGCGGCCCATGGGGAACCCGCCTCTCAGGCGGCCCCGAGGTCGACGTGGAGGCGCTGTTGGGAAACCGCGAGATCGCGCTTGCCCACGCGACGTAATCTGGCGGTGCGGCGGCAAAAGAAGCTCCAGCCGGAACACTAGCCCCGCATAACATTAAATGGGAAGGGCATGTAGGCGCGGGCGAATGGCGCAATGAAGCGTGCCCAAGAGCCCCTAATCGCATTCCCACCAAGTGCTGAAAGAATGGCGCGCCCGAACGCACAAGCAAATGAGCACACCGGTTCAAAACAGTTGAGCGACGCGGCGATACGCACGTCGCGGTACAAGCCCAGACAAGGACGGTCGAAAGCAGCGGAACGCAACGAGTCACGGAGGCTCCCGATGAAGACTTTGACCCAGAAGACGAGTTCGTCGCGTGGATCCTCGGCTTGAAGTGGTCCGCCCACGGCATTGAGGGATGCGGTATCAAAGTCAATGGCGAAGACGGCGCGCGTTGCCTTTACGTCAGCGACCAGCTTCTAAAGGATCGCTTTCCACATGCGGTAAAACGAAAGGCCGTGGTTGCCGCCGCTTCCGAGAATAACTGGCTCGGCCAACCTGACAACCTCGATGTAGGAGGCAAGAGCGTCCGCGTGTATCGAGTTCGTCGTAAGAAGGTACGCAGGTTCCATGAGATAAGGCCACGCGATGGTGATCCCGTAACGGCCAAAGTTAGCCCTAGCAGCACCCTTCGGACCGGCGCGAGAACCACACTTCTCAGCGCCGGTCCCACTTACGCGCTACGGCCAGCGCGTGATAACCAGCAGGGCTGTCCATATAGTTCTTTTTGCAGTAGGTGGTCTTGTCCTTGGTTGAAACGGGCGCCTTGCATTCGATCACGACGACCGGAACTCCGTTGATATGAATCACCCCGTCGGCGATGTGCGATTTTGCGAGACGACGCGAAACTAGTTCGTCACGGTGAAGCGGTTGTTGCCCGGGGTCAGGAAGTCGATGACGCGCAAGGTCTGCTTGGTCGCATTGCCCTCGACCGTGCGGCTGAGGTACTGCCCTTAGAGCCGAGCCAGGCCGCAGGTGCCGTCGCCCGAAAGCTGGCGCGTCTAGTCAAAGCTCGACTGGCGGGGAAGGCGCGCCTGTCGCTGGTCCGGTAAGGGTGACTAGGTTGCCCAAGGCCCCGATCATGCCAGCGCTGTGGTGGCGCTGACATGACCAGGTCCGCCGTGCTCAGCACAAGCACCGTCACCCTTTAGGTTCGTAAATGCCGGAAACGCCGCATCGGCGTTGCGCATCTACGCAGGCCGGGCGGTCCGCCCGCCCATGTTCGTTCCGATTCCCGAACTCTCTCGAAGCGCCACTCCAAGCGAAAGCCATCCCGCCCCCGCGAAGCGCAGGTCCACACCGGGGAAAATCGCGAGTGTGTCCGGAAAGCGCCTCAGATACGACGATGGCGCAGTAAGGGAGCTCGAGCATGCATTCTAGCCACGGGTGTGTCTTACGACTTCGTCGAGGACCGAACCGATGACGGCAGGAAATATCGCATGCTCAACGTGGCGACGAATTTACGCGCGAATGCCTCTCGATCAGGGTGAACCGCAAGCTGAAGGCGGTGGATGTCGTCGACGTTCTCTCGGACCTGTTCATCCTGAGAGGCGTCCCGAGCCACATTCGATTTGACAACGGGCCCGAGTTCATCGCCAAGGCACTGCGCGACTGGGTCGCCGCTGTCGGCGCCAGGACGGCCTACATCATGCCCGGCAGCCCTTGGGAGAACGGCTATTGCGAGAGCTTCAACTCGAAACTGCGGGATGAACTGCTGAATGGCGAAATCTTCTACACGCTCAAGGAGGCGAAGATCATCATCGAGCGGTCGCGGCGGCACTACAACACCATCCGACCGCACTCATCCCTGGGCTACAAGCCACCAGCCCCGAGGCAGTGCAGTGGCCGGCCGCGAAACCCGGACCAGCTACGCCGGGCCACCCCAGCAATAGCGCCACGGCCGATCATGAACTAAAATTCAAACCGGATCACCCAATGGGGGCCGACCATTTGACGACGCCCTCCGTCCTGAGCACAAACTCACGCACCGGTGCCGTCGGGGGCGCTGGAACAAGCCCAGCTAAAGCAATCGAACTTTCTCCCGACTTGGCTATTAGGGGGGTACGCCTTCGAGGAAATCGACGTGCACACATCTACCCCCCAGACGTCAGGCAGATCAGCGTGGCCGCCCCGCATTGAGGTGTCCTGGCTCCTCAGCCTGTTTGTG
>JAQGKD010000091.1 GCA_028290285.1 Hyphomicrobiales bacterium
CCGGCGGCATCGCATGGGTCGCCACCGCCTGCAGCCAGATCGCCCGCGCATGCTGGCGGATCTGCTCCGGCGTCTCCAGCATCACACCCTTGGGCGCGACGCCGACGCCGTCCCACACCGGCTCGGCCGCATGGCACATCGAGCAGCGCGAGATGACGATTTCCTGCACGTCCGCGAAGGCCGCCTTCTGCACGCCGTCGGCGGGCGTCGCGGCTGCGCTCTTCTGCAGCGGCTGGCCCGACAGGAAGACGATCGCCAGAAAGGCCGCGGCCGCGACCGCCCAGGTCCACCAGGGGGAGGGTTTGTGCGCATGCCGCGAATTGTAGAAGTGCCGGACCGTGACGCCGATCACCACCACGAGCGCGACGATCAGCCAGTTCCAGCGGCTCGCGAAAGCCAGCGGATAATGGTTCGAGATCATCAGGAACACGACGGGCAGCGTCAGGTAGTTGTTATGCACCGAGCGCTGCTTGCCAGCCGCGCCGAGAGCCGGATCGGGCGTCTCGCCGGCGAGCAGGGAAACGACGATCTTGCGCTGGTTCGGGATGATCGTGTGCGCGACGCTCGCTACCATGATCGTGCCGATCATCGCGCCGATTTGCACATAGGTGCCGCGTCCGCTGAACACTTTCGTGAAGCCGTAGGCGCAGGCGACCAGCAGCACGAAACCAACGGCTCCAAGCAGCGCGTCATTGCGCCCGAGCGGCGAGCGGCACATGAGATCGTAGACGATCCAGCCCAGCGCCAGCCCGCCGAGGCTGATCCCGATCGCGGTCGAGGGCGCGATGTCCATCACCGCGCGGTCGATGAGATAGAGCTCGGCATGCGTGTAATAGAGCGCGATGAGCATCGCGAAACCCGACAGCCACGTCGCATAGGCCTCCCACTTGAACCAGGTCAATTCCTTGGGAAGATGGGGCGGGGCGACAACATATTTCACCATGTTGTAGAAGCCGCCGCCATGCACCTGCCAGGCCTCCCCGCCGATGCCCGGCCCGAGGCCCGGATGCTTGCGCAGGCTGAGGTCCAGATGCACGAAATAGAAGGACGAGCCGATCCAGGCGATGCCCGCGATCACGTGGACCCAGCGGATGAGAAAATTCGCCCATTCGCTGGCGAGAATGGCAAGTGTCACTAGCTTCCCCTGTAAGTCGAATAACCATAGGGCGAGACGAGCAGCGGCACATGATAATGCGCGCTCGCATCGGCCAATCCGAAACGGATCGGAATGCGATCCAGAAAGGCGGGCTCAGCAAGGCGCGTACCATGCGCCTGGAAATAGCTGCCGATTTCGAAAACCAGTTCGTAGGTCCCGGCCTTCATGCTCTCGCCCGACAACAGCGGCGCGTCGCAGCGCCCGTCCGCATTGGTCACATGCCGCGATACGAGGCGCGGCTCACCGTCAGCGCCGATCGCGTGCAGCGCAATGGCGACGCCCGCGGCAGGAATGCCTGTGGCGGTATCGAGAACATGTGTGGTGAGGCGTCCGCCCCCACTTGAATTGGGCATGGCCCCTCCTTGCGATCTGCGCCATGCTAGGCTGCGCATCGTGGTCTTGGCAACGAGGCTCGCGACGACGTGGGGCAGCCGGTTTTCGTCTGAGCTCGGCGGAGCGGCTGCACCGGCGCAATTGCTATTCGAAGAGGACGCTCCGTGATCGTCAGAACCTTGTCCCGCGCCGACTTCGTCGCTCGCTTCGGAAGCGTTTTCGAGCACTCGCCCTGGGTGGCCGAAAGCGCCTTCGACCATGGCCTGACCGCACAAACCGACACCGCGGAGGGGCTGCATGCCGCCATGGTGGCCATCATGCGCGCGGCACCTCGCGAAAAGAAGCACGCGCTCATCCTCGCCCACCCCGATCTTGCGGGGAAACTCCACGCGGCTGGGCACCTGACGGAGGATTCGACGCGCGAACAGACGTCAGCGGGCCTCGACATGCTGACCGATGCCGAACGCGCCCGCTTCATGGAGCTGAACGACGCCTACAAGGCGCGCTTCGGATTTCCCTTCATTTTCGCAGTGAAGGGCCGCAACAAGGCCGAAATCCTCGCCGCCTTCGAGACGCGCCTGCATCACGAACCCGAGCAGGAATTCGAAACCGCGCTGGCCGAGATCGAGAAAATCGCCCTGCTGCGCCTGAAGGACATGCTCAAGTAAGCGGCACCTTGTGCTGCGCGACCGGGATCTGCCCGCGCACTTTCGCCACGCGGGCCGGATCGATGCGCGCCGTCACAAATCCCGGGCCGTCGGATGCTTTGGCAATTACGAGGCCCCAGGGATCCACGATCATGGAATGCCCATAGGTGGCGCGTGTCTCGCCGCCCTGCTGGAATTGCCCGGTCTGCGCGGCAGCCGCGAAATAGGTCTGTGTTTCGATGGCGCGCGCGCGGCAGAGCACGTCCCAATGATCCTTTCCCGTCTGCAGGGTGAAGGCCGACGGCAGGGCGATCACCTGCGCACCGCGCGCGACGAGTGCCTGGAAGAGAGCGGGAAAACGCAGGTCGTAGCAGATGGCGCAGCCGATGGTGACGCCCTCGCAATCATAGGTCACGACGTCCTCGCCGGGCTTCATCGTCGCGCTCTCGCGATAATCCTGCCCGTCCGGCGTCGTCACGTCGAACATGTGGATCTTGCGATAGCGCGCGACTTCCGCGCCCGCGCGGTCGAAGACGACGGTCGTATTGCCGAGCCTGTCCTCGCTCGGAATCCGCTCCAGCATCGAACCCGCATGGATGTGGACGCGATGTTCGCGGGCCAGATCGCGCATCAGGCCATAGGCCTCGCCTTCGGGAAACACCTCCGCCGCCGCGACTTTTTCGGCGCGCGTGCCGCCCATGAAGTCGAACACTTCAGGCAGGCAGATCCAGTCGGGCCGCTCGGCCGCGACCACCTCCTCGACGAGGCGTCGCGCCTGCGCGAGATTGGCGCTCTTGTCGCTGATCGAATTCATCTGGATCAGGGCGATTTTCAAGGTGCGGCCTCCGCTTGTGGGCATGACGATTCTGTCCGTTTCGGATGCCCACGGCAAGCCGTTGCCCTCGTTGCGGGGGGCGAAGCGACGCGCCGATCCAGGAGGCCACGAGACCGCACTGGATTACTTCGCTCCGCTCGCAAAGACGGCACCAGATTCTGTGCTAGCGCACGGCCTCCAGCGCAATGGCGATGCCCTGGCCCACTCCGATGCACATCGAGGCCAGCGCGCGCTTGGCCTTCCGATCGTTCATCTCGATGGCTGCGGTCAGCGTGATGCGTGCGCCCGACATTCCGAGCGGGTGTCCCAGGGCGATGGCGCCGCCGTTCGGGTTCACATGCTCCGCGTCGTCGGGCAGGCCCAGTGCGCGCATGCAGGCAAGCGCCTGCGCCGCGAAGGCTTCGTTGAGTTCCACCACGTCGAAATCGCCGATGCGCAGGCCGAGCCGTTCCATCAGCTTCTGGCTCGCGGGCACGGGACCCCAGCCCATGATGCGCGGCGGGCAGCCTGCCGTCGCGAGGCCGTTGATTTTGGCGATGGGCGCGAGGCCGTATTTCTCGACCGCCGCCGCCGAGGCGATGATGAGCGCCGCCGCGCCGTCGTTGACGCCCGACGCATTGCCGGCCGTCACGCTGCCGCCCTTGCGGAAGGGGGTGCCGAGTGCTGCAAGCTTCTCGATGGTGGTTTCCCGCGGATGCTCGTCACGCTCGACGCGCGTGATGTTGCCCTTGCGGTCCTTGATCTCATAGGCCGCGATCTCGCGGGCGAAACGGCCGTTGCCGACAGCGCGCGCTGCCCGCTGCTGGCTTCGGAACGCGAACGCATCCTGATCGGCGCGGGAGATCTGGCGCTCGGCTGCGAGATTTTCCGCCGTCTCCGGCATCGAATCGACGCCGTACTGCGCCTTCATCAGCGGGTTGACGAAACGCCAGCCGATGGTCGTGTCGTGGATCTCGGTGTTGCGCGCGAAAGCCTCCGTCGCCTTGTTCATGACGAAGGGCGCACGCGACATGGACTCGACGCCGCCTGCGATGACGAGATCGTTCTCGCCCGAGCGAACGGAGCGTGCCGCGATGCCGATCGCATCCATTCCCGAGCCGCAAAGGCGGTTGATCGTGGACCCCGGAATTTCGACCGGCAGGCCCGCCAGCAGCAGCGACATGCGCGCCACATTGCGGTTGTCCTCGCCGGCCTGGTTGGCGCAGCCCGCATAGACCTCGTCGATCTTGTCGGCGGGCACGTTGGGGTAACGCACCAGCAATTCCCGGATCGCATGAGCGAGAAGGTCGTCGGGGCGAACCGAGGACAGGGAGCCGCCATAACGGCCCACCGGGGTGCGCACGCCGCCGCAGAGATAGGCTTCCGTCATGACGCTCTCTCCTGATGCCTGTTCGCATGGCGAACAAAAGATCGTATTACGAACAATTTAAGGTGGGACAGGCAACGCGTCAAGGCGCGCGTGCCTGCGCGGTTGAGTGCGGCTTGCGCTCGGCTTATACCACATGGCCCCGGGTCAGCCGGGCCCGTCCCATCCAGCTGCAACGAAGGCGCTAAATGCCCAGCGCACAATATGTTCTGACCCTCTCCTGCCCCAACCGCCCCGGCATTGTCGCCGGCGTGTCGACCTATCTGTTCGCGCATGCCTGCAACATTCTCGACGCGCAACAATTCGACGACACCGAGACGAACGTCTTCTTCATGCGCGTCGTCTTCGACGGCGTGGATGACGTCGCCTTTGAGGAGGTGCGCCGAGGCTTTTCAGAGGTGGGCGAGAAATTCGCCATGAACTGGATCATGCGCGCGGTTTCCGTCAAGAAGCGCGTGATGATCCTCGTTTCGAAATTCGACCATTGCCTGGCGGACCTGCTCTACCGCTGGCGCATCGGCGAATTGCCGATGGATCTCGCGGCCATCGTCTCGAACCACCCGCGTGAGACCTACGAGCATCTCGACTTCACTGGCATCGATTTCCACTATCTGCCGGTGACGCGCGAAACCAAGCTCGAGCAGGAAACCCAGATCTGGAACCTGATCAAGGAAACCCGGACGGACCTCGTCGTGCTCGCCCGCTACATGCAGATCCTGTCGGACGGCCTCACCGCGAAGCTCGCGGGCCGCTGCATCAACATCCACCACTCGTTCCTGCCCGGCTTCAAAGGGGCCAACCCTTATCGGCAGGCCCACAGGCGCGGCGTCAAGCTGATCGGCGCAACCGCGCATTACGTGACCGCCGACCTCGATGAAGGCCCGATCGTCGAGCAGGATGTGGAGCGCATCAGCCATCGCGACTTGCCGCACGATCTCGTGCGCAAGGGCCGGGACATCGAACGACGCGTCCTCGCGCGCGGCGTGCGCTATCACCTTGAGGATCGCGTGGTGCTTAATGGCTCCAAGACGGTGGTGTTCGCGGAATAAAGGGACGGAGGCTCATCTGCCCGTGAACTTGCCGTCTCCCGGGCGCACGTCCCGGAATCCGGTCGCGACCGGGCGAGCTGCCGCCCATTGCGGCTGCGCGCCGGCGGCGGGCGCCTGATACTGAGAACGCCGGTGCTGGCGGTGGTGATCAGACCCGCCTCCGGCCGGGGGCGCGCCCCGCACGGTGATCCGCGCGCCCTCGGCCTGCACCATGGCATAGAGGCGCGATGCATTACGCGGCGCGAGCCGCACGCAGCCGTGGGAAGCGGGACGCCCGAGCTGGCTGACGGAGCCCGTGCCGTGGATGGCATAGCCGCCCCGGAAAAAAATCGACCAGGGCATCGGCGACATGTCGTATTTCCGCGAATAATGCATGCGCTCAAGGCGAACCGGGCGGTAGGAACCGCGCGGTGTCACATAGCCCGAACGCGCCGTCGAGACCGGCCAGACCTCCAGGCCGCGCGACGAGGCGACACGCATCGTCTGGCTCGAAAGATCAATCTGGATATCGACAAAGGCCGCCGCCGGCGCGGCGACGAGGAGGAGACCGGTCAGCGTGGCGATCGCGAGCGCGACGCGTCGTATGCGGGACAAAAACATGACCGGGTCTCGTAAAAGGAGTGAGCGGAAACGAGGCCATTGAAGAAGGACGCATCGGAGCCGTAAAGCGGAAAGCACGATTAAGGTTGACCGTGCAGGCGCATCCCTGCTGCCATGGTGCGCGTTGGCCAGAAGTTTTCCGGGCAGATCCGGAATGCCCGACGTGGAGATCACATGAATCTTTTGCTGACGTCTCGCGGGAGCTGCCTGCTTGCTCTCGCGGCAATCCTGGCCGCTGGCCCCGGGCTGGCCCAGGAGCGTGGAAGTGTAGAGCCCAGGGCTCTGCCGCCGCTCGCCCATCCGGAAGATCCCGCCACGCCCGCGAAGGAAATCTTCGGCCGCGTCCGCGCCGCCTCATCGGGTGCGGCGCATACCATCGGCTTCTACTCGCGCGGCTGCATCGCCGGGGCGAAGGCCCTGCCGATCGATGGCGACGCGTGGCAGGTCATGCGCCTGTCGCGCAACCGCAACTGGGCGCATCCGGCCATGGTTGGCTTTCTCGAGACCTTGGCGCGCAAGGCCCGCACGGCCGGCATCTGGCCGGGCCTGCTCGTCGGCGACATGGCGCAGCCGCGCGGCGGCCCCATGATCACCGGCCACGCCTCGCACCAGATCGGGCTCGATGCGGATGTCTGGCTGACACCGATGCCAGACCGCACATTGAGCCGCGCCGAGCGCGAGGAGACTTCAGCCACCAATCTCGTGCGCGACGACTGGCTGGATGTCGATCCGCAGAGATGGACCCCGGCGCATATGGCGCTCCTGAAACTCGCGGCGTCGCAGCCGCGGGTGGAGCGGATTTTCGTCAATCCTGCGATCAAGAAGGCGATCTGCCGGGATGCGCAGGGCGACCGCAAATGGCTGAACAAGATGCGCCCCATGTTCGGGCACAATTACCATTTTCACATCCGGCTCGCCTGTCAGCCGGGCGAAGCCTCCTGCCGCGCGCAGGACCCCGTTCCCGCGGGCGATGGGTGCGATTCGACGCTGGCCTGGTGGTTCACGGACGAGGTGCTGCATCCCAAGCCGAAGCCCGGCGCGAAGAAGCCAAAGCCCGTGACGATGGCCGATTTGCCCAATGAGTGCCGCGCGGTCGTCAACGCGCCCTGAAGATATGCCCTAATGCGCCCCGGGCGCCGCATCCGGCGTCTTGGGCGCGCTCGATCCATGGCCCTCGCCGCCGATGCGGTCGGTGAGGGCCATCAGCAGTCCGGAGACGACGAAAACGAGATGGATGGCGACCAGCCACATGATGTCCCGATCGCTGACCTTTCGGATATCCATGAAATACTTCAGCAACTGGATCCCCGAGATGGCCACGATCGAGGAGAACAGCTTCAGTTTCAGGCCCGTGAAATCAATCTTGCTCATCCAGTCGGGCCAGTCGCGATGCACGCTCTCATCGATCTTCGACACGAAATTCTCGTAGCCGGAGAAGACGACGATGACGATCAGCGAGCCGGTCAGCGTCAGGTCGATCAGCGCGAGCACACCGAGAATGACGTCGGAATCCGACGCCGTGAAAGCGGTCAGCACGAAATGCCACAGTTCCTGCAAGGCCTTCAGCATAAGGCCGAAGAGGCTGATGACGAGCGCCACATAAAAGGGCGCCAGCAGCCACCGGCTCGCAAACAGGAATTTCTCGAGAGCGCGTTCAATCATCGGGCAGGACCGGCTGGAGTGATCCCGCTTGAATGACACGATGGCGGCCTGCGGATCAAGCCGCAGGCCGCGCTCGATGTCTCAATGTGCGGCGACGCCGGTTCCGATCTGGCAGGCGACACCCGTGCCGCCGAGCCCGCAATATCCCGCAGGGTTCTTGGCAAGATATTGCTGGTGATAGGTTTCAGCGAAATAGAACGGCGCGTCTGCGACGATTTCCGTCGTGATCGCATCGAGGCCCCGGGCTTTCAGCGCCGCGCCATAGACCTTCATCGAAGCCTCGGCGGCCTGCTTCTGGGCCGGATTTGTCACGTAGATGCCGGAGCGATATTGCGTGCCCGCATCATTGCCCTGCCGCATGCCCTGGGTCGGGTCATGACTTTCCCAGAACGTCTTCAGCAGATCCTCGAACGGGGTGACGGCGGGATCGTAGACGACAAGCACGACCTCGTTGTGTCCGGTTTTGCCGGAGCAGACCTCCTCGTAGGTCGGGTTCGGCGTCTGGCCGCCCGCGTAGCCGACGGCGGTCAGCCAGACGCGGTCGCGGCCCATCTCCCAGAACTTGCGCTCGGCGCCCCAGAAACAGCCCATCCCGAAATAGACGCGCTCGCTCCCCTCGGGGTAGGGCCCCTTCAACGGGCGCCCGGTCACATGATGCGTTGCGGCGGTGGGGATCGGCTCGGCCCGGCCGGGCAGGGCTTCGCCGGGGGCCGGAAGGGTCGTGCGCTTCAGGAAGGAAAACATGTGTGTTTCTCGCAGGGCTCGACAGGACTGCGGACAATGTAGTGCGCCCGCCGGTCTTTCGCAGGGTGGCTGGCATCACATCCGCATCAGGGGCGGCTGGTGTAGCCGATCTTGGCGGTGCCGCGACGCGTGAGGCGCAGGAGGAGGGCCCCGACAACGGCCAGCACGAGGCAGAGCGGCAGGGCGAAGAAGGTGACGAGCACGGGATCCCATACGAACGGACGCAGGCTGCGCTCGACGAGCGGCTGGAGCGTCGCGAATTTTTGCGGAAACAGGACTGCTGCCGTGCTGCCCACATCGGTAAATGTGAAAGCCCCCGCCGCGATGCTGCGTGTGCCGTCGAGCACGAGTGCGACGAAGGCGCCGGCGAGGATCAACAGTGCGATCAAACGCACGAAAAATCGAATCATCTGGACGTCCTGGGGCCGGAAACCGGCACAGTCGTCCGGCAATGGCGACGCCGCAAGGGCGTCGCCACGAGTTTCGATGGATCAGGGAGTTTGTGGCATGGACTGCAGCTTGTCCATGAGCTTGGTCACCGCTTCCACGCAGGCTCCGACCGTCTCGCCAGTGGGGCAGGAAATGTCGATTTCCGCGTTGCCGCGCTTCAACTTGAGGTGCGCGCCGTTGTCGTGGTGCATGCCGCCGCCGGCCATTTCGCCCATCATCATGCGCTTGTGCATGCGCATCAGACCGGCGCCCATGCGGCCCTGCATGCCCTCGTGCCCGCGCATATCCCGGCCGCCCATCCGTTCGCCATGGTCGTCGTCGCCCGAATGGTCGGAGGCCATGCCGCGTCCATAACGGCTCGGGCGGGAATCCGTCTCGTCACTGTCGTCCTCGTCGTCCCAATCGGAGTCGCGGCTACTTCCGCTGCGCCAGGAACCACGATCGTCCTCGTCGTTCCCACTGCTGCGCCAGCCCCGCTGTCCGCCCTTGTTCCAGTCGGACTGCATCCGTGCGCCCTGGTCGCTGCTGCCAGCCGAGGATTCGCCAGGCCTGCCCTGGCTCGCGGGCGCGGAGGTCGATGGAGAGGAGTCGGTCGCGGGCGGCGACGTCTGTGCAAGCGCCGCGGCAGATACGAGCGCCGTGGCACCCAGAAGTGCGCAAGCCAATGCGAGCGGAATGGCTTTCATGTGATCCTCCCTGTCCTGTAGGCACACAAAACGCCCCCCGCGACCCGAGGTTCCGGTGCCGCGCCCGCAGTGCGGATGAGGACACGCAGGAAAAGCGCAGCTACGTCCTTGCGCCGCGATCCGTCCTGACTATAGTGCGCGCTCACGCCGGGTCGGTCTTCCAGACACGCGCGTGGTGCGGAGGGGTGGCCGAGTGGCTGAAGGCGCACGCCTGGAAAGTGTGTATGCGGGAAACCGTATCGCGGGTTCGAATCCCGCCTCCTCCGCCAATCCGTGCAATAAGCTGCTGATTTTTAAGGGGTTTCAGTCGCAGCTTTAGGTTCTGCCCACTCTCCGCCCCACATTCAGCTTTGGTTTTTATTGACCCGACCTGGACGCCGTCGGTCATGCGACGTGCGACAATACGCGTAGGTGCGTCTGACTAGCGTGGGAACGTTCGAGCGGCGAGCGACAGTTTCCTAAACCGTAGGTGAGGGGTTCGAATCCCTTTCGGGACGCCAGTGTTTTCAGCGAGTTATTGAATTATTTTTTTCTTAGGTGTTGGTCGGGTAACGTAGGGGTAACGGAACGCACGCCGCTGAAGCGCGCCACCACCGAAATCTCGTGCTGCGTGCACTTGTTTAGGCCCCCTTTCATTTCTCCGCCAGACGCTCAAAGCTCTCGGCCACTGCGTCAGTGCTGGCCACTAACCGAGTCGCTACCATGCGCACACGTTTCAAGACCTGATACTAGGCTTGTCATCCGTCGCTCACCTATTTAGTCTATGCAAAGGCTAAGCTCGATGTGAACGGTTGGACGAACATGCATATCGTAGAAGCTAAGGTTGCCCGCGAAGTTCTCCGGAGAGCAAATACACTCACGAAGCAACTCTGGTTGGACCCGACTGGTGATTTGTTCTTCGCAATTTACAGCGGAAGCCTCGCGCTACTCGCTAGCGTTGACGATGCTTTGCGGGTGCGGGACGGCAAGGCCCCTGAGTTCAAGGCTGCGTATCGAAAATGGAAGGCGGAGCTACGGAATCGCAAAGGGAGTAGTGATTCCGACCTCTATTGGAGATTCATCCAAAAGGAGCGCAACCTTGTTCTGCATGAGGCTCAGGCGAATGCGGGCCAGAATGTCGCGATCATGATAACGGGCGTCGCTGCCCAAGGAATGGTAGCTGGGGACAAGCCGACGACAGCGACCCTTGGCGAATCCACTTCCAAGTACACCTATACCATGACCGGAGGGCACTTCCGAGACCGTGACCTACGCAGGCTTCTGGCAGATGCGTCGAATTGGTGGGATCTCGAAATTGAAAAAATCGAGAAGAGCGCAGCCGTCTAGCGGGCGTTAAAACGACCTGTCCTCACATGGAGACTGTCAAGCCCGAGCTCCGGCGCGATCACGCGACGGACGTACGAGGTGAGTAGCCCACATGCTGACTTATGCAGAGGCCGGATCTGTGTGGGCCGCGGTCCAATACTACTCCGCGGGCGCTCTAAATTAGATACAGCACAACCCTCCCGTCAGCGGTCATTTGACCCAAGTCTGCTCCGGGATTTTCAGGCGAGGACGGACCGCGCGAGTCTGTGGCGCTGGTTCAACACGAGACGGAATTGGAAATGCCTGTGGAATGCTACCAAAAGGAAGTGCTCCTTGAAAGACTGACGGATGGGGTCCGCCGTTCCAACGGCGCTGTGACTTTTCTCGTAGGATCGGGTTTAAGTGCGCCATACCAATCCGACAGTCCAGGAGTGCCGCTATCAAGCGGTATTATCGATCTCATAAAGCAGGAATTCGAGCCCACGCAAAAAGAGCAGCTCGATGCTGAACTAGCCGCAGCAGAAAACAAATATCAAGCGGCATTCCGATTTCTCCAAGGGCGACGTGGCCCAGAAATCGCAAGCGCGATTATCAAAAAGGCAGTTTGGCAGGCGAGGAAGTCTTCGTCCAACAGTTTTGATTCGCGTTATATCCCGAGCGTAACCACCACGGACGAAGTTTGTCACACACTCGACATGGATTTGGATGGGTGGTTCTTATCCCCAGGACATCGTGCCTTGGGCCAACTGATCGCGGCGCAGCCAGTCCTATTTGGCGGCTCGATTTTAACTACGAATTTCGATCCACTCATTGAAGTCGCGATAGGTGCAGCGGGCGGAAAGTCCCTTCGCACGGTCCTGCATCGAGATGGCGATCTGAGCCAGACACAGGGTGCGGGCTGCCATGTCGTTCACCTTCATGGCTATTGGCACGGGGCAGACACGCTCCACTCCCCTCGGCAACTGACGCAAAGCCGCCCTCGACTGAAGGCTTCGCTTTCGCATTTGATTTCGGGGAGAACGCTCATAATTATGGGCTATAGTGGCTGGGACGATATCTTCACCCGTGCCCTTATGGATGTCGTTCTAGATGATCGAGCCTCACCCGATATAATCTGGACCTCGCGGTCGTCACAGCCAACGCTCCCCGACGATTTATTGCGGCAGCTAACACCGGCAATGGACCGCGGCAGGCTGGCCTTCTACTCTGATGTTGACTGCAACTACTTTCTCCCCGAATTAGCAAGAGGCTGGGGCGCGGATATTAGTCATGCGGGCAGACCCGATGATGCGTCGTTGTATGCCGCAGTTCCTTTGCTCAATTCGGCGCTCCAAATTCTGACAACAGTGAGTGCTGAGCCTCGCCAACGATTAAATTTTAGTCGTGATAAACAGGATCATCCTCCAAGAATCGACATCTACGTAGGAAGATCTGAGGAGTCGGGAGAGCTGAACAATTCTCCTGCCAAAATCGTTTATGTAACAGGCATTGGAGGAGCAGGGAAATCTGCGCTTGCCGCGCGATTTTTCTCACGGCCAGAGACACGCGAGCAGTTCGATTACCACGTTTGGCGGGACTGCAAAGAAGAAAGCGAGCGTTTTGAACGGCAACTCGTTTCGATTGTCTCTGTGTTGAGCAATGCTCAGATTAGCGAGCATGAGCTGTCAACGCAACCAATTGAATCCATCAGCGAAATATTCATTTCCTTGGTCGCAGACACAAAGATTCTTATAATTTTTGACAACGTTGATCACTACGTTGATCTTGAAAGGGGCTGCTTGATTGGATCAGTCGGTCGATTCTGTGATAAGTTTTTGGATGCAAAGACCTCTTGCAAGATCGTGTTTACGTGCCGCCCGGAAATAAAGCACGAACACCGACAGGTCTCGTCGATGCGGCTTGGCGGAATCAAGCTGGAAGATGCAATGGAGTTATTCCGGCTCCGAGGGGCATACGCCGAAGAATCGGCCATAAAACGGGCTCACGAGCTCACACACGGCCACGCATATTGGCTCGACCTTCTTGCTGCCCAACTTGCAAGACAGGCCCCCCGAATGGAGCTCTCCGACCTTCTTCGCTCGTTTCAGACAGATACCCCCGAACTTCCTGTTGGAACCTTGATGTCGATTTGGACAACTCTCAAGGAGCGGGAGCAGCTTGTCCTTCACGCACTAGCGGAGACAGTTAGACCGACACCTGTTCTGGAACTTGCGAATTATCTCGCTCCGCGACTTCGGTATAACCAACTCCACAAGGCCGTAGCCTCGTTAAAGGGGCTAAGCTTGCTGGTTATCAAGCCGCAGGACGACGGTCAGGAAGTACTAGAACTACACCCCCTTGTGCGGGCATTCGTCCGGACAAACTTTGCCAAGCCGGAGCGAGATTGGTTTATTCACGCTATTCTAAATGTGTATAAAGCATTTTTTGGACTTCACAGACCAAATTTAAGCAAACGATTGTCGAGCGCGACGCTGGACCATTGGACAGAAGGTGCCGAGCTCCACATTTCCGCCGGAGAATACGCGGACGCTGTCGATTGTCTGCATGAAATACATATCGCAGTAGAAATGAGTGGTTCGCCGAGCGAATTCATTCGGGTAGCCCGATTGTTAATAGATGCTGCCGGTTGGGATACTTTGTCGAAGTTGACAAATTTAGATAGTGTTGTCAGCACGTACATCGAGCTCCAGGCGCTCGCTGGCCGCGTGGACGAAAGCACTGAGGCTCTGGATGGATATTTTTCTACCATAGACGGCAAAGAGCCGAGGTATATCAATTACTGCAGACTGAGATGCTACTTGCACTGGGTGAATGGAGACCATTTTACGGCCATGAAATGGGGAGGCGAGGCTGTTGATCTCAGGGAGAATTCTGGAGCTGATACTTTGTACGATGCTGGGCACGATCTTGCTCTTGCACGTCGTGATTCGGGAATGATCGATCCTGCCCTCACGTATTTCTTAAAAGGACGGGCGCTGGAGGAGGTTTTAGGCGAGAAGACTTCCAGTACTTCCTCGGACGGGCCGTTCTATGGGAATGTGGGGAGGTGCTTGCATCTGATGGGGCAAATCGAGCCAGCATTATTCTGTTATAAAATGTCTGCCGCTCTTTTGGAAAGCAACGCTTCATCAAAATTCACTAACAAAGCCTTCATCAGGCAATGGGTTGCCGAAGTTCTGCTGACGAAAGGTGACCACAAACTAGGCCTAGCGTTCATGGAGGCGGCCAAAAATATGTGGCGGATGATTTCTCCACCTCGTGCTAAGAAGGCTGAGCGTCTCATGTCGGATGTCGCAGCAAATGGGCCTGCGCAAGCGGATGCTATAATGGCTATAACTGCTATTAATGCTGAGGAGTTGTGGAGACGCTGGCTAAAAGCTAAATAAGGATTGCTTCTCTTCGCGGCAAGTTGCGTGGTGGCTTTTTTGCGCCTTCGACAATGTAGCGTTAGGGCATGCCCTGAAGTGACGCCCGCAGTCGTCGGTCGTCATCGTAACATCTGGGTTGACATCGACTATTTGTGACAAGGTAGCCTTGGGTGTAAACCCTGAGGTGACACCCATGGCACGCATTGGCTACGCCCGCGTCAGCACCACCGACCAAGACCTCGATCAGCAGTTAGCGAAGCTAAAATCGGAAGGTTGCGGCATCATACGGTCGGAAAAGGCCTCGGCTGCGACCCGCGACGGTCGCGACGAGCTTTCGACGGTCATTCAATTCCTTCGTCCAGGCGACGAGTTGGTCGTGACGCGCCTCGACCGGCTCGGGCGTGATACGCGTGATGTTTTGAACATCGTGCACGAGTGCGACCAGCGGCAGGCATTCGTGACGGTGCTCGACCCCCATATTTCAACGCGGGGCGAGGCTGGTCGGATCGTCATGACC
>JAQGKD010000101.1 GCA_028290285.1 Hyphomicrobiales bacterium
CCACGGGACATTCGACGAAGGCGCCGCCAGCGGCGCGCACGCGCTCGGCCAGTTGCTCCTCCGTCTCGGGCAGGACGGTGCTCATGTCGATCACGAGCTTGCCTTGCAGGCTGGTGCTGAGAAGCCCCGCCTCGCCTGCGTAGACACTTTCAATCGCGTCGGCGTTAAGCAGCATCGTGATGACGATGTCACTTGCCTGAGCAACCGCGGCGGCGGTGGGTGCGGCCTTGGCTCCGGCGGCCACCAGAGACTCCGTCTTGTGCGCGTCGCGATTCCAGACTGTGACCTCGTGGCTCGTTTCGAGCAGCCGGAGCACGATGGCAGAGCCCATGCGCCCCGTTCCGCAGAGTCCGATCTTCATGAATTGTCTCCATCATTGATGGCTTCAGAAATGCGTTGCGGCGTGAGCGGCATGTGGCGGACGCGTACGCCGATCGCGTGCGCGATGGCATTGCCGATCGCAGCCGCGGTCGGGCCAGCAGCGCATTCGCCCGCACCCAGGGGCGGCTCGCCGGAGCGGTCGAGAATCTCGACGGCAATCCGGGGAGTCTCGGAGAAGGAGAGGATCGGGTAGGTGTCCCAAGAACGCGTCTCGACGCCCTCGCGCGACCAGTGGACGGCTTCCTTCAGCGTCCAGCTGGCGGCCTGGATAATGCCGCCCTCGATCTGGTTGACCACGCCATCGGGGAAGATAGCGCGGCCGCAATCGACGGCGGCGTAGACTTTGTCGAGACGCACCTTGTCTGTGAGATCGACAACGGCCACGACGGCGCACCACGCGCCGAGGGACTTGTACCGCGCAAAGCCTATGCCGCGCCCCTGGCCCTCGCCGCCGGGCTCGCCTTCCACCCAGCCTGACAGGCGCGCCACCGCCTCGAGCACGGCGCGGCCTCGCGGATCGTCGAGATGATCGAGCCGGAAACGAACGGGGTCGGCGCCTGCGCGAAGCGCCAGTTCATCCATCATGGAATCAATGGCGAAGACGTTGCAATGCGCTCCGAGCGAACGCAGCGCCGAACTGCGCAGAGGCCCCTGCGGGAGCCGGCGATTGACGATATGCCTGCGGCCTACGCTGTAGATGGGCACCGCGTTCCGGTCGGCGGTCCCGGACGGTTGTCCCATGAAGCGCAGCGGCGCCGGATCGAACGGCTGTGCGAGATGCTGCGCCGCGAGCAAGGAAACACCAGTCGTCGTGGCCTCTGGGCGGGTGGTGTGCGGCGGACTCGTGACCGTCTCGTGCCAATGCGAAATGCGACCATTGCGATCAAGCCCGGCCTCGATGTCGACGCGCATCGCGGCCCCGAAGGGAGACCACGACAATTCGTCAGCGCGGCTCCATTGACACATCACCGGCACGCCGGCTGCGCGCGCCATGAGAGCCGCGTCGAGCGCCACATCGTCCGCGCCATTATGCCCGTAGCAACCCGCTCCGGGCCGATGCGCGATCTCGATCCGGTCTTCGTCGATGCGGAGCGCGCGGGCCATCGCGGCACGCAGCTGGAACACACCTTGTGTGTGCGACCAGACCGAGAGGCGTTCCCCGTTCCATTGCGCAATCGCGCAGGCCGGCCCGATGGATGCGTGCGCAATGTAGGGTCGCGAGTAGACGGCGCGATGAGTCTGCCAGGGCGTGTCGTCACCGGCCTCGTTCAGCAACTCGATGTCGGTGCCGGGCAGGGTATCCAGCCAGGGGTTCCCCGGTGCATCTTCGGGCAGATCACTCGAGCGCTGCCATTTTGCAATCGTGGCCGCCATGGCGACAGCTTTCAACGCGTCTTCGTCGCGCGTTGCCACGATGCCGATGAAGCTGCCGTCGATCACCACCGCGCGGACGCCGGGCATCGCCTTGACGGTCGCAGGATCGAATGCGGCGAGCCTCGCACCGGGATGGGAAGGGCGCAGCACACGCCCGAAATGCATGCAGGGGAGGCTCATGTCGTGAATAAAGCCTGGACCGGTGAGCTTGCCCGTAAGATCCAGTCGCTTGAGCGCGCCCGCGTCCGCAACGGCGCCGGTCATCACTGGAGCTGGGAGATCGTGGAGCGAACGCTTTAGATCGACGTTTCCTGCGAGCGCCCAGTAATCGACCCCAGCGTTTCGTCCCAGGGTCGTGAACACGCCGTCGGCGACGATCAATTCGTCCGCCGAGACGCCCAGCACCGCCGCTGCTGCCTCGGCACACAGTCCGCGCACCGTCGCTGCTACCCAGCGCATGGCTTGTCCGCCATGCTCCATGGACAGGCTGCCGGCCGTATATCCTTCGTTTGGCGAAGAGCGCGTGTCTCCCGCCACGATTTCGATCTGGTCGAGCCGCACGCCGAGTTCCCCGGCCGCGATGGCTGCGATGGCGGTGACACTACCCTGACCCAGTTCGACCTTGCCTGTGCGCACCGTGATGCGCGAACTTTCCTCGATGGCGATCCATCGGTCGAGCATGGGATTAGCTTGGAGCGAAATGGGAAGATCGCTCATTCCGGCGCTCCCGTGACCGGACCAAGCTCATTCATCGCCCGGTCTACGGAACGCAGTATGCGCGCCTGTGCGCCGCAACGGCAAAGATGGCGCTCGTCGAGATGCGCCACGGTCTCGGCGCGCGTGGGACGCGGATGCCGGGCGAGCAGGGCCGTCACCGACATGATGATGCCGTTGATGCAATACCCGCATTGCGCGGCCTGTTCATCGAGGAAGATCTGCTGCACGGGGCCCGGCGCGTCCGCTTCCGCGAGGCCCTCGATGGTGGTGACGCGACCGCCTTCGACCGACCACAACGGCGTGTCGCACGATTGCACCGGGTTGCCATCGAGCAACACGGTGCATGAGCCGCATTGCCCTTCACCGCAGCCGAGCCGCGTGCCCTTGAGCGCGAGATCGTGACGGAGAACGTGCACGAGCGGCGTGTCGCCCGGCAGGTTCACGTCAACCGATTTCCCGTTGACCTCGAAGGTAAGCCGCTGCTCAGGCATCGCGCGGTTCCATTATGAATGCCCCTGAAAGACGCCGAGGTTCTGCGCGATGATGCTCTCGTCAGCCCGCAATTGCGCAGCTGTGCCATGGAACACACATTGGCCTGTGGTCAGGATGACCGCGCTGTCGGCGAGATCAAGCGCAAGCTTGCTGTTCTGTTCGACCAGCACGATCGTCTGCCCCTCGTCGCGCAAGCGCGCGATCGTGCGTCCGACTTCCGCGACGATGAGAGGGGCTAGCCCCTCCGAGGGTTCATCCATCAGGAGAACACGAGGGTTGCCCATGAGCGCGCGGCCGATGGCCAGCATCTGCTGTTCGCCGCCCGACAGCGATCCTGCCATCTGGTTCTGTCTCTCCTGCAGTCGAGGGAACATGTCGTAGATGCGATCGACGGTCCAGGGCTTCGGGACGGTGCTTTCGCGTTGCCGGGCGACGGTCAGGTTCTCGCGCACGTTGAGAGACTGGAAAATGCGCCGTCCCTGCGGCACGAGGCCGATGCCCATGCGCGAAATGCTTTCGGGCTGGAGACCGGAGATGCGCTCGCCGAACAGGCGGATCGTGCCGTCGCGTGGCGTGACCAGCCCGACGATGCTCGAGATGCAGGTCGTCTTGCCCGCGCCGTTGCGGCCGAGCAGGGCCAGCAGCTTTCCCGCTTCGAGCGAGAAGGACACGCCCTGCAGAACATGGCTGTCGCCGTAATAGGAATGGACGCCGTCGAGGCGCAGCGCTTCATTCGCCAAGGTACACCATGCGCGTGCGTTGATCGTTGATGACCTCATCGCGGGTTCCGTCCACGATGACCTTGCCGAAATTCAGAAGGGTCACGGTATCCGCGAGTTCGAGCGCCGTATCCATGTCGTGCTCGATCATCACCAGTGTGGTCTCGCGCGGAATGGCCGCGATAAAGGTCTTCACCGATGCTCGCTCCTGGCTGGACAGACCGGCGAGCGGTTCGTCGAGCAGCAGAAGCCGTGGCTTCTGGGCCAGCGCCATGGCGATCTCGACCCGGCGCTTCTCGCCGTATGCAATTTCACTGACGCGCCTGTTTGCCAACGCGCCGAGGCCGACACGATCGAGCATGGCGCGCGCTTCGGCGCGCAGATGTTCGTAGTGCGAGAGCGGCCGCAACGGATTCCAGCGCGACGGACTGAGACCGAGCAGCGAGAGGACGATGTTGTGCTCCAGCGTATTCTTTCCGAACAGCGTGATGATCTGGTAGGTGCGCGAAATGCCCAGATGGGCGCGCTGGTGCAGGGATAGTTTCGTGATGTCCCGACCAAACAGTCGTATCGTTCCAGATGTCGGCAGGAAGTCGCCGGTGATCTGATTGAACAGGGTTGTCTTGCCCGCACCATTGGGTCCGATGATGAGACGCCGCTCGCCCGGCATGATCGTCATGGACACGTCCTGCGTCGCAGGCAGGCCGCCGAAATATTTCTGCAAGCCGACGATTTCGAGAGCCGGGACGGGAGCGCTCATTTGCCACCTCTGCGCAGGCGCTTGAGGAGCCGCCGCGTTCCCGGCACGATGCCCTCGGGAATGACAAGGACGATCAGCACGAAGATGAAGCCGAGCAGCATGTTCCAGCGCTCGATGTAGGCGGACGCATAGTTCTTCAACAGGACGAGAAGTGCTGCGCCCGCGATGGGGCCTGACAGCGTGCCCGCTCCGCCCGCGATGACGCTCAACAATCCTTCCGCCGAGCTGCTGATCGAGAGCGAGGTCGGATGGATGTACGTATGATAATAGATGTACAGAATGCCGGCGACGCCCGCCCAGAAGCCCGCATAGACGAAGGTCAGCCAACGCACGAGCCAGACGTTGTGGCCCAGCGCGGCCATGCGGCGAGGTTGATCGCGCGTGCCTTGCAGCGAGGATCCGAAGGCCGACGACACGAAGATCGTCATCATGGCGAAGGCGACGGTCGAGACGGCGAGCGTGAACCAGAAGTAGTTTCCGGCACTCGCCAGCGATATGCCGAAAGGCTCGGGGCGGGTGATGCCGGACATGCCGTTGTCGCCGTTGGTGACGCCGACCCAGCGATAGGCGAGGCCCCACAGCACCTGCGAAAGCGCCAGCGTGATCATCAGGAAGCCGAGCCCGGTCGCGCGCAATGCGATGAGGCCGAAGAAGCCTGCCATGATGGTCGTCGCGCAAATTGCGAGCAGAACCGATGCGGTGTGCCCGAGGCCCATTCGTGTCGAGAACCAGGCGCAGGCATAGGCCGCGAAACCCATAAACGACGCATGCCCGAGCGAAGTGAGCCCGCCGTAGCCGACGAGCAGATTCAGGCTCAGCGCAAACACGGCCGCGATGAGAATCTGCGTCGCGAGATTGATGTAGAACTCGCCCGCGAACAGCGGAATTGCCGCAGTCGCGAGGAGGAGCAGGACAGCCGCGATGCGGGTCATGTCGCCATCCGTCCGAACAGGCCCTGCGGGCTATAGGCGATGATGAAGATCATCGGCAAAAACAGGATGACATAGGCGAGATCGGGAACCAGCGCGGTGCCGAACGTGTAGATGAAGCCGATCAAAAAGCTGCCGACAAAGGCGCCCACCAGGCTGCCGATGCCGCCGAGGATGACCACGATCAGCGCCAGCGGCAACATGTCCGCGTCGAGCCCCGGATATGCCGACAGGATCGGCCCCGCGAGCACGCCCGCAGCACCTGCTATGCCCGCGCCCAGACAAAAGACGGCGGTGAACAGGCGCGATACGGGAATTCCAACTGCCCGCGCCATGTCCATGTCATCGACACCGGCGCGGATCATGGCGCCCAGACGCGTCCTCTCGAGCAGCAGATAGAGTGCAATGGCGGTCGCGATCGCGATGCCCACCACGGCCACCCGATAGGCGGGAAAAGCAAAACCAGCCACGAACAGTGGGCGGCGGAGATAGGCGGGCGTCGGTACGGGGATGGGATCGCCGCCCCACACCATGAGACAGGCGTCCGCGATGATGAAGGAAATGCCCAGCGTCACCAGAACCTGGCCGAGCGGATTCGCCGACAGGCGGCGCAGCACCAGCCTTTCAAGGAGCCCGCCCGCGGCAGCGACCAGCAGGCCGCTCAATAGTGCCGCCATCCAGAGATCGATGAAGGCGTATTTGCGAAGGAGGTTCGCTCCCAGATAGGCCCCGACCATGAAGAACGCACCGTGCGCGAGGTTGGCGAGGCGCATCAGGCCGAAGATCAACGAAAAGCCGGACGCGAGGAGGAAGAGGACACCTCCCAGCGCCAGACTGTTCAGGCTTTGAATAATCCAGAATTGCATGAACGAGACTTCCATGGGATGCCGCCGCACCGACGCGGTGGCGGTCGTCCGGGTTGCATCCACGTCCCCAGGGGGACGTGGACTCGCGGGGCTGGATCATCCCGCCGGGATTATTTCCCGATGTATTTTGCCGGTGGCCAGTCTCGCGAATAGACGGGGTTCGCCAGGAACGCCTTGGGATCGTAGGTCCAGAACTGGCTGACATTCGGGTATGTCTTGATGACCGCGTTGACGAGGCGGCCATCCTTTCTCTCGACCTTGCGAATGAAGACGTTGCCGACGACGTTGCCATATTCATCGAACGATACCGGGCCGCGAACCGTGTCGACCTTCGTGGCTTTCAGCGCCGCCATGAAGGCCTTCTTGTCCTCGACCTTGCCGTTGACGGCCTTGATCGCGGCTTCCAGAACGGCTGCTTCGGTAAACGTGCCGGCGGCGTAGAAGCCGGGATCGTAGCCGAAGTCCTTGCGGAAGTCGGCGGCGAACTTGTTGTTCAGAGGGCTGTCGATGCCCGCCGAATACCAGCATGCCGTCACGATTCCGAGGGCTTCATCGCCCATGTTGCGCAAGACGGATTCGTCGAGCGCCGTCATGCCCCCGATGATCTTGATCTGCTTGTCCAGCCCGTATTCGACGAGCTGGCGCACGAAGCGGAAACCGTTGGAGCCCGCGAAGCCGAGGAAGATTGCGTCGGCATTCGTGTTGAGCTGCGCGACATACGTCCCGTAGTCCGGGGCCGTGAGCGGCGGAAACAGCTTCTGCACGATCTGTCCACCGTTGTCCTCGAACACGCGCTGGAAGCCGGCGCACATCTCATGCCCGTAGGCGATGTCGTCGGCGATCGTGATCATGCGCTTGTACTTGAGTTCCTTCGCCGCATATTCGGCAAGGGGATGCGCGCATTGCGCGGACGTCGATGTGCCGCGCACGAACCACGGATTGGGGTTGCGCTGTGTCATGTCTTCGGCAGCTGCGACCGAGAGGGTCGGCATTTCGCGCGCGCGCAGGTAGTCGTCGATGGCCAGTGCCTCGAAAGCCGCCAGTGGGCCGACGATGCAATTCACATTGTTCTTCTCGACCAGCTCCTGCGTCTTCGTGCGGGCTGTCGCGGGAACGCCGCCAGTGTCGGCGACGAGGAGTTCAACCTTTCGCCCGCCGAGCTGGTTGTCGCGCTCCTTCAGATACATGACGAGTGCGCGCTCCATGTCGATGCCACCGGACGCGAGCGGACCTGTCTTTACCGTCAGAAGGCCGATGCGGATCGGATCGCTCGACTGAGCGCGGACGATGGCGGGCATCGAAACACTTGCGAGCGCTGCGCTCGCGGTTCCCTTGACAAACGTACGGCGTGAAATGCTCATGAGCCTCTCCTCCTTGCGCGAGATCGCTTGTCCGGCGAATTGATTTTTTACGTCCCGAATGACCCCGGCGTCTTTCGGGTTAATCGATGATCGGCAGCAGAACGACGTTCGTTCCCTCCGTGTCGATGTGCACGGTCGTCACGCCGTCGAATGTCGCAGCGGGCCGGTCGCGCGGATCGTTGTGCAGGAACGGCCCGCACCCCAGAAGTTCGTTCTTGAAGTTCGACAGCCTGGCGCCGGTCGTCTTCTGCCATTCGTAATCCTTGCCGCGAATCGAGAGTGCGATCCGGTAGCCGGCAGGGACCACGATGGAGGTCGGCCAGAGTTCGATGTCGAGATCGACGGGAACGCCGGGTGTGAGCGGCTGGACTTCGTCATGCGCGTGATAGGGCCGCCATGGCTTTGTGAGCGTGTGGTCGAGCTTGCGATGCGATGCACGCAGCCAGCCCTGCGCGACAGGCGTGTGCGGGTCGATCGCGCCCATGAAGGTTACTTCGCGCATGTCGGGGGAGAAGACACGAAACACGAGGAAGAGGTCCGCATCCTGTGTCGTCGACGATACGCGCAGATGCGCGGCGAGCGGGCCGGTGATCTCGGTGTCGCGCGCCATGGGCTCCGACATGAAGGTCAGTCCGTCGCTGAAGCCTCGGAACGAGGGCGCGGCATTGCTGCTCGGTGGCTCCAGCGAGAGACGGTCGCCATCGAGATAGAATTTTGTCCAGCGGCTGCGCGCGAGCGGCCACTCGCCCTCCTCGCGCTGCTCGAAGCGATCGACGTGACGGACCTGTAGCGTGACGCGTTTCGTCTCGCCCCAGCCGTTGTTCTCTCCCTTGAGAAAATGGTCGAAGAAGCGCAGCTGAAGGTCGCGGCCGTAGTCCGTGTAGAAATGAGTCCAATGTTCGAGACCGTGCGCCTCGAGCCATTTGTCCTTGGATGCTGCGCGCATAAAGGACTCGAAATTGCCGCGCGGATGCAGGCCCTGTCCGCCCCAGTTCGCAGCCGACAGGAAGGGCACGGTCACACGGCTCCAGTCGGGGGAGCGCGCGCGATGATAATCGTCGTCGAGCGGGTGGGCCAGAATATCGTCGCCGAAGCTTGCGCGATTGCGTGCGAGTTCTTCGTCGCCGAGCGTCTCGTCGCCGCACACCAACAGACCCGACACGGGGCTGCGCGGTCCGCGCTCCCCGAGGCCGTATTGTACGGTCTTGACCTGCATGTCGTACCAGTTCGCCCAGAACGTCGACAGGATGCCGCCATGATGCGTCATGTCGCGATACCAGTCGGCAGCGCCTTCCCAGATACACATAGCTGCGAGGTGGGGCGGCTGGCGCGAGGCGACCTGCCATTGATTGATGCCGTAATAGGAGACGCCGCTCAGGCCGACCTTGCCGCTGGACCATGGCTGCGTGCCGGCCCATTCGATGCAATCGTAATAATCCTGCGTCTCGCGCGGTGAGAAATGGTCGATGAAACCGGGCGAACGTCCCGTTCCGCGCGAGTCGACGCGCACGCAGATGTAGCCGTGTGGCACCCATTTCTCGGGATCGACGACCTCCCAGTTCTGATGGCGGTTGGTGGAGCCATAGGCAACGTCGGGATGCTCCTGAACCATGCGCGTCCAGGCGCTCGGGTACCCAATCTGGAACGCCAGGCCCTTTGCATAGGGGCCGTATGTCAGGAGTACCGGGTGGCGCGCATCGTCGTCGGGCCGGAACACGTCTGCGCGGAGAATGACGCCGTCATCCATCGCGATCTCGACATCCCAGTCGATCCGCATCTGCCCCTCGAGCGTCGAGTGACCCATGTTGCCTCCCGTTCGCGGCGGGCTTTTGCCCTGGCTCGCGTCTGCATTCCCGCCAGGTTCGCGCCCGGTTCTCAGCATCTGATCCGAAGTATTGAACGGCCCGCGTTATTTATCAATCGATGAATTAGCGTTTTAGGGATGAACTTTCGTTTTGCACGAGCGCGTCGCGATACCAGTCGCCGATCTCGCTCGCGGTCATCAGCGCCACGCCCTCATGTCCCGTGATGTAGTCGAGCAATTCCTCGAAATAACGAATGCGGTGCGGGACGCCGGTGATGTAGGGGTGCACGGAAATCGCCATGATCCGGGCGTTTTTCTCCCCCTCCTTGTAGAGCCTGTCGAACTGGTCGATGCCCCGGCGCAGAAACTGGTCGGACGTCTGATGCTGCAATGCATAGACCACGATGTCATTGGTTTCGACGGTGTAGGGGATCGTCGTCACGCGTCCGTACGGCGTTGCAATGTCCTGCGGCAAGTCGTCGATCACCCAGTCCGCGACATACTCGATACCCTGCTCCCGGAGGAGGTCGAGCGTCTGCTCGGTTTCCGTCAGGCCGGGGCTTTCCCAGGAACGGGGTGCCTTGCCGCTGGACTGAGCGATTGCGTCCACCGTGCGCCGGATGGCGTCCCGCTGGTCCTGCACGCGATGCATCGGTTCCTGCTGCCAGCCATGCCCCATGAACTCCCAGCCCGCTTCTCGTCCTGCGGAGGCAATGCGCGGATAGTCGATGCACGCCTGTCCGTTGATCGCCAGCGTCGTCGGGATGTTGCGTGTCACGAGCGCTTCGTGATGACGCCAGAAGCCCGCGCGCATCCCGTATTCATGCCACGACCAGTTGGCGACGTCAGGCAGAAGCGGCTGCCCCATGGGCGGGGACAGCACGGTGCGCGGCATCGCGTTTTCGATGCGCCAGTCTTCCACGTTTACGATGACCCAGAGTGCAAGGCGAGCCCCGCCGGGCAGATGCAGTCGTGGCCGATCGACCAGCGCCTGATAGGGGATGCGATCGGTCAGCCGCATGTCGTCTCCTTATGCCTCGGCTTTTGAGCCAGCTTCGACTCTGGGAAGAACTTGCTCCGCCAGAAGCACCATCGAACGGCGGCCGAGGTCGCGGTCGACCCAATCCTTGCCTGCGTAAAGGAGCGTCCCGAAGTCGCCGACCGTCTCGCGGAAGCTAGCGAGCTCGTCCGCCACCTTGTCGGGCGTGCCCCAGATGATGAGCTGTTCGCAGACCGATTCCAGTGTCACTTCGTCGTCGGGCTGGTCACGGCGCGTCTTGAACAATTCGATACGCCCGTTCTTTTTCAGCTTGGTGAAAAGCGAGCGGTAATAGGCCACATACGGGCCGTTGGGGTCCGTTGCATAGGCCTTCGCCGTCGCCAGGTCGTCGGCAACGAAGATGCTTTTCGCCACGCGCCAGTTTGCGGGGTCCGCCGGGCGCCCGCCGCGCTCGCAGCCTTCCACGTATCTGGGCCAGTGGCTCTTCACCCATGCGGGCATGAGAAAGTTGGCTGAGATCGGATCCCAACCGCGCGCCGCCGCTTCCGTCACGCCTTTGGAGAAAGGGGCGACAGCTGTGACGACGATGGGCGGGTGCGGGCGCTGCAGAGGCTTTGCGATGAAGCCCTGGCCGATGTCGGCGATCGTGGTGCGCTGAGTCGAGATGTTCCAGTATTTGCCTTCGAGATTGTAGGGGGGCTCGCCGGCCCAGATCGCGAGGATCGTGTTGATCGCTTCGAGGAACATCTCATTGCGGTTTGCATCGAGGTTGCCGAACAGTTCGGCGTCCGAGAGCAGCCCGCCAGGGCTGATGCCAAAAATGAAGCGCCCGTCGAGCATATGGTCGAGCATGGCGATCTGCGACGCGACAGCGGCGGGGTGGGCGTTGGGCATGTTCACCGTGCCGGTGCCGAGCCGCATCGTCTTGGTCGCCGCCGCGATCCAAGCGATGAAGGCGATGCAGGACGTGATGTTCTCGGCCTTGTCCGTGACGTGCTCGCCGACATAGGCCTCGGTGAAGCCGAGTTCGTCGGCCAGCAGGAATGCCTCGCGATCCTCCGCAAGGCACTGTCTCCAGTCCTTGTCCAGCGGGTGGATCGGCATGGTGAAGAAGCCGAGATTCATGAGTGTCCCCTCGATAAGTGAGGGGGAGGCTAGGGCTGGTGCAGTCTGCGGAAAAATGATTATTTGTTCTGCTTGGTATCAGGAAACATAATAGTGGGACTTTCCTTCAGGCAGATACGCTCCTTCGTGGCCGTCTACGAAGAGGGGTCGTTCACGGCCGCAGCCGAGCGCGAGGCTGCGACGCAGTCTGGCATGTCGCAGCACGTAAAAATGCTGGAAGAGGAGATCGGCACCAGTCTTTTCGTCCGCAAGGGCCGCGCTGTCACGCCCACGCCCGCCGGCAAGCGCTATTATGCCGAATGCACAGCGGCGATGCGCCGTCTCGATATGGCGGGCCATGAAATCAGGGGCGCGCGCGAGTCGGTGGTCGAGCTGAGGGTCGGGCTGATGCCGACCTTCACACGCGTCATGCTCGCCCCCGCGCTGCGCCGGTTCATGCAGGAGATGCAGGGCGCGGAGGTTCGAATCACCGAAGCCTATTCGGGAGTGCTGACCGAGCAGGTGCGGCGGGGAGATCTGGATTTCGCCATCGTGCCGGCCTTCCAGGGGGGCGTCGGCCTGACCGCAACTCTTCTGTTGCGAGACCGCGAGATGCTTGTCGCCGCCGTCGGCCGAACGGGAGAGAGTCTCGCACCCGTGCGGCTCGGCGATCTCGGGCCGCTGCGCATCGTGCTGCCGGGCGCGCAGAACACGCGCCGCCAGACGATAGAGACCTATCTCGCCACCAATGGGATCGACGTGCGCCAGCGCCTGGAGCTCGATGCGATGATGGGGACATTGGAGTTCGTGGCCGCCAGCGATTGGGTTGCCATTCTGCCCTCCGTCATGCTCGTCGGCGATCTCGATGGCGCGCGTTTCGAGATCCGGCCGCTTGCGACGCCCTCGCTCTATTCCGAGTTCGTCCTGATCGAGGCGTCGCGACGCGGGCTTTCGCCTGCCGCGCGGCTTTTCGCGGACATGCTTGCCGAGGAAGCACGGCAGACCGTGGTTCTTCGACAGGCGCGTCTCGGGCAGGACGACTAGGCTTGCGCCTTAGCGCTCCAGCCCTGCCATCTTTTCCAGTACCGTGCAGACCGCAGCGGTGTCCTGAGCGCCCAACCCGCTCTCATAGGCTCGCGTGTAGATCGGCGCCGTCGCGTCAAGCAGGGGGGTCGGGCACCCGAGCTGGCGTGCGAAATCGCCGATGATCGACATGTCCTTCTGCCATGTGGAGATGCGCATGGTGGCTGGCTCATAGACCGCGTCGGCCATCATCGGTGCGCGCATCTGGAACATGCGCGAACCGCCAGCGCCGGACCCTGCGATCTCAGCAAGCTGATGCGGATCGAGCCCGGCACGCATGCCCAGCACCATCGCCTCGGCGGCCGCAACGTTATGGATTGCGACGAGCAGGTTTGCGATGAACTTCATCTTGCTGCCATTGCCGAACGCCCCGAGATCGACGGACTGGCGGGCAAAATCCGAGAATACGGGCATCGCCTGAGCAATGGCAGCAGTGTCGCCGCTGGCGTAGACGACAAGGTCGCGATTGCGCGCCTGCGCTCCCGTTCCGCTGAGCGGGCAGTCCAGCGCGATGTGACCGGCCGCAGCCAGGATGTTGCGAAACGCTTCCTTGTCCTCGATCGTCAGCGTGCTCGTCTCCATGACGATCCGGCCCGCTGCGCCGCTGCCGGCAATCTCGGCTGCGACACTTGCCGCGACGGCGGGGTTGGGCAGGCTGGTGAGGATGAGGGGCGCGCGCCGCGCGACGTCGGCGGCCGAGGTGGCTATCTGGACGCCGACCTCGGCGAGTTCCGCGCAGCGCGCCGCATCGGGATCGTAGCCGATCACCGTCCAGCCTCGCTCCGCCAGACTGGACGACATGGCGCCGCCCATAATTCCAAGACCCAGAACGCCAACCGTCTTAGACATTCGTATCCCCTCTGGCGAACATAGCCTGATGATCAATCGATAAACGACGTTCAGAATACAGGCAATCGGGCATTTTCGGCTGCTACGGTCGTGGTGATCGACTGATAAACAGGCCCTTGACGGCCTTGTCGGCCGCCGCCTAGGCTGCGATCAACGATAAGGCTTAGTAGGTTCGAACAGCCGGGGATGGAAGCATGAAAGCCTCGGCTTTCGAATACCGGCGCGCGCGCAGCGTGGCGGAGGCGTGCGGGTGGTTGTCATCCAACGACGGCGCACGTTTGCTTGCCGGCGGCCAGAGCCTGCTTCCTGCCATGAACATGCGTCTGGCCACGCCGTCGCTCCTGATCGACATCACGGCCATTGACGAACTGCGCGGCATCGCGACCGCAGCGGGCGTCTTGCGAATCGGCGCGCTCGTGCGGCACGTCGAATTGTTGCGCAGCGCGGAGGTGGCCAAACAGGCGCCTCTGCTGGCACAGGCTATCGCGCATGTCGCCCATCCCGCGATCCGAAACAGGGGCACGATCGGCGGCAATCTCGCCCATGCAGATCCAGCCTCCGAGCTTCCCGCCTGCATGCTGGTGCTCGGTGCGACAATGATCGCCTCCGGGCCGAAGGGCGAACGGCGCATCGCAGCGGGGGAGTTTTTCCAGGGCGTGTTCGAGACGGCGCTGGCAGGGGATGAAATGTTGATTGCGGTTGAAGTGCCCGTCGCAAAACCCGCGCAGCGTTTCTCCTTCTTGGAGCTTGCCCGGCGCTCGGGAGATTACGCAATTGCCGGCCTCGCTTGCAGCGCCATGCATCGGGGCGGAGTGCTCAGCGACGTGAAGCTCGGCTTCTTCGCCGTCGGCGACAGGCCGGTGCTGGCTCTCGGCGCGGCAGCTGCGCTCGCCATGAGCAGCGACGCCGCAGCGGTCGAGGCCGCCAAGAGCGCGCTGGCGCAGGATCTCGACCCGCAGGACGATCTTCAGGGCTCCGCCGCACTGCGCCTGCATCTCTCGCGCGTCCTGCTCGAACGGAGCGTTGCGTCGCTGCTCACCCAGGAGACGGGAGGCGCGCCTTGACCGACAAGATCACCGTAGAAATGATTGTGAATGGCGAGCGTGTGCGGGCGGACATCGCGCCGCGCCAGCATCTCGCGGATTTCCTGCGCGAACACCTCGCGCTCACAGGCACGCATCTGGGCTGCGAGCAGGGCGTCTGCGGCGCCTGCACGCTGCGGCTCGACGGCGAGATCGTGCGTGGGTGTCTGGTCCTCGCGGTCCAGGCGCAGGGCAGGGTGGTCGATACAATCGAAGGCGTCTCGGATTCCGGCGAGATCGCCGATCTGCAGGCGGCATTCGAGGCGCGCAACGCGCTTCAGTGCGGCTATTGCACCCCCGCGATGCTGTTGACGGCACAGGAGCTGCTGCGCCTCGAACCCGCGCCCGACCGCGCCACCATCCGCGAATATATGTCCGGCAATTATTGTCGCTGTACCGGCTATCACGCCATCGTCGACGCCATCGAAGCGACGGCGCAGGCGCGCAACGGAGCCTTGCCGTGACCGAACCGAAAAACCTCGGCAGCGGATTGTCGGCGCTCGACCGGCCCAACTCCTATATCGGGCGCTCCGTGCCGCGTCCCAATCTCGCGCGCCTGATGCAGGGGCGTGGCCGCTATGTCAGCGACATCACGCTGCCGCGCATGGCGCATGTCGTGTTCCTGCGCTCGCCCTTCGCTCATGCGCGAATCCTGCGCATCGATGCGAGTGCGGCCAAGGCCATGCCCGGCGTGATCGACGTCGTGACGGGCGCAGAACTCGCAAAAGTCTGCACGCCGTGGGTGGGCGTGCTCTCGCATCTCGTGGGCCTCAAATCAGCGCCGCAGCATGCGATGGCGGTCGACCGTGCGTGCTGGCAGGGCGAGGCGGTGGCGGCGATCGTGGCCTCCACGCGCGCGGAGGCCGAGGACGCAGCCGAACATGTCAGCGTCGATTATGAGGAACTGACGCCAGTTACGAACATGGAGACGGCTCTCGATGCCGGAACGCCGGTCATCCATGCCGAACTCGGCGACAATCTTGCCTTCGAGCGCAAGCTCGTAGCGGGTGCGGTGGATGCGGCTTTCGCGGAGGCTGACGCCGTGGCGGAAACCGACTTTCATTTCGGCAGACATACGGGCGTGACGCTCGAGCCGCGATCCATCGTCGCCGATTACAATGCGGGCGACGGGCGGCTCACCGTGCATCAGGGCACGCAGGCTCCGCACATGATGCAGAATATTTTCGCCAAGCACCTTTCGCTGCGCGAGGATCAGGTGCGGGTAATCTGCAACGATGTCGGCGGCTCCTTCGGTATCAAGGTGCATGTCTACGCCGACGAGATGGCGACGGCCGCGCTGTCCAAAATGCTGCGCCGCCCGATCAAATTCGTGGCCGATCGCATCGAGAGTTTCGTGTCCGACATTCACGCGCGCGACCACAGGGTGCACGGGCGCATCGCCGTGAAGAAGGACGGCACGATCACCGCTTTCGAGATTGACGATCTCACGGGTATCGGCCCTTATTCAATGTATCCGCGCACCAGCGCGATCGAGGCGAACCAGATCGTCAACCTGGTCGGTGGCCCCTATGCCACGCCCAATTACCGGGCGCGTGCCCGCGTCGTGTTCCAGAACAAGAATGTCATGTGCCAGTACCGCGCGGTGGGGCACCCCGTTGCCTGCTCCGTCACCGAGGGGCTCGTCGATCTCGCGGCGCGTGCTATCGGCATGGACCCCGTCGAGATCCGTCGCCGCAATCTCATCGCAGACGACGCGCATCCAAGTGTGTCCGCAGCCGGGCTGAAGTTCGAGGCGCTGTCGCACCACGCATCGCTCGCCAAGCTCGTCGCCATGATGGACTACGACGGGCTGCGCGCAGAACAGGCGCGGCTGCGCGAGAAGGGCATCTATCGCGGCATCGGGATCGCCAGTTTCATCGAGGTCACTAACCCCAGTGCTGCCTTCTACGGCATCGGCGGCGCGCGCATTTCGGCGCAGGACGGGGTCTCCGTGCGGCTCGATGCAACAGGCTCGGTGATCTGCCATACGAGCATCACCGAGCAGGGGCAGGGCTCCGAGGCGATCACCGCGCAGGTGGTGGCGACCGCGCTCGGCGTTCCCATGGAGCGCGTGCGCGTCGTTCTCGGCGACACCGACAACACGCCCTATGGCGGCGGCACCTGGGCATCGCGCGCTGCGGGCATCGGTGGTGAGGCGGCGTGGCAGGCGGGCAAGGCGTTGCGCGCCAACGTGCTCGCCGTTGCCGGAACGATCCTGCAGGCGACGCCGGAAAGCCTCGACATCGAGAACGGCGCGGTCGTGGAAGCCGACACGCGCCGCGAACGTATCGGGCTAGACGAGGTCGCGCGCATCGCCTATTTCCGCCCCGATACCCTGCCTCCGGACTTCCAGGCGGAGCTTGTGGCGGTGCGCCATTACGTGCCGCGCAAGTATCCATTCGCCTTCACCAACGGGGTGCAGGCGTCCTGGCTCGAGGTGGATGTCGCGACAGGCTTCGTCAAACTTCTGCGCCACTGGGTGGTGGAGGATTGCGGCACGATTCTCAATCCGCAACTCGTCGACGAGCAGATTCGCGGCGGCGTGGTGCAGGGGCTCGGTCCCGCCCTCATGGAGCATTGCCGCTACGACGATCGCGGCCAATTGCTGAACGGGAGCCTCGCGGACTATCTGGTGCCCATGGCGGCGGAAATGCCCGATATCGACATCGGCCACATCGTTTCGCCGACGCTCGAATCCGAGATAGGCGCGAAAGGTGCAGGCGAGGCGGGCACCGCGGGCGCGGCGGCTGCCGTCGCCAATGCCGTCAACGATGCGCTGTCGCCCTTCGGCGTCACGATAAGCGAAATTCCGATCACGCCGGAACTCGTACTCAAAGCCCTGAAGCGTGTTTGAGAAATTGCCTCGTGCAATGAACGGAGGAAGCAATGACCGATCGCAAGATTGAACGCTCGTCTCTCAGCCGTCGCCGCCTGCTTGGAACAGCGGGTGCGGCTGTCGCCATGTCGCCGTTTTCCATCAACCTGGTGCGCGCGCAGGAAGCCAAGATCAAGATCGGCTTCCCCGTGCCGCTGACGGGGCCTTACGGCACCGAGGCGGAGGACCAGGTGCGCGCCGCGCAGGTCGCCGTTGCCGAGTTCAATGAAGCGGGCGGCCTCAACGGTCGCCTTGCCGAACTTCTGGTGCGTGACGACAAGCTGAATCCGGGCGAGGCGGCGACCCGCTCGATCGAACTCATCGAAAACGACAAGATCAACTTTATGGTCGGCAGCCTTTCGGCCGCCGTTCAGCTCGCGGTCAACAATGTGACCAAGCAGCGCAAGGTGATCTTCAATTCGATCAGCCAGTCGGACGCCATCAACGAAATCGCGGACTTCAGTCCCTACACATTTCATGAGGCGCTCAACCCGCACATGACGGCGGGCGCGGTCGGTCGCTACGCCTTTTCGAAATTCGGCAAGAAGGTGGTCTTCCTGACCGCCGACTACGCTTACGGGACGGAGATGGTGACCGGCTTCCGCGAAGCTGGAAAGGCCTTCAACATCGAAGTCCTGGCCGACATCCGCCATCCACTGGGTGCGACGGATTTCTCGACGCTGCTTCCGCGCATCCAGGCGATGAAGCCCGACATTCTGTGCATCAGCAACTTCGGCCGCGACCAGCAGATCGCCCTCAAGCAGGCCACCGACTTCGGCATGAAGAAGCAGATGAAGATCATCGCGCCGATCCTGCTCTACACCGGCCGTCTGGCAGCCGGGGAGACGGCCTTCGAGGGCGTTATCGGCGGAACCTCCTATTACTGGGGCATCGAAAGCAAGATCGCCTCCGCCAAGGCGTTCAACGACCGCTTCCGCAAGATGTTCGGTGGCAAGGTTCCCTCCGACTACGGCTCGCTCGCCTACGGCGGCGTCAAGACGCTTCTGATGGGCGCCAAAAACGCGGGTAGCGTCGAGCCGGAGAAGGTGATCGCCGCGGTCGAGGCACTCAAATACGATTACTACAAAGGCCCGCAATTCTATCGCAAATGCGATCACCAATCGGTGCAGTCGGTGTTCATCATCGAATCGAAGCCCGCACCGAAGGACAATCCGGCTGACGTTTTCAACATCATTGCGACCGACGAGCCCAACGAGGCAAATCTGCGCACCTGCGAGGCGCTGGGCCACAAGGCGTAAAGCGTC
>JAQGKD010000106.1 GCA_028290285.1 Hyphomicrobiales bacterium
GCCTCCTGCACATGACTGGCTTGCGACGCGGGCAAGACAAAGGCGAGGTTGCCATCGCCGAGCCTGTCAGCCTGGAAGGAACAGATCTCTTGCAAATAGGACGCGGGACCGCCGGGAAGAGTCTCGGTGACGTGTAAAATGCCAGGCATGAGACGGCCAATCGTTTTGGTGCAAAGCGTTCGGTGTAAAAGGTCCATCAGCCCCGAAAAGGGACCGCTCTTCAGGGCGTGAATTTGATGGAAACCCCCATCCGGTCGACCGCATTCACAATACGCATCTGCCGGTTCTCGGGCTGGCGACGGATTTCGGACGCAAGGCTCGACCGCACGACAGGCCCCGAGCCGACATAAATTTCGGCGATCAGTTCCGGCGGAAAACTCAGGACGAGGCGGTTCAGGTCGCTCTTGAACTCCAGCTCAAGGGACAGATCACCATTTTCGATTTTGGGGGACACGAAAGCAAAACGCGGCAGCATGATCCACCTTTCGGAAGGCCCCACCCAGTAGGAAACCTGCAGCGACGCGTTGACGTCGTCGACCGACCCGCCAAACTCATCGAGCAGACGGGCTCTGTTGAGCCACGCCGCTCCATCCGCGGGAGAACATAGGAGGCGCTTCTCGACAGTTCTCAGCGCCGCCTTTGCGCGAAACGTGACGACGTCCTCGTCACTCGTCCGACGCGCGTTCTCCAGACGCGCGAGGCGGATGGTCGACACAGCGCGGGAAACCTGGTCGAGACAGATGCTTTCCAGCTGATCTATACGCGACGTCAGCTCGAAGCCCTCGATGAGTTCCGTGAGCGGGCGGCTGACAAGCTCCTTCCTCGGGCTTTCGATTGCGGCCGCCAGCCCCGCTGCATCAGCCCCTGTCACCAGATCGCTTATGTTTCCAAGCGCGCTCCAGATCACCGCGACGGCAGCGAGCATCGTGATGCACGACGTGGCGAGGCTCGCTTGGCGACAGAAAACGGTCTTCACTGAGACACCATTCCATCCTCGACAAAATAATCTCCGTATTTTCCATAGTAATAGCTCTTGGCGCCGTAATCATTGTAGAGCCGCAACTGCTCGCCAATCACCTTGTTCAGGATCACTCCCACGCATTTGTCATAGAGCTGCTCGTCCTCCATGAGGGAGTTCCTCACGACGCTGCGCGCGGTCTTGCCCCATTCGACGACGAAGACGAAGCCGTCGAAGAGGCCGGCAGCGGCCTTGACGTCGACGACCGGGCCAATTGGCGGCAGATCGATGACGATATAGTCGTATTCCTTTGAAGCTTGATCCAAAAGGCTTTGCATCTTCGGAGACGACAGCAGCTCGGCACTGTTCCAGAGCCGCTTCTTGGTGATGATGGGCAACACGTCGAGGTTGCTGTCGGGCTCGGTCAGGAGTGCGTCCGCCAACGACGATTCTCCGCGCAACACCTCCAGCAGTCCGACCGAGGCATGCCGCGCCACGGTGCGGGTGAGGCCGGGATTGCGCATGTCACCGTCAATGAGCAATGTTCTCGCACCCAGAAAGCCGAGTAGGGATGCGAGATTCTTCGAAATCGTCGTCTTGCCTTCGCCGGGCAGCACCGACACCACGCCGACAATGCGAGCGCCTTTCTTGGCGCTCAAGGCGAGGTCGATTTCGACTTTCACGCTGCGGAGAATTTCCGCAAAGCCCGAAAGAGGCGCATCCAGTGCGTGACGCAATGTGGTGGACGCGAGTTGCACATGGCCCGGATTAGCGGGTGCCGTGGCATCCGGCAGCGCTTGCCCTTCAATCGTCGGGAGCATGCCGATCAATTCGAGTCCGAGTTCGTCGCGAACCTGGCTGCCGATCCGGAAAACACGATCTCGCCTTTCACGCAGCGCGCCGACGCTGCTGCCTGCCATGAGCCCGAGCAGCAGCGAAGCTGCGAATACCAGGAGCGCCTTGGGCGAACTCGGCTTTTCCGGCGGGACCGCCGGGCTGATAACCCGCGCCTCGGAGGTGGGAAAGGTTTCGCGTTGAATGGCGTCCTGGTAACGCTGCAGGAATGTCTGGTACAAATTCTTGAACGTGTCGGACTCACGCTCCAGTTCGCGGAGCTGGACCATGACCTCGTTCGAACCGGCCTGGTTCCCGATGAGGGAGGCCATGGACTCGCCCAGGCTTTTTTCCTTTGAACGCGCAATTTCGAGTTCCGAGCGATAGGTCTGCCCGATCCGCTGGAGTTCGTCAAAGATAAGGCGCTCGTATTGGGCCATTTCGTTGCGAAGGCTCACGACCTGAAAGTGGCCCTGCCCGATGCGCGCGGATAATTCAGCGGCTGTTTTCGAGGCTTTGAGATATTTGGTGCGCAGGTCGTTGATCACTGGATTGCCGAGGGATTCCGTGACCGCCCCATCCATGTTTCCCGAGCGGCGGATATCGTCGATCTGCTGCACTTTGGCTTCAGCGCGCGCGGTGTCGCCATGCGCCAGCGACATCTGCGTCGTCGCTTCCGTCAATTGCTGATCGGAAAGGTAGGACGCGCCACCGGTGATCGAGTTGACGGTGGATATAATGCCCTTCTGTGCTTTGAACCTCTGGACCGCCATGTCGGACCGCAGCGAGCTGTCCTTCAGCTCGGAGATCCGGTCCTGAAGCCATCCGCTCGCGCGGCGCGTGATGTTGTAGCGCGCGTCGAGTTGCTCTGCGAAATAGGCGTCCGCATAGGCATTGGCAATCCGGGCGGCCCGTTTGGGATCCGGCGACCTGTAGGCGATCGTCAGAACATAGGTTCTCCCGACGCGCTTTACTGTGAGATTGTCCTGCAGGATTTCGATGGCGTTGCGCTGTTCTCTCAGCTTCGCCTCCTCCTCGCTGATTTCACGGGAGACGAACCAGCTCCTCACATCCAGCGCATTCCGGATACCAGACACCAATGTACCCAGCACACCCGAGCTGTTCATGAAACCGGGGTCGCTCTCGAGCCCAACGCCTTGACGACGCCGAGCGCCACATTATCCGAGTTCAGCACTTCGACCTGACTGTCGATCGCGCCCGTATCGAAGTTCAGATCGGCAATGGATGCCGAGAGCTGATCCTGATTTCGCCGGCTGTCGATGAGGAGCGTCGCGGTCGCCGTATATTTTGGGACCGCCGTCGCAAGGAAGACCAGACCGAGGCCGAAGGTGACGCCAACCGCAATGCCCACCACACGGGTCTGGCGGCGGACAGCCGCGAACAGCTCATCGAAATCCAGCCGTGGAGTTCCCGCCCCGGCCCGAGTCACATGACCCGCGTCAGGCGATGTCAGATGCGTGGTGTATCGCGCAGGAGCGTTATTGAGCATGCAATTCGTTCCATTCAAATACTCTCCAATGGAGAGAGCGCGCGGCTCCTCCATTGGAATCAAGAACAAGACGCAGCTGTCGCCGGTCAGCAGCGCGTCGTTGGGCTCACCGATTGAGTGCATGAAACGGACGCACCGGCGAAGGACGTCGTCGTCAGCTGGGAGCCCGTCAGCAAGGACGTGGAGCCGACGGCGCTCGTGGGGGGCGAACCCGCCGAGGAGACGAGGCCGCCGCCCACAATTCCGCCCACGCCACCCGTACCAGTGCCACCGGTGCCACCGGTGCCGGCGCCCGTGCCGGTTCCCGTTCCGGTTGCGAACGTCCTGATGTCGCCAGTGCCTGCGTTATAGCCGGCAAACAGGTCGCCGTTGTTCGCGCTGGCGATCTTGCGTGCGATCGACTGCGCCAGTTCCTTGTCTGTCGCCTCGAGCGCCTTTACGGCCTGCCCCAGTCCAGCGCCGATAGCGTTGGCCTGGGGCCGATTCCCCTCCTTCGCGGCCGCGATGATGTCGTCGACCACGGATGGATCGGCGAGTGTGAGGCCCTTGGCCTGCGCACTCATCTGCGCCCCGCCGATGGGACTGCTGCGAAGAATGCTGGACTTGTTGGCCTTGAAGTCAGCGACCTGCTTGTCGCTCGCCTTGCCGGAATAGGCCGCCCGCGAGGGCTTGACCGCGTCTTGCGACGATTGCGCAAAAGCAGCCGCAGGGCAGAATCCGAAAACGGCAAATGTTGCCACAACCGCGAAATATTGTCTTACCCCAGCCATAGCTGTCTCCCGGAATTGAGGTTCAAACTTACGATCTTTACGCATGTCGTCTCTCCAGCGTGGAGGAGTGTGTGGCGGAGCGTGCGGTCTCCGGTCACCGGCGGAGAACGCGAACCGCGTCGCGAGTCGTAACCACGTCCGCCGACGTCAAACCGACCGCGCCGGCGGTCCCGGTCACGAGTTCCAGGAATTTGAACAGCTCGACCTTTTCGGCGTTCGTCACGTACAAGACGTCGCGGTCCTGCATGAAGAAGTCCTTCGCCACGAAGAAGCTCGAGGGATCGCGGAAATTGCCGCGATATATCGTGGGTATAATCTTCTGTTCCGCGGGGAATGCGGAATGGTCGGCGCCCATGCGCTCGAGCAGTGTGCGATATTCGTTCCGGTAGACCAGGACCTGACCGGGGTCGGCACGATTGTCGAGAAGGCCGCCGGCCTTGCCAGCGGCGTCGGCCAGGGTCAGATGCTCCTGTTCGAACATGAACTGCCCGGTCTGCCCCGATGCGCCGAAGGCCGTGAACGAGCGCTTCTGCTGGAACACGTAGAGAACGTCACCGGGCGCGACAAAGATGTTTTCCTTCGCGTTCGAGATCAGGTTCAGGAAATAGACTGTCTCCTTGCGCCCCTTGCGTTGCAGCGTGACGAAGGTCTCGAAGCCCGCATCATGGATGCCCGAGGCGCGCGAGATGACATCCAGCACACGATCGCCGGCCGGATTGATGTTGATCTTGTTGGGCGCTCCCACCTGGCCGATCACAGTCACCTGGGAGGACGTCTGTCCGGCAAGGGCGACGACTGCCTGCGGCTCGATGGCCCGCCCGGCCAGCTTCTGTTCGATCTCCTGCTGGATCCTGGGCAAGGTCTGCCCCTTCGCGCGGATGGCGCCGGCATAAGGCACGGAAATGAAGCCCGCCTGGTCGACGGTCTGCGACGGGAGCTGAATGAAGTTGCCGGGACGCGACCCCGCGTCGTTGGGGATGAACAACCCCCCGGCTGCCGACTCGAAAATCGTCACCTGAACCGTGTCGCCGACGCCGACGACGATTTCCGGTGGGCCGCCCCGGCCGGTTCCGAAGCTCCGGAACAGGGAACCCGGCCCGGCATCGTGAAGCACGGAAAGGATCGACTTGGTCAGGTCGACAAGCGCATATTTCAAGGCGACTTCGGCGCCACCTGGCAGGGTGAGACTCGCCTGCCCCTGGATAACCCCCGCCTGGGGCCCGCTTGCGGGAAGCATGGAGCATCCAGCGAGACCGATAGAAGAGACGCCCAACATGAGGAAATTGCGCCGAGTTGAAATCATTTTACACGTCCTATTTACTAAAAGTGAAACAATAAGTCGCCCGCTTTGAAAATCATGGGCAACCTGCATTCGAACTAATCACATCAGAAGGCGTCCTGTTTTCTGAAAAGCTCCCCTAATGTTCTGAGCAAGATCCAGCAGTCGAGCCACAACGTCCAGTTTTCGATGTACCAGAGATCGTGCTCGACACGCGACGCCATGTATTCGACGGTCGGCGTCTCTCCGCGCAGGCCGTGGATCTGAGCCCAACCCGTCAGGCCAGGCTTCATATGCCGTCGCATCGAATAGTCGGAGATCAGCCCGTCGTAGTGATTGTCATGGGCGACGGCGTGCGGGCGCGGTCCGACCAATGACATTTCGCCGCGCAATACGTTGAACAATTGCGGCAACTCATCGAGGCTGGTGGCGCGGATGAATCGGCCGACCCGCGTGACCCGACTGTCACTGCGTTGCGCCTGACGGATGACGTCGCCATCCTCCTGCACTTTCATCGAACGGAATTTGAAGATGTGGAACTCGCGGCCGTTGAACCCGAGGCGGCGCTGACGGAAGATGACCGGGCCAGGGCCGCTGAGCTTCACCGCCAAAGCAAGCGCAGCAAGGAGGGGCAGCAACATCATAACGCCGGTGCCGGCAAGCAATGTATCCAGCCCGCGCTTCATGACCCGCTGCGCGAGCGTGAGGGGCGACGCGTGGTTCTCGAAGGCGAGCGTAGAATCGTCGAGAGCGACGGGACGCGCGAACAATCGAGTTGCCCACGCGTCTGTCACGATCAGCGAAGGCACCGAAACGTGACGGAGCGCGGAATTTATTTCTTCCAGTCTGCGCAGGGCCATGAACGGTGCGACGACGATGATCTTGCGCACTTTTTTCTCATGGACGGATTGCGTGAACCCGCGCAGGGCTGTTTCAAAAGCCGATGCGTCGGCATCCGGACAGACGGACACTGCATGAACGACGGAAAACCGCTGGGATGCGTCTTGCCCGCAGCCCTCGATGGGGCCGAGCCTCAGGATGGCGATGCGGTCGCGCGCGATTACGCCAAAAGCAAGAGCACCAGAGAACCAACGGCGTCCCCACATCCGCCCGCCGATGACAGCCGCCAGCGCCAGCAATGCGATTTCAGCGAGAACGATGCGAGAAAAGTCCGCACCGGACTTCAGGGCGAAAGCCGCGAACGCCAGAAAACTCCAGACCAGCATCCAATCCAGAACCACCCCACGGACCTGCTTGGGAGCATTGAACACGAGCTCATAGCGGTAGAGGCCACGCAATTCGTTCAGACCGACAAAAATCAACCCGATCAGAAGACCGAGAAGTCCGTAGCTCGTGGGATCCATGGGCCTGCTTTGAAGAAGCGCCCGATGCAACGCCGACAAACATACGCAAACCGCCACGACGAGCGCGACGTCCAGGCAGCGAAAGAACCAGGGCAGCTCGAAATGATCGAATTTGGCGTCCGAACGCTCTTCCGGGCGCTCGAACTCGTTGGCCAAGCTTGACACTGGGCACCTCGGGAAAATCTGAAAAGTTAATAAATTCCTTAGGCTTTGATCGTCGAGATTGTGCGGTGCGTCAAGCAAAAATATGTCGAATCTCAGATACGCCGTGACTCATGGCAAAATAGCCACGGCATTTTTACAGTACAGATAAAATATGGAGCCCGGCGCTGCCGGATTGTCTTGTGTCGCTTCTCCCAAGGTAAGTTGACGTACGGTAACCAGATTTCATTCTATTAGAAAAAGTTTCCATTCGGCTGCTTTCCTCTTTCAGCTACTGTGCTCTAACGCACTCTCCAGAAACAGGATGTACCGGGCGTGATCAAATCCCTGAAGGCTTGGCTGTCGCCCGGCGCCAGCAACAAGCGGCGCTATCCGGTGCTGAACGGTAGCGTCGTCTATGCGATCGGCGACGTGCATGGCCGGTCGGACTGCCTAGCCCGCGTCCATGCGCGGATCGATCTGGACATGGCCCGGCAGCCCGAGGGAATGCGCATCGGTGAAGTCTACCTTGGCGATCTCGTGAACCGGGGGAACGATTCACGCGGCGTCGTCGATGCCCTCATCGAGCGAGCGCAGCGGCGAAACATCCTTCTTGTCAAGGGCAACCATGAAATAGCTCTGGAGCGCTTCCTTACCGGCGAGCTTGGCGTGGAGGGGTGGAAGCGCTTCGGCGGCTTCGAGACGCTCAGGTCCTACGGCGTGAGCCCGCTCGCGCTGAAGCAGGCGGGGCCGAGGCTCACTCAGCTTGCGTGCGCAGCCATCCCCTCCGGGCACCGGGACTTCCTGGCCTCGGCGGAGCCTTTTTTTCGGGTGGACGATTATGTCTTCGTGCACGCGGGATTGCGGCCGGGCGTCGCGCTCGAAGCTCAAAGCATTGAAGATCTAGCCTGGATCCGCAACGATTTCCTTGACTACGGCGAAGATTACGGTTTCATCGTGGTGCATGGACACACACCCGTCGCGCAAATCGATTTCAAGAACAATCGCATTAATATGGATACGGGCGCATACGCGACTAACCATTTATCATTACTCCGGCTCGATCGGTCCGGACCTATTGCTTTATTTGATGAGGACATATGACCGGACAAGCGCTGCCAATCGGGAATCGCATTCTGGGTCCCTGCCGTAGTTTGTACTTGAGCATTCTCGGTTTTGCGATTTTCAGCTACGGCGCCGTCGAGCCACTTACGCTCAGCATTGTCGGTATCCTGCTCGCGCTGCTCACCCTCGTCACATTGCCCATAAAGATAGAGAATGCCGCAATCTGGCGCGTCTGGTTGCTCGTGGGACTCTGCTTCGCAGCCGTGACGACTTTTGCCTGGATGCAATCGGTGCGCATGCCCAATCATCCTTTTGAAAACCCGGCCTGGAAAACAGTCCGCGACCATCTCGGCTCGGTCGATGGGGCTCTCTCGATCGGCCCCGAACAGACGCGGTCTGCCATAGTCGCTTTCTCGCCCTTCCTGAGCTTTCTCGCCGCGCTCACCTTGTTCCAGAGGCACGACGATGCATTCAGGATGTTGCGACGTCTCAGCTATCTGGGTGCAGCCGTCGCGGTGTTCGGCATCCTGCAGCACATTCTGTTTCCGACCTCGCTGCTGTTTGCGCGAAAGGAATTTTATCTCGGGAGCCTCACGGCGACTTTCGTCAATCGAAATTCGGCCGGCACGTTTTTCGGAGCTGGCGTCATTCTCAGTCTCGGGTTCGTGTTCTACTATCTTCGGGCCATCGACCCGATGAAGATCGTTCAAAGCGTGCTGGGCGGCGCACGCGCTTCCAAGCCCGAATACCGTCAATTCACGATCTTCTTCCTGCTGGCCTTCGTGCAAGCCATTGCGCTCTTCCTGACGCAATCACGCGGCGCGGTGGGGGCAACCTTCATCGCCATAGTCGTCCTCGTCGTCCTGTCCGCGCAACATCGGCTCTCCCAAGGACGTGACCTCGCGTTGACTGCCAAGACCGCGCGCTACCTCCGTCTCGGCGGCATTCTGATCGCAGTGGTCGGGGCGTTCGCGCTTTTCGCGGGACGTGCGACCCTTCGCCTTGAAACATCCAACGACGAATCCCGCCTTTGCGTCTTCAGGTCGACGTTGCACGCAATTCGTGACCACTGGCCCTTCGGGTCGGGCTTCGGCACATTCGTGAATGTCTTCCCGGCTTATCGCACGGCTGAGTGCGCGGGCTCCAATGGTGTTTGGGAAGCGGCACATAACTCCTTTCTCGAAGGCGCTCTCGGCATGGGGCTGGTCTTCGTCGTCGTGGTGGCCGTGCTCTGCACCATGCTGATCCGCACGTTCCTGCGCGGGCGCAGCGAGCGCCGACGCTATAGATTTGCTTCGGTTGCGGGCCTGTCGCTATTGGTGCTCATCGGCCTGCATTCGCTGGTCGACTTCTCCATGCAGATTCCCGGCGTGTCGCTCTACGTCGGAACAATTTTCGCCTGCTACATTGCGATCGCCCTCGGGCGCGACACCGGACGGCAGATTCCGCTGCCCGAACACGCGACGCGGCCAGCGCTCAGGCCGACACCGGCCTGAGGCTTCAGTTGACCAGCTTGCGCAGACGGTCGATCACATCCTGCGGCACGCGGTCGATGTCTTCCATGACCTTGCCGATCTCCTCGCCGCTCAGGGGCATGACGTCGATGCCGATCTTCTCCGCATCGGCGATGAATGCGGGGTCTTTCATGGTTTCGTCGAACGCCGCCCGCAGCATCTTCACGCGTTCGGGCGGGACGTCCGGCGGCAGCATGAGCGGATAGGTCGTCTTGAACTTCGTCGCGTAAACCCTGAACATCTGGCGGGCGGATTCATCCTTGGCGAGTTCGATGGCGGTCGGAACGTCCTTCAGGGCGTCGAGCCGTTCGGTGCCGAACTGCACGAGAATGCGGGCCTTGTTTGCGCGCATCCAGTCGGGCTTGCCGAGAAGGCTCGACAGGTTCGCCGTATTGCCATGCACCTCGCCCTGTTCGACGGCCAGGAATATGTCGTTGACGCCCTTGTAGCCGGACACGACCTTCATCTGCGTGCCGAGCAACTGGTTCGACATGGTCGGCAGGATGAAATTGTCGCCGCCCGGCGCCGTCGCCCCGAAATTGCTGGGGCGGGTGACGAGATCATCAAAAGTTTTGAAGGCCGTGTCATGCCACACCCAGAGCACCTGCGGCTGTTGTGCGGGCGTGCCGACAAAGCTCATTTTCGACAGGTCGAAATGCACGTTGGAGCCGTCTCGCGAGAGGCTCTTCAGGCGCGGTTCGAGAACGATACCATTCAACGGCATGCCCATGACCGTGCCGTCGTGCGGAGCACGATTGTAGAGGTAGTTGGTCATGACGATGCTTGCGGCGCCCGGCATGTTCTCGACCACCACATTGGGCTCGCCCGGAATGTGCCGGCCCATGTGCGCTGCAAGCGCGCGGCCGACGAAATCATAGGCCGCCCCCGCCGCGCCACCGATCAGGATGCGCACCGTCTTGCCCTTGTAAAAATCGTCGCGGGCCTGCGCGTGCGCGGCGGCGTTGCCAAACAAAGTCAGCGCGAGCGCCGACGCAACCATGGTCTTCCGGCCATGTCTCATGCCCTGCTCCTCCCATATTCAGCGACGCTCGTTCCAGCGGCGTCACCTTTTTTTCACGTCTCCGGAACAACCGCCTGTGGCCGTGCGCGCAGCCCCTTGGCGCGCGTCCGGTCGAAGAAGATCAGCGCGAGCGCCGCGACGATGGCCACGAGGTTCAGCGGCATGGCGCCCGGAAAGGCGTCGGCGGGGATGAGGAGCGCCAGCCCCACCGCCATGTAGACGAGCCGCAGCCATGCCGCGATGGGCGCGAAGAGGAAGCCGACGATGGCGACCGAACCCATCATGACGCCGAGGATCGCGGTGGCCGCCGAGAGGATGACGATCTCAGGCGATCCCTTCAGCAGCAGAGCTGGCGAGAGCGCGAAGAGGAACGGAATGAGATAGGCGCTCCACCCCACGCGCACCGCCGTCCAGCCCGTTTTCCACGGGTCCGTCTGGGCGATGTTGGCGGCGGCGAATGCAGCGAGCGCCACGGGCGGTGTCACCATCGACATCATGCCGAAATACATGAGGAAGAGATGCGCCTGCATCGGCTCCAGACCGAAACGGATGAGCGCGGGCGCGGCCAGCGTCGCCATGATGACGTAGACGCCAACCGTGGGCATCCCCATGCCAAGGATGATCGCCACGAAGGCGCTGATGAGTAGCAGCACGAAAACATTATCACCCGCGATTGCGAGCAACTGGTCGGTGAGCCCGAATGCGAGTCCCGTCATGTTCAGCACGCCGATGACGAGGCCCGCCGCAGCCGTGATGATGATGAGATCGAGGACGCTGGCGCCGGTGGCGACGATGGCGCTCAGGGCATCGCCCAGCGTCAGCCGCTTGCCGCGATAGCCGACCGTCATGGCGAAAGCGAGCAGCACGATGGTGGCGAGCAAAGCCGCATATTCGGCCGCCATGTTGAACCAGAGCAGGCCGCCCACGAGCAGCAGGAAGGGAATGGGAAACTGCCATCCTTCGCGCAGCACAATCCAGGCGCGCGGCAGATCCTCGCGGCGCGTGCCGGATATGCCGAGCTTGGCGGCCTCGAGATCGACCTGAATGAACAAGGCCACGTAATAGAGCACGGCAGGCAGCAGCGCCGCCCAGACGACGCTCGCATAGGACACCTGCAGGTATTCCGCGATCAGGAACGCCGCCGCGCCCATGACGGGCGGCATGAGCTGCCCCCCCGTCGATCCCACCGCTTCAATGGAGGCCGCGATCTGGGGCGGAAAGCCCGCGCGCTTCATCAGGGGAATCGTGATCATGCCGACGCCCGCGACATTGGCCACCGCGCTGCCGGAGATCATGCCGAAGAGAGCGGAGCCGAAGACTGCGATCTTTGCCGAGCCGCCGCGATAGCGGCCCATCAAGGCTGTGGAAATGTCGGTAAAGAAGTCGCCGCCCCCTGCCCGCGTGAGGATCTGGCCCATGAGGACGAAGGGCGCGACCGTGACCAGCGCCACCTGTAGCGAGGTGCCGAAGACCGCGTTGGTGTCGATACCGAGATAAACCGCAAGGCGGCTCAGTTGCACGGGACGGGTGCCGAAGACGCCGGGCAGGAGATTGCCGAAATAGGCGTAGAGGCAGAGCACGCCAATGACGATGACCAGAGCAAGGCCCGCTGTGCGGCGCGTTGCCTCGAGGATCAGCAGAACGATGGTCGCGCCGACGACCACGCCGTCCCACGGGCGATAGACGAGTTCGTTGACCAGCGTCGGATAGAAGATGGCGACATAGGCGCAGGCCGCCAGACCTGCGAGTGCCGCCGCGATGTCGATCAGCGGCACGTCGCCGCTCTTCCTCTGCCAGCCCGGAAAGCTGATGAAGGTGAGGAAGAGCGCGAGTCCCAGAGAAGCCGCGAGGAACTGCTCCGTATACAGCGAGATCGAAAGCCGCGTCGGCAGGTTTGCGACCCACGCAATGATGATGCCGATGAGAAGCGCCTGCGCCAGAGTGACCAACAGGCCGAGACGACGAACGGGCATTCTAATTCCCCGAAGCCCCGGCGCTGCATGAACGACCGGGCTGTTGCGAGCAAAGGATGGAATGTGCGCCGTGACTACTTGGTCAGTTCGACGCCCTTGTCCTTGTAGAAGGCGAGCGCGCCCTCATGGTAAGGCACATTCAACTCGCGATACAGACGCTTCGGATCTGTCTGCTTGAAAAGCGGCATTCCCTCGATCAGCTCTTTCTGCTGTTCGTAGAGAACCTGCGTGAGCTTGTAGACGACGTCCTTCGACACCTTGTCGTTCACGAACATCACGTAGTCGTAGAACAGCAGCTTGGTCGGGGCGGAAATGCCTGCGCGATTGGGCGCGGGGTCGAGCGTCGCGACATAGGCGCCCGGCAATACTTTCTGCATGCGCGCGACCGCCTCTGGCGTGTCGAGCATGGGCAGGAAGCGAATGCCCCCCACGGCAGCGTCGGCCTCGGAGACCTTCGCCTGTCCGGCTGCGAAATAGCCGAGATCGGCATTGCCCGAGATGAACTCATCCACGCCACGCAACAGATTGGGCACGAGCACGAGCTTCATGTCGGCGTCAGTCAACCCCGCATTCGCGAGAATGCCGTCCGTCACAGTGCGGATGACCTGCTGGCTGGTATAGCCGTATGGCAGTCGCTTGCCCTTTATGTCGGCCAACGACGCGATGGGCGAATCCTTGCGGACGAAGAATCCGCTCTGGATCGGGAAGAGGACGGCCACGGCGCGCAGGTTTTTCTGGGCCTTGTTGATGAAGTCGCCCGAGCCCGCGTAGCTCGCGTTAAGCTCCAGCGTATTGACGAAGCCGACATCGAGTTCGCCGCTGTCGACGAGAGGAACCATGACGCCCGTTCCGCTGCTCGGCTGCACGCGGATCTGCTTGCCGAGCGCAGCCTGTGCGACCTTGGCGTATGTGGCAGCCAGCGTATAGGTGAGCGTGCCCTGCGGCGACGTGCCGATGCCGATGGGCTGGGCGAACGCGCCTGCGCTCACGAGAACAGCGAGGCCCGCTGCCACGGCCAATGCCTTGAACATGTTTCGCTCCCGGGTTTTCAACGGATCGTCGGCCGGTTGATCCCGGTCCGCGTCTCTTGTTTTTGGCCGTGGCTCAGTTTGCCCACCGCGAGGGGATTGAGGCAGAACGTCCGCATGCTGTCAATCTGCGGACGTCCCGTTGTCAGGCCGACCAGCCCGCAACATCCAACATGATGGCGGCCGCGCCGGAATCGTCCCCTCCTCGCCAGGCTACAATCTGATCCGGGCGGATCAAGGCGAGGTCAGCCTCATACAGAGCGTGTGCGGCCGGATCGTTCAAATGGACGATCCGCAGTTCAAGGCCCATTTTCACTGCCGCCTCCGCGAAGCCGCCGGTGGGAGCCTCGGGCTTCAATTGCAGCAGGGTCCATTCGAAGCCGAAGAGATCGTAGAGCGAGCGCTCGCGATCCACCCACATGTGCGGTGCGCGACCGCCGGGACAGGCTGTGGGCACATAGACATTGGCCGCGTCGGGCGGCGGCTGCGTTCCATCGGCAACGATGATCGGCGAACCGTCGTAGCGTCCGCCGAAGGTCACGCCGGGGATATTGAATTCGCGCCGCGCATGGGCATCGAAATAGACGCCGGCCTCGTGCCGCGCGGCATCTCCCGCCGCGCCGGGCTCTTCGAGTTCGGCAGGCGCGGCCTGAAAGCCCAGAGAATCCGCGAACTGTCGCGCGTAGCCCGTGTTGCGGCGGGCCAGCGGCTGGCGTTCGCGCTCGTAACTCGCCAGAAGCTTCGGCCCGCCGGTGCCCTTCAGCACGGCCGCGAGCTTCCAGCCGAGATTGACAGCATCCTCGATGGCCGTGTTGTAGCCGAGACCGCCCGCTGGCGTGAACAGATGCGCCGCGTCGCCGCCCAGAAACACGCGCCCGCGCCGGAAGCCATCCGACACCAGCGCATGACCCGCCGTCCAGGTCCCGCGCGAGAGAATCTCGATGTCCATCTCGGCGCCCGCCGCGCGCCAGAACATGCGCTTGGCCATGTCGTCGGTGATGGCGCTCTCGTCTTCGCCGGGACGAAGCTGCGTATGGAAGGCGAACTCGCCCTTGCCATCGACGGCGGCCATGAAGGTGCGCCGGTCCTGGTTGAAGGTGACATACATCCACGCGGGCGGATGTGGCACGACCTTGTAGAAGTCCGGTGCTCGCAAATAGACCGCGCACATGCGCCCGCCCATGAAGTCGCGCAGTACGCCCGTCTCGCCCTCGTAGCCGAAGCCCAGACGTTCGCGCACCTGACTGCGCGGGCCATCCGCGCCCACGAGATAGTCGCCACGCACCGACCGCCGTGTGCCGTCTGTGCTCGATTCGATGATCGCGCTGACGCAGTTCGCATCCTGCGTGAACTCGACGAGGCGCCAGCCGAAGTGAACGCTCACACCCGGCAAGGCTTCAGCGTTACGGCGCAAGACGGTCTCGACGAATTTTTGCGAGACGCGGTGCGGAAGTTCGGCGGCGCTCCACGAACCGGAGAGCGTCTTCACGACGTCGCCCGCCTCACGCGCCGACGGTAGCTTGAAGCGCGCGAGTTCATAGGCGGCGTAACGCGTGAAATAGGCGATGTCGGTGGGATATTCCGCAGGCAGCCCCTGCGAGCGTATCTCTTCGGCAAAGCCCAGCCTGCGATAATGCTCCATCGTGCGGGCCTGCGTCGCATTCGCCTGCGGGTTGAAGGCGGTCGAGGGCTTTTCATCGACGAGGAGAACGCTGACGCCGCGACGCCCCAGCTCGTTTGCGAGCATCAGCCCACAAGGGCCGCCACCTGCGATGACGACTTCGGCACGCTCAGGGATATTCATGAATGGTCCTTCAACACGCCCTCAGAAGGGCTTTACAGTGCCCTGAATGGTCGTGCGCAGCATGAGCCGGCGCTGGTCGGCCGGGAAATCGGTTCGCGCATGGGATGAGCAGCGATTGTCCCACAGAAGCAGGTCGCCGACGCGCCATTTATGCGCATAGACAAACTCCTCTTTCTCCGCATGATCGAACACGGCGTCGAGGAGCGGCTGCGCCTCATCGTCGGGCATGTTCTCAATGCCGACGCTCATCAGGCGATTGACATAGATCGCCTTGCGCTGCGTCTCTTCATGCGTCCGGAAAACGGGATGTGACGCCTGACCGAAGGCCTCGACACCATGGCCGTCGCCCTTCTTGGTCGAGCCGTAATTGTAATGGTGGAACGCGCGGCGTCCCTCCAGTTTGTCGCGGATCGCGCGGTCGAGCGTGTCGTAGGCCGCGTAGCCACTGGCAAATAGCGTGTCGCCGCCCGTGTCGGGAATCTCGACCGAATAGAGGAAGGTGCCATTGTGCGGAATTTCGGCATGGATCATGTCGTGGTGGAACATCATCTCGCCATCAGGCAGAGCACCGATGGGCTCGCCATTTTCGCGAATATTCGAGATCAACATGATGTTGGGCAAGATGCGGTTGAAGCCAGGCGGGAAGAATTTGGGCGGGCGGCGCAGCGCGCCGATCTCGCCGAAATAAGAGGTGACTTTCAGCAGGTCTTCCTGCTCGAGCTTCTGGTCGGGGAAGACGATGACGAGATGGTCGAGCCAAGCCTGATAGATCGCAGCCAGCGTCGCTGCGTCTTGCGGCTCACGCAGGTCGATGCCGCGCAGCTCGGCGCCGACATGGGCGCTCAAAGGTACGATTTCGAGCTTTGTTCCGGTCGTTGCGACCATGGTCTCCCTCCCTGCCGGGGACTTTGCGTCCCTCATCTGCTGCCGCGAAGAACGCTCACGACTGCTGGAGACAGAAACTAGTCGGCCCGGCGGCGCGGTGCAACCGGGCGGGGTCCTTGACCGGGGGCTCGGCCTCACGCACATTCGCCTTAAGACTGATGTCGCAGACATGAGACACACGAGCCGGTCCACCGGCCAGCATGGGGAGGCACGATGTCGAAGCCGAAAGCACTGATTTTTGCGCCGCGCGAGGAGCCCGCCGACATTCTGGCCAGCCTGCGCGATGCGGGTCTCGACCTCACCTTTGGCGAGAAGGCCTGGCAGCTTCCCCGCAACGACCATGAGGCAGAGCTTGCCGCCGCCGCCCGCGACACGGTCGCGATGATGGGCACCTCCATTCGCCATACGCCGATCACGCGACGCGTCATGGAAGAGGCGCAGCGGCTTCGCATCGTCGCGAAATATACCGTCGGCGTGGACGACATCGATACGGATGCAGCGACCGATCTCGGCATTCTCGTCTGCCATGCCCCGACCGAGAGTAATTGCTTCGGTGTCGCCGAGAGCACCATGGCCATGATTCTCGCCATGCTGAAGAAGGTCGTCGAGCGCGACAAGGACGTGCGTGCAGGCAAGTGGCGCGAACCGCACCATGGCACGACCTTTCTGGGCGCGCGGGCGGATGGTTATGCGGGCGTGACGATAGGCATCGTAGGCCTCGGGCGCATCGGAACGCGCGTCGCGCAATTACTGGCGCCCTGGCGCGTGCGTGTCATCGCCTACGATCCCCATGCGGAGCCGGCGCGCTTCCTGCTCGCGGGGGTGAAGCCGGTCGATTACGAGACGCTGCTGCGCGAATCCGATGTCGTCTCGTTCCATGTCGTGCTGACCAAGGAAACGCGCTTCATGCTGCGCGACGAGCAAATCGCGTTGATGAAGAAGAGCGCCACCGTCATCAACACCGCGCGCGGCAAAGTCATCGAGGAGGCCGCCGTGGCGCGGGCCATCGCGGAGGGCCGCCTGCGCGGGGCCGCCATCGACGCCTTCGAGGAAGAGCCCCTGCCCACGGATTCGCCGCTGCTGACGCTTGGCGACAAGGTGCTGCTGTCGCCCCATTCCGCATCCTTCAACGAAGGCGGGGAATTGCGGCCAGGCATTCAATGGGCGGTGCGTTCCGTTCTCTCTGCGCTCGCGGGCAACGTGCCCGACAACGTTTACAACAAGGAGGTCATCCCCCGCTGGCGCGAACGCTTCGGCGGCGCGGCGGCGATCGGCTGATCGCGTTCGAAATTTCGACAAAAACAAGCGCCGCCAAACGGCCGCTGTGAACCACGACAAGGCTCAAGAATGACGCAGAAGACTGACTACGACTACATCATCGTCGGCGCGGGCTCAGCCGGTTGCGTTCTCGCCAACCGCCTGACCGAAGACGGCACGGCCAGGGTTCTGCTGCTTGAGGCGGGCGGGCGCGATCTGAACCCGCTCATCCACATTCCGCTCGGCGTCGGCAAGCTGCACGACTGGGATATGCACGACTGGGGTTTTCACACGGATCCCGAGCCCAACATGAACAACCGCGTCATCGAAGCGGCGCGCGGGAAGGTGCTCGGCGGCTCCTCGTCCATCAACGTCATGGCCTATACGCGCGGCAATCGCGGCGATTACGACCGCTGGGCGCGCGAGGGTGCGAAGGGCTGGTCCTACGCAGAGACCCTGCCCTACTTCAAACGCGCCGAGACGTGGCAGGGTGGTGAAGACAAGTGGCGGGGCGGCGATGGCCCGCTCGGCACTGAGTTCGCGCGCACCAAAGATCCTCTGTTCGACGCATGGATTGAAGCGGGCAAGGCTGCGGGTTTCCCCGTGACAGCCGATTACAACGGCGAGCATGGCGAAGGTTTCGGACGGAGCCAATATACGATCCGCAATGGCCGCCGCTCCTCGACCGCGAATGCCTATCTGCGGCCCGCTTCCAAGCGGCGCAACCTGACGGTCGAAACGCGCGCCCATGCGCGTCGCATCATTCTGGAAGGAACCAAGGCGCGCGGGGTCGAATACGAGCACCACGGCATGATCGTGCGCGCTCATGCGGCGCGTGAGGTGATCGTTGCAAGCGGGACGTTCAACTCGCCGCATCTCCTGATGCTGTCGGGCATCGGACCGGCGGCGCATCTGAAGGAAAAAGGCATCGCGGCGATCGCGGACCTGCCCGTGGGCAAGAACCTGCAGGACCATCTGGCGGCGCTCATCATGTGGACGCGGCCGGAAGCCGGGACGTTCCGCGATTCGATGCGTGCCGACCGCATGGCGGTGAGCATGATCCGCGCCTATCTGACAGGCACGGGCGCAGGCACCGTCGTGCCCGGCGGCCTGCATGCCTTCGTCAAGACGAAGCCCGAGCTCGACGTGCCCGACATCGAGTTCATGTTCCGCGGCCTGCCGACGAGCGCGCACATGTGGTTCCCGATGCTTCGCCCGGCCTATCTCGACGGCTACGGCATTCGCCCCACACTCCTGCATCCCAAGAGCCGGGGCGAGATCCTGCTGAACTCCAGCGATCCGCGCGAGCCGATGCGCATCCGCTACAATTTCTTCAGCGATCCCGACGACCTGCCGACGCTGCGCGAGGGTTTCAAGCGCGGACGCGATGTCGGCTACCAGAAGCCGCTCGAAGGTTTCCGTGGCGACGAGATTTCCCCCGGCCCGAAGGTGAAGACCGACGACGAGATCGACGCGTTCCTGCGGCGCACGGCGATCACGGCGCATCATCCCGCCGGCACCTGCAAAATGGGCCAGGACGAAACGGCTGTCGTCGATCCGCAGATGCACGTGCGCGGCATCGAGAACCTGCGTGTCGTCGATGCTTCGGCCATGCCGGACATGGTGTCGGCGCATATCAACGCCTGCGTGATCATGATGGCGGAGAAGGCAGCCGACATGATTCTGGGCCGCGCGCCTGCACAGGCGGTGGTTTAGGGCTCTCACATGCAGCGCGATCCTTCTCCCAATGGGAGAAGGTGCCTGCAGCGCAGGCGGATGAGGGGTTTCGGACTCTCAACACAGAGATCGTAACCCCTCATCAGTCGGCTCCGCCGACAGCTTCTCCCACCGGGAGAAGCGGGGCGGCGTTGTTACTTCTACTCCCTTGCGCGGGTGACGACATTCAGCGTCACCGCAGTCCCATCCTCCACCTTACGCAGACCGCGCTCGATGGCGCCGATGAGCTTGCCCGGGTCTTCCACACGCTCGCCGTAGCCGCCGCAGGCTTCGACGATTTTCTCGTAGTCGGGCGCGGGCGTGAGATCGACCATCGGCAGGTGGTTGGCCTTCGACGCCATTCCATCGGGATACATGCCGAGCGTCGCGCGGCGCACGGCGTACCACATCGAGTTGTTCATGATGATGGTCAGCGTCGGCAGTTTTTCGGCGCGACCCACGTAATGCGCCGCTGTCGGCAGGCCAAACATGTAGGAGCCGTCGCCGCAGCAGGTGATCACCTGCCGATGCGGGGCGGCGAGCTTCGCACCGAGCGCCTGCCCGAGGCCGACGCCAAGGCCGCCTGAACTGCCTGCGAGGAAGCAGCCGGGAAGATCGAGTTCGAGGAACGGCAGGGGTACGCCGAGTTCGTCCGAGATGATCGCATCCTTGTCCTTCACCTGATTGAGCGCATGCGCCACGAAGGCCGGATGGATCGGCGCCAGCGATTTTGCTTGCTCGATCACGGCGGCACGACGCGCCAGGATCGTATTGCGCATTTCGGTCACCCGCGTGCGGCGTGCATCCACGGCCGGCTGGCGCTCGCGCAGCTTGTCGCGCAGGGCCACGCGCAGCATGTCGATGGCCACACCCGGATCGCCCGCCACAGCGAGGTCGCATTCGAAGCCGCGCATCGGATAGCTCGAGAAATGCGGATCGTGCGCGATGTGGATGATCTTTGTCTCGCGGCCCGGACGCATGTTGTGCGGCACCCACGGCACCGGCGCGTCCAGCACGACGATGAGATCGGCCATATTCAGGATGTCGTTGGTGGCGAAGCCCAGATACATCGGGTTGGAATGCGCGATGCTGGAGAAAGGCCCCTGCACCACCGGCAGCGCATGTTCGATCGCAAGATCGCCCAGCGCGTAGAAGGCAGCGGCCGTGCGGCCCGAGCGTCCGGCGATGATGAGCGGCGACTTCGCATCGGCAATCATTGATGCCGCCTGCTCGATCGCGTCGCCCGAGGGGACGGCTGCGAGCGTGCCCAGCGGACGACGCGGCAGTGGGCCGATATCCTCCACCTGTTCGCCGAGCACTTCGCGCGGCAGCGAGAGATAGACAGGCCCCTGCGGCTCGGCGAGCGCGATTTCCAGCGCGCGCGAGACCAGCGTGGCAACCGGCTGGCCGGAGCGCAGCTCGTAGTCCCACTTCACGTTTTCGCGGACGATGCCCGCCTGATCGAAGTTCTCCTGCGCCCAGTGAATCAGCACGTCGCGCGAACCGGCGTCGCCGGTTTCTGTCAATGGCGTGCGGCCCGCCGCCAACAAGACGGGGACGTTGTCGCGCGCGGCATTCATCACGCCCATGACGGCATTGGCCGTGCCGACGTTGACATGCACCATCACGCAGGACGCTTCGCCAGTGATCTTGGAGTAGCCCTGCGCCATGGCCATGGCGACATTCTCGTGCGGCACAGTGATGAAATTCGGAGCAGGACGCCCTTCCGCCTTCATGCGCACGAGCCCTTCGATGAGCGGCGCGAAGTCGGTCCCGCTGTTGGCGAAGACGTGGCGAATGCCGCAGGTGTGCAGCGTGGACAAATAGGCTTCGGCTGCGCTCTGGGTGCGCGGGCGCTCGATCGTCATGTCGTTCCTCCATCGGTCCCTGCCCGCACATGGTGGCGCTTTGGCGGGACCCGCTTTTCTTGGTTTCTCCGGCGCAGACATTAGCGGGATGCGGCGACCTGTCCAGCACGACGGCGCGGGCTCGGCTGGACGTGGCTGGGTTCCGGCGCGTATCCTCGACACGAAAAAAGGGGAGGACTTCAGATGACCGAATACGACCGCTGGCAGAAACGCTTCTCGGTTCCCGAATATATTTTTGGCGAAAAGCCCAATGGCTTTCTCGCGGCGCAAAAGCCGCTCCTCCCCGCCACCGGCCGCGTCCTGTGCATCGCCGACGGCGAGGGCCGCAACGGGGTTTGGCTCGCCGAACAGGGGCTCGATGTTCACGCCATCGACTTCTCGCCCGCAGCGCTCGAAAAAGCCCGTGCGCTCGCGGCCAAGCGCGGAGTGGAAATACAGACGGAACTCGCCGACGTCATCAAGTGGCACTACCCCGAAGCGGCCTATGATGTCGTGGCGGTGATCTTCACCCAGTTCATGGACCCGCAGCAGCGCGACGATGTCTTCGAGGGCATCCGCCGCACGCTGAAGCCGGGCGGGTTGCTGCTGATCGAGGGATATACGCCCCGCCAGCTGCAATACGGCACGGGCGGCCCGAAGCAGGAAGATCACATGTATACGCGAGTGCTGCTGGAGCACGCCTTCGCCGGATACACCAGCATGGAGATCAGCGAATACGACGTCGAGATGAACGAGGGCACCGCCCATGGCGGGATGTCCGCCGTCATCGATTTCACCGCGCACAAGCCGGCTGGTTAGACGTTCGCACCCTGGCGTGCGAGCGACTCGCGAATCTTCTGGGCAAGCGCACCGCGCGTGAAAGGCTTGGAGAGCAGGTCCACGCCAGGATCCAGCCGGCCATGATGCATGATGCCGCCCTGCGCGTAGCCGGTCATGAAGATGATTCTCAGGTCCGGCTGGCGGCCTCGGGCGGCATCGGCCAATTGGCGGCCGTTCATGCCGTCCGGCAAGCCCACATCAGTGAGTAGGAGAAGCACGCCGGGGTTCGCGTCGAGCAGGCGCAGCCCCTCGTGCGCATCCGCCGCCGCGAGCACCGCGTAGCCCGTGTCTGTCAATGCATCGACGATGAGGCGGCGCACTTCGAGCTCGTCCTCGACCACCAGGATGAGGCCAGAGCCCTGCGTCTCCGGACCCTGCGCATGAGCGTCGCCCACGGTCGGGTGCGCGACCGCGGCTGTCTCGCGCGGCAGGTAGAGCCGCACGGTCGTGCCGCGCCCCTCCTCGCTCTCGATATCGACATGCCCCCCCGACTGGCGAACGAAGCCGTAGACCATGCTGAGCCCCAGCCCGGTTCCCTGCCCGATCGGCTTGGTCGTAAAGAACGGCTCGAAGATCTTGGCGATCACCGCGCGTGGAATGCCGTGTCCGGTGTCGCTCAAGCTGATCGAGACATACGAGCCGGGCTGCACATCGAGGTTTTTCTTGGCGAAGCTCTCGTCCAGATTCGTGTTGGCCGTTTCGATGCTGATGCGGCCGACGCCGTCCATCGCGTCGCGGGCATTCGAGGTCAAATTGAGGATCGCGTTTTCGAGCTGGTTGGCGTCGATCGACACAGGCCAGAGATCCGATGAAAAGGTGGTCTCGACCGTGACCTCGGCGCCCGCCGTCTGGCGCACCAGCTCCGCCATGCCGGCGATGAGGCCGTTGACGTCTACCGTCTCGACCCGCAAGGGCTGCTGGCGGGAGAACGCGAGCAGACGATGCGTCAGCATGGCCGCCCGGTCGATGGCGAATTGCATTGCATCCGTGTCCCGCTGGGCGGGCGGCGTCTTTTTCGCGGCCGCCTTCTGAATGTGGGCCAGGCGGCCGAGCATGACCTGCAGCAGATTGTTGAAATCATGCGCAACGCCACCCGTCAGGCGGCCGATCGCCTCCATCTTGTTGGCCTGGCGCAGGGCCTCCTCTGCGAAGGCGCGGCGCTCGCCCTCGCGCTGCAGCGCCCCGAGCGTGTCGGCCTGGCGGCGAGCCTGGCGGATCGCGCCGAGCGAGATAACGAACAAGGCGATTGTCGCGGGGAGTCCGAAATAAAGGTGCTGCAACATCGCGGCACGCCAATGCTGGAGCACCAGCGAGGTTTCGAGCGCGGCCACGACATAGACAGGCACGCGCTCCAGCGCGCGATAGGCCACCACCCGCTCGACGCCGTCGATGGCAGACACATCTGAATAGACGCCGCGCTGTGGAGATGCAGCTCGAGCGCGAAGGAAGGGGCTGCCGGGCGGCATCTTCATCGGGGCATTCACGGCGGGCACACGGGCCAGCACAGCGCCGTCGGCGCGCACGAGCGACATCATGCTCAGATCGTCACCCACCATCGCAGAGTAGAAACGCTCGAACGCGCGTGGGTCGCCCGATATGCCGATAACGCCCACGAATGCGTCATTGGAGGCGCGGCGGCGGTAGCTGAGCCGGATGATCTGACTTTGTCGGTAAGGCCCGCTTGCCCTTTCGCTCACATAGGTCCCCGCGCCCGGCTCCTTCTGCGCCTTGAAATAGGGGCGGTCCGAGAAATCCGACGCGCGAGGTGCCGGGGTCATCGTGCTCGTCAGCAGCGGATGGCCCTTCGCGTCCAACACCCAGATGTTCTCCACCTCCGGCAGCCCATTGCCCAGCCGCGCCAGGCGGGCGCTGAGCTCCGCGTCCCGCTCGACCACCGCCGCGTCGTCTCGTTCCAGAAGCAATTCCTCTGTCTGGGCATCCGCGAGGTCAAAGGTCGCGAAGACGCGCCGAGCATGCTGGTAGGCGAGATCGGCGCGCGCCTCCAGCCGATCCCGAGCGTCCGTGAAGTGGGCCCGGTAGGAAATGGAGGCCGTAACGGCAAACAGCCCGGCTGGAATCAACAGGGAGAGGATTGCAATGAGCTTGAGCAAGCTTCCGCCAAAGCGACCGCCGGAAGGCGGTATATCCGCCTGCTTGCTTGAAAAAACCATACGAAGCTACCCGCACCCGTTCGCTGGAAATCTAGCCGGTGGGAGTCTGCGAAGCAACAAGGACGAGCCCACGCAAATCCCGAGAGACGGGTTGCCGTTGGCCCCTGACCATCGATAATCGCGGCTGACGTCCTTATATGGCGCGTTACAGACCGCCTCCGGAGTTAGAACATGATTGATCTGCATTACTGGCCGACGCCGAATGGACACAAGGTCGCGATTTTCCTCGAGGAAAGCGGTCTATTTTACAAGATTCACCCGGTCAACATCGGCAAAGGCGATCAGTTCAAGCCGGAGTTCCTGAAGATTGCCCCCAACAATCGCATGCCTGCCATAGTCGATCATTCGCCGGCCGATGGCGGCTCGGCGATCTCGCTGTTCGAATCGGGCGCGATTCTTCTCTATCTCGCGGAGAAAACCGGACGCTTTATCCCCACCGACCTGCGTGGGCGAAGCCGGACGCTGGAGTGGCTATTTTGGCAGATGGGGGGCCTCGGGCCGATGGCAGGGCAAAACCACCATTTCTCGCAATATGCCCCCGAGAAAATCCCATACGCGATTGATCGCTATGTAAACGAGACCAATCGGCTGTACGGCGTCCTCGACCGCCAACTCGCCCATCATGAGTTCGTGGCTGGCGAATATTCCATAGCGGACATGGCCTGCTACCCGTGGATCGTGCCCTACGAGCGCCAAGGTCAGAAGCTGGAGGATTTCCCCAACGTGAAGCGCTGGTTCGCCTCCATGCAGAGCCGCCCGGCCGTGAAACGCGCCTATGAAAAGGGTGAGGGCCTGCGTCCGCCGGTCATGGACGACGAAGCCAAGAAAGTGCTCTTCGGCCAGACGGCCAAGACCGGGGGCGCGAGCTGATCCTCCATCGCTCCCCCGTTCGCGGGGGAGCGACCGAAAGAGACGCTTAACGCTGCTTTGCTAGCCTCGCGCCTCTGAGTCCAGGGGTCGCGAAAAATGAGTTCGTTTGAAGCGTGTCGTCCCAAGTTCGGTTTCGTTCTCAACGATGAATTGACGTTTCTGGTAATTGGCGGCGATCCCGTCATGCGTGAATTGGCGCGCGTCCACCTCTCCACACCTACGGTCGGGATCGTCACGGCGGATAGCGCCGAAGAGGCGCTGGACGGGCTGGCCTGCGAGCCATTCGACGCCGTGATGATCGATCTGGATCTGCCTGGGAAAAGCGGGTTGCAGTTGATCCGTGAAATCCGGACAAACCCGTGCCTGCGGCATCTCCCGATCATCGCCGTCACCAGCCAGGACGATGTCGTCTCCGTCGATGGCGCCTACAACGCCGGGGCGACTTCGTTTGCGACCAAGCCGGTCAACTGGCCCATGCTGAGCTGTCAGCTACGCTATGTCCTGCGCGCGCAGGGGCTCATCGCCGCCTGATCGGCGGCCATCACGCGGGTCCCGCAGCCTCTCGGCATAGGCCGTCAGCTCCGTCGCCGAAACGGGCCGGGAAAACAGATAGCCCTGCAGGAAGTGACACTTGCAGGCAGCCAGAAAGCGCTGCTGTTCCACCGTTTCAATGCCCTCGGCCGTGACTTTCAGGCCGAGGGCGCAGGCCAGCGCGACAACGGCCTGGACGATCGCAGCTCCATCGGCAAGCCCAACCTCGGCCACGAAGGACCGGTCGATCTTGATTTTGTCTAACGGCAGGCGTCGCAGGAGGGACAGCGACGAGTACCCGACGCCGAAATCGTCGAGCGCGATGCGAATTCCCAGCGCGCGCAACTCGCGCAGGCTGTCTTCAGCACGGGCAGGATCATCGAAGTAGGAGGTTTCCGTAATCTCGAGCTCGAGATTACGAAAGTCGAGCCCGGCATCGCTGGCGGTGCGTGTCACGAAGTCAACGAAATCATGGCGACGGAACTGTAGCGGCGAGACATTCACCGCGACGGAGATGGCGTCCCAAGAGGCGGCCTCGCGGCAGGCGTTCTCGAGCACCCAGCATCCCAGTTGATCGATGAGGCCGTTGCGCTCGGCCACGTGTACGAATTGAGCTGGCTGGACGAGACCACGACGGGGATCACGCCAGCGCACAAGCGCCTCTGCCGCGACCAGCGTCAGCCCGTCCGCAGTGACCTGCGGCTGGTAGTGCAGGAACAGATCGTTATTGCGAATGGCTGCCGACAAATCGGGGATCATCAATCATCCGGGACGTGAGAAAACAAGCAAACGGGCAGAAACTGAGCCACGGCCCGCGGCGACAAGCAAATAATATGCTTTCAACAAAAACAAGTCCAAGTGCACGCTGGTCGCCGGGCATCAATCATGCCGGCCGCGCCGCGCCCCAAATCTTCAATTTACGATCGGCTCCTGCACAGCTACCATGACAGTGCAAAGCAAGAATTAATAAAATAGCTCGGAGGAGAAATGACCCAAGGACAACAGGCTCCTTAGACGACCTGCCCCTCGATCTTTGCCCAAGAGCGCGAAAACGCGCCCGCCGATCCGCGTCCGATGTCCGCCGCTGTGTGGCATGGCAACGGATTTTTTCCTGCGAGAGGAACACACCCATGTCGCTACCGCCGCCCACAATGTACGGCCATCGCGCCCGCATCGGCTACACATCGCCCCCGCTGACAACCGAGGTCTTTCCCTACGAGTTCTACAAGATCGTGCCCGAGGGCGTGTCGCTGGTCGTGACAAGTCTCGCCATTGTCGTGCGCAGCAAGGAAGAGATCGACCAGTCCTATGACATCAGCATGCGGGCGGCGCGTGAAATGGCGGCTGCGGGCTGCGATCTCGTGATGCTCGGCGGCGTGCCGATCAACCTTTCGCGCGGCGTCAAGAATGCGCACGAGATGGTTGTCGACCTGGAAAAAGAGCTTGGCGTGAAAGTCTCGACGAGCACGTCCGCGCAGACGAAGGCCGCCCATGCGCTCGGCGCGAAGAAGGTCGTCGTTGCGCATCCCTATGCCGAGGCCGACACGGATCGCATCGCCGGCTATTCCTCGCATTTCGATTGCGAGTTGCTGGGCGCCATGGCGTTCGGGAGCCCGTTCAACCAGATCGGACGCATTCCACGCAACGGCGCGCTTGAACTCGGCCGCGCGCTGATGAAAAAGCATCCGGACGCCGACACGATCCTCATGCCCTCGCCGCACTGGCCGACCATCGAATCCATCGAGCCGCTCGAGCAGGAGTTCGGTGTCAACGTGATGACGGCGCTTCAGGTCATCGTCTGGGACGCGCTGCGCCGCTGCGGCATCAATGACAAGATCGAGGGATACGGCCGCTTGTTCCGCGAATTCTGAGGCGCTGAAAAGGCGCGATAGACGCCTGAACCATGGGAGGGTGGCATGCAGTTTTTCCCGATCGGCATCCGGGGGCGCATGACCGCTCTCGCCTTGCTCTCGCTCCTCGCCGCCCCGCCCGCGCGGGCCGATAGTGTGGAGGATTTCTATCGCGGCAAATCCATCACCATGCTGGTGGCGAGCGGCGCGGGTGGCGGTTATGACGCCTATGCGCGCGTCTTTGCGCGTTACGCGCAAAAGCATATCCCGGGCAACCCGGGCATCGTCGCCAAGAACATGCCCGCCGCCGCCGGGCTGGCTGCGGCCAGCACCCTGTTCAACAATGCCGACAAGGATGGCCTGACGATCGCGGCGCTGACCAACGTCGTGGCGCTCGATCCGCTTTTCGGCAATCCGGCCGCGCGGTTCGACGCGCAGAAATTCGGCTGGATCGGCTCCATCGGAAAACTCCAGAACGTCTGCGCGACCTGGCATACAAGCCCGGTCAAGACGATCGAGGACGCCCGCAGGCGGGAGGTCATCGTGGCGGGTGCGGGCGCCTCGTCGAATACGGCCGTCGTCCCGAAGATCATCAACGAATTGCTCGGCACGAAATTCAAGCTCGTGTCCGGCTACGATCCCGCGGGCGGGCTCACTCTGGCGGTCGAAAGCGGCGAGGCGGAGGGCATCTGCGGCCTCTCCTGGTCGACCATGAAGGCCTCCCGTCCGGACTGGATCGCTAGCAAGAAGCTGAACGTGCTGGTGCAGATGAGCATGGAAAAGCTGCCGGAACTCGGCGATGTGCCGAGCGCTCTCGATCTCATTTCCGATCCCGACAAGAAGAAGGTGCTGGAACTGATCCTGATCCGTCAGGAGATGGGGCGGCCCTTCGCGACGTCTCCCGGCGTTCCCGCCGACAGGCTCGCTGCCCTTCGCAAGGCATTCGATGCGACCATGAAAGACCCCGAGTTCCTGGCGGAGGCTGCGAAGACGCAGCTCGAAGTCGAGCCTCTGAGCGGCGCGCAGATCGAGACCTTCCTCGCATCCGCCTATGGCGCACCCGCGGCCGTGGTGGCCCAAGCGGCAGCCCTTGTCGAACCCGCGGCGGCTCCCAAAAAACCCTGAATAAGCAAAATGCCCGCCTCACGAGGAGGCGGGCAAGTCAAGGGAGGAGTAGCCCTGGGGAGTGACGTCCCTCTGGGGGACGGACGTCACAGGCTATCCCGCGCGAGCATATGTAGTCGAACCCACGCAGATCTCTAGCCCCAGAACGCAATCTGCCGTCAAAGATGCGAAAATGTCACAAGCCAAACCCAAAATGGGTAGAACACCCGCTGTTTCCAGGGGGACGCGGAGTGCCGGAGATATTTATTCCCTTTTGGATGTAAAACTCAGAAAACCCGTCTCCATGCCGTGAATTGCTGGGTGTGCTCCGATGGGCTACATCTTGACCTCTGACAAGTGACGCATGTTTCGACCTTGGGCTATGCCCCGGGCCAGGGCGCATTGCGAGGGATCGGCATGAGTTTCATCAACGTCATTGACCGGAGGGGCGAGCACCGCGCGCTCGAAGCCGTGGAAGGCTGGCGGCTGATGGAAATCCTGCGCGATTATCGCGTCGGAATCGAGGGCGTGTGCGGCGGCGCATGCGATTGCGCGACCTGCCACGTCGTCATTGACGAGGCCTGGGCCGGCAAACTCGTCCCGCCGCGCGACGATGAACTCGACAAGCTCGACGAGCTGCCCCTGATCGAGAAGACCTCGCGCCTCTCCTGCCAGATCATCTGGTCGGACGAACTCGACGGGCTTACCCTCACTCTGCCGCAGGAATTCTGATGTCCGCTGCCAAGCGCCCGCCCCTGCCCGCCATTCTGCTCGCCAACGACCTGCTGGACGGCGATACCGTCTTCTGGACGGGTTCGCGCTGGGCGCTCGATCATCGTGACGCGCTGGTCGCGCGGGATGATGCCGTGGTGATCCTGCTCGAGGACGCCGCTCGTGCCGGCATCGCCAACCAGAAAGTGGTCGACCCCTATCTCGTCGACGTGACTCTCAGTGCGGATGGCACGCCGGTGCCGACCCATTATCGCGAAAAGCTGCGAACGCTCGGCCCGAGCACACGCCTCGATCTCGGCAAACAGGCCGATCTGCGGCAAACCGCCGACGCGGAGATCTGACATGTATCGCTACGATGAATTCGACGCCAAGTTCGTTCGCGAGCGTGTCGGCCAATTCCGCTCGCAGGTCGCGCGACGGATCGACGGCTCGCTGACGGAGGACGAGTTCAAGCCGCTGCGGCTGAAGAACGGCGTCTACCTGCAATTGCATGCCTACATGCTGCGCATCGCCATTCCCTATGGCACGCTCTCGTCGCGCCAGTTGCGCCAGCTCGCGCTGATCGCCGAAAAATTCGATCGCGGCTACGGCCATTTCACGACACGCACCAACATCCAGTTCAACTGGCCGAAACTGCGCGACGTGCCCGAGATTCTCGACCTGCTGGCCGATGTCGAGATGCATTGCATCCAGACATCGGGCAATTGCATTCGCAACGTCACCGCCGATCATTTCGCCGGCATAGCGGCCGACGAGATCGAGGATCCACGCCCCACTGCCGAATTGATCCGGCAATGGTCGAGCCTGCACCCCGAGTTCAGCTATCTGCCGCGCAAGTTCAAGATCGCGGTCACAGGCGCTGTGCGCGACCGTGCCGTCGTGCGCGCCCATGACATCGGCCTGCGCATCGTGCGCGATCCGAAGACGCGCGAGATAGGCTATGAAGTGATGGTTGGGGGCGGCCTCGGCCGAACCCCGATGATCGCGAAGACCATCCGCGACTTTCTGCCCAAGGCGGACCTGCTCGCCTATCTCGAAGCCGTGATGCGCGTCTACAATCTCGAAGGACGTCGCGACAACAAGTACAAGGCCCGCGTCAAGATCCTCGTGCACGAACTCGGCGCAGAGGAATTCTCTCG
>JAQGKD010000007.1 GCA_028290285.1 Hyphomicrobiales bacterium
TGGCGAATGCTCGAAGATTCCGCCGAAACGCGCGACGAAATCGGCACGCGACAAGGTTCTGACGATCATGGTCCGGCCTCCGTGCCGCCGATTGCATCCGCGCCCCATGCCAGCTAAGCAGCGGGCGCTCGCCGCGCGTCCGCTCCTGCATTTGCCAGGCGCCGGACGCGCGGCCTAGCATGGACCAAATCGCAAGGAGCGGCCATGGCGAATCCGGCAGGCGGCGGACGTCTCACCACGCATGTCCTCGACACGGCCTCGGGCCGTCCGGCCGAAGGCGTGGCGATCACGCTGCGGGCCATCGATTCGCAGGGGAACGCCACGACGATCTCGCGTCACGTCACCAATGCGGACGGGCGCTGCGACGCGCCGATCCTCGCGGGCGAGGCGATGCGACAGGGCGTCTATGAACTCGCGTTCGAGATTGGCGCCTATTTCCGCGCGCGCGGCGTCACGGCCGATGCGCCGGCTTTTCTCGACACCATTCCGATCCGGTTCGGCCTGGCGGATGCGGGGGCGCATTATCACGTCCCTCTGCTGGCCTCGCCGTTCGGCTACTCGACCTACAGGGGCAGCTAGTGACCATGTCCATCATCGCCGGCGAATGGGCGAATTTCCTCATCCGCTGGGTGCACGTGATCGCCGGCATCGCGTGGATCGGCTCCTCGTTCTATTTCGTCCATCTCGACCTCAGCCTGCGCAAGCACGACAAGCTGGCGGCGGGCGTCGGAGGCGAAGCCTGGCAGGTCCACGGCGGCGGCTTCTACAACATGGTCAAATACATGGTCGCGCCTCCGCATCTGCCGAAGGAGCTGACCTGGTTCAAGTGGGAGGCCTACGCCACCTGGATTTCCGGCATGGCGATGCTGATCGTCATGTATTACGCGCAGGCCGATCTCTACCTGATCGATCGCACCGTGCTGGACATCTCGCCCGCGGCCGCGGTCGCGATCAGCGTCGCCGGGCTGGTGCTGGGCTGGGTCGTGTACGACCTCATGTGCAAGTCGCCGCTGGGGCGCAACGACGCGCTGCTGGGCGCGGTCGGCTTCGCGCTGCTGGTGGCGCTATCCTACGGCTTCACCAAAGTGTTCAGCGGACGCGGCGCCTACATCCAGATCGGCGCGATGATCGGCACCATCATGGTGGCGAGCGTCGCCATGACGATCATTCCGAACCAGCGCAAGATCGTCGACTCGCTGCTCAAGGGCGAGACCCCCGACCCGCGTCTCGGCGCGGCCGGCAAACAGCGTTCGGTGCACAACAACTACCTGACGCTGCCGGTCGTGTTCCTGATGATCTCCAACCATTATCCGCTGGCTTTCGCGAGCCGCTGGAACTGGGTGATCATCGCGCTCGTGGTCGTCATCGGCGTGAGCGTTCGGCATTTCTACAATTCGCGCCATGCCCACAAGCCCTCGCCCTGGTGGACATGGGCGGTGGCTGCAGCCGCCATGCTGGCCATCATCGGCCTGTCGGCGCTGGGGCCTGCGAACGTGCAGGGCGCGGCGAATGCAGCAACGCCCGTCGTGCAGAAGGTCGCCTTCGCCGATGTGCAGGACATCGTCATATCGCGCTGCTCGATGTGTCACGCCGCCGAACCCGGCTGGGACGGAATTGGCGTGGCGCCCAAGGGCGTGATGCTCGACACGCCCGAGCGGATCAAGCTGCATGCGACGGAGATCTATCTCCAGTCTGTCGCAACCCATGCAATGCCGCCGGGCGGCAATCTCACCGAGATCAGCGACGACGACCGCCGCGTGATCGCCGCCTGGGTCGAAGGCGGAGCGCACGTTCCTTGAACGCGGCCAGCCAGCGCCGTATCGCAGTGATGGGCGAAGCGCTCATCGATTTCGTGGCTGATCGTGCCGACGCGCGCATCTATCGTGCACTGGCCGGCGGTTCCGGCTTCAACACGGCGCTGGGGTTGGCGCGCCTCGATGTGCCCACAGCCTTTTGCGGCGCGCTCTCCTCCGATGCACAGGGCGCGCGGCTCTTGCGCGATCTCGCGTCTGAAGCCGTCGATACGAGTTGCGTCCTGACGAGCGCCAAGCCGTCACCCATCGTTCTCGTGCAGCCCGGCGGCGGGGACGCGGCTCCACAATACTCACTGCATCTGGCAGGCACGGCGCTCGACGATGCACCCGATGCATGGAGCGTGCCGCCCGGCACCATCCATGTTCACGCGACCTCCTTCGCATCGACAATCGGCGCCGGCGGGCGCGCGGCGATGGCAACGCTCGCGACCGCCCGATCCTTCGCTTCGACAAGCTTCGATCCGAATATCCGCAGCGCCATTCTCGCGGATCGCGCGACAGCCATGGCCCTCATCGCTGAGCGGGTCGCCTGCAGCGACATCGTCAAGGTGAGCGCCGAAGACCTTGGCCTGCTCGCGCCAACCGACGATCCAGGCCAGGTCGCCGCATCCTGGCTGGAGCTCGGGCCTCGCCTCGTCGTCCTGACGCTGGGCGGAGACGGCGCGAGCGCGTTTTTCGACACCCGGCGCATCGACGTCGCCGCCCCCTCCGTGAAGGTGCGCGATACGATTGGCGCGGGCGACAGTTTCATGGCAGCGCTTCTCGCAAGCCTATGGAACGAGCGGCAACTGGGCACTGATGCCCAGCCGTTCCAAGCGCAGGAGATCGCGCGTTGGATGGCCTATGCGGTCGGGGCTGCCGCGCACAGCTGCACGCGCGAGGGCGCCGATCTGCCACGCCGCGCGGACCTCGCGGAGTAAACCATGCAATTGCGCAGATCTTCCGCAAGGTTGCGCCGGAGCCCCGAACCGCCTAGAAGCGCGCCGAACAGGAAGGATTGACCATGCGCCCCTCGAAACGAGCCGTCGACGAAATGCGCTCCGTCTCGCTCGAACGTGCCGTTGCCCGTTACGCGGAAGGATCGTGCCTCGTAAAATTCGGCGAGACGCACGTCCTGTGCACCGCCTCTCTCGAGGACAAGCCGCCGATGTGGCTGCGCGGCCAGGGCCGCGGCTGGGTCACGGCGGAATATGCCATGCTGCCGCGCGCCACCGCCTCGCGCACCCGGCGTGAATCCACCTCCGGCAAGCAATCGGGCCGTACGCAGGAAATCCAGCGGCTGATCGGCCGCAGCCTGCGCGCCGTGGTCGATCTGCAGATGCTCGGCGAGCGTCAGATCACGGTGGATTGCGACGTGCTGCAGGCCGATGGCGGCACCCGCACGGCCGCCATCACGGGCGCATGGGTCGCGCTGCACGATTGCCTGAAATGGATGCGCTCGCGCTCGATCATCAAGGACATGCCGCTGCGCGATCACATCGCGGCGGTGTCCTGCGGTATCACGCGCGGACATCCCGTTCTCGACCTCGACTATGTCGAGGATTCCGCCGCCGAGACGGACGCCAATTTCGTCATGACGGGTTCGGGCGGTCTCGTCGAAGTGCAGGCGACGGCGGAAGGGGCCATCTTCACCGAGGAGCAGTTGACTTCGATGATGGGGCTCGCACGCGCAGGCATCATGCGCCTTGTGGATTTGCAGAAATCGACCGTTGCCTGATCGGGCTTAGCAGGCCCGTTGCACAACTTTCGAGCGCGACGGCGACAGTCGGCGCGCTCGGCCGGTCATGCTGCAATGCGAAGACAATCCGATATTGTACTTCACGCGCAATTCGTCGCCTCCGGCGCGATATTTAAGCTTCCGCCTGCGGCGCAAGTGTGGTTACCTCCCCCCTACAAAAGAAGAATACGCGCAAAGACGGCTGGCCCTCGTCCCGGGTCCGATGTGAGGAAACGTCGAGAGAACCAGCCCTGTTGATGCCGCCCTGCGGTGTCTTTCGTAAAAGTGGCGAGCCCTCGCGGGCTCGATCGCGCGCAGCAACGCCGTTCTCGCAAAATCACACGACAGACGCACCGGGATGACCAAGTTGACAGGCCAAGGAAGAAAGGGTTTTGCGGCATCTGCCGCCACCTATTTCCATGCCTTCGTCCTGCTGCTGGCATTGCTCGCGCTGCCGGTCGATCCCTTCTGCGAATCCTTTGAAAATTCCATCGTGATCGGCGTCATGGACCAGGGTCCGGACGAAACGGTCGACAAGATCGATCTCACCGGCGGGGATCCTGCGTGGTGGAACTCATCGTTGCTGGGCCTTGCCGATCTGCGTGACGGACAGCAGACGACAAATGGCCAGGATGCTCCGCGCGGGGGATGCTGCGGTCGCGCTTTTCATGCGCGCGGTCCACCGATTGGCCGGGCCTGATGTGAACCGCGCCCGATAAGCGCGGATCACAGGAGCGATGTAACGATGACCGCCGCATCCGCACGCCAAAAGGCGCTCGCGGGGGATCTCGCCAACCAGAACGGGCGAATCCAGACGCGGCGGCACCGAGAGGAAATCAGGGGACTTTCATGGAAATTTGGCATGCGTTAGGCGACGGGCTGTTTTTGCTCCTCGAGCCGCATCGAATGCTTCTGCTGTGGGGCGGTGTGCTCTGCGGTCTGGCACTCGGCATTCTACCGGGAATCGGTGGCGTGGCAGGAACAGCTCTGTTGTTGCCTTTCACCTATAATATGGATCCCGCAGCCGCGATGGCGCTGCTGCTCGGCCTCGCCGCGACGACGACGCACGGAGATCCGATTTCGGCGATCGTGCTCGGCGCCCCCGGACATGCGGCCTCGGCCGCAACCGCGCTCGATGGTTATCCCATGACCAAGCGCGGCGAAGGCGCCCGAGCGCTCGGCGCGGCCTACATGTCGGCCCTCATGGGCGGCATCTTCGGCGCCGTGCTGATGGCCGTCGCCCTGCCCGTCGTGCGTCCGCTGATCCTGTTCATCGGCTCGCCGGAACTCCTCGCCCTCGCGGTGTTCGGAATTTCCATGGTCGCCGTGCTCTCCGGCAATACGCCGCTGCGCGGACTGACCATGGCCTGTTTCGGCATCATGCTGGCGATGATCGGCTCGGACCCGCAGACCGGCACGCTGCGCTGGACGATGGACAGCCTCTACCTCTGGGAAGGCCTGCCGCTCGTTCCGCTGACGCTCGGCGTGTTCGCGCTTCCCGAACTCTGCGATCTGCTCGTCGCCCGCACCGCGGTCGTCCAGAGCGGCAAGATGCAGAACAACTGGAAGGGCCTCTGGCAGGGCAGCTACGATTGCGTCACGCATTGGTGGCTCGTCATGCGCTGTTCGTGGATCGGCTCCGTCATCGGCGCCATCCCGGGCATCAGCGCCTCGGTGATCGACTGGATCTCCTATGCGCATGCGTTGAAGACCGAAAAAGGCGCCCGCATGACCTTCGGTCAGGGCGACGTTCGCGGCGTCATCGCTGCCGAAAGCGCGACCTGTTCGCGTGAAGGCGGCGCCCTGATCCCCACGATCGTGTTCGGCGTGCCCGGCTCTGCCGGCATGGCGATCCTGCTCGGCGCATTCCTGATGCACGGCCTGGTCCCCGGACCGGAAATGCTGACGAAGCATCTCGCCATCACCTATTCCATGGTGTGGTCGATCGCGATCGCCAACATCCTTGGATCGGGCCTCTGCTACCTGTTCAGCAGCCAGTTCGCCAAGCTCGCGGGCCTGCGCTACACGCTGATCCTGCCGCTCGTCCTCTCGCTCGTCTACATCGGCGCCTTCGAGGGACATCGTAACTGGGGCGATCTGTTCTCGCTCCTGTTCTTCGGCATCTTCGCCTGGGGCATGAAGCACTTCAAATGGCCCCGGCCGCCGTTGGTCCTGGGCTTCATCCTGGGCGCCATCCTCGAACGCTACATGTTCATCTCGATCCAGCGTTATGGCGGCAACTGGATGCTGCGTCCGCTGGTCATCGTGCTGTTCGTGATGGCATTGCTCAGCCTGCTGCGTCCCTTCATCTCCGACGTGAAAGCCCACGGCGGAATCAAGGGCCTGCTGTCGGACTTCCATGCTCCCAAGTTCGAATGGACCCATCTCTTCCCGATCTTCATGCTGTGCCTCTTCGGCGTGATGATGACGGAAGCGATGACCTGGAACTTCTCGGCCAAGATCATCCCGATGATCGTGGGCTCCGGGGCAATCCTCTTCTGCTCGCTGTCGCTCCTGAACGAGTTGTTCAAGGCCGACACGCACAAGGCGCGCGAAGAAGAAATGCTGGCGCGCGGCGAGACGGCCGAGAAGATGCACATGGATATTGCGAGCACCATCTCGCATATGCCGACGAAGCAGATCCTGCTGCGTGGTGCGATCTTCTTCGGCTGGATGATCGGCTTTCTCGCCTCCATGGCGTTGATCGGCCTCGTCCCGACCGTGCCGATCTTCATCGTGCTGTTCATGCGCGTCGAGGGTCGCGAGCCCTGGCGGATCGTGATCCCGATGGCCTTCTGCGTGACGGCCCTCGTCTACGGCCTGTTCGACCAGCTGCTGACCATTCCGTGGCCGGGCTCCGTCCTCGGCGACGCCTGGGTCTGGTGGAAGGAACATGTGCCCAGCGGCTAGCCGCCAAGGGTACCGAACGAAACGAAGCCGCCGGGGCAACCCGGCGGCTTTTTTTGTAGGGCGGCGCTTCAAAAGCGGCGCGGTGACACGGCCTCGCTCAGCCGTTATCCTGCGCCGATGATCCGCATGACCGATAAAATCAGCCTCGACGACGACGAGATCGAAGAGACCTTCGTGCGCGCCTCAGGGCCTGGGGGACAGAACGTCAACAAGGTTTCGAGCGCGGTCCAGATGCGCTTCAACGTGGTGGCGTCGCCCAACCTCACGCCCTACGTCAAGGAACGGCTGATCCGGCTCGCGGGGAAGCGGATGACGAACGAGGGCGTGCTGGTGATCTCGGCGCAGCGCCACCGCACGCAGGAGCGCAATCGCGCGGATGCACTGGAACGGCTCGCTGGCCTCATCGAGCAGGCGGCCGTGCCGATCATCCAGCGCCGTCCGACACGGCCGACCAATGGCTCCCGCCTGCGGCGACTCGCCGCCAAAGGCACGCGCGGCAAGGTCAAGGCCCTGCGGAAGCCGCCCGACGCCGAGCCCTGAACGAGGCTGTCCCGCCGATGATGTCGCATAAGTGTCCGATTCATGGCGGCTGTTGCTGCGGACGCACAGCGAAATGCCTGCCGGGGTTGTAGGATCGTTGCAGCGCAGCTTTCCGGATCCGGCGGGTTCCCCCTTGTCAACGATCGTCAATTTGCCATGACCGCCCCTTCATCCCGTAAATTCGACGATCCAGCTCGCGAAGCTGCGGGGTTGCTGATCCGCCTCGGCGTCGCCGTGCTTGCCATCGGCGTGCCGTGCGGGGCCGTTGTCTCGCGCCGCGTCATCTTCTCTGTCATGCCCGTGGGAGCCGTGCTGATCCTGCTCGGCGTGGCGCTCGACCCGCGCCGGGCCAACCTGTCCGCGCTGCGCGATTCCGTCCTGTCCCCGATGGGGCTGACGGCTCTTTTCCTCCTCGGCTGGGCCGGGCTTTCACTGATCTGGACGCCATTCGCGGGCGTCGCGACCGAGCGCTTCGTCAAGACCGCGGGCACCGCCCTGCTGGCTGCTGCCGCGGCGGCATCCCTGCCCGCCCATACGAAGACCTCGAACCTCTATCTGCTGCCGGTCGGGCTCGCGGCAGCTGCCCTGGCCTCCTTTGCGGTCGCCATGCTCATTCCCGTGGCGCCCATGATCGATCTCGAGACCTCGACGATCGACCGCGCGTCGCTGACGCTCATCATGTTGATGTGGCCGGCGCTCGCGGCGCTGGCCGTGCGCGAGCGCTGGGCCTCGGCGGGCGCCCTCGCCGTCGCCGTCGCCATCGCGGCCATCACGGTCTGGACGCCTATAGCGCTGGCGGCCCTCGCGCTGGGCGCTATCACCTTTTCGCTCGCGACCTCCGCGCCCAAGCGGGTAGGTGCGACCCTCGGCGTCGTCCTCGGCGGGCTGATTCTCATCGCGCCGGTCCTTCCCCTGGCACTCGCGCCGGTGCTGCGCAGCGGCACAAGCCAGTTCGCCTCGTCGATGCAGGTCGCCGCCCAGATCGTGAATGCGGAAGGCGTCAGGCTCGTCACCGGCCATGGGTTCGACACAGCCTTGCGCAGCGTCAGCATCAACTATCTGCCGGCCGCGACGCCGCGTAGCGCGCTGTTCGAGATCTGGTACGAACTCGGTGTCGTCGGCGCGCTCGCAGCCGCCCTGCTCGTGTTCCTGGCCTTCCGGGCCGCGGGATCGGCCTCGAGGTCGGCAGCGCCCTTCCTGCTCTCGACGCTGGTGTGCGGCTTCGCAATCGCCCTTTCGGGCCTCGTCACGGCGCAGCTCTGGTGGTTGACGCTGCTGACCGTCGTCGGGGTTCAGTTCGCCATTGTGGTGAAGGGGCAGTATCGGACAGAGCGCCCGTCCGCCCAGGTGTTCAGCGCGGGGTCGCCACAGCCGCAATCCTGAGAGGAGCGGCGCCTTCGCCGAACTGCGCCGCGAAGAAGGCGTGGTAGGTGCCGCGCCGCGCCAGCAATTCCTGATGGGTGCCTGCTTCGACCGCCCTTCCATGCTCGATCACACAGATGCGGTCCGAATTGACGATCGTCTGAAGGCGGTGAGCGACGACCAGCGTCGTGCGTCCCTCGCGCAGTTGATCGAGCGCCTTCTGCACCTCGCGCTCGGATTCCGAATCGAGAGCCGCCGTCGGCTCGTCGAGAAGGATGATCGGCGCGTTCTTCAGGAAGGCGCGAGCGATGGCGATGCGCTGACGCTGGCCACCCGACATCTGCGCGCCGTGCTCGCCGACGCTCGTGTCGTAACCTGTCTTGAAGCCGGTGATGAAGTCATGCGCATTGGCGAGCCGCGCGGCCTCGAAGATTTCCGCATCGCTGGCGCCGGGACGGCCGAGCGCGATGTTCTCGCGGATCGAGCCCCGGAACAGAAAGACGTCTTGCGAAACGAAGGCGATCGAATTGCGCAGAGAGGCCAGATCGACGCCGCAAACATCCTGTCCGTCGATCGTCACCCGGCCGCTCTCGGGCGTGTAGAACCGCTGGATCAGCGCGATGATCGTCGACTTCCCGCCACCCGACGGTCCAACCAGCGCCGTGGTAGCGTTAGGCTCGGCGACGAGGTCCAGTCCGTCCAGCACATATTCGTTGGGCCGATAGGCGAAGCTCACCTGCTCGAAGGTGATGCGCCCCTCGCCGACCTGCAAGACCGGCAGGCCGGGCTGCGGCGTCTCGGCCGCCGGGCGGTCGAGCACTTCATAGATCAGCCGCGCGCCGGTGAGGCCGTGCTGGATGTCGAGATTGAGACGTGCAAGCCGCTTGGCAGGCTCGTAGGCCAGCAGGAGGGCTGCGACGAAGGAGAAGAACGAGCCGGGATCCGCGTGCGCGATGGTGACGCGCCAGCTGCCGTAAAAGATCACGCCGCCAATGGCGATGCCGGCCAGTGCATCGGCGATGGGGCTCGACACCGCCATGCCCGCAGCCATGCTGTTGACGGAGCGCTCGACCTCGCGGACCGAGACGGCCATGCGCTGGCGCATGATGTTTTCAAGGTTGAAGGATTTGACGATGCGGACGCCCTGCAGCGTTTCCTGCATGGTCTCCATGATCCGCGCCGAACCGTCGAAGGAGCGGCGGGCGGATTTGCGGACCTTGCGAATGAGCCGTCCAAGAAAATAGCCGCCGACGGGCATGACCGAGAGGGCCATCACGGCCATCAGCGGATCCTGCACGATCATGACGACGATGAGGCCAGCCAGCGTGAGCACGTCGCGGCCCATGCTGGTGATGAGCACCTGCAGGGTGTCGCGCACGCCGTTGGCGGCTAGCGACAGGCGCGACATGAAATCCGTGGAATGCCGGTCCTGGAAGAAGCGCATGTCCTGGCGCAGCAGATGGTCGAACAGCCGCGTCTGAACGCCCGCGACGATGCGGTTGCCGGTGCGCGAGAGCACGACGAGATAGCCGTAGGTTGCCATGCCCCGGAGGATGAAGAGGCCCGCAACCGCCCAGGACAGCATGCGCAGCGTGCGGAAGCCTTCGGCCTCGACCATGCCGTTGAGCACCGGCTTCAGCAGCCAGGCGGAGATCGCCGTGGCCGCAGCGCCGACGGCCATCAGGCAGCCGGCCCCGATATAGGAACGGAGGTGCTGGCGCCCATGTTCGGTGAACAGGCGCCGCAACATGGCGAGGGTGCCGTGCGAGGCGGCGAGGTCGGGCGCTTCTGACATGCGCCCGTGCTAGCTGTGGCGGGCCTTCAGGGCAAGAAGTAATCGCGCGCGGATGACCGCAGGATAATCTCAGAGATCCTCGTGATCGGAAACGGGCGGGTCCTGAGCCTAATCACTTCGTGACCCCCAAAAGGCTGCACCGCGCATCCCGGTCATGGCTCAACGGAATATTGATGCCCACATATTGGCTCATTTCCTGTGCCATAGCTTCCACGGCGGAACTATCATTCTCGCGGGATCTTTTCAGAACGATTTCGACCATGCCGAGATCGGGCAATGCCACGCCGCCCAGTGCGTCGATAAAGGTCATGTCGCAGCCGTTCAGTTGCCCCTCCGAAAAGGCTGAGATGCCCATCCCCGCAGCAACGGCCTTGCGAACATTGGCATAGCTGTAGCCGTCATAGGCGATGCGGGCCGAAACGCCGATGGTCTTGAGCTGTTCGAGAATGTGCCGACGGTAGACGCAGCCTTCGTGGAATACAACGAGCGGCAGGGCAGTGGCTGGGCTCCAGCGGAAGCCAGGCGCGGCGATCCAGCGCAAGCGCTCGCGCCGCAGCATCCGTTCATCCTCCTGCCCCTGGTCGGCTGCCAGCCGCTTTACGATGGCGATATCGATCTCCCCGCGCTCGATGCGGTTTTCCAGACGAAACGAGAAATCGGAAATCGCGCCAACCTCCGAGTTGGGGTGCTGAGACTTGAACCGCCGGACGAGCTCAATCAGCCCGCCGATCTCGAAGTCATCCATGATCCCGACGCGGACATTTCCGGTGGTGATCGACTGGTTGAGACTCTGCCACGCATCGTCGGCGGCTTTGAGGATATTGTGAGCATAGGGCAGAAAACGCTGTCCCGCTTCTGTCAACCCGGAGACGTGCCCGCGTGAGCGCAGGAAGAGCTGGAGACCGACCAGATCCTCAAGCCTCTTGATTTGCAGCGTCAGCGCGCTCTGCGTGCGCGTGAGGATGCGAGCAGCCTGGGTGAAGCTGCCGCTTTCGGCCACGGCGGCAAACACGCGCAATTGTTCAAGCGTGAGGCTGCGAAGATCGCGGGTCATAATTGGTTTTCCTCATTATGAATAAGCCATAATTCATTTTGATGTTTTCAAGCCGGGCTAGCTCTCGCGCAGAGGAAATTTCGAAAGAGCGTAAAAACGCCAGCGTATCCGGGAAAGGCAACCGCAATTACGTTTAGACAGGATAATGTTATTATGTATATGTCATTTCCGAAGGGCCATATTCCTCGTTATTCCGATTTTGCACTTGATGGCATCCTGGACGAAACCCTCCGTGAGGGTTCGGAGCGATGCCTGTTTTCTGTGTCAACGCCGGACAAGATGCCCCTCATTCGCAGCACGCTGCACGCCGGCATTAAGGATGTTGTCTTCGGCAGCGGCCCCGACGATCCGGCGGATATCGCCAAGGTGGTGAAGGCGCTCCAAGGCGAGGGCCTGCTGAAGGACCAAAAGTTCGCCTTTATCCTGCTGCTGAACTGCTTCCGCCCGCTGATGCCGCAGTTCGCGCGTATCCCCGCAGCGTTGCGGCGTTTCGTCACGATCAGCTTCGGCATGATCACTCATGACAGCGAATCACAGCTTTTCGAGCGCACAGTCGAGGAGTTCCGCGCGCTGGGCTATGACAATTTCCGCGTCAGCCTGCTCAATAACTTCGACCGCAATATCGACGAAAAGATCTATGCGTCGATCACCGCGCATTGATCGCTCTGTAGCCTGCGGCATCGATGTCGTGCGGATCAACGATTCGCTGGGCACGATCTACCCGGAAGCCATGGCGATTCTGGCCGCCAACCTCCGGCACGATTATCCGGCGGTCAATTTTTGCCTACATGCCCATAACGACCGCGGATTTGGCCTGCAAAACGCGCTAAACTCAATATATCACGGATTCAATCTGATCGAGGGTGGCTTCGCCGACTTTGGCAACCGCTCGGGGTTGCCCGCAATCGAACTGCTCGAGCTGATCTTCCGGGAAAAGAACATCACCCTGTCGAACGGGACGCTGGACGCCACAACGGCATCCCAGACCGCCCGCCTTGCCGAGAGGACCTTCCTCGTCCTGCCCGACCTTTACCGTCCGCTCAGCGGCATGCTGGTGAATTTCGAGAATATGGGCGTGACCAATATTCCCGATTATCTCGGGGCCAGCAGCGCCTCGAATTATTTCCTCAACCGCATCGGCCTGCATGAGCAGACGCTCGACAAAATTTTCCGCGAGATCGGGCTGACCGACGCCGCGCAGATCAAGGCGGCTGTCGCGGGCTTCAATCTGGAACTGGGCAAGGAGATGGACCAGATCACAGTGCGCAAGCAGTTCGAGTTCCAGGCGCTATGCCGCATGACTGAAGCGTTCTACGAACAGGACGTCTATTTCACGCAGCGCGTTCATGAGCGTGCGCAGGCCTATCTGGCCCGCCGCAACGAAGCGCAGGCCGCCTGACGGGCACGACTGAATGCTGGCGACCCGGAAGAAGGGTCGCCAGCTCCCATAGACCTTGTTTTTTCCTCGTGAGAAGCCGCGCTTCTCGCCAGCCTCGTTGCAACGCCCATGTCCCAGATCGTCGTTCCCATTTTTCTTGTTATTCTTGTCGGCTTCGTCTTCGGATGGAAATATAAGTATCCCGCAGCTGCCGAAAAGCTGATCAATGATTACATTCTCTATATTGCGCTCCCTGCGCTGCTGTTTCTGGCCATTGCCCGCGCGAATATTGTCGAGCTCACCCAGTGGGGCTTTCTGGGTGCCACGCTGAGCGGCATTCTGGTTGCCTATGTCTGCGGTGTGCTCTGGGCGCGGGCGCGCGGAACCGCCCTGCCCGGCGCCTCGCTCATGGGGATGGGCTCCCGCTATGGCACCACAGGCTACATGGGAATCCCGATCCTGATTGCAGCTTTCGGCCCCCACGCGGCGGTGCCTGCGGCCATCGCCACCATCCTGCACAACATTCCGGCCATCGTGACCGTGATCGTCACCCATGACCTCGCGGATAAAAGCAGGAGTAACCTGTTCGCCAGCATCAGCCGCGCGCTGCTCACCACCCTGCGCAACCCGCTGGTGATCGCGGTGATCGCAGGCAGCGCCTTTTCGATCCTGCACATTCCGCTGCCGGGTATCGCTGTGGCCTTTGCGCAATTCTTCGGGGCTGCCGCAGGGCCGACGGCACTGTTCGCCCTCGGCTTGGGGCTCGCGGGCCTGAATGTTTCCGCTCGGTCCTTGCGGGCCAATGCCGGGTTTGTCGCGCCGCTGGTCCTTATCAAAATCGTGGTGCAGCCGCTGGTGACCTTTGGCGTCCTGAATCTGATCTTCGGCATGCAGGTCGACATCTGGTATGCCACAGCGCTGGTGATGGCCGCGCAACCGATCGGAGCAGGGGCCTATGTCTTCGCGACGCGTTACAGCGCCTTTAAGGAAGAGATTTCGATCGCTATCGTGATCTCCCTGATCGTGACGGTGGTGACGCTGAGTCTGTTGCTTCAGGTGCTGAGCCAGCGACTCCCGTCCTGACATCAGACAGCCGGTGCCGTTGTAGGACGGGAGGTGCGGGCGTGCTAGCTGTGGCGGGCCTTCAGGGCAAGAGCCAATTCGCGGCCAAGCCCGCCGCTATTTCGTCGTGCCCTCCAGCAGCAGCTTGGCGCGGCCCACGACCGGGGCTGGGAAATTGACGATCTGGTCGGCGATCTTCTGCGCTTCCTCGCCGGAACTCGGGCTGATGTCGACCGTCATCTTCTCGGCTTCCGCAAGAAAAAGCGGGTCGGCCATCGTCTCCATGAAGGCCTTGCGCAGGGCCGCCACGCGCTCGGGCGGCGTGTCGGGCGTCGTCACCACCGCACGCGAGATCGCTGTGTCGGCGGAGATGAAGCGCAGCACCTCGCGGTCGGCCTCATTGCTTGCAAGTTCGTAAAGCAGCGGCACATCCGGCAGGTCGGGATGGCGGCGCAGGCCGATCTGAACCAGAATGTTGATCTTCTTCTCGGTGAGCCATTGCGGCCGCGTGCTTTTCCACGAGGCCCAGGAGTTGGAGCCGCGACCACCGACCTCGCCCTTTTCCATGGCCAGATTGACGTCGTTGCCGCCCGGATAGCCCGTCACGATCTTGAATTTCGTGCCCGCCAGCGCGTTCAGCGCAGCTGGATAGTAGGCCGAGGCCGTCGCCGTGCCTGCCGCGCCGACGATCAGCTCGCGCGTCTTCACGTCCTCGATCGTGCGGATGCCGGTGGCCGCCCAGGAATTGATGACGTTGGGCGAGTCGGTGGTGTTGCCGATGAAGATGAAGGCACGCGTGTCGAACTTGACGCCCTGCCCGCCTATCGCCTGATGCGCCGGCATGTTCTGCATGAGCATGTGAAGCACGGTGCCGTCGCGCGGCGCGACGCCTGCCAGATAATTGGCCGCTGCGAGTCCCACGCCACCCGGCATGTTCTGCGGGACGATGGCGGGATCGCCGGGTATGTGGCGGCCGAGATGGCGGGCGACCAGCCGACCCCTCGTGTCGTAGTCGCCGCCCGGCGATGTCGCGATGATCATCTGGATGGTCTTGCCGCGGTAGAAATCCGCGACAGAATCGGCCTGCGCCGTGTTTACACCGAACACGGCGACGAGCGCCGCCACAGATCCGGCAAGTCGCGTAAACGCGGCCATGGCATCCTCCCGAAATCGCCGGTTGCGGGTTGATCCCGCTTCGAGCCGACAGAGAGCCGCAGTCTAGGCTCGCCGGAGCGCGTCAGGCAAGGGCGGCTCAGCCCTCGACCGACTCGCGCAGCATTTCCAGCTCCAGCCATTCTTCTTCCATCTTGGCGAGGCGCTTTTCGGCCTCGACCAATTGGCCGCTCAGCTTTTCAAACGCGAAGCGGTCGCGGGCATAGAGAGCTGGATCGTCGAGCTTTGACTGCAGGGTGGCGCGCGTCTTCTGCATTTCGTCCATGCGGCCGGGAAGCGTGTCGAGCGCATGCTTGTGCTTGAACGAGAGCTTCTTCTTCTCGGTCGGCGCAGCGGCATTCTTTTTCTGCTCGGCCTTGGCTGCCTTTGACATGGGCTCGGGCGCAGGAGGCAGGCCGACGCCGTGGCCGCGCTGGGCCACCATGTCGGCATAGCCGCCCGCATATTCGAGCCAGCGGCCATCGCCTTCCGCCACCAGCACTGACGTCGCGACACGATCGAGGAAGTCACGGTCATGGCTGACGACCACGACAGTGCCTGGATAGTCGGTCAGCATTTCCTGCAGCAGATCCAGCGTCTCGAGATCGAGGTCGTTGGTGGGTTCGTCCAGCACCAGGAAGTTCGAGGGCTGCGACAGTGCGCGCGCCAGCATGAGACGTCCGCGCTCGCCGCCCGACAGGCGGCCGATGGGCGTGCGGGCCTGTTCGGGCGCGAAGAGGAAGTCCTTCATGTAGCCGATGACATGCTTGCGCTCGCCGTTGATCTCGACGAAATCGCTGCCGCCGCCGGTCAGCGCATCCTTCAGCGTCCAGCGTGGATCGAGCGCCTTGCGGCTCTGGTCGAGCGTGGCCATTTCGAGGCTCGCGCCGAGCTTCACGAAGCCCGCGTCGGGCTCCAGAACGCCGGTCATCAGGTTGAGCAGCGTCGTCTTGCCGGCGCCGTTCTGGCCGACAATGCCCAGCCGGTCGCCGCGCAGGATGCGGATCGAGAAATCCTTGACGATGGGACGCTCGCCCCAGCTCTTGGACACGCCTTCCGCCTCGACGACGAGCTTGCCCGACGTGCGGCCTTCGGTGACCGAGATCTTCACGTCGCCGACGACGCGGCGCGCCTCGCGAACCTGCGTGCGCAGATCGCTCAGGCGGGCCATGCGGCCCATGTTGCGCTTGCGGCGCGCGGTGACGCCGTAGCGCACCCAATGTTCTTCGTTGACGATCTGGCGGTCGAGCTTGTGCCGGTCGCGCTCTTCCTCTTCCAGCACCTTGTCGCGCCAGGTCTCGAATTCGCCGAAGCCGCGATCGAGACGCTTGGTCTTGCCACGGTCGAGCCAGACGGTGGCGCGCGAGAGGTTTTGCAGGAAGCGCCGGTCATGGCTGATGAGGATGAGCGCCGAGCGCAGCGACGCCAGCTCGCTTTCCAGCCATTCGATGGCGGGCAGATCGAGATGGTTGGTCGGCTCGTCGAGGAAAATCAGGTCGGGCTCGGGCGCCAGAACGCGCGCAAGCGCGGCGCGGCGCGCTTCGCCACCCGAGAGACGCGACGGATCCTCGTCGCCGGTCAGGCCGAGTTCGCCCAGCAGATAGCGGGCGCGATGCAGGTCGTCGTGGGGGCCGAGCCCCGCCTCGACATAGGCCATCACGCTCGTGAACCCTGTGAGATCGGGCTCCTGCGGCAGGTAGCGCACTGTCGCGTCAGGCTGGAAGAACCGCGTGCCGCCGTCCTTCTCGATCTCGCCGGCCGCGATCTTCAGCAGCGTCGACTTGCCCGAGCCGTTGCGGCCGACGAGGCAGAGCCGGTCGCCAGCGCTCACGGAAAGGTCCGCGCCCTCCAGCAGCGGCTTGCCGCCGAGCGTGAGAGTGATGTCCTGTAGAATCAGAATAGGGGGAGCCATATGTGTCTCGTTCTCGAGTCCAGCGCTCGAGGTCCGCGCGAACAAGCGGCAACCCATACATCAGGGGCGTGTTGGGAGCCAGCGCGTCAGGCGACAAAGCCGAATTCGAGCGGTAATGTCGCGCCTCGGGGTGAGACGCCTATATAGGCACCCGACAGGGAGATTATAATGGTCGAGCGGGACGTGACGGCAGCCTTGGCGGCACTGGAGGCGCATCGCGTCGAAGTCGGCCACCATACGATCGCCGATCTCTTCGCCGAAGACCCGACCCGTTTCGAGCGGCTCCAGCTGCGACTCGGCGACCTCCTGTTCGATTATTCGAAACACCGCATCACGGACGCGACCCTAGCCCACCTGATCGCGCTGGCTCGCGCGGCCCGGCTCGAGGAGCGCCGCCATGCGCTTTTCGCGGGCGAGAAAGTGAACCTCACGGAAGGCCGGCCGGCGCTTCACATGGCGCTGCGCAATTTCTCCGGCCGCCCCGTCATGGTGGACGGGCGCGACGTGATGGGCGATGTCATCGCCGAACGCGAGAAGGTGAATGCCTTCGCGGCGGGGGTGCGTGACGGACGCATTTGCGGGGCGGGCGGCGCTCCCTTCACGGACATCGTCAATATCGGCATCGGCGGCTCGGATCTCGGCCCCGCCATGGCGGCGCGCGCGCTCTCGCCCTTCGCCAAGCCGGGCCTGCGCACGCATTTCGTCGCCAATGTCGATGGCGCCGATCTCGCAGACACGCTGGCGCCGCTCAATCTCGCGACGACCCTTTTCATCATCTCCTCCAAGACCTTCTCGACGCAGGAGACCATGACCAACGCGGCCTCGGCGCGGGCGCGTGTAGCTGCTGCGCTCGGCGAAGAGGCCATCGGGGATCATTTCTGCGCGGTCTCGACGAAGCTCGATCTGGTCGCAAAATTCGGGATTCAACCCGATCGCGTGTTCGGCTTCTGGGACTGGGTGGGCGGGCGCTACTCGCTGTGGTCCTCCATCGGGCTGGCGCTGGCCATTTCCATCGGACCGGAAAATTTCGAGGATTTCCTGCGCGGCGGGCACGAGGCCGACGATCATTTCGAGCAGGCCCCGCTCGAAGAGAATATCCCTGTGATGATGGGGCTGCTCGGCATCTGGTATCGCAACGTCTGGGGTTTCGGCGCGCATGCGGTGATTCCCTACGACCAGAGGCTGGCGCGTTTTCCATCCTATCTCCAGCAGCTCGACATGGAATCAAACGGCAAGTCGGTGCGCCGTCACGGCGGCCCCGTCACCATGGCGACCGCGCCCGTGATCTGGGGAGAGCCCGGCACCAACGGACAGCATGCCTTCTTCCAGATGCTGCATCAGGGCACGGATATCATCCCGATCGATTTCCTGGTCGCGGCGGAGCCGACGGCGGCGGACGAACATCATCACCGCCTGCTCTTCGCCAATTGCCTCGCGCAGGCAGAGGCGCTGATGCGCGGACGCTCGCGCCATGAGGTGGATATGATCCTGGCCCGGCAGGGCCTGCACGGCGAAGCGCTATCGGCGCTGGCCCCGCACAAGGTCTTCGCGGGCAATCGCCCGTCCAGCATGTTCCTCTACCGCCGCCTCGACCCGCACATGCTCGGGCGTCTCGTGGCCCTCTACGAGCACAAGGTCTTCGTGCAATCGGCGATCTGGGACATCAACGCCTTCGACCAATGGGGCGTGGAACTCGGCAAGGAACTGGCAGGGCGTCTCGCGCCCATCGTGGCGGATGACGCGGCCTCGACCGAGGGGCTCGATGGCTCGACTGCCGGGCTGATTGCTTACCGGCGTGGGCTGGTGGGATGAGGGAGGCGGACAATTTCTCCCCGTGGGAGAAGTTGTCCGCGGACCGGAGTAATGAGACTATCCTGGAACAATTACCCTCGTGCTGAGCTGCTGTGCAGATGCCGAAATTCGTCTATTTATTAAGTAGTTCTGCATTGTTTATGCTTTTTACATTTCGAATCAGTGCAGAAATTGTCGCCTACTTGGCGCCATGGATCGGCCCGAGCTTGCTTTTCGGCCTTCTCGTTTTCATAGCGTCGCCGTTCGTCTTTGCGCGCTTGATAAGATGTGCAATTCGTCGCGTTTGCACCGGGACGGCCTCCATTCGCGCGCTCCAGATCGCGGACTGGCTCTTAGCGGGGCTGCTCTACAAAAGCGCTTTCCTTCAGGGGAGCTGGATTCTCCTTGGCACGGCGCTCGCCTCCGATCCCTGCATGAACAAGGGTCTGGAGATGAGCTTGTGCTTGCATCACCAATATGGCTTTGGAGAAGCGTATATTGTCTGGGACCCCTCCGACGAAACGTTCAAGCCGTTTCTGGAAAGGTCAAAGGCATGGACCGGCAAAATTGAGAAGGTAGTGCCCGTCTTGGCGTCAATCGGCTATCAGGACGTTCGCAAAGTACGCGACCACGAATTTCTTGTGATGCTGAGTTATCCATAGCTGGAGCTGCAACTAACGACCTTGTGAAGTCCTAGCATTGCATAAGGAATGTCACGTTCGTTGCCCCTCTGCGGGGCACGATCAATCGACAGCTGGTAGGGTGAGGGCGCGGCCTCGCTCATCCTGCAACGTCATTGCGAGGAGCGAAGCGACGCGGCAATCCAGGAGTCGCGAGACCGCACTGGATTGCTTCGCTTCGCTCGCAATGACGGCATCGAGATTTGTGCATCAAAGACAGCGGCGCGGCGTGGCTTACTCGTCCTCGCCGAAGCGGTTGGCCACCAGCTGCGTCACGGCGTCGAGGCAGGCCTGGGCCTGCTCGCCGCGCGCGGAGACCGTGATCGTCGTACCGATGCCTGCGCCCAGCGTGAGGATGCCCATGATCGACGTGCCGCCCACCGTTTCGCTGCAGCGCGTGACCGTGACCTCGGCTTCGTAGCGCTCGACGCATTGCACGAATTTCGCCGTCGCGCGGGCGTGGAGGCCCTTGCGGTTGACGATGCGCAATTCGCAGGTGACGCCATCGGCGAAGGTGTGCGCGGGGGGGCAGATCTCGGGGGCTTCGAAAGAATCTGGCTCGTTCATTTTCCGCTCAAAATACGGCTGGCCACGGAAATATATTTGCGGCCGGCATCCTGCGCCTGAATCACCGCCTGCTCAAGGCTCGACTCCTCGCGGACGGAGGCCAGCTTGATCAACATCGGGAGATTGATGCCGGCGACAACGTCCACCAGAGGACCGTCCATCACGGAAATCGCGAGGTTCGATGGCGTGCCGCCGAACATATCCGTCAGAACCACGACGCCGGCGCCCGTGTCGACATGGTGGACCGCCGCGATGATGTCCTTGCGGCGCTGCTCCATATCGTCTTCGGGGCCAATGGTTATCGTCTCGATCTGCTTTTGCGGACCGACAACATGTTCGAGCGCCGCGCGAAACTCAGTCGCGAGGTGGCCGTGGGTCACCAGGACCATTCCGATCATCGGACAGTACCGTCCATACAGGTTTGCGCCACGAGCCTGACCGAGGCCCTTCGTCGAGAGGCGCCATTTTGTGCGTTGCCGCTAAATTGGCAAGCAAAATGCGCCATGTGGGATTCAGGCATCGTTAAAAAACCCCAGAATTCGACGCGCGGCGGCGTCCGGGGGGAGGTCTGCGGGCAGAATCAACCTGCGAAGGCATATAGGCCCAATTCTGGTTGTCAAATCAGCCTCTTCCGGCAGGCGGGCAGGGTGATTCGTCGCCCCTCCCGATTGAACGAGATCAATGACATAGGAGATCCGCACGCAGGACTCATGGGGCACGCTCAGAATACCCGTCCCGCGCTCCTCGATCAGGCCAGCAATGGCGGGATGGGGCGCCGCGAGCAGCCTGTCGCCCGCCATATGGAGGCAAACCCGGTCGTCGGCCACCAGCCGGGCGAACAGATTACGCCGCGCCGCAGCATCGAGCAGCGCCAGGACGAGCGACGATTTACCGGCGCCCGACTTGCCCCGGATGAGAATTCCGGTCTCGCCAATGACCAGCGCGCAGGCATGAACCGCCACGGGCAGGATGTCCTCGGGAGAGCCTGGCGCGCCCTCGCTCATCGGGGCGCCGGAAGCCAGACGAGGAAACGCGCGCCCAGAACTGACCCGTCGGGCGCGAGGCGGTTCTGCGTCTTGATCCAGCCGCCGTGCGCCTCGACGATCTGACGCGAGATCGAGAGGCCGAGCCCGCTGTTCTGGCCAAAGCCCTGTTCGGGACGATCCGTGTAGAAGCGTTCGAAGATCCGCTCCACGGCATGGTCGGGGATGCCCGGGCCGTCGTCGTCGACCACGATTTCGAGCCCGTCCTGCATCTGCCCGTTGCGGCCGATGGCGCGGGCGCGGCGCAGGGCGAGCCTGACGCTGCCGCCCGGTGGCGAGAAGGACCGCGCGTTGTCGACCAGATTGTTGACGACCTGACCGAGACGGGAATCGTTGCCGACCACGAAATATTCCGCGCCGTAGCGCGCGTCTTCCGACGGAGCGATATCGAGGCTGACGGTCACGCCGTCGGCGCGCTTGACCTGATTGGCGAGATCGCGGATGGCGCGCAGCAGCCGCACCATGTCGACCGGCTCGTAATCCGCACGAGCTAGCTCGGCATCGAGACGCGAGGCGTCGGATATGTCGCTGATGAGGCGGTCGAGGCGGCGCACATCGTGCTGGATGACTTCGAGCAGACGCCCCTTCGATTCCTCGGTACGTGCGCGCGGCAATGTTTCGACCGCGCTGCGCAGCGACGTCAGCGGGTTCTTCAATTCGTGTGCGACATCGGCGGCGAAACTCTCGATGGCCTCGATGCGATTGTAGAGCGCCTTGGTCATGTCGCGCAGCGCGCCCGAAAGGTGACCGATCTCGTCGGAGCGATCCGTGAAGTCGGGGATCTCCTGCCGGGACTTGATACCCCGGCGCACCCGGTCGGCGGCTTCAGCAAGCCGCCGCATGGGCTCGGCGATGGTGCCCGCCAGGAACAGCGACAGCAGGAACATGACGCCCGCCGACACGAGGAAGATGCGGATGATCGCCCAGCGTTCGGAGGCGATAATCTTGTCGATGTCGCCGCCCTGCGTCGACATGAGCAAGGCCCCACGCACGGCCCGGAAGCGCTGGATCGGCACCGCCACGGAAACGATGGTCTCGCCCTTGGCATTGATGCGCACGACGGACAGGGGCGCGCCGTTCAGCGCGCGCTCGACCTCCGGGTAGGCCTTGCCGTTGGCGACGCCGATGTCCTCGTAAAGGGGCAGCTCCGTCGAGCCGAGCCGGTGCTTGAGATTGTCCCACCAGCGTTGGATGACCGTGGGCGCCCCATCGTCCTGCCCGATGGCGGGGAGGTCGAAGCGCAGGATATTGGAGCGCGCAGTCAAAGACCGCGAGTCGATCAGCAGATAGCCTTCGCGGTCGTAGATCCGGGCGCGCGTGCGCGTCGGTGTCACGAGGCGGCGCAGCACGGGGCCAATGCGCTCGGGATTGATCGAGAATTCGAGCGCCGACTCATTTTCCTCGCGGTAGCCGTAGCTCTGGCCCGGCGCGAGTTGCAGCAGGCGCTCGGGATCGAGCGTCAGCGCGTCCGTCTCGACGGTCGCGGACGCGGCAATGGCCGCGGCGATGATCTCGCCCTGCGTCTGGAGGCTCTGCACGCGCGCATCGATGAGGCCCGCGCGGAACTGGTTGAGGTAGAGGAAGCCGACCAGCAGCGCGACGAGGCCGCCGAGATTGAGCACGACGATGCGGCGCGTCAGTGAGGACGAGAAGTGAGACGCCAGCGCATTCATGATCGCGCCCAGGCGACCGGGCGCGCGCGCTGCCGCCGCACGCGGCTCCGCCTTCACTTTTCTGCCGGTCTCTGCTTCGACGCTCATGAGATCCCGTCACGACGCGGACGGCGGCCTTGCGGGCCGCCATTGCTGGGCCTGTTGCCTCTACCGTGCCGGCTTACGCTTCCTTGAAGCGATAGCCGACGCCGTACAAGGTCTCGATCATCTCGAAGTCATCGTCGACGACCTTGAACTTCTTGCGCAGGCGCTTGATGTGGCTGTCGATCGTGCGATCGTCGACATAGACCTGATCGTCGTAGGCGGCATCCATCAAGGCGTTGCGGCTCTTGACCACGCCGGGGCGCGTGGCGAGCGCCTGGAGGATCAGGAACTCGGTGACGGTGAGCGTAACCGCCTCCCCGCGCCATGTGCAGGTGTGGCGCTCCGGGTCCATCTTAAGCAGGCCGCGCTCGAGGATCTTCGCCTCGGATTCCTTCTGGGCTGCGGCTTCCTTGGGATTGGCGCGGCGCAGGATCGCCTTGACGCGCTCGACCAGCAGACGCTGCGAGAACGGCTTCCGGATGAAATCGTCGGCGCCCATCTTCAGGCCGAACAATTCGTCTATCTCCTCGTCCTTCGACGTCAGGAAAATCACGGGAAGGTCGGATTTCTGGCGCAGCCGCCGCAGCAGCTCCATGCCATCCATGCGGGGCATCTTGATATCGAAGATCGCGAGATCGGGCGGGTTCGTCTTCAGGCCGTCGAGCGCGCTGGCGCCGTCGGTGTAGGTCTGAACCCGGTAGCCCTCGCCTTCCAGAGCGATGGACACCGAAGTGAGAATGTTTCGATCGTCGTCGACAAGAGCGATGGTCGGCATGAATTCCAAAACCTAGAACAGGGTTCCCGGCGGGAACGCTTCGCTTGGTCCGGACGGACCGAAAAGCCGTGGTCAACGTGACCGTAGCTGTCGGCGACATTCGGCACCCATGAGGGCCGAAATGTGACGGCGCTCCCTGAAACCTCGAGCTGCGCCATCGCGAAACAGGCCCCGCATTCGCATGCATTGGCCTCGCGCCCAAGGGTCTTATATACATCAGTCAATTGAAAAGCACCCCCTCGGTCTGTTTTTGGCACCGGAGCCTGCAAGCATGAGTGACGCCGAAAACCGGAATGCTCCTGAAAACAGGGCGTTCGCGCTGCCCGCAGGTTACGACGGACTGGCCGAGGCGCGGCGGCTGCTGCGCTCCACGCGCGCCGGAGCGTTGGGAACGCTCGATTCCGACGGCGCCCCCTTCACCTCGCTCGTCAATGTGGCGACCGACGTGGACGGTTCGCCGCTGCTCCTCATGTCGCAATTGTCCGCCCACACGCGGCATCTCGCCGCTGACGCTCGAGCTTCCCTGCTGCTGGCTGAAGTCGGCAAGGGCGATCCCCTGGCCCACCCGCGGCTCACGTTGACGGGCCGGGCCACGCGACTTGAGGAACCCGAGCGGACGGAGGCACGGCGGCGCTTCCTGGCGCGACACCCGAAGTCAGCGCTCTATGCTGATTTCGGAGACTTCTCGTTCTGGCGGCTCGTCCCGGATCGCGGCCACCTCAACGGCGGCTTTGCCAAGGCTGCGGCCTATGAACGGGCCGACCTGCTGATTCCCGTAGCACCCGGTCTGCTTGCGGCCGAGGAGAGCGCCCTGGCACATCTCAACGCCGATCACTCAGAGGCACTGGCGCTCTATGCGACCAAGCTTTGCGGAGCACCGCATATGCGCTGGCGGGCAAGCGGGCTCGACCCCGAAGGGCTCGACCTCGCCGCCGGGGATCTCACCGCGCGCCTGGTCTTTCCGTGCCGGGTCGAAAGCGCGAATTCCTTGCGCGCTTGTCTTGTCGAACTGGCCGAAAGCGCACGAAAGGCTTGATCCTACCGGGGTTTGTGCGGTGCAGCGAATTTACGCTGATCGAAGAAGATTGATCCATCCCCTTGCCCTTCAGGTCTTCGGAGAATAAACGGTCCGATCCATAGATATGTCCGGAAAGGCCCGCGTGGGTGCCCTCCGGTCAGGGCGCGTACCCATCCGGGAGAAGGCGATGAAGCAGACCGGCATTTTCAATCCGTCGTTCAGTGTCGAGGCATTCGGCCTGAAGAACCTCGGCACCGTCGCGTACAACCTCGAAGCACCAATGCTTTACGAGGAGTCGATCCGCCGCGGTGAAGCGGTCATCGCTCGTGGCGGTGCGCTCAACGCCGAGACGGGAGTTCATACCGGTCGCTCGCCGAAGGACAAGTTCACCGTTCGCGACGCCAATACCGAAGGCAAGATCTGGTGGGAGAACAACAACTCCATCACGACGGCCCAATTCGACCTGCTGCTCGGCGACTTCAAGGCCCATGCCGAAGGCAAGGACCTGTTCGTTCAGGACCTGATCGGCGGCGCTGACCCGGCGCTCCGCGTCAAGGCACGCGTCATCTGCGAACTCGCCTGGCATTCGCTGTTCATTCGCAACCTGCTGATCCGGCCGACGCGCGAGGAGATTCCCACCTACGTCGCAGACCTGACGATCGTCGATCTGCCCTCGTTCAAGGCCGATCCCAAGCGCCATGGCTGCCGCTCGGAGACGGTCGTCGCCATCGACTTCACGCGCAAGATCATGCTCATCGGCGGCACCAGCTATGCCGGCGAGATGAAGAAGTCGGTCTTCACCTATCTCAACTACGTCCTGCCAGCGCAGCACGTCATGCCGATGCATTGCTCGGCCAATGTCGGCGACGCCGGCGATGTCGCCGTATTCTTCGGCCTTTCGGGCACCGGCAAGACAACGCTCTCGGCCGATCCGAACCGCGTGCTCATCGGCGATGACGAGCATGGCTGGAGCCGTGACGGCGTGTTCAACTTCGAAGGTGGCTGCTACGCCAAGGCGATCAAGCTGTCGCGCGAAGCCGAGCCGGAGATCTATTCCACAACCGAGCGCTTCGGCACGGTCATGGAAAACGTCGTGCTCGACGAAATCACGCGCGCGCCTGATTTCGACGACGAGAGCAAGACCGAGAACACCCGCATCGCCTATCCGCTGCACTTCATCGCCAATGCGTCCGAGACCGGCCGCGCGGGCCACCCGAAGAACATCGTGATGCTGACCTGCGACGCGTTCGGCGTGCTGCCTCCCATCGCCAAGCTCGATCCCTCGCAGGCCATGTATCACTTCCTCTCGGGCTATACGGCGAAGGTCGCCGGCACCGAGAAGGGCGTGACGGAGCCGGAAGCCACGTTCTCGACCTGCTTCGGGCATCCGTTCCTGCCGCTGCATGCGTCGGAATACGGCAACCTCCTGCGCGAGTTCATGACCAAGCATCATGTCGATTGCTGGCTCCTGAACACCGGCTGGACCGGTGGCAAGGAAGGCACGGGACGGCGCATGCCGATCCGCGTGACCCGCCGCCTGCTGAGCGCCGCGCTCGACGGCTCGCTGAACAAGGTTCAGTTCCGCACGGACCCCTATTTCGGCCTGGCCGTTCCCGTCTCGGTGCCCGGCGTCGAGCCGCACATCCTCGACCCCGTCAAGACATGGGCGTCGAAGTCGGAATTCGCAGCCACTGCGAAGCACCTTCGCGAGATGTTCCGCAAGAACTTCGTGGCCTTCGAAAGCCATGTCGACGACAAGGTGCGCAAGGCCGCCCCAACCTCGAAGATCGCCGCTGAATAAGCGGACTTTCCCCTATGCATAGGGAAACGGCGGCCATCGGGGCCGCCGTTTTCGTTTGTGCTCATGATCCATTTCAAATGAAATGCGGCCTGCTTCTCCCGGTGGGAGAAGCTGTCGGCGCGGCCGACTGATGAGGGGTTACGATCTCTGTCCTGAGATGCGGAAACCCCTCATCCGGCCGTTTTACGGCCACCTTCTCCCACTGGGAGAAGGGCTGCGCCCGTCCGGAGCGCCGCGTTGCCGTTGGGTTTGCTTCGCTACGCCCGCAAAAGACGGCAACCGATGAAGCCCCTGTTCATCGTAGAAACAGGATGCTCACCACCACGAACAGCGGCACGAGAATGCCGCCCGACCAGAGCATGTAGCCAAAGAAGCTCGGCATCTTCACGCCACCGCGCCGGGCAATTGCGTAGACCATGAAGTTCGGCGCGTTCCCGATGTAGGTGTTGGCGCCCATGTAGACGGCGCCGAGCGAGATCGCCGCCAAGGTGGACGCCATCTCTCCCATGAGGCGATGGGCCTCTCCGCCCGCCAGCTCGAAGAAGACGAGATAGGTCGGTGCGTTGTCGAGGAAGGACGAGAGCAGGCCCGTCAGCCAGAAATAGGCGATGTTGTTGGGCGCGCCATTCGGCCCAGTCACTAGCGCGACGAGAGGCGCGAAGGCGCCCGAAGCTCCCGCGTGCAGCATGGCCATGACGGGGATGATGGTGACGAAGATCGCTGCGAAAATCTGTGCGACTTCGATGATTGGGCCCCATTCGAAGCCGTTGTGCTCGCGCTCCGCCGATTTGGTCAGGACGACCGAGGCGACGCCGACAAGGATCATGGTGGCTTCGCGCAGCAGGTTTTGCAATTCGAGGCGTGTGCCCAGAATTTCGACGCCAATGCCCGGCTTCCACGCGCCGCTGATCGCGATAGCGGCGATGGCGACGAAGATAAGACCGAGATTGACGAGCCCTGTCACGTGAAGGGGCGAGTCCGGCGTCGGGTCGGGCCGCACCACGCCCTCACGGCGGTAGAGCGTCAGATCGACGGCGAAAAAGATCGCCAGCAACACCCCGGAGGCAAACAGCGTTTCGGGCCAGAGATGCGTCAGCGTCCAGGTGAAATCGACGCCGCGCAGGAAACCCAGGAAGAGCGGCGGGTCGCCGATGGGCGTCAGAGATCCCCCGATATTGGCGACAAGGAAAATGAAGAAGATCACGACATGCACGTTGTGGACGCGGTTGTCGTTGGCGCGCAGCAGAGGCCGGATGAACACCATGGCAGCACCCGTCGTGCCGATGACGCTCGCCATGAGCGTGGCGACCGCCAGCAGGCCGACGTTCAGCACGGGCGAGCCGTGAAGGTTGCCCCGTAGCACGAGGCCGCCCGCCGCTGTGAACAGCGCGAAGAGCATAAGGATGAAGGGCACATATTCGGCCGCCGCCGTATGGAACAGCACGTGCGACGTCGGTGCGGCTCCCATGAAGCCAACGAGCGGCACGATGGTGAGCCCCGCCCAGAGGGCTGCGACCTTGCCGTCATGGTGATGCCAGAATTTCGGTGCCAGCAGCGGCCCGAGCGCGATTGAAAGGAGCATGCCCGCGAAAGGGACGGCCCAGAGGAGCGACATGCTCGCGCCGTCCAGGCCCTCGGCCGCCAGCGCGGGCGTCGCGAGCATGCAGCCGAGGGCTGCGAGGGCTGGTATAAAGCTTTTCATAGTCAAACACTTCCGTCATTGCGAGCAAATCGAAGCAATCCATGCAGCCCAGCGGTTTTCTGGATTGTCTCGTCGCTTTGCTCCTGCAACGACGACGATGCCATGGGCCACTCTGCCAAAGTGTCAGAATGCCCGATGACCGGCCAAGATCAAGGGGTGCTAGTGCGCCTCATCCCAATTATGCGCGGCTTTCGCATCCACCTGCAGGGGAACTGAAAGCTGCACGAGCGGATGGGGCGCGTCCACCATCACGCGGCGCACCACGTCGATGGTGGCGGCGACCTCGTCGTCGGGCACTTCGAAGACCAGTTCGTCATGCACCTGCATGAGCATCTTGCCCGACAGGCGCGCCTGCGCCAGCGCATCGTCCATGCGCACCATGGCGCGGCGGATGATGTCGGCGGCGGACCCTTGAATCGGCGCGTTGATCGCCGCGCGTTCGTTGAAGGCGCGTTCCGACGGGTTCGACGCGGTGATGCGCGGATAGTGGCACTTGCGCCCGAAAATGGTGGTCACGAGCCCCGTCTCGCGCGCGGACTTGCGCGTCTGCTCCATGTAGTCGCGAATGCCCGGGAAGCGTTCGAAATATTGCTTGATGTAGGCGCCAGCCTCCTCGCGCGGGATGCCGAGCTGGTTGGCGAGACCGAAGGCCGAGATGCCGTAGATGATGCCGAAGTTGATCGCCTTGGCGCGGCGGCGGACGTCGGACGGCATGCCTTCGATCGGCACGCCGAACATTTCCGAGGCCGTCATCGCGTGAATGTCGAGCCCTTCGGCGAAGGCGCGGCGCAATTGCGGGATGTCCGCGACATGGGCGAGAATGCGCAGTTCGATCTGCGAATAATCCGCCGAGAGGATCTTCTTGCCGGGCGGTGCGATGAAGGCGGTGCGGATGCGCCGCCCTTCCTCGTTGCGCACGGGGATGTTCTGCAGGTTGGGCTCCGACGACGACAGGCGGCCCGTCGTCGTCAGCGACATCGCGTAGGAAGTATGAACGCGCTGCGTGTGCGGATTGACGTAGCCCGGCAGCGCATCCGTATAGGTCGATTTCAGCTTGGCGAGCTGGCGCCAGTCGAGAATGCGCGCCGCCAGATTGTTGCCCTGCTCGGCGAGATCGTCGAGCACGCTAGCGGAGGTGGACCATGCGCCCGTCGCGGTTTTCTTGCCTCCCGGAAGGCCCATCTTGCCGAAGAGGATGTCACCGAGCTGCTTGGGCGAGCCCAGGTTGAAGCTCTCACCGGCGAGCTCGTGGATCTCGGCTTCGAGCCGCGCCATCCCTTGCGCGAATTCGCCCGACAAACGCGAAAGGATGCCGCGGTCGATGGAAACGCCCCTGCGCTCCATGCGGGCCAGCACGGGCGATAGCGCGCGCTCCAGCGATTCGTAGACCTGCGTCATGCCCTCGGCGGGCAGACGTGCCTTGAAGAGACGCCAGAGCCGCAGGGTGACGTCGCAATCCTCGCCGGAATATTCGGTGGCGCGGGCGATGGCCACGCGGGCAAAGCCGATGAAAGTCTTGCCGGCACCGGCGACCTCCCCGAACTGGATCGTCTTGTGATTGAGATACTTGACCGAGAGTTCGTCCATGCCGTGACCGTTGAGCCCATTGTCGAGCACGTAGGACATCAGCATCGTGTCCTCGATGGCGCGCGTCTCGATGCCGAAGGCGGCGAAGACCTGCCAGTCGAATTTCATGTTGTGCGCGATCTTCAGCACGCCCGGATCTTCAAGCAGCGGACGCAGGCGCTCGACGACCTCGATACAGGGCAATTGCCCCGCCAGCAGGTCGTTGCCGCCGAACAGGTCTCCAGAGCCTTCGCCGCGATGGCCGATGGGGATGTAGCAGGCGCGGCCGGGCGCCGTCGCCATGGACACGCCGATCAGGTCGCACTGCATGGAATCGAGAGAGGAGGTCTCGGTATCGATGGCGAAGACGCCGGTTTCATAGGCCTCGGTGATCCAGGCTTCGAGCCGCTCGATACTCTGCACGGTCTCGTAGTCCCGCGTGATTTCGGTCTTGGCCGCCTCGGCGAGGCGATGGGCGACGAGCGCCGAGGGCGAGTGGGCGGAGGGCTCGCCGGGCTTTCCAGGCAGCGCGATGGCTTCAACGGGCTTTTCGGGTTCGGGGGGGCGCTCGACCGACTCGCCGTTACGGCCGCGCCAGCCGCCGGGGCCGACAAGGTCCGCGTCTGGCTCGATCTCGGCCGCGTCCACCTCGTAGACCTCGGCGGCACGCTTCGTGATGGTGGTGAATTCCATCGCCTTGAGGAAAGCGACCAGCGCCCTGCCCTCGGGCTGGTGAAGCCGGAGGTCGTCGAGCGGCGTCAGCACATCGACGTCGTCGCACAGATGCACGAGCTGTTTCGACACGCGGATGAGCGCCACGCTTTCAGGATCGGTCAGGGTCTCGCGGCGCTTGGGCTGCTTGATCTCGCCGGCGCGGGCAAGCAGGCTGTCGAGATCGCCGAATTCGTTGATGAGCTGGGCGGCGGTCTTGATGCCGATGCCCCGCGCGCCCGGCACGTTGTCGGTGGAATCGCCGGCCAGCGCCTGCACGTCCACGACCTTGCCGGGCGGCACGCCGAAATATTCGAACACCTCGGCCTCGCCGATGCGCCGCTCCTCGCGCGCGCCCGCATTGCCTTTTTGGCCGGACGCGGGATCGAACATGGCGACGCCCGGCTGGATCAGCTGCATCAGGTCCTTGTCGGCGGAGACGATCAGCACGTCCGCCCCGCGCTCGCGCGCCTGCCTGGCATAGGTGGCGATAAGATCGTCGGCCTCGTAGCGGTCCTGCTCGACGGGCAGCAGGCCGAAGGCGCGCACGGCGCAGCGCATCAGCGGAAACTGCGGGATCAGATCTTCGGGCGGCTCGGATCGGTTGGCCTTGTAGGCGGGGTAGAGCTCCTTGCGGAAGGAGTTTTCGGACTTGTCGAAGATGATGGCCAGATGCGTCGGCTTGATGCCCGCCGCGCCCTCGCGGATGAACTGGAACATCTTGGTGCAGAACAGGCGAACAGCTCCCGTCGGCAGGCGGTCAGTCCGGTAATTGAACTTGCCGGGCTGGTTCATCGACTGGAAATAGGCGCGAAACACGAAATTGGACGCGTCGATGAGGAAGACGTGATCGCCGGGGCCGATGGGGCGGTGCTCTGCCATGGGTGCGCTTCTACTCAGGTTGATCTTCACTGGCGACCATAACGGCCGGGCCGCATCCACGCGAGGGCGGGATACGAAAAAGGGCCGCTCGCGCGGCCCCTTCGGTGTGGAATGAAGGCGCAGTCAGATAGAGGCCGCGATCCACTTGCTCAGCTCGCCCTTGGGCGCTGCGCCGACCTTCTGGGCGGCGAGCTTGCCGTCCTTGAAGATCATCAGCGTGGGGATGGAGCGGATGCCCAGCTTGCCGGCGACACCGGGGTTTTCATCGACATTCAGCTTGGTGATCTTCACCTTGCCATCCATCTCCTTGGCGATCTCTTCGAGAGCGGGGGCAATCATGCGGCAGGGTCCGCACCATTCGGCCCAGAAATCGACCACGACGGGCTGCGTGGACTGAAGCACCTCGGCTTCGAAATTCGCGTCGGTCGCTTTCACGGTCATGGTCTGCCTCTTGGAACGGGGTGCGCGGGCGATTCCCGCCGGTCGTGGCCCGAACCTAGGAACGCGCCCTCCCCGCGTCAAGAAGCGCGGGTCGCTCAGGTCGCCGCGGCCAAGGCATCCAGCGCGGCGTCGAGCGCCGCCGGGGAGATTTCCACGATCATGGGCCCTTCCGTCCAGACGAGGAAAACGCGCACGGCACGGCCGGGATAGAGCGGCGCGACCGCCCCACGGTAGAGCGCGAGCTGGGCGAGATAGGCCGTGGGCGTCGCGTCCGCCCCGCGCGGACGCCCGGTCTTGAAGTCCGCGATCAACACTTCGCTCGCCGTTTCGGCCAGCCTGTCGATCTGGCCGGAAATCTCGACCTCGCGGCCATCGCCCAGCCGCAGGCGACCGGCAAGCCCGATTTCTGCACGGGAACGCGGGCCGAAGAGATCGGCCAAAGCGGGATCGGCCAGCACGTCGAGCGCTTGCCTGACGAGCTGGGTGCGGCGCGCCTCATCCAGATGGCGGGCGCGGGCCTGCATGAAACGCAGCGCGGCGGCTTGGCGCGCGTCGGGCTCGATCGCAGGCAGATGCTGGAGGAGCGCATGAACGAGACGGCCCGCCTCGGCCGCATCGGGGCTGGGCGCCACCCCCTCGCGCGGCTCAGGCTCGATGCGGTCGGCGGCGGCGAGCGCTGTCGAGGGCGTGATGGGGCGCGTGGGCACCTGTTCGCGCGGCGCGGGCGTGTCGATCCAGGCGGGGAGCGGATCTTCGAGGGGCAATTCCTCCATGGCGCCGAGCGCCGCCAGTACGGGCATTTCGCTCGTCACCGTGCGCAGGATGGCCTCCTCGGGGTTCCAGCGCGCGGGAGCCTTTTGCAGAGTGTCCGCAAGCGCAGTCTGCAACATATGATACCAGGTGCCGTCCTGCAGCTTGCGCGCGCCGACGAAGCCCGCGAGGTAGAGGCGTTCTTCGGCGCGCGTCATCGCGACATAGAGCAATCGGCGATATTCTTCGCGCGCTTCGCGGCGCGCCGTTTCGCGGGCGGTCGCGAGTTCCTTTGGTTCGCTCTTCATGCCAGTCGACCAGGCGATGAGCGAGCCGAACTGGCCCGCAGGCAACTTGAAGAGTTTCGGGTCGTGCTGGGCGGCGGGCAGGCCGCAGGTGTCGGCCAAAAAGACGATCTTGGCCTCGAGTCCCTTGGAGGCATGAACCGTCATCACGCGCACCGCGCTGCCGGCGGCTTCCATGTCGCGCTTGATCGATAGTCCCGCGGATTCGAGCGCGGCGAGGAAGCTCACCAGCGAGGGCGCCTCGCGCGTTTCATGTTCCAGTGCGAGGCGAAGGAACTCGTCGACGGCGTCTCCCGCCTCGGGGCCGAGCCGCGCGAGCATGTCATGGCGGCCACGCTCCGCGCCGAGAATATGCGCATAGAAGAAGAACGGCGTCAGCCGTGCCGCCGCCTCGCGCCAGCGGGTCAGCCTGGCGAACGCCGCGATATGGCGGGGATCTTTTGCCTCGGCCAGCGCAGCCGCCAGCGAACCGCTGCGGCCGGGGGCAAGTGCCAGCAGATCGTCGTCGTCGAGCCCGACGAGCGGGCATTTCAGCACGGTCGCGAGATTGAGATCGTCGGCGGGGAGCAGCGCCGCGCGGCCGACCGCGATGAGATCCATGACCGCGATATGGGCGGCGAGTTCGAGCCTGTCGGCGCCAGCTACCGGAACGCGCGCTTCCTTCAACGCGCGGATGACGGCCTCGAAGAAAGGACCACGGCTGCGCACGAGAATCATCACGTCGCCGGGCTCGATGCGGCGGCGTCCGCCCTCGGCATCCTCGACGCTATCGCGCGCATCGGGCGCGAGCCATGCGGAGATTTCCTGCGCGATGCGCCTGGCGACGAGGACGGGCGGATCGCATTCCTCCATCACATCGAGCGGCAGCTTCCAGTCGCGCGGCTCGCTGCGGGGATCGGGCTCGACGAGCGGCCAGAGTTCGACGAGGCCGGGAAGGTTCTCCTTCCACGCCTGGTGCACCGGATACGACCCATCGGACGAAAGCCCTTCGAAATGCGCTTTAATCGAGAACACCTTGTCGACGATGCGCAGCAGGCCGCCGCTCGCGCGAAACGAGCGCTTCAGCTCGATGGCCGCGAAAGTCTGCCCCGCCTGATCGACCCGGCGCTGGAAGTGGCCGCGCATTTCGTCGAACTCACGCGGCTGCGCGCCCTGGAAGGAGAAGATCGACTGCTTCTCGTCGCCCACCGCGAAGAAGGTGCGCAGGACGTTGCGCTGTCCTTCGCCGGCCGTGAAATCCTCCGCGATCTTCTTGAGGATCTCCCATTGTTCGGGAGACGTGTCCTGCGCTTCGTCGACAAGGATGTGATCGATGCCGCGATCGAGTTTGTGCAGCACCCACCCCGCGTCGGAACGCTCCAGCAGCTTCGCGGTCTGCGTAATCAGATCGCTGAAGTCGAGCAGGCCGCGCGCTTCCTTCTCGTCGCGATAGGCGCTGAGAATCTCGCGCACGATCGCCAGAAGCGCGATGGTGCGCGCCACGACCAGCGCACCCTTGCGGCGTTCGCGCAGCTCGCAGATGCGGTCGCGCTCGGCGACGAGGCTCGCGAGGACGGCGGGGTAAGGCGTCGATATTTTCTTGGAAACGATGCCTTGCGTGCCCGCGCCGCGCGGCTTGCCTTCCTGCGTGACGAAAACCGCCTCGTAGATTTCGCGGCGCAAAACCTCTTCGCCAGCGGCATGGGCGGCAAGAAGGGCCTTCGCCAGCTTTCCGTCGTTGGGGCCACCTTCCGCGATGGTCGCCGCCAGCCCCGGCCATTCGCGCAGCGGAACGCCACCTTCCAGAATCGCACGGTTCAGGCTTTCCACGCTGTCACCGGCGGCGAGCCCGAAGTGCGCCCCGAGAAGGGCCGCATAGGCGCCGGGTTCCTCCCGATCGAGCCGTTGCGAACGGGCGATCAGATCCTGCCTGGCGAGCGCTTCGTCGATCAATGTGTCGAAGGTGGACGCGCCGGTCTCGGCCGCGAGCAGGCGGAGCGCCTTGCCCAGCGGTCCATGCTCGTCGTGGATCGCGCGCTCCAGCGTGTCGCGCCGCGCGGTGCCCAGAAGTTCGGCGCGGGCCATGTCCTCGATTACTTCGAACCGCGCGGCGACGTTGGCTTCGAAGGGGAAGAGATGCAGCAGCTTTTCGCAGAAGGCGTGAATGGTCTGGATCTTCAGTCCACCCGGTGTCTCGACCGTGCGTGCGAACAGGCGGCGCGCGAAGACGAGGCTCGTGGGATCGGTTTTGTCGGCGCCCGTGGCCCTGATCGCGGCGGCCAGGCTCTTGTCGTCGAGCGTCGTCCATTTCGACAGGATGCCGAAGACGCGCATCGACATGTTGGCCGCAGCAGCCTTGGTGAAGGTGAGGCAGAGAATGCGGGCGGGCGGCACGCCCCCCAGCAGCAGGCGCACGACGCGCTGGGCCAGCACATGCGTCTTGCCGGAACCCGCGTTGGCCGAGACCCACGCGGAGACGGCGGGGTCCGAGGCCCGTGTTTGAAGCGCGCTCGTGTCTGCGGGGATTGGGCGACGGCTCATGCGTCCTCTCCGTCGCCCGGCCCTGCCGACCACTCCTTGACGCGCGCGAGATGATCGTAGCTCGAATAGCGGCTCGCGAATTGCGGGAAGGGACGTGCCAGATAGGGCGTTTCGACGAGCCTGAATTCGTCCAGCAGCGACAGCAGGCCGGCATAATTATCAGCCGCGATATCGGCGAGGCTGCGATCCTTGCTGGCAACCGATTTCGGCTCGATGGCGTCCGTCGTCCCAATCTTCACGTGGCATGCGTCGGCGACCGGCGCCTTGCCGATGGTCTCGAAGGCGCCTTGCTCCAGCATTGTCACTTCGAGCGGCAACTGCGGCGCGAAACCGGCTGCGATCTCTCGCGCGCTCGGAATGCGGCCGCTCTTGTAGTCGAGGATGACGCAGGCCCCGTCCGTGCGACGCTCGATACGGTCGGCCTGCCCGCGCAGGGTGAAGGTGCTGCCGTCGCCAAGTGGAATGGCGAGGCGTCCCGAACATTCGATGGCGATTTCGGCGAGGCCGGGGCGGCGTTCCACATCCCATTCGAGCCAGCGCGAAAGGCCGGCTTCGATGCGCGGCCATTGAAAGGCGCGATAGTCGGGGTCGCGCAACAGATCGGCCAGTTTCTCCAGTGCCAATGCGCGCAATTGCGCGAGCGCATCGGGCGGCAGTTCGCCGCTGGCATGTCGGGTGACGAAGGCGCCGAGCACGTCGTGCAGTTGCGTCCCCGCCTCGCGCGCGCCGGGCCGGGCGCCGAGTTCCTCAAGCGGTTCGAGCTTCAGGATGCGCCGCGCATAGATCGCGTAGGGGTCACGGCGCAGCGTCTCGATCTCGGTGACGCTCAAGCCTTTCGGGCGCAGCTCCAGCGCGGGGCGCGGCTGCGGGCGCGCGACGGGCGCGATGCGCTCGGGTCTGTCGAGGCGGCGCACCAGCGCGATGAGACGGTCGCCGCGCGCCTTGCACGGCGCGAAGGCCGGACCCGCGAGCGCCTCCAGCCTTTGCAGGAAGCGCGAGGGTACGGTGGGCGAGCCGTTGCGTTTCGCGGCGCGGCTGATGACGATGTCGCGCGTGCCGAGGCTCTGCGTGAAATCATGCGCGGTCTGGCCGATGCGGCGCTCGGGCGCGGACAGGCCGAGTTCGGCGCGCATGGGGCGGTTGAGAAAAGCGTCCGTCGTCGTCTGCGGGGGCCAGATCGTCTCGTCGAGGCCGGCCAGCAGCATGAGGTCGGCGCTGATCAGGCGGGCTTCGAGAAGGCCCAGGATTTTCAGGCGCGGATGGGCGCGCACGGGTCCGCGCACGATGGCCTCGCGCGTGACGAGATCGAGGAAGGCGCGGTAATCGACCGGGCGAAACTTCATCGCGGGGTCGGCGCTGGCGGCGAGTTCGGCGAAGAGCCGTTCCAGCGTCTCAACCGCCTCGTCGGCGCGGGGCCGCGACCCGTCGGCGGTCTCGATCAATGCGTTCAGCGTTGCCCGATGCGCCGCGATCCAGCCGGGCAGATCGGTCTTCCCGGCTATCCCGCGCAGAGGCGCCAGGGCGCCCGTGAGGCGTCCGACGAGATCGTCCAGCGCTGCCCAGTCGTGATCTGGGATGCGGCGGGCCGCCGGATGGGCGTGGTGCCCGCTCGCCGTCACGCGCGCGGCGGCGACCATGGCGGCCGGATCGTCGCGGTCGGCCCCGACGCCGCGCAGCACGCCGATTTCGAGCAGGCCGGACAGCCGCTCGATCCCGCTGCGCGGCAGGCCGAGCCGCACCAGCGGATGGGCGAGCAGCGCCAGCCATTCAGCGGGCATGCACGCTTTGTCGAGGCAGGCGAGCGTCAGCCGCGCCAGCACGCCATAGCCTGAGGTCGCCAGAGGCTCGCCGCCGGAATCGTCGATCTCGACGTTCCAGCGCGCGAGTTCGGCGCGCACCCGGCGCGCCAGGGCGCGATCGGGTGTCACCAGAGCGGCCGTACGTCCCGGGGTTTCAAGGGCGTCGCGCATGCGCAGTGCCAGCGCCAGTGCCTCCTCGCGCTCGTCGGCGGCGCTCACGAGCGTAATGTCGGCGAGAGCGCCGCGCAGATCGTCGGGACCCAGGCTTTCGAGATAGGCCGGCCATCCCTCGGTCGTGTCGGCGGGGCGGAACGCTTCGCTCAACAAGAGCTGACGGGTGGCCAGAATGGGATCGGGGTTCGCCAGTTCCTCGACGGCGTCGCGCTCGACGCCGAGGATGGGGAGCAGGCGACGGAGTGCGGCTTGCGGGTGCCCAGCGGACGGATCGATGCGTTCGCGCTCGTCGCCCAGGATGATGGTCCAGGCATGCTGGTCGAGCGTCTGGTCGAGGCCGGGCAGGACGACCGCGCCCTGATCGAGGCGCGCGATCGCCGCGAGGAGACGAGCCGTCGCCCGGTTGGTGCCCGTCGAGCCTATCGCGATGACCGGCGCGCCAGCCCCGGCCGTGGCGAGCCGTGCGATTTCGCGGTCGACCAGCAGGATCTGGCGCGTCGCGGCATCCACGAGGTTTTGTTCGGCGAGATAAGCGGGCCAGAATTGCGTGGCGATCTTCAGGAAGTCGAGCGTGATCGACCAATAGCGGTCGTATTCCTCGGGCGCGAGTCGCCGCAAACCCGTCCAGTCCGCGCCTTCGACGATCATCTCGTCGATGAGGCCGGCGAGATCGCCCGCGAGATGCCACGCCTGCGCGGGGGCCTTGGTGACCAGCAGGGCTTCGGTGCGGTCGGTCTGGACCCTGTCGGCTTCGACGTGGGTAATGGCGTGCGCCAACTGATCCGCCCAGGCGAGCACGAGACGGGTGAGCGCCATGCGCCGGTCGATGTCGGAGATCGCGTCGGGAATGCCCGGGATCGGGCCTTCGCCCACGCCCGAGGGCTCGAACAGCAGGCCCGTCTCGATGGTTTCGAGGTGGCCGAGCGGAACGATCTGCGGCAGCAGGGCCGCCGGTCCGGGAAGACGCCGCGCCAGTTCGCCTCCGAGCGCGCGGGCGGCGCGGCGTGTCGGCACATAGATGGTCGCGGCCGCGAAATCGAGCGGACCGGTCTGCGGACCTATGCCGGACACGACGCGGCCCGCCAGAAGGTTTTCAGCGAAAGTCGCGAGGAAGGGCGACCCCGGATGGATCGTCAGCACGCGGGGCCGGCGCGTTGCGCTCACAGGACCGACTGGGCGATGGCGGCTTCCGCGTCCTCGACGGCGGCGGGCGTGCCGACATGGAGCCAGATTCCGTCGAGCCGCTGGCCGAACAGGCGGCCCTTTTCGGCGGCATCGAACAGGAAGGGCGCGAGGCGGAAGACGTCGCGCGTCTCATGCTGGAAAAGCTGCGGTTTGATGATGCCGACGCCGGAATAGACGAAGGGCGCGACACTGCCCTCGTCCCGTCGCGTCAGCCGCCCATCTGGCGCCATCTGGAAATCGCCCAGCCAGTCCACGCCGACAGACGTCGCGCTCGCGGCCACCAGAAGCAACGCATCCATGCGCTCGGGGTCCCAGAATTCCGCGAGGCGATGCAAGTTCGAGAGCGGCCCCTCGATCCAGAAAGCATCGGTGTTGCAGAGGAAGAATGGCTCGTCACCGAGCAGTGGCAGGACCTTTCGGATGCCGCCGCCCTGATCGAGCAGCAGATCGCGCTCATCCGAAATGACGATCTCGGGCGAGGTCCGTCCGCGCAGATGCGCTTCCATCTGGTCGGCGCGATAATGCACGTTGACGATGGCGCGGGGCACGCCGGCCTGCGCGAAGAGATCGAGGCAATGATCGATCAGGGGCTTGCCCGCGACTTCGACGAGGGGCTTTGGAATGGCATCGGACAGGGGCCGCATGCGCGTGCCGAGGCCCGCTGCGAACACCATCACCGTGCTGGGCAGGGCTTGTTTCACGACGCCGCGCCCGGCTCTTGCGTGACGAGAAGATCGGGGAGGTTGGCCTCGTACCATCCACGGATGGGTCCCAGCGCGGGATGGGCGAGATCCTTGGCGAGATAATGCCGGATGCGAGGCAGATGCGCGAGATATTGCGGTTTGCGATCCCGCTTGTCCAGGCGCGCGAAAATGCCCAGAATCTTGGTCGCCCGCTGTGCGCCCATGATCGCATAGGCGCGCGCGAAGGCCGGAATGTCGAAGGCCGGATCGCTTTGCCGGCGCAGGCGCAGATAATCTCCGAGCAGACGCATTTCCAGCCGATCCGGCACGGTCACGCGCGCGTCTTGCAGGATAGAGGCGACGTCATAGGCCGGGTGGCCCATCACGCAATCCTGGAAATCGAGCAGGCCAACCTTGCGCAGGCCTTCGCGCTGTTCGAGCCAGAGGAGATTGGGCGAGTGATAGTCGCGCAGCGTCCATGTCGGGGGCGCCGCGACGATTTCGCCCAGCAAATCGCGCCAGAGGTTTACGAAGGTCGCGCGCGCGCCCGACGAGAGCGAGACGCGAGCGATGTGGGGCGCGTACCAGTCGACCAGCAATTCCACCTCGATCGAGAGCGCGTCGAGATCGTAGGGCGGGATGACATAGGGCGACGGTTCATCGTCCAGCCGGTCGGGCAGATGAGTCGCGTGCAGGCCCGCCAGCACCGCCGTCGAGGCCGCGTAGCGGTCGGGGATCGGGCCATCGGCATCTACGATCTGCTCGCCCCCAAGATCCTCCAGGAGGATGAGGCCGGCGTCGCGGTCGCTCGCAAAGATATGCGGCGCGGAGAACCCCTGTGCGATCAGGGCGCGATCGACCGCAATGAAGGGAACGACGTCTTCGGCCAACCGTGCGATCGCGCTGTAAGGCTTGCCGAAACGCACTGCCGGTCCATCGGGCCGACGCGGGGAGATCATCAGGATCGCGCGGCTGCCATCAGGCTTTTCAAGACGCTCGTAGGCGCGGGTCGAGGCATCGCCCTGCATGAAACTGCGGTTCGCATCCGCCCAGCCCGCGCTCTCCAGCAGGGCATCCAGCGCCTTGGCGCGGGCGAGGCGGGCGCCGAACGTGCCGGAACCAGTGAGCACCGCGCCACGAAAATCATCCCCGCGAGACGGGTCCAGACGCAGAGCGATGTCGAGCCGGTCCTCGGGCAGTTCGTCGCTGGCGCGCTCCGCCCATTCGACGAGCACAAGAGCCCCTTCGGCGGCCTCGTCCCAGCCGAGTTCGGCGAGTTCGCCCGGCGAGCGGATGCGGTAGAGATCGGCGTGGACGATCGGAAACTGCTCGCCGTCATAGATCTGCATCAGCGTGAAGGTGGGACTGGGAACCTCGAGCTCCGGATCGCCCGTCAGCAGGCGGATCAGGGCCCGCGCCAGCGTGGTCTTGCCCGCCCCCAGATCGCCCGAAAGCGTGACGAGATCGCCTGCGCGCACCAGAGTTCGCACGCGCCGCGCCAGCGCCGCCGTGGCCTCCTCATCGGGGAGGTCAACTTCCCAGCGCGCCATCGTTCCTTCCGCCAAAGCAGAGCCTCCTTACGCGAAAGCGGCTTTTAGCACGCGAATGCCGTCATCGGGAAACACGCAGGTCACGATCGTACCCTCGCCCGGCGCGGACTCGATATGGACCTCGCCCCCGTGCAGTTCGACGAAGGAGCGCACGATGGCGAGCCCCAGCCCCACGCCCCGGTGGCGCGTGCCCACGGTATGGGTATGGAAGCGATCGAACACATGGTCCAGCACTTCGAGCGGGATGCCCCGGCCTTCGTCGCTGACCTTGAAGATCACCTCGCCCGGACGGCGCAGCGCCGCCAGAGTGACGGTCTGGCCGGGCTCCGAAAAGCCGATCGCGTTCGACAGCAGATTGAACAGGATCTGGCGGATACGCTTGGCGTCTGCTCGGAAAATGCCGATGCCGTCCATGGCGACGATATTGAGCTGGATGTGCGATTCCGCGAGGCGGTCCTGCAATCCCTCCGTCGCCGAGGCGATGGTCTGCTGGATGTCGACGTCGCCGAGCGAGAGTTCCATCGCATCCGTGTCGATGGAAGCGAGGTCGAGAATGTCGTTGATGATGGCGAGCAGCGCCGCCGACGACTTCAGCACATAGCCGGTATATTCGCGCTGCTTGGGGTTGAGCGGTCCGATCGCACCATCGCCGAGCAGCTGGATGAAGCCGATGATGTTGGTCAACGGCGAGCGCAATTCATAGGAGACGTGGTGCACGAAATCGTTGCGCAGCTTCTCGGCATCGAGCAGCGCCTGATTGCGTTCGGTCAGCGCCCGCTCGACATTCACGCCGGCCGACACATCGGTGAAGGTCAGCAGCGTCGCGCCATCGGGCAAGGGAGCGGTGACGCAGTCGATGATCGAACCGTCACGGCGCGCCAAACGGCGCTCGACCCCGGTGCGTGCATCATGCAGGCCTGCGACCAGGCTGCGAAGAGCGTCCCAATCGGCCTTGTTGTCATGCAGGTTCAGGCACAGGCGCACGACCTGATCGAAATGCGGCCGGTCGGACAGCGCGCTTGCATCGCAATGCCAGAGATCTGCGAAGGCAGGATTGAACAGTTTCAGGCGGCCGTCGGTGCCGAACACCGCGACGCCTTCCTTCAGCGAGTCCAGCGTTTCGCCCTGCACCCGGATCAGCGCGTTGTAACGGGACTCGAGATGGAAGCGTTCGGTCACATCGTCGAAGAGATAGGTGACGCCGCCCTGCGGATTGGGATTGACGACAGTGCGCAATGTGCGGCCATCGGGCAGATACCAGACATGCTCCGACGTCTCGACCGTCTGGTAGGCGGCCATGAGCCCCGCTTTCCAGCTGCGAAAATCGGCCTGCTCTGGCAAGCGTCCTTCGGAGCGCAGGCGGTCGAGAATTTCCGAGTCGGCTGGATGCTGATCGAGGAAGGCCGCATCGAGCGACCAGAGATGGCGATAGGCCGCATTATGGAACACGAGCTTGCGGCCGCGGTCGAAGATCGCCACCGCCGTCGACAATTGGTCGAGCGTGCGCGCATGCGCGTCCATCTGGCGGCCGAGATCGGCGCGCACGTCTTCAAGTTCGGAGACATCGCTCGCGAAACCGACCGAGCCGCCCGCGGCCGCGAGATCGACGACCTCGAGCATGTGACGCTGGCCTGCCACCACGGCCGGCACGCGCGCCCGCCAGGCGACCTGCTGCCCCCTCGTCTTCTGCGCCTCGTCGCGGGACGCCTGATCGAGAAGTTCAGTGCCCTTGATCAGCACCTCGTCGCGCTGGCGCGCCTCCACGGCCCGCAAATATGCGGTGTTCACCCAAACCAGACGCCCGTCTGCATCGCGCAGCCAGGCCGGACCGGGCGCGGCATCAAGCATGATGTGAAAGGATTCGAGCTGCGTCGCGGTCTGCGCATAGCGTTCGCGCAGGCGGGTCAATTCCAGCCTGTCGCCGGACACGTCACGAATGCGCATGACGGCGCGGCCACTGACGGCGCGACCCTCCACCTCCAGGTGGCGGCCGCTCGTGCTGACCAGCGGCAGGCGAAAGGCTTCGCCGCGCATGCGCAACCGGTCGACCATGCGTTCGAGCTGCTGGGCGGGATGCGGCGCGAGCCAGGACCCGAAGCCGAGCACGCGGCGGCCCAGCGGCGAATCGCTCAGCAGGCTTGTATCGCCTTCGACGTCGGGCTCGTCATTGGCCGTACCCCAGGCGACGACGACCTGCGGTTCCGCCGCGAGAAAGACCTGCGCGCGATCGAGGCGTGCGCGAACGCCGCTGAGCTCACCTGCGAGCTCAGCCTCGCGCAGACCCCAGGCCTTGCGACCCGCAATGTGAAGAAGAGTGGCGACGGTGGCGAAGGCGCCCAGCGCAATGGCGACAGAAATGCCCACCACGCCTTGCGATTCCGCGAAAGCATCGGTCGCGAGGTGCGCCTGTGCGGCAGCCGGCCCTGTGAGGATGGTGAGCGCGATGGGGACTGGCCAAAGAGCTGTGCATGCGCATGCCGCGTGCCGCCAACGAATTCGCCTTCCCATTCCCCGCCTGCCCCTCCGTCTCGGCCCACGCCTCCACGCGGCCTGCGCGGCGGCCTTTCTGCGCGGCGCTCACGAAGCGCATCGCCGGTCACTCGAATCACCTCACATTACCCGGTCGCGACCCGGTTAAGAAAGTGGTTAACGAAACGCAAACGCCCCCGCCGGAGGGGCGAGGGCGTTCAGCATGCGTTTTACCGCAGCCTGTTGCTCAATAGCGATAGTGGTCCGTCTTGTAGGGGCCCTGCTCGGGCAGACCGAGATAGGTCGCCTGCTGCTCGGTCAACTTGGTCAGTTTCACGCCGATCTTGTCGAGATGGAGGGCGGCCACCTTCTCGTCGAGGTGCTTGGGCAGCGTGTAGACCTTCTTCTCGTACTGGCCCTGCTTCGTCCAGAGCTCGATCTGGGCGAGCGTCTGGTTGGTGAAGGAGGCGGACATGACGAAGGACGGGTGGCCGGTCGCGTTACCGAGATTGACCAGGCGTCCCTCCGACAGAAGGATGATGCGGCGGCCCGACGGGAACTCGATCTCGTCGACCTGCGGCTTCACGTTCGACCACTTGAGGTTCTTCAGGCCGGCGACCTGAATTTCCGAGTCGAAGTGACCGATGTTGCAGACGATCGAGCGGTCCTTCATGGCGCGCATGTGCTCGACGGTGATGACGTCGACGTTGCCGGTCGCGGTCACGAAGATGTCGGCGCGGGGCGCTGCATCTTCCATGGTCGTCACTTCATAGCCTTCCATCGCCGCCTGGAGGGCGCAGATCGGATCGATTTCGGAAACCATGACACGGCAGCCGGCCTGACGGAGCGACGCGGCGGAGCCCTTGCCCACGTCGCCGAAGCCCGCGACCATCGCGACCTTGCCCGACATCATGACGTCGGTGCCGCGACGAATGCCGTCGACCAGCGATTCACGGCAGCCGTAGAGATTGTCGAACTTCGACTTGGTGACGGAATCGTTGACGTTGATCGCGGGCCAGAGGAGCTTGCCCTCTTTCTCCATGTTGTAGAGGCGATGCACGCCCGTGGTCGTCTCCTCGGAGACGCCCTTGATGGCGACGCCGTTGCGGCCGTACCAACCCGGGTTTGATTTGAGGCGCTTCTTGATCGATGCGAAGAGAACTTCCTCTTCCTCGTTGCTGGCCTTTTCGAGGAAGGTGACATCGCCCGCTTCGGCGCGCATGCCGAGATGGATCAGCATGGTGGCGTCGCCGCCATCGTCGAGGATCAGGTTCGGCGTGCCGCCGTCAGCCCATTCGAAAATGCGGTGGGTGTAATCCCAATAGTCTTCGAGGCTCTCGCCCTTGATCGCGAAAACCGGCGTGCCGGCAGCAGCGATCGCGGCGGCGGCGTGGTCCTGCGTCGAATAGATGTTGCACGAGGCCCAGCGGACGTCGGCGCCGAGCGCCTTCAGCGTCTCGATCAGCACGCCGGTCTGGATGGTCATGTGCAGCGAGCCGGCGATGCGGGCGCCCTTGAGCGGCTGCGAGGCACCGTATTCGGCGCGCGTCGACATGAGGCCGGGCATTTCCGTCTCG
>JAQGKD010000043.1 GCA_028290285.1 Hyphomicrobiales bacterium
GCGTCGTGCGTGCCCTCGGGCGAGAGTTCGGTGCGCAGGAGCGCGCGGTCGCCGAGGCCCGGTGCGGGCTGGCCGGGGCGTGCCTTGCGCGGGACGCGGACGTAGATTTTGGGAATCGGTCCTTGCGCGTCGACGTCCCATTCCACGGGCGTCGCGATCAGGTCGCCGTCGCGGTCACGGGCCTTGATGTCGGCCAGCACGACGGGCGGGAGCATGCCCGATTTATGCAGGTGCTTGCCGCGGCGCTCGACTGAGCCGTCGGATTCCAGGTCCTTGAGGAGCGCCTTCAGGCCGATGCGGTCAGAGCCCTTGATGCCGAAGGCGCGGGCAACTTCTCGCTTGCCGATCTTGAGCGGAGCACCGCCTGCGGCCTCGCGTTCACGCGCGATGAAGGCGAGTATGTCTTCGCGGGACGGCAAAGCTGCGCGGGTTGCGGGCTCGTGGGGGCGGGGCGTTTTCTTCGGCACGGGATTCCGGGGTGAGATGCGAAGTCTCGAAAGACCTCGCATCTCTATCACAAAAACAGGCGAAAAACGGCCGGCTGGGTTACTTGGCGGTCGCCGCCTTGCGGGCGGGGGCCTTTTTAGCGGCGACTTTCTTCGCAGGCGCCTTCTTGGCGGCAGGCTTGGCAGCGGCCTTCTTGGCGGGCATGGCCTCGGCAAAAGGCGCGTCGTCAGAGTCCGGCACTGAGACCTTCGCCTTGGATTTGGCAGGCGCTTTCTTGGCAGCTGCCTTCTTCGCCGGAGCCTTCTTCTTCGCGGGTGCTTTCTTAGGAACCGCGCCGCCCTTTTCCTCGACGAGGCGCAAGCCGTCTTCAAGGCTTATCGTTTCGGCCGAATAGGCCGCCGGAATTGTGGCGTTGATCTTGCCCCAGTTCACATAGGCGCCGAAGCGACCATCGCGCACGCTCACGGGTCCGCCGGCGGGATGCTGGCCAAGCAGGCGGCCTGCGCCGTCGCCACCGCCCGCTTCCTTGGCAGCGATGAGAGCCAGCGCCTGTTCCAGCGTGTACTCCTCGGAATTCGTACCCTTGGGCAGGGTCGCGTTGACCTTGCCCCAGTTCACGTAAGGTCCGTATTTGCCGGCTTTTACGCTGATTGCGCCGCCCTTCGGGTGGTCGCCGAGCGCGCGTCCAGCAGATGCGCCGTAGCGGCCCTGACCGCCGCCGGCTTCCTTGGTCAGGATCAGGTCTACCGCGCGATTGCCGCCGATGGCGAGCACGTCGTCCTCGCGGCCGAGATTCGCATATGTCTTCCCGTGCTGCACATAGCTGCCGAAGCGCCCGATGCCGGCCAGAATCGGCTCGCCGGTTTCAGGATGCTTTGCCACTTCGCGCGGCAGGGAGAGCAGGGCGATGGCCTGGTCCAGCGTAACGTCGCCGCCCGATAATCCCTTTGGCAGGGAACATCGTTTGGGTTTCTCGCCTTCGCCGAGCTGCACATAAGTGCCGAAGCGGCCGTCGCGGACGGTGACTTCCTCGCCCGATGTGGGGTCGATGCCGAGCACACGCACGCCGGGGCGCGAGGGATCGCCCGCCGCCTGGTCGGCGCTGGCCGGGTCCATGGTGCGGGTGAACTTGCACTCCGGATAATTCGAGCAGCCAATGAAGGCTCCGAACTTGCCGAGCTTCAGCGACAATTGCCCCGCGCCGCAGGACGGACAGGCGCGCGGGCTCGACCCATCGCCCTTGTCGGGGAAGATGTGGGCGCCGAGCAGATCGTTCAGGCTATCGAGAACGGCGGTGGTGCGCAGATCCTTGGTGCCGGCCAAAGCCTGCGAGAACTCGGCCCAGAAATCGCGCAGCAGCTGCTTCCAGTCGCCGTCGTGGTTGGAGACTTTGTCGAGCTTTTCTTCGAGGTCCGCCGTGAAGTCATACTCGACATAGCGGCTGAAGAAGCTTTCCAGAAACGCTGTGACGAGGCGGCCCTTGTCTTCGGGGACGAGGCGCTTCTTCTCGACCTTCACATATTGGCGTTCGCGCAGCACGGCGAGCGTCGAGGCGTAGGTCGAGGGACGGCCGATGCCGAGCTCTTCCATCCGCTTGACAAGCGTCGCCTCGGTGAAGCGCGGCGGCGGCTCGGTGAAATGCTGGCTCGACTCGATGCGGTCCTTGGAGAGACGGTCTCCAGCGGCCATCGGCGGAAGGCGACTCGCGTCCTCGTCCTCCTCGTCGTCCTTGCCTTCCTGATACAGGGCGAGGAAGCCATCGAAGCGCACGACCTGGCCCGTGGCTCGCAGATCGATGCGCTTGTACTGGCCCGCGTTTACGTCGGCGGCGATTTCGACAGTGGTGCGTTCCAGCTCTGCCGATTCCATCTGGCTGGCGATGGTACGCGTCCAGATGAGTTCGTAAAGCTTGGCTTGCTCGGCATCGAGCGCCTTGGCGACCTGGCGCGGCAGGCGGGCGAGATCCGTCGGGCGGACGGCCTCATGGGCCTCCTGCGCATTCTTGGCCTTGACCATGTATTTGCGCGGAGCGGCGGGGACGTATTTGTCGCCATATTCCTTGGCGATGACGCTGCGGGCGCTGGCGATGGCTTCCGGCGCCATGTCGACGCCGTCCGTCCGCATATAGGTGATGAGGCCGACGGTTTCGCCGCCGATGTCGATGCCTTCATAGAGACGCTGTGCGAGTTGCATGGTGCGGGCCGGCGCAAAGCCCAGCTTGCGTGATGCTTCCTGTTGCAGGGTCGAGGTCGTGAAGGGAGGGTAGGGGTTGCGCTTGGCAGGCTTGGCTTCGACCGAGAGAACGTCGAATGTCGCCTTGTCGAGCGCGGCCCGGAAGGTCTCGGCTTCTTCGCCAGTGCCGATGTCGAGGCGGCTGATCTTCTTGCCGTCGGCGCCCGTGAGGCGGGCCGAGAAGGCTGCGCCGTCCTTCGTCTTCAGATGGGCGAGCAGCGACCAGTATTCGCGTTTCACGAACTTTTCGATATCGAGTTCGCGATCACAGACGAGGCGCAGCGCAACTGATTGAACGCGGCCGGCGGAACGCGCGCCCGGCAGCTTGCGCCAGAGGACTGGCGAAAGGTTGAAGCCGACGAGATAGTCGAGCGCGCGGCGGGCGAGATAAGCCTCGACCAGCGCCGTATCGATTTCGCGCGGATGTTTCATCGCCTCGAGGATCGCGCTCTTGGTGATCGCGTTGAAGACGACGCGCTGGACGACCTTGTCCTTCAGCACGCGCTTGCCTTTCAGCACTTCGAGCACATGCCAGGAAATGGCTTCGCCCTCGCGATCCGGATCGGTCGCGAGAATCACATTGTCAGCGCCTTTGACCGCCTGGGCGATCTCGGAGAGGCGCTTCGCGGCCTTCGCGTCGACTTCCCACAACATGGTGAAGTCGGTCTCGGGGTCGACCGAGCCGTCCTTGGCGGGCAAATCCCGGACGTGGCCGAACGAGGCGTAAACCTCGTAGCCGGGACCGAGATACTTGTTGATCGTCTTGGCCTTGGCAGGCGACTCGACGATGACGACGTCCATGGAAAATCCTTGAAAAACGAAAAACGCGCGTCCCCGGCGGAGATCGCTGGACCCCAGCCGCCGGGGCTTCGAGGCCCTGATCACGGGTCAAGCTTCGGGCGAAACATGGTTGAGGGGGGCCGGACTGTCAAATGAGCGGCTCTCCGGCCGATTACAAGACCGTTCCTTCACGCGAGCTATTGGCGGCCAAGTCCAAGCCGGTGCCTGATCACGCGTGCCGCTTTTCTGATTTCACGAGGTTGCTCCCGCGCCGGAATGCTCTATTGGAAGGCCACTCGGCACGTATTGGCAGGATAAGCCTCGCGAATGCCGGTCCTCGCGTTCCGGATACCCGATGGCGGCCATTCCCTCGCAAGCTTTCGAACGTTTTCTGCCGTTCTGGTTGAGAACTTTTGTTCGAGCGCGCGAGAGCGGCCTCGTTCTGGCCGGGCTGGTGGTCGGGCTCATGTCCGGCGTTCTCGTCGGCATCATCGCCGCGACCGCACAATATTTGCACGAGGTCTTCTTCAAGCTGCCCATCGACCAGCGGCTCTCTGCAACCGCCATGGTCGAGCCGTTGCGTGCGCTTGCCGTGCCTGTGCTCGGCGGGCTGCTGCTGTCTGGGATCGTCTGGTTCGCGGGCACGCGCTTCAAGGGGCGGATGGCGGACGCCATCGAGGCCAATGCCCTGCATGGCGGGCGCCTGAGCATCGGCGGCTCTCTTTATATTACGCTGCAAACCTTCGTCTCCAACGCCTTCGGCGCTTCGGTCGGGCTGGAGGCGGCCTATACGCAGATCTGCGCGGCGCTCGCATCCTTTCTCGGCCGTGGCCTCGCGGCCCGCCGGTCGGACATGCGGCTCCTGGTCGCCTGCGGCGCGGCGGGGGCGATCTCGGCGGCTTTCGGCGCGCCGCTCGCGGGCGCTTTCTATGCTTTCGAGGTGGTGCTGGGCGCCTATGCCGTGGCCTCGCTCGTGCCGGTCGTGGCCAGCGCCATCGTGTCCAGCATCGTGTCGGGGCTGATCACGCACCGCCATGGGCCGGTGCCGGTCATCGCCGAGTTTCACGTCGCGACGGGCGAGTTCTTCGGCCATGTCGTGCTGCTGGGCGCGATCTGCGCGGTAGGCAGCATCCTGCTCATGAAGGGCGTCGCACTGGCCGAGCGTTTGTTCACCACGCGCTATCTGCCAGAAATGTTCCGCCCCGCGATCGGCGGGCTTATCGTCGGCGGCTTCGCGATCATAACGCCGCAGATCCTGGGGGCGGGACATGGAGCCTTCCAGCTCAACCTCATGCAATCGGTGCCGCTGGGCGTGCTTGCCGGGGTGATCGTCATGAAGGCGCTGGCCTCGGCGATCTCGCTGGGCTCCGGGTTTCGCGGCGGTCTGTTCTTCGCCTCGCTCCTGCTGGGCGGCATGCTGGGTCGACTCTACGCGGAGACGGCGACGCTTTATACTCCGTTCGATTTCTCGGCGGGACTCGCGGCGATCACCGGCATGGCGGCTTTTGGGACGGGCGTGCTGGGCGCGCCCATCACCATGACCGTTCTCGCGCTGGAAACAACGGGCGATTTCTCCGTGACCGTGGCCGCGCTTGCCGCCTCCGCGCTCTCGGCGCTGATCGTGCGCGAGACCTTCGGCTATTCCTTCGCCACCTGGCGCTTCCATCTTCGCGGCGAGACGATCCGTGGACCCCACGATGTCGGCTGGGTGCGCCAGCTCAATGTCGCGCGTCTCATGCGCAAGGATGCGCGAACGGTTCCCGGGGACGTGACCATCGGCGTCGCCAGCGAGATGTTTCCGCCGGGCACGACGAAACAGCTCATCGCGCTCGATGCGCAGGGACGCTATGCTGGGCTGGTTCTCACCGCAGACCTGCATGGGGCGCCGCCCGAGCAGGTGCAGAGCCCGGTGATCGAACTCGCGGGCCAGCGTCAGGCGCGGCTGCTGCCGCATATGTCGATCCGCGAAACGCTGGATGCCTTCGAAAAGAGTGAGACCGACGTGCTTGTCGTCATAGACGACGATGTCAGCCGCCGTGTGCTCGGCCTCGTCACCGAGTCGCATGCGCTGCGCCGCTATGGCGAAGAACTCGAGCGGCGCAACCGCGAGTTTGCCCGGTAGGCCTATGGGCTGGGGCCCAGGGTGCTTGCGCGGGAGGCACTTTCGCCCCTATAGACGCTGTCATGTCCACCGCGCGCACCAAGTCTCCTTTTCCGCACCGGCACCTGCTCGGGATCGAGGGGCTGAACCGGCCCGAGATCGAATATCTGCTCGATATGGCGGAGGAGGCCGTCGAGGTCTCCCGTCAGGTCGAAAAGAAGCGCACGATTCTGCGCGGGCGCACGCAGATCAACCTGTTCTTCGAAGCCTCTACTCGTACGCAGGCTTCCTTCGAGCTGGCGGGCAAGAGGCTCGGCGCCGACGTCATGAACATGGCGGTCGCCAATTCCAGCCTGAAGAAGGGCGAGACCCTGATCGACACGGCTGTGACGCTGAATGCTATGCGGCCGGACATCATCATCGTGCGCCATCACTGCTCGGGCGCCGTGGACCTTCTCTCGAAGAAGGTTGATTGCTCGGTCGTGAACGCGGGCGATGGGGCCCATGAGCATCCGACACAGGCACTTCTCGACGCGCTGACGATCCGCCGCCGCAGAGGCCGGATCGAGGGACTGACGGTCGCCATCTGCGGCGACGTTGCCCATTCGCGCGTGGCGCGTTCCAACATCATCCTGCTCTCGGCTCTGGGCGCGCGCGTTCGTGTCGTCGCGCCGTCGACACTGCTGCCAGCCGGCATCGAGCGCATGGGCGTCGAGGTGTTTCGTGACATGAAGGCGGGGCTCGCCGGAGCTGACATCGTCATGATGCTGCGCTTGCAGCGCGAGCGTATGGACGGGGCCTATGTGCCCTCGCTGAAGGAATATTCGCGCTTTCACGGGCTCGATGAAGAGAAGCTTCGGCTCGCCGCGCCCGACGCGCTCGTCATGCATCCGGGGCCGATCAATCGCGGTGTCGAGATCTCGACCGCCGTGGCCGACGGTCCGCAATCGCTCATCAACGAACAGGTCGAGATGGGTGTGGCCGTGCGCATGGCCGTGCTCGAAGTGCTGGCGCAGCATCTGCCTGCGTGAGGGGATTGAAGGCCACGCGGCCCGCTTCTCCCTCTTCCCCCGATGGGCGAAGGAGGAGCCGCATTGTTGACGAAAGAATCCGGGAACCGCATGTCTCATCCTCCCATCGCCCTCATCAATGCGCGTCTCGTCGATCCGGCCTCCGGGCAGGAGGGGCGGGGCGGGTTGCTCGTAGCCGACGGCGTTATTCGTGATGTCGGGGCCGGCGTCACGCGGGATGCTGTTTCGAGCGAGATCCGCGTCGTGGATTGCGGCGGGGATGTCGTCTCGCCCGGCTTGATCGACATGCGCGTCTTCGTCGGCGAACCCGGCGCGGAACATCGCGAGACTATTGCCTCGGCATCGCGGGCGGCAGCCGCGGGCGGTGTCACCACCATCTGTGTGACTCCCGACACTTCTCCCGCGATCGACGATCCGGCGGTGGTAGATTTCCTGATGCGCCGCGCACGCGATAATGCGCAGGTGCGACTGCTGCCGGTGGCGGCCCTGACCAAGGGCCTGCATGGTCGCGAGATCGCCGAGATCGGACTTTTGGGCGAGGCTGGCGCCGTGGCCTTCAGCAACGGCCGCGTCTCGGTGCGCGATGCACAGGTGATGCGGCGCGCGCTGACCTATTCCTGCGACTTCGGCGCGCTCGTCATGCATGTGGCGCAGGATGCGGATCTCGCGGGCTCCGGCGTGATGAACGCGGGCGAACTCGCGAGCCGCCTCGGTCTCACCGGCATTCCGCATGAGGCCGAGGCGCTGGTGCTCGACCGGGACATGCGGCTCGTCGCGATGACGGGCGCGCGCTACCACGCCGAACTCGTCAGCTCCTCGATGTCGCTGGAGATCATCGCGCGCGCGAAGGCTGCGGGCCTGCGGGTGAGTTGCGGCATCTCGATCAACCATCTGACGCTGAACGAGAACGACATCGGCGATTACAGGACGTTCCTGAAACTAATGCCGCCGCTGCGCCATGAGGACGAGCGCCTGAAGCTCGTCGAAGGGCTTGCATCCGGGGTCATCGACGTCATCGTATCCGACCATTGCGGGCAGGACGTCGAAGCCAAGCGCGTGCCGTTCGCGGAAGCGGAAGCGGGCGCTATCGGCCTTGAAACGCTGCTCGCGGCGGGGCTTCGCCTCGTTCATGCGGGGCAGGTATCTCTGCCGGTTCTGCTGCGCGCCATGACCTCACGTCCTGCCGAAATTCTCGGGCTGCCGCAGGGAAGTCTCGCCAAGGGGGCTCCTGCGGACATCATCCGGTTCGATCCGGACGAGCCTTTCGTCGTGGACCCCGCCGTCCTCCATGCGCGCTGCAAGAACACGCCCTTCGACGAGGCGCGGCTTCAGGGGCGCGTGAAGCTGACTCTGGTTGCAGGCGTGACCGTCCACGAATAGGCTCTGTCCATGCCGCTTACATTCATTGCACTCGTTTTCGGTTATCTGCTGGGCTCAATTCCCTTCGGTCTGGTCCTGACCCGTCTCGCGGGCACGGGCGATTTGCGTTCAATCGGTTCGGGGAACATCGGCGCCACCAACGTATTGCGCACCGGCCGCAAGGATCTTGCGATCGCCACCCTGCTGCTCGATGCGCTGAAGGGCACGGCTGCCGTGCTGATTGCCGGTCGTTTTTCCGTGGGTGAGGAGAGCGGGCAACTCGCGATCGTCGCGGGGCTTGGCGCGTTTTTGGGCCACCTTTATCCCGTCTGGCTGAAATTCAAGGGCGGCAAGGGCGTCGCGACCTATCTCGGCTGCCTGTTCGGTCTCTATTGGCCAGCAGGGCTGGTCTTCGTCGCGGCCTGGCTCGCCGTCGCCGCGCTGACGCGCTATTCTTCCGCCGCCGCGCTGGTGGCGAGCCTTGCCGCGCCCGTGGCCCTGCTTTTGTTCGGGCACAGGCCGGAAGCGGAATTGTTCGTCGCCCTGGCGGCGCTCCTGTGGTTGCGGCATGCCGAGAATATCCGTCGGTTGCTGGCGGGGACAGAGGGCAAGATCGGCCAGAAGGGGACAGCGCAGTCTTAAGTTTGCTTATTTCGATTTTTAATCACGATCCCTTTTCAAGACGAGCCAGCCATGAAGCTTTCCGACGCCCAGCGTCTCGACTGGCTGCGCCTCATCCGAAGCGAGAACGTCGGGCCGCGCACGTTCCGGTCCCTCATCAATCGTTTCGGCGGCGCCAGCCGCGCGCTCGAGGCCTTGCCCGATCTCGCCGCGCAGCGAGGCCGCGTCATCAAGATCGCCAGTCTCGAGGCCTGCGAGCGCGAAATGGAGGGGTTGGCGCGATTGGGCGGCGCCCTCGTTTGCCTCGGCGAGGCGGACTATCCTGCCGCCCTGCGCACGATCGACGCCCCACCTCCTGTCATCTCGGTGCTGTCGCGCGGCGATGCGCTGACACGTCCGGGGGTTGCCATCGTCGGTTCGCGCAATGCCTCAGCGGCGGGGCTCACTTTCGCCGAGCGCATGGCGCAGGAACTCGGGGATTCCGGTTACACCATCGTCTCGGGGCTCGCGCGCGGCATTGACGCGCGGGCGCATCGGGCGAGCTTGAGAGCGGGAACGGTGGCCGTGCTGGCCGGCGGGCTGGACAAGCTCTATCCGCCCGAACACGACAGGCTCGCTGCCGAGATCATCGAGACGGGCGCCATCGTCTCCGAAATGCCGCTCGGCTGGGAGCCGCGCGGCCGGGATTTTCCGCGCCGCAATCGCATCGTCTCCGGCCTGTCCTTCGGGACACTCGTCATCGAGGCGGCACGGCGTTCGGGCTCGCTCATCACGGCCCGATTCGCGTTGGAGCAGGGGCGCGAGGTCTTCGCGGTGCCCGGCGCCCCGCTCGACCCGCGCGCGGAGGGAACGAACGACCTTCTTCGGCAGGGCGCGACTCTCTGCACTTGCGCGCAAGACGTGGTCGAAGTGCTGGCGCCGATCCTGCGAGACGGCATTCCGTTGCCTGAAGGCCTTTTCGAGGGACAGGCTGCGATCCCGGCTGCCGAGCCGCTGTGGGATGAAATGGAGCTGTTCGGAGAACCCGCGCCGCTCAGCATGGCCGGTCACGAACTCGATGAGGAGGGCGCGCCGCCGCTCATACCGCCCGCCGCCAGCACGCGGGAGGAGGCTGACGTTCGCGTCCGCCTGCTGGCGCTGCTGGGCCCATCGCCGGTCAACGTCGACGATCTCGCGCGGCTTGGCTCAGCTTCGATGGCAGATGTCCGCATGGTCCTGCTCGACCTGGAATTGAGCGGCCAACTCGAGCGGCACGGGGGCAACCTCGTCTCGCTGGCCGGCCCCCTCGCGACTCACTCTGTGCCGGAGAAGCTCTGACCCGTGGCAGCTTCGGCCTCGGACCTTGCCATGGCCAGGAAGTAGGCAAGAAGCTCGAGATCCGCCGTGCCGGCGAGACGTTCGAGTTCGAGAGTCATCTGGCCGATGTAACGGGCGACCTCCAACTTCTTGGCTGTCGCCTTTTGCACAGTTTCCGTGGGGAGTTGCGTGTAGACGATGTTTCCGGCGGCCTCAGTTGCGCGGGGACGCAAGCGTGTCACCTTGGGAGAAGACGGTGTGGCGCGGGCGTTCATGGTTTGCCTCTTGGTCGACCCTGAACCAATCCGGGATGAATAAGCTTAACAATGGCACAAGGCTGTATCGTTATCACCCAAAAATTCGCGCCTCAGCGCTGATTTGTTATGGATAACAACCTCAGATTGCGTCCCATTTTTCCAAACTAAGTTTTTACACAACTGAAACTTAGGCTTAGCAGAACTGTAGTTAATGCAACTTTCCATTAGGCCGGTTGTGCCCGTTAAAACTGCGGAATAGGGCCTCCCGGGGGAACTTCGCGCCTCGTCGCGCGGTTTCCTAACAACTGGAAGGAGTTGCGTCATGATCTTCTCAAAGCAACAGTTTTTGGGAGCGGCGCTGAGTTCGGCTCTTCTCGTTTCGCTCGCTGTTCCTGCTTCCGCAGGCCCCATGAGCATCACCCCCGCGACCGCGTTATCTCTGCCATCGCCGACTGCCGAAGTCGCCTATCGCAGAACCACGCATACCGTGCGGCACGTGCGCGTTCGCCGTCATGTCCGCTATGCGCGTGGGCGCCATTACTACTACAGGAGCAATGCCTTTCCGGCGGCGGCGCTGGGATTGTTCGGGCTGGGATTGGGCGCTGCGATCGCATCCAGCGGCTATGACGACTGGTATGGCTATGGGTATCCGTACGGCTACGGCTATCCCGTTTATGGCGGTTACTACCCGGCCTATTCCTATGGCTATGGATACCCGCGCTACGGCTATCGCCATCGCGTCTATGGCGGCTACGGCGGGCGTGGCGGCGTCATTTACAACCGCCCAGGCATGGTTCGCGGTGGCTTTGCCGGTGGCGGGTTCCGTGGAGGCATGGGCGGCGGCGGCTTCCGCGGCGGCATGGGCGGTGGCGGATTCCGCGGCGGCATGGGCGGCGGAGGCGGCTTCGGTGGCCACGGCGGAGGCGGTGGATTTGGCGGCCGCGGAGGGGGCGGGCACCGCTAGGGTGCGTATCCTTTGACCCGTCAGGAGCGATCGGGCTCCCCGTCGAAAGGCGGGGGGCTTTTTTCCTGCGCCATGCGGGACAGGCGATCCAGGACGCCTTGCAGGATGTAGGCGGCCGCCATGCGATCCACGACTTTCGCGCGTTTGGCGCGCGAGGCATCCTGCTCGATCAGCGAGCGCGTGACGGCAGCTGTCGAGAGGCGCTCGTCCCAGAAGGTGACGGGCAGTGGCGTGTAGTTGGAGAGGTTGCGAGCGAAGGCACGCGTCGCCTGGGAGCGGGGCCCTTCGGTGCCATCCATATTCAGGGGGAGGCCGAGCACCAGCGCATGGATATCGAATTGCGTTGCAAGTTCGATGAGCCGCTTCACGTCGATTGAGAATTTCTCGCGGCGGATCGTCTCCAGCGGTGTTGCGATGCGACGTTCGACATCGGACATGGCGATGCCGATCGTCTTGGTGCCGAGGTCGAGGCCGAACAGGCGCGCATGTCGTGGAAGGCGCTCGGCGAGGGCGGGGAGGTCGAGAATTTCTGTAGGCATGGGCCACGCGTTAGCACGTTGCGCTTTCTGCCGCCATCGTTCCCCGCGCGCCCCTTGCCCAGCGCGTGGTTGCGACTAAGTTCCCGCCAGCATCATCGGAGCACGCGCAATGAAACTCACCTGGCTCAGCCATTCCGCCTTCCGCCTCGAGATCGGTTCAGCCGTCGTGCTGATCGACCCGTTCCTCACGGGCAATCCGACGTTCAATGGGGATGCCGCGAAAGCGAGCGCGGGGGCGACGCATATCGTCATCACGCATGGTCACGACGATCACATCGGGGATGCGGCCGAAATAGCGAAGCGAACACAGGCGCAGGTGATTTCGAACTTTGAAATCTGCATGTTCCTGAACGGACAGGGGATTGAGAACATCAATCCCGGCAATACGGGCGGCACGGTCGATTGCGGCGGCTTCGCGGTGAGCTTCACGCAGGCGCTGCATTCGTCGGGCGTGACGCGCGACGGCCAGTCCGTGTATCTCGGCAACCCAAACGGCATCGTCATACAGGCTGCCGGGGAGCCCACACTCTATCATATGGGCGACACGGATATTTTCGGCGACATGGCGCTCATCGACGAATTGTACCAGCCGAAAATTGGTCTCGTGCCGATCGGCGATCGCTTCACCATGGGACCTAAGACGGCGGCACTCGCCGTGAAGCGCTACTTCCATTTCGACACGGTTGTGCCGATCCATTTCGGCACGTTTCCCATGCTGACGGGGAAGGCTGCGGATTTTGTCGGGGCGCTCGACGGGGGCGACACCAAGGTACGCGTGCCGGTGTTTGGCGCAGAGATGAGCTTCTGATCAAGGGGGCTTGCCGTCGCATGTGTTTGCGTCGGCAAAGCCCCGGGTGCTATAGGCACGCAGACTTTCGCGCCACGACATCGCCCCCGGAGTGCTCATGTCCGTCGATCAGGCTACCGTTCGCCGCATCGCCCATCTCGCGCGCATCGCGGTTCAGGACGATGAGGTTCCCCATCTGCAGGACGAATTGAACGCGATCCTCGCTTTCGTCGAGGAGTTGAGCGCGGTCGATGTGTCGGGCGTCGAGCCGATGACGTCAGTCATTCCGATGCGCCTGCCGTTGCGGCCCGATGCGGTGACCGACCATGCGGGCGCCGATGTCGTCACGCGCAATGCGCCTTCGTCCGAGGATCACTTCTTCGTCGTTCCCAAGGTCGTCGAATAATCCATTCGTTTGTCTGCCAGCGCCAGAACGAGAACCATGACCGATCTCACGCATCTTACCCTCGCCGACGCGCGGGACGCTCTCAAGGCCAAGACGATCTCCGCAGTAGATCTCACGCAGGCGCATCTCGCCGCGATCGAAAAGGCGCGGGCGCTCAATGCTTTCGTGAAAGAGACGCCGGACCGCGCGCTCGCCATGGCGAAGGTGTCCGACGCGAAAATCGCCTCCGGCAATGCGGGGGCGCTCGAAGGGCTGCCGCTCGGCATCAAGGATCTCTACGCCACAGAAGGCGTGCACATGCAGGCCTGCAGCCATGTGCTCGACGGGTTCAAGCCCGCCTATGAATCCACCGTCACCAGCCAGTTGTGGCGCGATGGCGCGGTCATGCTCGGCAAGCTGAACATGGACGAGTTCGCGATGGGTTCATCGAACGAGACTTCATATTACGGGCCGGTCGCCTCGCCATGGCTGCCGCCAAGCTGGGACGAAGCGCGCGGACGCGCGGCGCTGGCCGGCGACAAGAAAGGCCTGCTGGTTCCCGGCGGATCGTCGGGAGGATCGGCTGCCGCTGTCGCGGCGCATCTCTGCCTCGGCGCCACTGCCACCGACACGGGCGGGTCAATCCGCCAGCCCGCCGCGTTCACGGGCACAGTCGGAATCAAGCCGACATACGGGCGCTGTTCGCGCTGGGGTGTCGCGGCTTTCGCGTCGTCCCTCGATCAGGCCGGTCCCATCGCCCGCACGGTGCGCGATTGCGCGATCCTGCTGAAGTCGATGGCCGGGCACGACCCCAAGGATTCCACCAGTTTCGATGCGCCGGTTCCGGACTACGAGGCCGCCGTTGGCCGCTCGATCAAGGGCAAGAAGATCGGCATACCCAAGGAATACCGCATCGACGGCATGCCTGCCGAGATCGAGAAGCTTTGGTCTGATGGCATCGAAATGCTGCGCGCGGCCGGCGCCGAAATTGTGGACATCTCGCTGCCGCACACGAAGACCGCGCTCCCGGCTTATTACATCGTGGCGCCCGCGGAGGCTTCGTCGAACCTCGCGCGGTACGATGGCGTACGCTATGGCCTGCGCGTTCCCGGCAAGGACATTGCCGGGATGTACGAGAACACGCGCGCCGAAGGTTTCGGACGCGAAGTGCGTCGCCGCATCATGATCGGCACCTATGTGCTCTCGGCGGGGTACTACGACGCTTATTATGTGCGCGCGCAGAAGATCCGTACGCTTATCAAGCGCGATTTCGAACTTGCCTATGCCGATGGAATTGACGCGATCCTGACACCAGCGACACCGTCGGCCGCTTTCGGAATCGGCGAGAAGGGTTCTGCCGATCCGGTGGAAATGTACCTCAACGACGTGTTCACGGTGACTGTGAACATGGCAGGCCTGCCGGGCATCGCCGTTCCCGGCGGACTTTCGGCGCAAGGTCTTCCGCTCGGCCTGCAATTGATCGGCCGCCCCTTCGACGAGGAGACCTTGTTTTCAGTTGCCGAGGTGATCGAGCAGTCGGCAGGCCGCATCACGCTCCCGACGGCGTGGTGGGGATGATGGGACCGCTCTCCACCGCCATTCTCGCCGGGTGCCTTCAGGCCCTGCGGTGGCTGTTGTGGCTGACGGCATTGCTGGTGCTCATTCTCGTCGCCGCGCAGGCATGGCGCGCGGAGGAGACTGCGCGTCCTCTCGCGAACGTGATCATTGCCGTGGCGCTGGTGGCGGCTGGATGGGGCAGTGATTACATAGCTCGTGTCATCCTGCGACGCGCACGGCGATAATCTTTCCGGAACCTCATTCCGATCCCGTGCGTTCAGTCGCGAGTCGTGCGTCCGGGAGAGTCTTATGCCAGCAGGCGCCATTGTTCGTGACCGTCCTGACGTCGGGACGGTGACCGACCTCCAAACGCGGCTCTTCCAGACACGGCAACTTTCCACTGCTCTCGCCGCGCCGCTGAGTGCGGAGGATCAATGCGTCCAGGCGATGGACGACGCGAGCCCCACCAAGTGGCACCTTGCGCACACGACCTGGTTCTTCGAGCGCTTCATTCTCGAGGCCCATGCGCCCGGCTATCGCGTCTTCGACGAGCGGTTCAACTTCTGCTTCAATTCCTATTATGAGACGCAGGGCAAGCGGCAGCCGCGCCAGCATCGCGGATTGCTGACGCGGCCGAGCGCCAATGAAGTCCATGCCTATCGCGGGCATGTCGATGCTGGGCTGCGACAGATGTTTGCGATCGGACTGGGCGATGCCCCGGAGATCGCGCGGCTTGTCGAGATCGGCATCAATCACGAGCAGCAGCATCAAGAATTGCTGATGACGGATATTCTCAGCCTGTTCGCGCTGAACCCGCTGCGCCCGGCTTATCGCGCGCGCGTGGAACAGCGCGGTGCGCGTGACGCCGTGCCGCTGAAGTGGATTTCTTTCGAGGGCGGTATTCGCGAGATTGGCGACGAGGGCAGGGGCTTTTCGTGGGACAACGAGGGGCCCCGCCACGAGGTGCTCGTGCGTCCCTTCAAACTCGCGAACAGGCTCGTGACGAATGGCGAGTGGCGCGCCTTCATCAACGACGGCGGTTATCGCGAGGCCACTCTCTGGCTTGCAGACGGTTGGGCGACGGTGAAGCGGGAGTCGTGGGATGCTCCGCTTTATTGGGAAGAGCACGACGGACAATGGCTGCAGATGGGTTTCGAGGGCTTGCAGCCCGTTGATGACGCGGCGCCCGTTTGCCACGTCAGCTATTTCGAGGCCGATGCCTATGCGCGCTGGGCCGGCAAGAGATTGCCGACCGAAGCCGAATGGGAGATCGCGGCGCAGGGCGTCTCGCCCGTCGGAAACACTCTGGGCTCAGGCGCTTTGCAGCCTCTGCCGTCGCGCTCGCAAGGGCTCGGCCAGATGTTCGGCGACGTGTGGCAATGGACGCAGTCGTCCTATTCGCCCTATCCCGGCTATCGCCCGCCCGAAGGCGCTATCGGCGAATACAATGGAAAATTCATGGTCAGCCAGCAGGTCCTGCGGGGCGCGTCCTGCGTAACTCCAGACAACCACAGCCGTTCGACCTATCGCAACTTCTTCTATCCATGGCAGCGCTGGCAGTTCCTCGGACTGCGTCTCGCGGAGGATGCCCGATGAACCACCACGTCATGGCGAAACGCGCCGGCACTGAGCCTGCCGCTTCGGAAAGCGGCTTCGCGGAAGCCGTGATCGAAGGACTGAGCGCTGACACGAAGACGCTGCCGTGCCGCTTCTTCTACGATGCTATCGGCAGCGAATTGTTCGAGCAGATCACCCAGGTGCCGGAATATTATCCGACGCGCACCGAAGCCGCCTTGCTCGAGCGCAGCGCTACCGGCATTTCCGCGCGCACACGTGCGGGCACCGTGCTGATCGAGTTCGGATCGGGCTCAAGCCGCAAGACGGAGATCCTGCTTGCGCAGATGCCGCAGCTGGCGGCCTATGTCCCCATCGACGTCTCCGGCGATGCCTTGCGCGAGGCGCAGGCCCGTCTGGCGCAGCGCTTTCCCGCGCTCGACGTGCTGCCAGTCGTCGGCGATTTCGGCGCGGACTTGCATCTGCCGCGTCATCTCGCCCACGCGCCGCGACTGGGCTTCTTTCCCGGCTCGACCATCGGCAATCTCGTGCCCGCCCATGCGCAGGAGCTGCTTGCTCAGATGGGACGACAGCTGGATGGTGGCCGGCTGATCGTGGGCGTCGACCTGCGCAAGGATCTCGCCGTGCTGGTGCCCGCATATAACGATGCGGCAGGGGTGACCGCCGCGTTCAATCTCAATCTGCTGACGCGCATCAATCGCGAGCTCGGCGGCGATTTCGATCTGCGCGCTTTCCGTCACGACGCCGTCTGGAACGGCGACGAAGGGCGCATCGAGATGCATCTCGTGAGCCGCAAGCGTCAGGATGTGCACCTGCTTGGGCATGTCTTCGCCTTCACAGAGGGGGAGCGTATCCACACGGAGAACTCCTATAAATACTCGCTCGAGGGCTTCCGCCGCGTCGCGGAAGGGGCTGGATGGCGTGTCACCTCGGTGTGGACCGACGAGCGCCAGTGGTTCAGCCTGCAGGAATTGTCGCGCGGCTGAAGGCCATTTCGCGGGGGCCCTTGTTCCAATCGGTGCTGGCCTTTAAAAACCGGGGCGAGACGCTGCGGGTCCATCCGCCGCGCACGCGAGCAACAACCCCGGGACCACGGCCATGAACACCCATGCCAAACCCTCCAAGCTGGTCAAAGGCGCGACTGGCGATTGGGAAATCGTCGTCGGCATGGAAATCCATGCCCAGGTCACTTCGAAATCAAAGCTCTTCTCGGGCGCATCGACCGACTTCGGCGGCGATCCCAACAGTCATGTCTCGCTGGTCGACGCCGCCATGCCCGGCATGCTGCCGGTCATCAACGAGGAGTGCATCAAGCAGGCGGTTCGCACCGGGCTCGGCCTGAAGGCGCAAATCAATCATCGCTCGACATTCGACCGCAAAAACTATTTTTATCCCGATCTGCCGCAGGGTTATCAGATCAGCCAGTTCAAGAGCCCCATTGTCGGCGAGGGCGAGGTGATCGTCGATGTCACCGCGACCGAGCAGATCACGGTGGGCATCGAGCGGCTGCATCTGGAACAGGACGCGGGCAAGTCGCTGCATGACCAGTCCGCGACCGAAAGCTACGTCGACCTGAACCGCTCGGGCGTCGCGCTGATGGAGATCGTGTCCAAGCCTGACATCCGCTCCGCCGAAGAGGCGCGCGCTTATGTGACCAAGCTGCGCACGATCCTTAGATATCTGGGTACCTGCGACGGCAACATGGAGGAGGGCAGCCTGCGCGCGGACGTGAACGTCTCCGTGCGCCGCCCCGGAGCGCCACTGGGCACGCGTTGCGAAATCAAGAACGTCAACTCCATCCGCTTCATCGGACAGGCCGTGGACGTCGAGGCGCGCCGCCAGATCGCCATCATCGAAGACGGTGGCACGATTGCGCAGGAGACGCGGCTGTTCGATCCCGGCCGCGGCGAGACGCGCTCCATGCGGTCGAAGGAAGAGGCGCACGACTACCGCTACTTCCCCGACCCGGATCTGCTGCCGCTCGAATTCGACCAGGCCTTCGTCGACGAACTCGCGTCGCACCTTCCGGAACTGCCGGACGAAAAGCGCGCGCGGTTCATCGCGCAATTCGGCCTGCCGTCCTATGACGCCGGCGTGCTCGTGATGGAGCGCGAGGCTGCCGACTATTTCGAGACGGTCGCCGCGGGACGCGACGCGAAGATCGCGGCGAACTGGGTGATCAACGAACTCTTCGGACGCCTCAACAAGGAAGGCGCGACGATCGCGACCTCGCCCGTGTCGGCAGGGCAGCTTGGCACCATCGTCGATCTCATCACGTCGGGCACAATCTCGGGCAAGATTGCCAAGGACCTTTTCGAGATTGTCTGGGCGGAAGGCGGCGACCCGAGGGAGCTCGTTGAAGCACGCGGCATGAAGCAGGTGACCGACACCGGCGCGATCGAAAAGGCCGTCGACGAGATCATCGCAGCCAATCCCGAGAAGGTCGCGCAGGCGCAAGCGAAGCCGACAATGCTGGGCTGGTTTGTCGGTCAGGTGATGAAGCAGACGGGCGGAAAAGCCAATCCGCAAGCGGTCAACGACGTGCTGAAACAGAAGCTCGGGATCTGATTTGCACGCACCCGACGCATCGGCGATTCTTGGCCGATGCTCGATTTCGATCAGCGCCGCGGGTCACGCGGCGCTTTTTTTTGTTCAGGAGGCAAAAAAAATCGTCATGCACCGATTTTTTTTTCAGCGCGTCGAGCGCCGGTCGGGGCGCGTCCAAGCAGCCGCGCATGTGCCGTCGCGCCTGCTTTGCGCGGGTCTTAAAAAGCCGTTGAGAAGCATCGCGCAGCGCATTTCGGACTTGACAAGCAAGGCTCCGATAAAGGTCCAGAATAGATTTTGCCGCTTCTGACAAAATTACAGATGTGCCTGATAGCAGCCTGTTTCGGCATCTGGAAGGCTCGTTCGACGGGTGAGGGAGTTGGGTCGTCGAGGCCCTCCGCATGACCTGCGGAAGATCTGTGGCGCTCTTCGGCGGAGGTCTTGATCGGCGTGTCGCGCAAGCCTGCACGAGGTGCGGTTCGCGTCGTCGAATTGCTTGTTTGCGCATGCATCGCGCGCTCATTACTCGCCCCTCGGCATGTAATCAGACCTTCTGACACTTGCACGAGTGATTAACAAAGGTACGTTATCCAAGCCTCATGTCGGCTGCATAATCTCTTGGCTTGCCGACACACTAATCAGAGGGGACCTCAGATGGCGAAGGCAACCACTAAGCGTAAGCCGGCAGCGAAAAAGACCGCTGCCAAAAAGAGCGCTGTGAAGAAAAGCGCAGCGAAGAAGACCGTCGCGAAGAAGGCAGTCCGCAAGACTGCTGCGAAGAAGACCGCCGTCAAGAAGACGGCCCGCAAGGCCGTTGCCAAGAAGGCGACGCGCAAGACGGCCGTGAAGAAGACAGCCCGCAAGACGGCGACGAAGAAGTCCGCCGTCAAGAAGACGACGGCTCGCAAGGCCGTTGCCAAGAAGGCCGTCCGCAAGACTGCCGTGAAGAAGCCTGCTCGCAAGGCTGTCGCCAAGAAGGCTGTCGCCAAGAAGGCCGTGCGCAAGTCCGCACCGCGCAAGGCGAAGGTCACGACCCCGGCTCCGGAACAGGCCTGAACACGGCCGCTTCGGTTGCGGAATATGCCCTGAGGCTCGATCTGGGTCGCCATGAACTGCGATCCTGCTCCAACTGCAGGTCGTGCGCATCGGACATGACGCACGTCGAATCCTCATGGCTTCGTGCGCCTCTGCCGCTGTTGCCAGGCGCGCCTCTCTCGCTCGTTCGCGGGTCAGAGAGGCGTGTGTGGTTTCGGGTGACGCGCCACGGCTGCACGTCCGTAAGCCCGCGATAGAGCGCTATTGCCGCTGGATGCAGAGCGCAGAGAAATCCCGCCAGATGAGACCGGCGTCAGCACCGGACCTTTTCATCTTCTGCCATTCCGAACCGCAATGTGAGAGGCGTCGGCGCATGTCGGCCTTCGACAGTGGTGTCGAGGACGCGGGCGCGGTCGGCGGTGGTTCGACGGACCCTGCTTTGCCACCAGGCGCGTCTGTACGCGCCTTTTGCGCGGCCGCCGGCACGACGGAGATCAGCAGGACATAGGTCACCGCCAGCACTGCTTGTCTCGACATGCTTATGCTTACCCACCTGCGCTGCGTATCGTTCCATAGCACGCGAGCCATCGGGGCTCCCGCGACGCATGAACATGTCCACACGAGGTTTATTTAGAGGCTTCCGCGGCCTCGGCCGGTGCAAGGCGGGCCGTATGCATGGCGCGCAGCAGGCCTTTGCGCTTGGCTTCATAATAGTAGCCGCTCGAATAGAGCGACACGGCGCGGGACTCGTTGCCGCCCGACACGATCCATGCATTGGCCAGATAGGGCATCGCATAAGTGAGGTTGGTCTCGGCATCGAGAAGGCCCGCAGGGTTGCCTTTGTAGCCCATCTGCCGTGCGGTCGGCAGGCTGATCTGCATCAGGCCGTAATGGCCGCGCCCACGGAGGTGCGCGTTGTAGCGGCTCTCGCGCATGATGATGCGGTGAGCGAGCGTGTCGGGCAGGCCATGTTGGCGCGCATGCTTGGCGACGAGCGTCTGCATATCGGCGCTGCGGGCGGTCTCTGCTTGCGCACCGGCGCTCGCGAGCGCGAACATGATCGCCACGCTGGCGCCCGCACGGAGTGCGGTACGTCGAATGTTGCCGCGGAAGATCGTCATGCAGGCATCCCTCGTGTCATTATCGAAGCGCTCTCGCAGCGGCCACATTTGGGCCCCGAATGCGGCGATACGCGGGCACGGGGTCGAGAGATTGACGAGTCAGGCCTAGCCGCGCATGCCCGGCCGCGTCATAACGATCTTCCATCAGGTGCTTGCGTCAGAACACAAGCTGCGAGAACGGTTCGTCCATGCCCGGCAAAAAGAAGATCCGTACCAAAGCGCGCCCCCGGACCGCACTTTCCGCCGTACGGCCTTTTCGTGGGCGCATTGCGCTCACCTATGTGCTGACGTTCGCGGAAGATCTGCTCGAACTGTCCTACCCATGGGCGACGGGACTCGCGATCGACGGGTTGATCGCGCATGAATTTCACCAGGCGCTCCCCATTGTGATCGCCTGGACGATGCGAGCCGCGATGGGCTGCTTCCGCCAGATGTACGACACGCGGCTCTATACTCAAGTCTACAATACCATCGTCGAGGACACGATCCTGCGCCAGCGCCGGGCGGGGGTGGAGGCGACCAGTGTCGCCGCGCGCTCAGCCATGTCGCGTGAGTTCGTCTCCTTCTTCGAGATAGATGTTCCCGTCGTCATCACCGCGCTGATCTCGATCGTCGGGTCGGCAGCGATCCTGCTCTGGTACGATCTCATCATCGGGGCTCTGGCCGCCGTGCTGTTCATACCGGTGTTCCTGGTGAACCGTGTCTACATCCGCGTTACCTCGCGGCTGAACCACGAGCTCAACAATCAACTCGAGCAGGAGGTCGGGTTTATCGAGCGCGTCGATCCGCTGGAGATTCGTAGGCATTTTGCGCAGGTGCGCAGCTGGCGCGTGAAGCTGTCGGACGCGGCGGCGTTCAACTGGACGATCATCGAGGTGCTCTCGATTCTCATCTTCGTCGCGATCCTGCTGCGTGCGACGCTGCTGCCCGCGACCGAGACGGGCGACATTTTTGCGATCCTCGTCTACGTCTGGCGTTTGATGGAAGGCCTCGATCACATCCCAACCATCGTGCAGCAGCTGACGCGCCTGCGCGATATCGGGCGGCGCATCAGCGAGGGGGCTTCGCTCGAAGATGTCAGCGAGACGATCGAAAAGACGGAGCCCGATCCCAAGCCACTCTAGGGGCCCTTGGCGCAACCCGCTGGGCTCAAGCAGGGAGAGGGCGGAGCGGGCGGCAGGATTGTTCTTCAATTCATGTGAAATAGGGAAAAACCACCTCCTTCCCGTGAATTGTTACGGTTCGCCCACCCGGCTAGATTCGAGATCCAGGATTCAACGGATTTCAAAATGACAGCCAGCTTTCAGGCGCTCGCCAGCACCCTCGACGGGCGTTTTGCTCAGCTTCAGCCATCCGGGCGCCTCGTGGCCGCTCGTGAGGCCCTTGGGGGCCGTCTGGTGCTGACCACGAGCTTTGGCTTGGAGGATCAGGTTCTCAGCCATCTCGTCTTTACCGCTGGCCTCGATATCGAGGTGGTGACGCTCGATACCGGGCGGCTTTTTCCGCAGACTTATGCCCTCTGGGCTGAAACCGAGGCGCGCTATGACAGGCGTATCGCGGCTTTCTACCCTGAGAGCCGGGAGGTCGAGGAACTGGTCCGTGCGCAGGGCATCGACGGATTCTACGGGTCGGTTCACGCTCGCAAGGCATGCTGTCAGGTGCGCAAGGTGGGTCCTCTTGGGCGCGCGCTGGATGGCGCCGCCGGATGGATCACCGGCCTTCGCGCCGATCAGTCGCCCGAGCGCACCGGCCTCGGCTTCGCCAGCTTCGATGGCGAGCGTGGGCTCGTAAAACTCAATCCGCTTTACGACTGGACGCGCGACCGCATTCTCGTCTTCGCCAAGGCGAATAACGTTCCCATCAATCCGCTGCATGCGAAGTCCTATCTCTCGATCGGATGCGCGCCTTGCACGCGCGCGGTCGCGCCTGGCGAGCCGGAGCGGGCGGGGCGCTGGTGGTGGGAGGATCAGTCCCAAAAGGAATGCGGCCTGCATGTCGCCGCCGACGGGCGTATCGTTCGCAGCGCGGAGACGGTCGCATGATCCAGCTCACGCATCTGCAGAAGCTCGAAGCGGAGTCGATCCACATTCTGCGCGAGGTGGTCGCCACCTGCGAGCGGCCGGTCATGCTCTATTCAATCGGCAAGGATTCGGCGGTCATGCTGCATCTGGCGCTGAAGGCTTTCGCGCCGGGCAAGCTGCCGTTTCCGCTGCTGCACGTTGATACTACGTGGAAATTTCGCGAGATGATCGCCTTTCGCGACCAGCGGGTGCGCGAACTCGGGCTCGATCTCATCGTCCATATCAATGAAGACGGCGTGCGCGCGGGCATAGATCCGTTTCGCTCAGGCTCCCGCCTGCACACCGACATCATGAAGACGCAGGGGCTGAAGCAGGCGCTCGACAAGCATGGTTTCGATGCGGCTTTCGGCGGCGCCCGTCGCGACGAGGAAAAGTCACGCGCCAAGGAGCGCATCTTCTCGCTGCGCACGGCGGCGCATGGCTGGGACCCGAAGAACCAGCGTCCGGAGCCGTGGTCTCTTTATAATACATACAAGCGCGCGGGTGAGAGCTTCCGCGTTTTCCCGTTGTCCAACTGGACCGAGGCGGATGTGTGGGACTATGTCGCGCTGGAAAACATTCCGGTCGTCCCGCTTTATTTCGCCAAGCCCCGGCCGGTGGTCGAGCGCGCCGGTGCGCTGATCATGCGCGACGACGAGCGCATGGACTTGCTGCCAGGCGAGAAGATCCAGTTGCGAACCGTGCGCTTCCGCACTCTGGGCTGTTATCCGCTAACCGGCGCGGTCGAGAGCGGTGCGGCCACGCTTCCGGAGATCATCGCGGAAATGCGCGGCTCGCGCTCGTCCGAGCGACAAGGCCGCATGATCGATCATGATGGCGGCGCGTCGATGGAGCAGAAAAAGCAGGAAGGGTATTTCTGATGTCGGCTCTCATCGAGGCCCGCGCGGAGCCCCTGGATCTCGCGCCGATCACAGCTCCGTTCGCGCCGAGCCTTCTGCGCTTCATCACCTGCGGCTCCGTCGATGACGGCAAGTCGACGCTGATCGGGCGTCTGCTTTACGACTCCAATGTCGTTCTCGAAGACCAGCTTTCGGCGCTCGAACGCGACTCTCGCAAATTCGGCACGCAGGGCGAGAACCTCGACTTCGCGCTGCTGGTCGACGGTCTCTCCGCCGAGCGCGAGCAGGGCATCACCATCGACGTCGCCTATCGCTACTTTGCGACATCCGCTCGCGCCTTCATCGTGGCTGATACGCCGGGTCACGAGCAATATACGCGCAACATGGCGACCGGCGCTTCAACCGCCGAACTCGCAGTCATCCTCGTCGATGCGCGCAAGGGCATTCTCGCGCAGACGCGGCGTCATTCCTTCATCGTCTCGATGCTCGGCGTCCGGCACGTCATCGTCGCCATCAACAAGATGGATCTCGTCGGCTTCAGCCGCGTGCGGTTCGAGGAGATCGTTGCCGACTATCGCAAGGTCGCGGCGACGCTCGGCTTTGCGAGTGTGACCTGCATTCCGATCTCGGCGCGCGACGGTGATAATGTCGCGGCGCGTTCGACGCGGACGGACTGGTATGACGGGCCGGTCCTCCTGAGCCATCTGGAAAGCATCGACACGACGCCGCCCGAGGCGCGTCAAACGTCCTTCCGCATGCCGGTGCAATGGGTCAACAGACCGAGTCCCGATTTCCGCGGCTATGCCGGCACTGTGGCCAGCGGCACAATCGGGGAGGGCGACGAAATCACGGTCCTGCCGAACGGCCGTCGCAGCCGCGTCGCCCGCATCGTGACGGGCGACGGCGATATTCCGCTGGGTAGTGCGGGACAGGCGTTGACGCTGACGCTGGAAGACGAGATCGATATCTCGCGAGGCGACGTGATCGTCTCATCCGGTGACAGCCTGATGGCTACCCGCCTGTTCGCGGCGCGGCTCTTGTGGATGGTCGATCAGCCGCTCGCGCCGGGTGCCGACTACATACTCAAGCTCGCGACCTCGGACGTGCGTGCGCGGATCTCGTCGATCCGTCATGCCATCGATATCCATTCCTTCGCCCCGCATGATGCGAAGGCGCTGGCGATGAACGAGATCGGGCTGGTGGCGATCGGCCTCGATGGTGCGTTGCCGCTCGCCGATTATCGCGACGACCGCACCTTCGGCGGCTTTATCCTGATCGACAGAATCAGCCACGCCACGGTGGCGATAGGCTTCGTCGATCTCAGGGTCGACGCTGCGTTCGTCGCTCCGGCCGTCGAGGCCAAGGGAGCTGGCGCGCGATTGCGCGCTCTCGCGGGCAAGCCAGGATCGCGCGCGCGCGCACAACTGTGGCAAAAGGTCAGCTGGCGGATCGCCAGCTCCGCGCTGCTCGGCCTGCTCGTTGCCCGATTTACAGGCTCATCTCTGCTTGGCGTCACCGTCGGCGTTGCCGATGCCGCGCTTCGGCCGCTTTTGTCACTGCTCCATGGGTGTCTCTGGGATCGCTTCGGGAAGCCGGGCGTGGATCTCAACGAAGGCGGCGCCGGGATCTGATATTCGTTTCTTTTGAGAGGGGGCAATCGTGTCACTGATCTTTCGTCGCAAGACCCTGTACCAAATCCTGTTTGCCGCAAGCTTCACCTTCCTGGCGTTGCTGACGACATTGGCGCGTGCGCAAACCGTGCTGCTCAACGTGTCCTATGACCCGACGCGCGAACTCTATCGCGACATCAACAAGGCGTTCGGGGAGCAACTCGCCGCCGAGAAGAAGCCGCCCGTCGTCATCCGCAATTCGCACGGTGGATCGGGCGCGCAGGCTCGCGCCGTGATCGATGGGCTCGACGCCGACGTGGTGACGCTGGCGCTGTCTGCCGATATCGACGCCATCGCACAACGCAGCCAGCGCATTGCAACAGATTGGCAGACGCGCCTGCCCAACAAGGCCGTGCCTTTCAGCTCGACCATCGTGTTCCTGGTGCGGGCGGGCAACCCCAAGGGCATCAAGGATTGGGACGATCTCGCCAAGCCCGGCGTCGCCGTGGTCACGCCCAACCCCAAGACCTCGGGCGGCGCGCGCTGGAATTATCTCGCGGCCTGGGGCTATGCGCTCAAGAAGTTCGATGGCGACGACGCGAAGGTCCGCGACTTCGTCGGCCGCATCTACAAGAACGCCCCCGTGCTGGATTCCGGCGCGCGGGGCTCCACCGTAAGCTTTGCCCAGAGAGGCGTGGGCGATGTCCTGATCGCATGGGAGAACGAGGCTTATCTGGCCGATCTCGAATTCGGCAAGGGCAAGTTCGAGATCGTGACGCCGTCCGTTTCGATCCGTGCGGATCCACCGGTCGCGGTCGTCGATGCAAATGTCGATCGCAAAGGGACGCGTGATGTCGCCGAGGCCTATGTGAAGTTCCTGTGGTCAGACGCAGCGCAGGCCATCGCCGCCAAGAACTATTATCGCCCGGCGAGGCCCGAGGCAGCTGCGCCTGCCGATCTCGCGCGCTTCGCCAAGCTCCAACTCCTGACCATCGACGACGACTTTGGCGGCTGGGCCAAGGCGCAGGCGACACATTTCGCCGATAAGGGTATCTTCGATCAGATCTATCAACCCTCGCGCTGATTTCGATCGGAGTTCGTCTTGGCTTTTCGTTTTCGACGGAAGAGCGCGATACCGGGGTTCGGTCTCGCGCTCGGCTACACCATTGCTTATCTTGGTTTGATTGTTCTGCTGCCGCTGGCGGCGCTGGTTCTGCGTGCGGGTGAGATGGGGGCGGGCGGCTTGATGTCGCTCGCCAGCGAACCGCGCGTGCTCGGTGCGCTGAGGACGAGTTTCGGTCTGGCACTTCTGGCCGCAGGCACGAATGCTTTCTTTGGAATGATCGTCGCCTGGGTTCTGGTGCGTTATCGGTTTCCGGGGCGCGGGCTGATCGATGCGGCCGTCGATCTGCCGTTCGCTTTGCCAACGGCGGTCGCGGGTATCGCGCTCGCCTCGCTGTATGCCCCGAATGGCTGGATCGGTGGACTGGTTGCGCCGTTCGGGTGGAAGATCGCGTTCACGCCGGTCGGTATCTACATCGCGCTGGTGTTCGTCGGCTTGCCGTTCATCGTTCGCACGGTGCAGCCCGTCATTGCCGAATGCGACCGCGAGATCGAGGAAGCATCGGCGACGCTGGGCGCGACGCGCTGGCAGACTGTGTGGCGCGTGGTTCTGCCGCCACTCATGCCTGCGCTGTTGACCGGCTTTGCGCTCGCTTTCGCGCGCGGTGTCGGCGAATACGGCTCGATCATCTTCATCGCGGGCAACATTCCCTATGTGTCGGAGATCGCGCCGCTGCTGATCGTCATCAAGCTCGAGGAATACGATTATGCGGGCGCGACGGCGATTGCGACCGTGATGCTCGCGGTGGCTTTCGTCATTCTCCTTGTCATCAATCTCGTGCAGGCCTGGAGCCGGAAGAGGTTCGGTCATGTCTGAGACACTGGCGAATGCCACACACGGGGATGCACAGCTTCATGCGCGTGCGAGTGCGAGTGCGAGTGCGAGTGCGAGAAGTCACGCACGGCAGCGCGCGCCCGTCACTGGGGAGGGGCCGGTTGCGCGCCGTCTGCTCATCGCGGTCACCATCGCGTTCCTCGCGCTGTTCCTGCTGATGCCCTTGCTTGTCGTATTCACGGAAGCCTTGCGGGCCGGATTTGGCGCTTATTTCGCAGCGCTCGCGGAGCCCGACGCGCTGGCGGCGGTGCGGCTCACCCTGATGGTCGCAGCCATCGCCGTTCCGCTCAATCTGGTGTTCGGAATCGCCGCGGCCTGGGCTATCGCGAAGTTCGAATTTCCAGGCAAGAGTTTCCTCGTCACGCTCATCGATCTGCCGTTCTCGGTATCGCCCGTGGTGGCGGGGCTCGTCTATGTGCTGCTGTTCGGCGCGCAGGGATTGTTCGGGCCATGGTTGCAGGCGATGGGCTTTCAGGTGATTTTCGCAGTGCCGGGCATCGTGCTCGCCACGGTCTTCGTCACCTTTCCCTTCGTTGCGCGCGAACTGATTCCGCTGATGGAAGAGCAGGGCACGGGCGACGAGGAAGTTGCGATGACGCTGGGGGCGAGCGGCTTGCAGACCTTCCTGCGCGTGACGCTGCCCAACATCCGCTTTGCATTGCTCTATGGCGTGTTGCTCTGCAATGCGCGTGCAATGGGTGAGTTCGGAGCCGTGGCGGTCGTGTCGGGGCGCATTCGCGGCTTCACCACGACGATGCCGCTGCACGTGGAGATTCTGTACAATGAATATAATTCAGTCGCGGCCTTCGCCGTCGCATCGCTGCTCGCTCTTCTTGCGCTGGTGACGCTGGCCGCCAAGGCTTTTCTCGAATCCCGTTATGGCGATGCGCTCGCCAGCCGTCCGCCCCGGTGAGATCGTCATGAAAATCAGCATCCGCAATATCGTCAAGGCGTTCGACAATGCCCACGGGCGCCCTGCGCTGAATGGCGTCAGCCTCGATATCGGTTCGGGAGAACTGGTGGCTTTGCTCGGGCCTTCGGGCTCGGGAAAGACGACGCTGCTGCGCGTCATCGCGGGCCTCGAAATCGCGCAATCGGGATCGCTGCTGTTTGGTGATCAAGATGCGTCCGACAAGAGCGTGCAGGAACGGCAGGTCGGTTTTGTGTTCCAGCACTATGCGCTGTTCCGGCATCTGAACGTCGAGGACAACATCGCGTTCGGGCTTACCGTGCGGGGGCGCGAGACACGCCCGCCGCGCGCAGAGATCAGGAAGCGCGTCGCGGAACTGCTCGATCTCGTGCAATTGGCCGGATACGGCAAGCGATATCCCGCGCAACTCTCGGGTGGTCAGCGCCAGCGCATCGCATTGGCGCGGGCGCTTGCGGTCGAGCCGAAAGTTCTGCTGCTCGACGAACCCTTCGGAGCGTTGGATGCGCAGGTGCGCCGCGATCTGCGTCGCTGGCTGCGCGACATTCATCATCGCACGGGACACACGACCGTCTTCGTCACCCACGATCAGGAAGAGGCGCTCGAACTCGCCGACCGCGTTGCCGTGCTATCGGGTGGTCGCATTGAGCAGGTGGGCACGCCCGACGACGTCTACGATCGTCCGGCCTCGCCCTTCGTGTATCGCTTCGTCGGGGAATCTGGATCAATCCCGGTCGACCTGCGCGATGGCGCGGCATGGCTTGGAGCGCGCCGCCTCTCGTTGCCAGCGCCGGGGTCGGGGGCCGCGAGGGCCGACCTGTTCCTGCGGCCGCAGGATGTCGAGATCGCGGATGCGGGCGGCGATGCGCTTCCGGCCAAAATCACGGGGCTGCGTCGCACCGGTGCGACGCGCCGCGCGGAAATTTCCATCGCCGGGGCGAAAGACCTCATCGAGATCGAGACGCCGCCAACGGCCGCGCTGGAGGTTGGGGAGCAGATCTCCGTGCGGTTGCTTCGAGGCCGTATCTTCGTTCCCGAGGAGGTCGGACGGGCGTGAGGCCCTCGGTCCCAAGACGCGCCTAAGCGCGGTCAAGCTTGCGATATGCCCAGCACCGCCATTAAGTTCTTTTCACGAAAAGGATTTCGGGGCGCTGCCGATTGTGCAGGATGCGGCTGACAGGGGGGCTTGCAGGAAGTGAAAATGGCAAACGAAATCATCTCAGCCGTGCACGAGCAGTCGCTGAGACCGCTTACGCAAGCGCTCGTGGGTGCGCTCGAAGTCGCACTCGATGAGGTCGCGGCCTTGCGCAATCACGAGGCAGGCCCGTGGGCTGACGCGCTCGAGGAGATGATCCTCCAGAGCGCATCTGGACTCGACGGCAAGGGAGCCGATGCGGATTCACTGCAAGTGGCGCAATCCGCGTTGCGCGCATGTTTTCGCACCATGCGCGCTCAGCTGCACTGAACCCGCTTGGGTTCCCGTGGCGAACCCAATGGGTTCAGGAGTTCGCGGGCTTTGCGCCGATGAGCTTCTCGACGAGAGCGACGACGGCTGAAATTGCCAGGATGTAGACGGTCATCTCGACGATCTTGATGCCATAAAACGAGATGAATTCAGCCATTTGATCGATCCTAGCTTTAGCGTTTCGAAGCGTCCCGGATCGTCCAGATACGCTCAATCGGCGATTTTGCAAGCGTGCTCTGCGTTGTGCAATGCACGCAAATTCAGCAGCGCTCCTGCAAGGGCAGGGCGGCGGATCGCAGGTTCTCCAGGAATGCGTTTTGAAACGGGGTCGGCAACCAGCCTTGCCGGGTGGTCAGTCCGACACGTCGCGCCGCATGCGGAATGCGCGGCCCCTCCACGCGTGCGAGTTCCGAATGACCGTCGAGCGTGATGTGCCAGCGCGAGAGCAGCGATAGCCGGTCGCTCGCCGTCAGCACCGCGACGATGGTGCTGAGGCAGCTCGTTTCGATCTGCACGTGCGGAGATAATTTCCACGCCGCTATCATCTCGTTGAGCACCGCGCGGCGCGGCAGGCCTTCGGTGGGAAACACCCATTCGTAACCTGCGAGGTCGGCGGTTGCGACGTGCGGCACTCTGGTCAGCGGGTGGTCGCGGCGGCAGACGATGGACCAGGGGTCCTCGAACAGGTCTTCCTCCAGCAGATCGGAAAAGGGCGGAGGGGCCCGGAGGGCGCCGAACACCAGATCGAGCGCGCCATCGTGGAGGTCGCGAGCCAACTGCTGGTAGGAGCCCTCGACGACTTCCACTTTCTGCGCGCGATGTTCCGACAGCAATGGGCCGATGGCTTTGGCGAGAATGGTTCGCGGCGACAGCGCGAGCACGCCGACACGCAGGCTCGCGCGCTCCTGGGCGGCCGCGCCGATCTCCTCAAGGCCTGAGCGGATCTCGCCGATCGCAAGCGCGAGGCGTCGCGCCAGTTCGGCTCCCGCCTCGTTGACGGCAAGACCTGTGGCGGAGCGACGGTACAGCGTCATGTCGGTCAGTCGTTCCAGTTCGCGGGCCGGGCGCTGCAGGCTCGGCTCCGAAAGGCCGAGCGCGCGAGCTGCGCCCCTGAAGCTGCCGGTCTGCCAGATTGCCAGCAGGCTGCGCACCTGCGCGGTGCGGATCTTCCAGACAACACCATCGTCGGTCCGGGTGCTCGCCAGAGCCGTGACGATCTGCTCGAAGAAGCGGTCGGTCCGCCGGCGAAAGATCGTGCCGACAGGCGTGAGAAAGCTGCCGTCCGGGCTGCGGGCGAACAACCGTACGCCGAGTTGAGCCTCGAGAAGGTTGAGGGCATGCGTGACAGCGGGCTGGCTGAGACGCAGCGCCTGCGCGGCCGCCGAAACCGACCCGGTGCGGGCAATCGTGTGGAAAACCCGCAGTCGACGGAAGCTCGGGACGGGCAATTGCAGGTCCATCAAAACCCTTCCGGAAATCGAACTTACGAAAAATCTATACCTCAGGGGCCCGAATGAATAGGGGGCGCAACCGCGTCAGGTGCTTTGATGGGGCGTCGAGGCGCGGACAATCGCGCCAGCACGGGATGGAAACGACGCACGGGCCAGCGCCACGCGCCGTTCAGCAGGGAGGAAAGCGCGCCTATGAAGATCATCGACGTTCATTGCCACGTGGTGTCGCCCGACCGCGTGACCTATCCGCTGGCCCCACTGGGCGGCACGCAGTCCGACTGGTCATCCGAACGCCCCACGACGCCGCAGATGCTGATCGCGTCGATGGACGCGGCGGGCGTCGCCAAGGCCGCCGTCGTGCAGGCCTCGACCGCCTACGGACATAATTCGTCTTATCTCGCGGATTCCATCAAGCTCTTCCCGGATCGCTTCACGGGCGTGTTCTCGCTCGACCCCCTCGACGCGGAAGCGCTGAAGCAGATGGATCACTGGGTCGGTCTCGGCATGACCGGCATGCGCGTGTTCACCACCGGCAGCACCATGCCGGGCCAGCAGACCTGGCTCGACGACGAGCGGGCCTACCCGGTCTGGGAGAAATGCGGCAAGCTGAAGCTGCCGATCTCCGTGCAGATGACCGCGCAAGGCATTCCGCTGCTGCTGAAGATCGTCCAGCGTTTTCCGGAGACGGATTTCCTGCTCGATCATCTGGCGCGCCCTGTCATCAACGACGGCCCTCCCTATGCCGCCGCGGCGAGCCTCTGGGACCTTGCGCAATACAAGAGCATTTACCTGAAGCTCACCAGCCGGACGGTCGAACATTGCCAGGCCGGCAAGGCGACGCCCGAGACCTTCATGAAGAAGCTCATGGAGACCTTCGGCTCGGGGCGCATCCTGTGGGGCTCCAACTTCCCCGCACATAACGACACGCTGCCCAACATCGTGAAGGAGACGCTGCATGTGCTGGCGTCGCTGAACGAAGCCGACAAGGCCAACATTCTCGCCCATACGGCCGAGCGTCTTTATCCGGTCCTGAAGTGAACGAGGGCGCATCCATGACCACGATTCCGACCCTCAGCACGGCGCTCAAGCGCTACCCGACCACGAAGGCTTTGCTGACCGGCGAACTCACGTCGCCGAATTTCAATTTCGAATTTCATGAGATCGAGCCCATCCACAACGCCTTCAAGCCGATGGCCCGTGAGCAGAAGTTCGATGTGAGCGAACTCGCGATCTTCACCTTCCTGCAGGCCTATGCCTACAAGAAGCCGCTCGTCCTGCTGCCGGTGGTGCTCGCTGCGCGCTTCCAGCACGGCTGCATCGTCTACAACACGGATTTCCACGATCACCTGACGCCCGACATGCTGCCGGGCAAGAAGGTCGGCGTGCGCGCCTACACGCAGACCACCGGCGCCTGGGTTCGCAACATCCTCTCGCAGGAGCAGGGTGTGGACCTGGAAAGCGTGAAATGGGTGATCTTCGAAGACGCGCATCTTGCGGAATACAAGGAGCCGTCCTTCGTCACACGGGCGCCCAAGGGCACGAACCTGCTTTCCATGCTGATGTCGGGCGAGATTGATGCGGGCATTCTGGGCAACGATCTGCCCGAAGATCCCAAGATCAAGCCGGTCATCCCCAACGCTGCGCAGGCGGGCAAGGCCTGGCACGAACGCACGGGGCTCATCCCCGTCAACCACATGCTCGTGGTGACGCAAAAGCTCGCGCAGGAGCGGCCGGATCTCGTGCGCGAGGTCTACGATCTCTTCAAGCGCTCGAAGGAAATGGCGCCGGTCGCGCCCGGCGCCATCGACATGCGGCCGCTCGGCTTCGATGCCATCGCGCCCTCGCTCGAACTGGTGATCCAGCTCGCGTTCGAGCAACAGATCATTCCCACCCGCTTTTCAGTTGAAGAGCTCTTCGCCGATGCCCGCGCCATTCTGGGCGCTGACGCCTGATCGGCCAAAACGGCCCCGCGACAGACCGGGGTCATTTCTGGAGGAAACAACATGAACATGCATCGACGCATGGTGACGGGCGCGCTTCTGCTCTCGACCGGCCTGCTCTGCGCCTCGTTCCCGGCGCGCGCCGAGGACCCCGCGGATTTCTTCAAGGACAAGACGGTGCGCGTGCTCGTCGGGCATCCGCCCGGCGGCTCCTACGATTTCTATGCGCGGCTCGCCGCCGACATGCTGCGGGTCTACCTGCCGCAGGCGAAAGCGGTGATCGTCGAGAACAAGCCCGGCGGCGGCGGACTTGTCGCCACCAGCTATTTCTACAACCAGATGCCCAAGGACGGGACGGCGCTCGCCGTGCTGCCCGAGACCATCGCCAACACGCAGGTGATGGAGCCGGAGGTCGGCAAATGGGACGTCACGAAGCTGCGCTACATCGGCTCCTTCTCGCCGGTGAACACGGCCTTCGTGCGCCGCAAGGACTCGCCGTCGAAGACGCCCGAGGACATGAAGAAGCAGGAGACGATCGTCGGCTGCACGGGCACGACTGCGCAGAGCTATCAATATCCGGCGCTGCTGAAGGTGCTCGACGGCTACAAGTTCAAGATGATCTGCGGCTATCCCGGCGCGAACGAATATTCGGTCGCGCTGGAACGCGGCGAGATTGATCTCGTCTCGTCCGCCTGGAATTCCTGGCGCGTGACGCACAAGCGCCAGCTCGATGCGGGTGAACTGGTCGCCGTCATCCAGACAGGACTGAAGCGCAATCACGAATTGCCCGACGTGCCGCTGATGCAGGAACTCGTCGCCGATCCCGAGTCCAAGCAGGTCATCGAATTCGCGTCAGCGGGCGCCATGATCGGCCGCGCGCTGCTGGCCCCTCCCGGCGTGCCGGAAGAGCGCATCGCCTATCTGCGCGACATCTTCGACAGGATGGTCAAGGACCCCGCGATGATTGCGATGGCGACGCAGCGCAACCTCGAAGTCGATCCGACCCCGGGCACTGTGGTGCAGGGCTATTCGGATGCGATCGTGAAAACCCCGCCCGCCATCGTGGCGAAAGCCGCCATGGCATTCAAGGGCTGAGGCTGCGGATAAGACAACGCGGCTTCGCTTCTCCCGATGGGAGAAGGACCGCGCCTTTCCCGTACGCAATGACAGCTTGGCTTTGGGTGAGACATGCGGATAATCGGTTCATTGACCCGACTCCGTTTGCCTTGCCCGAAAGCATTTTCCCATTTCTTCTCCCATTGCGGATCTCGAAGGATTCATCGCGCGCTGGTCGGCTGGTGACGGCGGGCAGGAGCGTGCGAATTATTCGCTTTTCCTGACAGAGCTTTGCGATGTGCTTGACGTCGCGCGGCCCGATCCCTCGTCGGCCGACAAGGCGCTCAACGCCTATGCGTTCGAGCGCGGCGTGACCTTCAGGGAGGCCGACGGCTCGACTTCGGTGGGGCGAATCGATCTCTACCGTCGCGGCTCCTTCGTGCTGGAGGCCAAGCAGAGCCGGCGTCCCGGCAGCGACAAAGCGCAGGCCGGACTCGATTTTGGCGAGGACGTGAAGCCCGAGCCGCGCGGCCGTCGCAGCGCCGCGCGCGGGTGGGACGTGCTGATGCTGGGCGCGCGGCGGCAGGCGGAGAATTACGCCAAGGCGCTGCCCCCGTCGGAAGGATGGCCGCCATTCCTCATCGTCTGCGATGTCGGTCATTGCTTCGAGATCTATGCCGACTTCACGGGGCAGGGGAAGAATTACGCGCAATTCCCGGACCGGCAGGGCTATCGCATCTATCTGGAGGATTTGCGCGACGCGAAAATCCGCGAGCGGCTGCGGCTCATCTGGCTCGATCCGCACAAGCTCGATCCCACCAGGATCGCCGCCGAGGCGACGCGCGAAGTGGCGCGGCGGCTGGCCGCCGTCTCCCGCCATCTGGAGGAGGCGACCACGCCCAAGGGCCGCAAGCTGCACGATCCCGAGCAGGTGGCGCTGTTTCTCATGCGCTGTCTGTTCACGATGTTCGCGGAGGATGTGGAGCTTTTGCCGAAGGGCAGTTTTCGCGACGTGCTGCGCAAATGCGTGGCGAACCCGGAGCTGTTTCCGCGTCTCGTGGGACAATTGTGGGAGGCGATGGATACGGGCGGCTTTTCCTTCGCGCTCGAACGCGATGTGAAGAAATTCAACGGCTACCTGTTCAAGGATCGCACGGTGCTGCCGCTGCCGCGCGAGGAGATCGGCGAACTCTACGAGGCGGCGAAGGCGGACTGGCGGCAGGTGGAGCCCGCGATTTTCGGCACGCTGCTCGAACAGGCGTTGAACCCGGCTGAGCGGCGCAAGCTCGGCGCGCATTACACGCCGCGCGCCTATGTGGAACAGCTCGTCGTCGCCACCGTGATGGAGCCTTTGCGCCGGGAGTGGGACGCGGTGCAGGGTGCCGCGGACGACAAGCGCAGCGCGGGCGACATGAAGGGTGCGGTGGCGCTGGTCGAGGCCTTCCATGCAAAACTCTGCGACACGCTGATCCTCGATCCCGCCTGCGGCACGGGGAATTTTCTCTATGTGTCGCTCGAATTGATGAAGCGGCTCGAAGGCGAAGTGCTGGAGGCGCTGGCCTCCTTGTCGGAGCAGGGGCGGTTTACGGGCTACGAACTGCGCACCATCGATCCGCACCAGTTTCTGGGGCTCGAGGTCAACCCGCGCGCGGCTGCGATTGCCGAGCTGGTGCTGTGGATCGGTTATCTGCAATGGCATTTCCGTACGCGCGGCGGCACGCCGCCCGAGCCTATTTTGCGCGACTTCAAGACGATCAAGGTTTGCGACGCGGTGCTCGGCTGGAGCGCCAAGGAGCTGGCGCGCGACGCGCAGGGCAAGCCGCTCACGCAGACCGACGCCGAGGGGCGGCGCGTCGAGGTGTGGAGTTACAAGAACCCGAAGCGGCCGGACTGGCCGGCAGCGGATTACATTGTGGGGAACCCGCCGTTCGTGGGCGGCTCCAACATTCGCGGGCGCATGGGCGAGGGCTATGCGCAAGCGCTCTGGGCCGCGCATCCGCAGATGAACGAGAGCGCCGATTTCGTCATGTACTGGTGGGACCATGCGGCGGAGTTTCTGACGCGCAAGGGCACGCGGCTGAAGCGCTTCGGCTTCGTCACCACCAACTCGCTCAGTCAGGTGTTCCAGCGCCGCGTTGTCGAGCGGCATCTGAAGGCGAAAAAGCCGGTTTCGCTGCTGATGGCCGTTCCCGATCATCCCTGGACCAAGGCCACGCGCGACGCGGCGGCCGTGCGGATTGCGATGACGGTGGTTGCCGCCGGTACGCATGAGGGGACGTTGCTGGAGGTGGTGAGCGAGGCGGGGCTCGATACGGATACGCCTGAGATCATGCTGCGGTCGGTGAAAGGTCGCATCAATGCTGATCTTACTGTAGGCGCGGATGTCGTCTCCATGTCGGGTTTGCAGGCCAACTCGTATTTGTGTTCTCGTGGTGTGGTGCTGCATGGCGCAGCATTCATTATTAGCCCGTCAAGTGCTGACGAATTGGGGCTCGGTAGACGTCCTGGATTAAATCGATATATCCGCCATTATTGCAACGGACGCGACCTAACGGGCATCAGTCGCGGCGCAATGGTGCTCGACTTGTTTGGCCTTGGTTCAGACGATTTGCGCACGCGATATCCTGAGGTTTACCAGCACTTGCTGGAACATCTGAAACCCGAACGAGATAATAATGCACGCGCCTATCGGCGGGAGAACTGGTGGCTGTTTGGCGAAAACGTTCCTGATTTTCGCAAAGCGCTCGTGGGCCTGCCGCGCTACATCGCGACAGTGGAAACGGCGAAGCATCGCGTGTTCCAGTTTCTGGACGCGAGTATTTTGCCTGATAACAAGCTCGTGTGCATCGCGCTTACGGACGCCAGTGATCTCGGCGTCTTGGCCTCGCGTGTTCACACGTCGTGGGCGCTTCGATCTGGTGGGGCACTCGGGGTCGGTAACGATCCCGTCTATGTAAAATCCCGCTGCTTCGATCCCTTCCCATTCCCCGAACCATCGGACGCGCAAAAATCCCGCATTCGCGCCACGGCGGAAGAACTCGACGCCTTGCGCAAGCAGGTGCAGGCGGAGCATCCCGGCCTCACGCTGACGCAGCTCTACAATGTGCTCGAAAAGCTGCGCGCCGCCGTGCCGCTCAATGAGGCCGAGGAGGGCATCAAGACGCGCGGGCTCGTGCTGATCCTGCGCGAATTGCACGACACGCTGGATGGCCTCGTGGCGCAAGCCTATGGCTGGCCTGCGGACCTGTCGGACGAGGAGATCGTCGCCCGTCTCGTCGCCTTGAATGCCGAGCGCGCGGCGGAAGAGGCGCGCGGGCTGGTGCGCTGGCTGCGGCCCGATTACCAGCGCGCCCGCGCGGGCCTCGTGGATGCGCAGGCCGTGGCCGAAGCGGGTGCGCAGAAGGAAAACCTGTTCGTCATCGCGACCGGGACAACGCAGAAGCCCGCCTTTCCCAGCGATCCCGTGGAGCGCACGGCGGCGGTGTTCGACGCGCTCTGGTCGGCAGGCGGACGCCGCATGGACGCCCGCGCGCTGGCAGCCACCTTCCGGCAGGGCGCGAAAGCGGAGCCCGCGATCACCCGCATCCTCGCCTCGCTCTCCCGCCTCGGCCACCTCGCCACGCAGGACGGAAAGAGCTTTGCGCTGCGCCGCGTGGCGTAGGGGGACGGCCTGCTTTTCCCGCGTTGGCGGGCGGAACTTCCGATGCGCGAGCATGTCATCGGGCTCGCCGCTGCCGGCCGCAAGCTGCGCAGCTGAAGCAACCTGCTATAGATTCCGCGCAGCCCCGCGCTTCGCCGGAATTCTGTCCAGAACCACGGGCCGCCTTCGCTTGGGTTCCGGCGCTACCGCGAAGCGCTTCAGCGCTTCCGCCGCGGTGAGATAGGTGAAGGTCACGGCCGCCATTGTGGCGAGGACGGGCAAGGATAGTGGAACGAAGCCGACTATATGGCCCAGCGGCGTAAGGGCGAGGGTCAGTGCCACCGCCAGCCCGCCGAGCGAGGTTGCGGTGAGCACGATGTTCGGTCTGCTCGCCCAGACGGGCCGGCTCGTACGGATGATGAAAATGACGAGGATCTGCGTGGCGATGGATTCAATGAACCATGCCGTGCGGAAGGTCGCTACATCGGCGTGAAGAACCAGCCTGAGCAGCGCGAAGGTCGCGCCGTCGAACAGCGATGACAGTGGCCCCATGACGAGCGTGAAGCGCAGGACGGCCTTCATGTCCCACGCGCGGGGTTTTGCGAGATCTTCCTCGTCGGCCGTGTCGAAGGGGATGCCGATTTCCGATACATCGTAGATCAGGTTGTTCAACAGGATCTGAAGCGGCGCCAGCGGAAGGAACGGCAGGATGAGCGAGGCGAGCGCCATCGACAGCATGTTGCCGAAATTCGAACTGGTGCCCATGCGGACGTATTTCATGATGTTGGCGTAGGTGCGCCGCCCTTCGGCGACACCATCGGCGAGCACGCCGAGATCGGCGGCGAGCAGGATGATGTCGGCGGCCTCGCGCGCGACATCCGTGCCGCCTTCGACGGACAGTCCGACGTCCGCCGCGTGAATGGCCGGTGCGTCGTTGATGCCATCGCCGATGAAGCCCACCGTGTGACCCGTACGGCGCAGGGCGCGCACGATCCGGCTCTTCTGGTCGGGTGAAATGCGGACGAAGAGATCTGTCTCGACGACCCGTGCGGCCAGAGCGAGGTCGGAGAGCTCGAAGATTTCATCGCCTGTCAGGATACCCTGCGCGGGAAGCCCCAGCGTTTCCACAAGATGCTGCACGACCGGCGCGGCATCGCCCGAAATCACCTTCACGCGCACGCCTGCCTTGGCGAGGCGCGCGACGGCGGCGGTGGCCGACGCCTTGGGCGGATCTAGGAAGACCGCGCAGCCCACGAAGACGAGACCGGCTTCGTCGGTCATCGCGATCTTGTCCCGGTCGGCTGGCATCGGCCGCCATGCGATACCGAGCAGGCGGAACCCGGCGCGCCCCTTGGCTTCGAGCAGCGTCGTGATTTTTGCGCGCAGCGCGTCGTCCAGCGGCACCAGCGAGCCGTCGGCTGCTTCCGCCTGCGTGCACAGGGGGAGAAGGCTTTCCGGAGCGCCCTTGGTAATCAGTTGCCGCTCGGTGCCGCGGGTGACGAGGATCGAGGCGCGGCGGCGATCGAAATCGAAGGGGAGGTCGCCGGCGGGCGTCCAGTCGTCTGCTCCGGCGGGAGCTTCCGCCATCAGCGCGTCGTCGAGGCTGCTGCGCATCCCGCTGGCGAAGCGGCTGTTGCGGCGCGCGAGATCGGTGGCACGCGCGCTGTCGGCGCCGTCAACGCCGAAACTGCCGACATGCACGATCCTGGCTTCCGTCAGCGTGCCTGTCTTGTCCGTGCAGAGCACATCCATGGCGCCGAGGTCGTGGATGGCCGACAAGCGCTTCACGACGACCTTGCGCCCCGCCATGCGCTCCGCTCCGCGCGCGAGCGTCACCGTCATCACCATGGGCAGCAATTCGGGCGTCAGGCCCACAGCCAGTGCGACGGCGAAGAGGAAGCTCTCCAGCGACAGGCCATGATTGATCATCTGGGTGAGGAGCACGAACAGGACGAGAAAGCCCGTCAGCCGCAGAATGAGCATGCCGAGCGCATGGACGCCGCGCTCGAAGGCTGTCGGCGCGGCCTTCTCCTGTATGGAGGCCGCGATGCTGCCGAAGCGGGTTGCGGCGCCCGTGGCCACGACCAGCATGAGCGCCTCGCCGCCGACGACGCTCGTGCCGCCGAAGAGTGCATTGCAGGTGTCGGCGGACGAGCCGTCGGCGGCGGGCGCTGTGCGCTTTTCGGCGGGGAAGGGCTCGCCGGTCAGGATGGATTCGTTGACGGTGGCGTCCCGGCACGACAGCACGATGCCGTCGGCGGGCACCAGATCGCCCGCGCGGAGATCGACCGTGTCTCCCGGCACGATGTCGCGCACGGCGAGTTCGACCACGCGGCCATCGCGATGCACGGCCGCCCGCACGGCGACCGAACTCGTGAGGGCGGCGACGGCGACTTCAGCCTTGTGCTCCTGCACGATGTCGAGCACGACCGAAAACAGCACGATGACGACGATGATGACAAAGCTCTGCCAGTCGCCCGTCGCTCCCGAGATGAATGCCGCGATGAGAAGGATTGCGATGAGCGGTTCGGCGAGTCGGCGCAGAAGCTTGGCGAGAAGGCTGCGATGGATGCCTGTGACTGCGACATTGGGCCCAAGGCGCGCCAGCCGCTCGGCGGCCTCGGCCGAGGTCAGACCGCCTGGCCGGGCACTCAGGGCCTTGAGGGTCTCCTCGATGCCGGCCGACCAGAACCTGGCTTGGGAATCGTGCGTCATCCGCGGGCCGCCGAACGAAGTGAGGAGGGAAGCAGTGCCATGGCCCCATGCCGGCCACTTTGAGGTAGCATCATAAAAGCTACTTTGACGAAAGAGCTTGATTTCGCGCAAGGTCGAGCGTGGCAATCCGGTTTCAACTCTCTCATCGCTTCTCGCGGCGTTCAGGGTGCATCGTTCATGGCCGACCCCTTCGACTTCTGGCGCATGATGTGGCCGAGCGCGGCGCAAAGCCTCGGGCATTTCGCGCAGGTAGCTTCGGCGGGCGCAGGTCTCTTCCAGCCGATCCGGAGCCCGCCGGAACTCGCCACATTGGCAAATGTGCGGCTCGATCTCGCGACGATGCTCTTACGCGACCGCGGCGAGGACGGAGCGCGCGCGGCGATGCCCACGCTGATCGTCGCACCATTTGCACTGCACGATTCGTCGATTGCCGATTTTGCCCGGGAGCACAGCCTGGCCGAAGCCTTTGCTGCAGCCGGACTCGGCGAGATAGCCATGACGCAGTGGAAGTCCGCCACCGAAGACATGCGGGACTTTGGCATCGATGCCTATCTGAGCGATCTCAACGTCGCCGTCGACGATCTCGGCGGGCGCGTGGCGCTGGTCGGCCTGTGCCAGGGAGGCTGGCTTGCTACCGCCTATGCCGCGCGATTTCCCAAAAAGGTGGGCGCGCTCGTGCTCGCGGGTGCGCCGATCGACCTCGGCGCGGCCGATTCCGAAATCACGAGGTCGCTGGCCGGCGTTTCGCCCGGGATGCTCGAAAGTATCGTGAGCATCAATGGCGGTCGCGTGATGGGGCAATTGGCTTTGCCCATCTGGGCGCACGGTATGCAGCACGAGTTCGATGCGCAGGAGACGCTTCAACGCTCCGACGATCCCGTGCTGCTGGCCAAGGCTACGGCGTGGAACGCCTACACGGTCGATCTGCCTGGGGTCTATTTCCTGCAGACATCCGAATGGCTGTTTCGCGAGAATCGCCTCGCGCGCAATTGCTTTCGAGCACTCGGGCGTTATTGCAGCCTGCACGGGATTACCGCACCGATCTTCGTCCTCGCAGCGTCGGAGGACGAGATCGTGGCCCTGCCGCAAGCGCTGGCGGTGAAAACGCTCTGTCCGCAAGCCAACATCACCGCGCGAGTCGTGCCGGGCCGGCACCTCTCGCTGTTCCTCGGGCGGGATACGCTGACGCACGCGTGGGTCGACGTGGCGACCTGGCTGAAGCAGGTGTCCGCGTCGCCCTTGCCTGACGGCAGGGGGCTTACACCCGTGCTTGCTTCGAGCAAAAGCGCGCGGGGGCGCGGCCGGTCCGCTCGCGCGTGAGGCGTCCCCGTGGCCCGGTGCTCATGCGCTGTGCAGGTCCGGTGCACCGTGTTGACCGCGCGGTCAACAAGGCCGCGCAGGGGTTGACAGTCCAGCGGCCGCACGCGAGCTTGTGAGGACAAATCCGCTCTTCTCTCGCTGGTCCGACTTGCAGCAAGCAGGCCTGCGTCGACCATCGCGAGGTTCTTCTCCCATGAATGTACGCAATGCACTGATCGGCGCGCCGATCGAGCGGTTCGAGGATCTGCGTTTTCTCCGCGGCCGGGGCACCTATGTCGGCGACCTGACGCGTCCGGACCTGCTCTATGCCGTCGTTCTTCGCAGCTCCATCGCGCATGGCCGCATCCGCAGCATCGACGTCAGCCGCGCTCTTGCGATGCCGGGCGTGCACGGCGTCGTCATCGGCCAGGATCTCGCGCCCAATGTGCCCAAGATCGCGCTCCGGCTCGATCCGCTGCCGGAGTTCAAGGCCTTCGAACAGCCGGTGATCGCCTATGCGAAGGTTCGCTACGTCGGCGAACCGCTTGCGCTCGTTCTCGCCGAGACGGCGGCGCAGGCGGAGGATGCGCTGGAGGGAATCGACGTCGACATCGAGCAATTGCCCGCGGTCCTGCACCGCGAGATGGCCATGAGCGGCGAGACGTTGCTGTTCGAGGAAAACGGCACAAACAGCCCGGCGACGATCTCCGGCATCAAGGGCGACGCTGATGCTGCTTTCGCGCGCGCTTTCTATACGCGCAAGGAGCGGTTCAAGGTCCACCGTCATTCCGCCGTGCCGATGGAGACGCGCGGCCTGCTCGCCGAGTGGGACGCGGAGGCCGGGTTCATGACGGTCTATGGCGTTGCCAAGGTGCCCTTTCACAATCGCGCTGCGCTGTCGGCGCTGCTGGGGGTGCCCGAAGATCACGTCCTGATGGTGGAGAATGACGTCGGCGGTGGGTTTGGCACGCGCGGTGAATTTTATCCGGAAGATTTTCTCATTCCATACGCGGCACGACGCTTCGGCCGTCCGGTCAAGTGGACGGAGGATCGCCGCGAGAATCTGCTGGCCATGAATCACGCCCGCGAAGCCGAATGCGAGATCGAGATTGCCTGCGACGAAAACGCTGTGATCATCGGCCTGAGAGCAAATTCCACCACCCATTGCGGCGCCTATCTGCGCACCACGGGCTCAACGCCCGCGCGAAATATCGCGCAGGTCATCACAGGTCCATACAGGATCGAGAACGTGCGCAGCAACGTGTCGCTGCTCGTCACCAACAAGACACCGAGCGGCACCTATCGCGGCCCCGGCAGATACGAGTCCGACTTTTTCCGCGAGCGCATGCTGGATCTCGTGGCAGCGGATTTCAAGCTCGATCAGGTCGAGTTCCGGCGCCGAAATCTGGTGCGCGAATCCGATATGCCCTGGGCCATGCCGACGGTCGGCAAGAACAGCAGCGAGACTGACAGTGGCGACTACGAGCAGACGCTCGACCGCTGCCTGCTGGAATTCGACTGGACGGAAAAGGCTGCGCTGCAAGGCAAACTGATCGACGGCCGCTATCACGGCATCGCGGTGGGCTGTTACGTCGAGGGCGCTGGTTCGGGCCGTGAAAGCGTCCGGCTGCGGCTCGAGAAAGACGGAATGCTCTCCGTCTTCACGGGATCCTCGGCGATCGGGCAGGGGATCGAGACCGTTTTCGCCCAGATGGCCGGCGATGCGCTTGGCCTGCCGCTTTCCAGCATTTGCGCCGTGCAGCACGGCTCGACAAATCTCGTGCGCGACGGCGTTGGCTCGTTCAGCTCGCGTTCCATCGTGATGGGCGGTTCGGCGCTGCTGGATGCCGCCACGAAACTCAAGGCCGAGATTGCCCGTGTCGCGGCGCAGCGTCTGGGGTGCGATGCGGGAGAAGTGACGTTGCTGGATGGCCGCGCGGTTGGACCCGGCGGGCAGAGCGTCGGATTCGGCGATGTGGCCTCTGAGATCGAGCCGGTGGACGGCACTTTCTCGACACCCAAGCGCACCTACAGCTATGGCGCGCATGCGGCCCACATCAGCGTGGATGTCGGCACAGGCGGGATCAAGGTAGAATCCTACGTCGCGGTCGAGGACGTCGGCCGCATCATCAACCCGCATACGCTGCACGGCCAATGCCTGGGCGCCATCGTGCAGGGGCTCGGCGGCACATTGCTCGAACATTTCGTCTACGACGATGGCGGGCAGATGGTGGCGGGCTCCTTCGCCGATTATCTCCTGCCGACGGCCAGCGACTTTCCGCACATCAAGATCGTCGCGCTTGAACTCAAGCCATCGCCCGTCAATCCGCTTGGCGCGAAAGGCGCGGGTGAGGGCGGGATCATTCCGGTGGCCGGTGTAATCGGCAACGCGCTGGCGGCCGCCCTTTCGGATTTCCAAATCATGCCAAACGAGCTGCCGCTCGCGCCTGCGCGGGTCTGGGCGATGATCGGGCAGGCACGCGCCCGCGCCGCGTGAGCTTCGATTTTTCCTGATCGACTTTGGTGCGAGGCCATTCAGCCTCGCACAAGGCACGTGATGTGAAATGGCCATTCAATGTGCCCTTGGCATTTCGTGGCTCGCCTTGCCATGGACCGCGTGGACATCCTGGAGTTTGGGCGCGACGCGTAGACGCCTTTGATCGGGACAGCATCTTCTATGGCATCGATCATTAGTTCGTTTACGCCTGCACAGATCGCTCGCCTCTCCACAACGGCCCTCGGACGCCTCGACACCAACGACATCGCAGCCTTCAGCTCATCCCAGGCGGCGGCCTTGTCCGCGACGCAGGTCGATAGCCTGACGACCACGAACCTCGACGCATTCGTCACGACGCAGGTCGCGGCGTTTTCCAAAGCGGCGATCAGCGGCCTCAGCCTGCCGCAATTCGAGGAGCTTGCCCGAACTCATCTCGATGCCTTCACGACCACGCAGGTAGGCGGACTCACGACCGCCGAGGTCAACGATCTCACGACGACGGAGATACAAAGCCTCAGCCCGACGCAGCTGAGCGCGCTGACATCGACGCAGGTCGCGGCCTTGACGCAGACGTCGCTCAAGAACCTTTCGGCAACGCAACTCGGCACGCTGACGCCCACGCAGCTCCGCAGCCTCTCCACCACGCAGCTCAACTCGATGGAGCTGTCGCAGATCATCGCTATCACCGTCAGCAGTCTTTCGACACCGCAGGTGGCGGCGCTCAACATCACCGAGGTCGACAGTCTAACGACCACGCAGCTCGTGTCGCTGACGACGGGACAGGTGGGGGCGCTTTCGGCGACATCGCTCAACAGCCTGTCGACCACGTCGCTTCATGCGCTCACGACGACTCAGGCCCAGTCGCTGAGCACGTCGCAGATCGCGGGCCTGACCACGACGACGCTCGGCAATCTCACGAGCGCGCCGATAACGACGCTCACCACGACTCAGGTACGTGGCCTCTCGGCAACGCAGCTGACTGCGATGAGCTCGGCTTCTATCAATTTGCTGAAGGTTTCGGACCTGTCCCCCGCTCAGATGGGGAAGATCAGCACGACGGCGCTCGGCAACCTGTCGACGACGCAGATCTCGTCACTGACGGGATCGCAGGTGAGCGTCCTCACGACGACGTCGCTGAACAGTCTTTCCACCACAGCGATTCGATCTCTGTCCGCGAGCCAATTCGGCGCGATGACGGGCGCGCAGGTTGCAGGGCTGACCTCGACGGCTATCGACAAGCTTGCCACAAGCCAGCTTTCATCTTTGCCCGCGTTGCAGGTGCATAACCTCACGACGGCGCAGCTCTCGGCGATGTCGGCGGCGGAATTCCAGGCTCTCGACGCCACCCGCTTTTCCGCCGCGCAGATGGCGCGATTGACCGCGACGCTGGCCGGCAATCTGAACACCACACAGATCGCCAGCCTGTCCTCGACGCAGGTGGGAGCTTTATCGGTTGCAACGCTCAACAACCTTTCCACGACGGTTTTCCAGCGTCTGACCGCAGCGCAGGAGGCTTCGCTCTCGGCAGCGCAGGTTGCGGGTCTCTCGACCACAGCGCTCGATACGCTCACGACGACACAGTTTGGAGCGCTCAGCGGCACGCAGGTTCGCGGTCTCACGACGACGCAGCTTGCCGCAATGTCGAGCACGAATCTTCAGGCGCTGAAGGTGCAGGACATGTCGGCGGCGCAGATCACAAAGCTCAGCGCGGCGACCTTCCGCAACCTGTCGACCGGCCAGCTCGCGTTGCTGACGTCGGCGCAGATCCGGGGGTTGACGGCGACGCAGATTGACGGATTTACGGTCGCGCAGATCGGCGTGCTGTCCACGACCCAGCTCGGTGGCCTGACGGCGGCCCAAGCGGCTGGTTTCGATACGACGCAGCTGGCTGCTCTCTCGCCCACCCAGATGGGCGGGGTCAGTACATCCGCGATCGCCGGACTGGTCGATACGCAAATGGCGGCATTGACGACCGCGCAACTCAATGCACTGCAGGGGAGCCAGATCGCGGCCCTGACCAGCATCGCAATCGATGGGCTTTCGGCTTCGCAGGTGTCTGCCCTGACGGCGACGCAGGTCGCGGCGCTCCTGCCGGCTCAGATGTTGAATCTGGCGCAAACGCAGATCGAAGCCTTATCGACGACGCAGGTTTCCGCGCTCGGCACCACTGGCCTCGCCGGTCTCAGCAAAACGCAGGTGGGCGAGCTGTCTCTGGACCATTTGGGCGCTCTCAAGGCGACGCAAATCGCGGCCTTGTCCGTGGCCGGCGTCGGGGGACTGACGGCGGAACAGGTGTCGGCGTTAACCACGACACAGTTCGGTGCACTCACGACAACGCAATTGCGCGGGCTGACGGCAACGCAGCTCACCGCCATGTCGCCAGCGCGAATTCAGGCACTGGATATCGCCATCCTGTCGTCCGGCCAGATCACCGCGCTCAGCACGACGGCGCTGACCAATCTGTCCACCACGCAATTCGGCGCGTTGACGACGACTCAAATCGGCGCGTTGTCGGCATCCTCGCTCGACAGTCTTTCGACAACCCGGATTCAGGCGCTGACGACCGCTCAGGCAAGCGCGCTGGGGGCCGGGCAGATCTCTGCGATCACGGCCACGACGCTCGCTAATTTCACGACCACGCAGCTCGGAGCCTTCACTGCGACGCAGGCGCATGGCTTGACGCAGACGCAGTTGACGTCCCTCAGCGCGGCAGCGATCCACGCGCTCAATATCCCCGACTTCACGCCCGCGCAGATGGCCGGGCTCAGCACGACCGCCTTCGGCAATATCTCCGCCACGCAGGTCGCGTCCCTGAGTTCGACGCAAGTCGGCGCGTTATCCACTACGTCGCTCGAAAGCCTGACGAGCACCGCCATCCACGGCCTCTCGGCGATCCAGGCCAACGCCCTGACCGGGGGGCAGATCGCAGGATTGACCACAGACGCCATCGCTGAATTCACAACCACGCAGCTTGCGGCGCTGAACTCGACGCAGGTGCGTGGTCTCACCGCGACGCAGCTCACGGCGATGACGATCTCCGACATCCAGGCGCTCAACGCGGCCAGTTTCTCGCCCACGCAGATTGCAGCGCTCAGCACGACGGCTTTCGTCAATCTGTCAGCCGCTCAGATAGCGTCCCTGACGGCGACGCAAATGCGTTCGCTCGGTTCCCCGCAGATCGGCGCTTTGACGGTCGCGCAATTGCAAGCCTTGTCGACGACACAGGTGAGCGGCCTCGGCGCCGCAGGGGCGGGAGCGCTCGATACGGCTCAGGTCCGTGCGCTCTCGGCGGCTCAGGTGGCTGCGTTGAGCGCAGGCGCTGTCGCTGGACTCGCCGATACGCAGATTGCGGTCTTCACGACGACGCAACTCGCCGCGCTTCAAGCGACGCAGATCGCGTCACTTTCGAGCGCTGGTATAAGCGGTCTCTCCACGACCCAGGTTACGGCGTTGACGACGACGCAGGCGGCGGCCCTGAAACCGGCGCAGCTCGGCCAGTTCGCGCAGACTCAGGTCGCAGCTCTCGGCACCGCGCAGGTGGGTGCTCTGACGACGACGGGGCTCGCTGGTCTGCTCGACACGCAGCTGGCCGCGCTGTCCGTCACGCAGGTCACGGCGTTGCAGGCCGCGCAGGTCGCTGCGCTCTCGCCTTCGGCCATCGATGGACTGTCCGTCGCGCAGGTCGGCGCATTGAGCGCAACGCAACTCACAGCTTTGACCACGGGACAGGTGGGCGCGCTGGCCGATACGCAGATCGCGGGGCTTTCGACCACACAGCTCGGCACGTTGCTGACCGCTCAGATGGCGGCGCTTTCGAGCACGGGCCTGAGTGGCCTTTCGAGCAACCAGGTCGCGGCTTTGTGGGCGACGCAACTGGCTGCCCTCAAGCCCGCTCAGTTGGGCGCTTTCGCGCAGTCCCAGATCGCAGCCCTGACGGTTTCACAGCTCGCGTCCGTGACGACGAGCGGACTCGCTGGCCTGAGAGATACGCAGGTCGCGGCGCTGTCGACGGCCCAACTCACGGCGCTGAAGGCCACGCAGATTGCCGCGCTCTCAAGCGGTGGCATCAGTGGCCTATCGGTGCAACAGGTCGCTGCACTGGCGTCCACGCAACTGGTGGCACTGACTTCCGCGCAGGCCAGCGCCTTCGCCGATACGCAAGTCGCGGCTCTCTCGACCGCGCAGCTGGGAGCATTGCAGGCAACCCAGATCGCAGCCTTTTCCACGTCCGGCATCGTCGGGCTTTCTGGCACCGACATCGCCGCCCTGACCACGACGCAGGTGGGTGCATTGACCTCCGCTCAGGCGAGTGTCCTGCGCGGAGAGCAGATCGCCGCTTTCAATACGACGCAGATCGGCGCGTTGTCTGCGGCCGCGGTTAGGGGCCTGGGCGACACGCAGGTCGCGGCGCTCTCCGCGAGCCAGATCGGCGCCTTGCAGGCGAGTCAGATAGCCTCATTCTCCGCCAAGGGCATCGGCGGGCTCGAAGAGACGGACATCGCCGCGCTGACCTCGACGCAATTGGCAGCCATGACTGCCACGCAGATCGCCGCGCTCGCCGATACGCAGGTGGCCGCGCTTTCCACGACGCAGGTGAGCGCCTTGCAGTCCACGCAGGTTGCCGCCCTTTCGAGCACGGGGCTGAGCGGGCTCACGACCGCAGGCATCGGTGCATTGACGACATCGCAGATGCGAGCGCTGACGACGGCCCAGACCGGCGCGCTCGCCGACACGCAGATCGCCGCACTGAGCGCAGCTCAGCTCGGCGTTCTGTCGGCTGCGCAGGTGGCCGGCGTTTCCACCAGCGCGCTTGCGGCCCTTTCGACGACGGCTCTCGTCGGTCTGAGCGCCACGCAGGTTCGCGGCCTCACCTCCACTCAGGTTGCCGCGCTGACGACGACGCAAGTAGCCGCGCTGGGCCCGGTCCAGCTCGGCGCCTTGTCCATCTCACAGCTGGCGGGGCTCACCAGCACACAGGGCGCGGCGCTTTCGGCCAGCCAGCTGGGGGCATTCGTCCCCTTGCAGATCTCGGGCCTGTCCACGTCCAGCATCGGCGGACTTTCGGGGGCTGATGTCGCGTCGCTGACATCGGCGCAGTTGCAGGCGCTCACGCCCACACAGATGGGCGCGGTGACTGGCGCGCAATTCGGAGCGCTGTCGAACGGGCAGATCGGTAACTTCTGGTCCAGCCAGATCGCGGGTCTCTCGGTCACCGCGATAGGCAGCCTGACTTCCGCGGAGTTCAACGCGCTTTCGGCAGTGCAATTGCGCGGGCTGACGACAACGCAGGCGGGCGCGCTCACGACGACGCGTGTTGGCGGGGTCGACGCGACGCAGATCGCGGCCCTGAGCGCATCTGCCGTCGCTGGCTTCACGCAGACGCAGGTGTCTTCCCTGAATTCGACGCAGCTCAACGCATTCGCGAAAACGCAGATCGCGGCGCTTTCAGCTTCGGGCATCAGCGGGCTCACCGGGACCCAATTCGCCACGATGGATCCGGCGCAATTCGGCGCGTTGACAGCGACGCAGATCGGCCAGTTGTCGAATGCGCAGGTCGGCGTCTTGCCAACGACCCAAGTGGCGTCGTTGACGACGACGCAAATTCAGGGACTGACGGCCACGCAGGTGGGTGCGATCGCTCAGACGCAACTGGCAGCACTTACGACATCGGGGCTTTCGTCGATCACGGCTACGGCCATCGCCGGCTTGAGCAGTTCGCAAATGTCCATGCTCTCGCCCGCGCAACTGGCGAGCGTGACGACGACCCAGATGGGGGCGTTGTCCACGTCTGCGATTTCCGGTCTCGACAGCACCGAGATTGCGGCGCTGACGACAGCGCAATTCGCCAGCCTGTCGGCGACTGGCATCGCAGCTCTCTCCACCGTCCAGATCACCAGCCTGACGGCGGCGCAGCTCGGACTGCTCACTCCAACTGAAATGTTCGGTCTCACTGGAAGCCAGGTCGGCGCGTTGACGCAGACGCAGGTGGGGTCGCTGACATCGACGCAGATCGGCGCGCTGTCCACGACCGGCATCGCGGGCCTGACCGGCGTCCAGATGGCAGGTCTCTCCCCTGTGCAATTCGGCGCGCTCGCGACCACGCAGATGGCTGCGCTGTCCGACGATGCGATCGTCGGGATGACGACGACGCAACTCGCCTCGCTCAGCACGCGGCAACTCACCAGCCTCACCTCGACGGGGATCGGGGCGTTGACGACGTCCCAGTTCAACAGCCTGAGCACGGCTCAGCTCGGCCTGCTGACATCGACTGAGATCGGCGGCCTCACGACGACCGATGTGGCGGGCATGTCGAGCGATCAGCTGGGCGCTCTCAGTGCCGCGCAGATCCGGGCGCTGTCCTCGAACGGCGTCTCCGGCCTGAGCGCAACGCAGATCGGCGCAATGAGCGCGGCCCAGGTCGCCGCCCTGTCTGCCGATCAGATGAGCGCGCTATCGACCAGCGCGATTTCGGGTCTCAGCACCACCGAGATCGCTGCGCTGACGCCGACGCAATTCTCCAACCTCTCGGCGGCAGCGGTCGCCGCGCTCACCACCACGCAATTCTCGGCGTTGAACGCGACGCAGATCGGATTGCTGTCGGCGACCGAACTCGGAGGCATGACATCGACTCAGGTTTCAGCGCTGACGCCGACGCAATTCTCCGCATTGACGGGCACACAAGTTGGCACGCTTTCGAGTGTGGGCGTCGGCGGCCTGTCGACAACTCAGATCGCGGGCCTGACGAGCACGCAGGCGGCGGGGCTCGCAGCCTCGCAGTTCTCGGTGCTCACACCGGGGCAGGTGGGCGCGTTGACGACGACGCAGATCTCCGCGTTGACGCCCGCCCAAATGAGCGGGTTCCTGCGCGTCCAGCTTCGCTCGCTGACGACGGCGCAGGTCAACGCGCTTACCACGGCGCAGATCTCGTCGCTGTCGGCTAACCAGGTGGTCAATTTCACGACGAGCGAATTGGGCGCGCTGTCGGCGACGCAGTTCGATGCTCTATTGTCCACGCAGATCGGGGCACTTTCGACGCAGCAGCTCAACAATCTCAGCCCGGCTGTGATGTCGTCCTTCTCGGCCAATCAGATGAGCGGCCTGACGACGACGCAGATCGGTGCGCTGACGACCACCGCGCTCGGTGCTCTGACGACCACGCAGCTCGAAGCCCTGAACGGAAACCAGATCGGCGCTTTCGGTGCGACCCAGATCGCGGGCATGACGACCGACCAGATCACCGCTCTTCTGCGGGCGATTTCGTAAGGGCGCCCGCGTCCGGAACGCCGGACATGATGGCGGCCCGCTGCGTGGCGTCGAGCACGATGTAGCGGCCCGGTTCGAGATCTTCGGGCAGCCTGAGCCCGCCGATGGAGACGCGGTGCAGGGCCGTGACATGGTTCTTCACGGCGGCGAACATGCGGCGCACCTGATGATAGCGTCCTTCCGTCACCGTCAATGCGGCCTCGTGCGGCGAGATCTTTTCCAGCGTCGCCGGGAGCAGCGGCTTTTCCTCGCCATCGAGCATCAATTCGCCGGATCCGAAGATCTCCGCCTCGTCGCCACGCAGAGGGCGGTCGAGGGTGGCCAGATAGCGCTTGGGGATGTGCCTGCGCGGCGAAATAATCTGGTGCAGAAAGGCGCCGTCGTCCGTCATCAGAAGGAGGCCGGATGTTTCCTTGTCGAGGCGTCCCACGGCGGAAATCTTGGGTTCGCGCTTCTGCCAGCGGTCGGGGAGGAGGCGATAGACCAGCGGCCCCGAATCCTTGTGCGAACAGGTAACGCCGAGCGGCTTGTTGAGCATCAGGACGACACCCGGCAGCGGATCTATGGCCTCGCCATCGAAGGTCAGGCGCGCCGCATATTCCGATGTCAGCGGCACGCGCTCGTCGATGTCGCGCACAACTTCGCCATTGAGCCGGATGCGCCCATTCCGCGCCATGATTTGCAACTCGCGGCGTGAGCCGTAGCCGAGATTGGCGAGAAGACGGTCTAGACGCAGCGCGGGGGCCTTGCTCATTTCTGGGCCTGGTAAATCTTGTAGCCGCCAGCTTCCGCGATGAGGTTCACGCGCCGGAACAGCGGCTTCAGGATCGTCTCATAGGGCAGATGGCGGTTGGCCGTCAGCCAGCAGGTGCCGCCCGTGCGCAACATCGCCGCCGCACGCTGGATGAAGGCCTGGCCCAGGGCCTGGTTTTCCATTCCACCTTCATGGAACGGCGGGTTCATCACGATGAAATCGAGGCCGGTCAGGTCGGTGACCTTGCGCGCGTCCCCCCAGATCATTTTCACGCGGGGATCGTCGATATTGCGCCTCGCCATGTCAATGGCGCGGCGGTCGATATCGATCAGGGTCAGCTGCGACACCTTCTGCGAGGCCAGAACGGCTCGCGCCAGCACGCCAATGCCACAGCCGAGATCCGCTCCCTTGCCGCTGAGGGGCGGCAGGCGAGACAGCAGGAGCGCGCTGCCGGGGTCGGTGCGGTTCCAACTGAACACGCCGGGCTGCGACCAGAGGCCGTCTTCGAGCCGCTGCGGCTTGCCTTCGTCGAGTGCTGTGTCGATGGCGGTCGCGTCGCCGGGGCCGGCGGTGACGCAGATGCGGTGATGACGCCGCGCGGATTCTTCGAAGGAGCAGCCTAGGATTTCGAGATCCTGCGCGAGGCGCGAGCCGCCCTTGTCCTTGGGGGCGAGCACGACCAATCGCGCACCCGGATGGAGTGCCCGCAACGCCAGAGCGATGGTGTAGCGTCGCTCTACTGTGCCAGGGGGCGCCAGCATGGCCACGCCGTTCAGCGAGCCGGGCGCGACCTCCTCCAATCGCTGCGCGCCAGGGAACAGCGGCGAAAACTGCATGGCGCCGCTATGGGCGCCGACGAGTTCGTCCGCCGGAGCGCCATAAACATTCTCGAATTCAATCTCGACCATTTCCGCCCCGTCTGCCCGGATTCGCATCAGGGGACATGATATGGCCCCTGCGGGTCACCGAGGCAAAGACCGCGTGCGCGTCCGCAGGCTGCGCACATAGGCCCTGAGGCCATCGCGGCAACGGCGGACCGCTCCATTCGCCTTCCGTGCCAGCTTGTACAGACGCGGAAAGCGATAGGGTCGCTCCGCCCGGTCGAGCGCCCGGATGATTTCCGCGGGTGGTGGTGAGGGCAGGCTTTTCAGGTAGTCGCGATACCAGGACAGGTAGAACTGACGGACTTCGTCGTACCGCCCGTCCTGCAAGACTGTTGCCATAATGGATTGGGGATGCTGACGGTAGTCGATCCACACCCGGTCGGAGAAATAGACGGGGGCTGCCAGATAGATCTTTGCCAGGAACGTCTGGTCTTCATACAGGCCGTAGATCCCCCTGAACCGATCTTCCGAAAAGCCGATTTTCTGGACCAGGTCCCGACGAAGCATGATTTCGGACGGGCAGGGAGCGTGGGCCCGCCCCAGAGGGTAGAGCGCGAGGGCGGTGTGCGGCGGATGGCGCGGTGTATTCCTGACGTCGCCGGTCTGGACCACCCAGTCGGGCCCGCCCGCCCAGGATTGCCAATAATTAGCCGAGCCTGTGACCATGCCGACGTCAGGGTGGTCCCGCATGATCGCGAGTTGCTCGCGAAGCTTGGCCGGCCGCCAGACGTCATCGGCATCGAGAAGTGCCAGGAACTCGCCCCTTGCATGAGCGATTCCAAGATTACGGGATGCGCTCGCGCCTTTGTTGGCGTGCTCCTCGTGTTGAAGATAATGCACGCGACCGGGATGTTGGGCGGCGTAGGCTTCGGCAAGTTCCGCGCTGCCGTCCGTCGAGCCGTCGTCGACGAGCAGGATCTCGAAGTCCTGCAGATCCTGAGCGAACACGCTCGCCATGGTTTCCGGAAGAAACGCCCTCGAATTGTAAATTGGCACGATCACCGACACGAGGGGTGCGAGCGAAGGCTGACACACCGATGGGGAACTCTGACCCGATGTCGTCATTGGCCTCGCCCCTATCCATGCCCATTCAGGAAGGATTGAAGCTTCGCATGCGCACTGGCCCGGCGTCCTCGCTGCGCAGAAAGTGGTACGGGGTCGTACAGAGACTTTGGTTCAGCTTCAGTGAGTTAGCCAGAAACTGAGAAGGCGTCGGTATACGATAGCGGCGACGGTTTTCCCGACTGAGGCAACCGCTGTTATCGGCTCGGGCTCTGCTGCGGTGTCGAGGCCTCGGGCCCGGCTCCTGCCTGAGCCTTTGAGGAATAGACCTTCACCACGCGACGCGTCTTCGGGGTTACCAGCACAGCATCGCCGTCTGAAACGAAGAACTGGTAGTTCTTGAAGAATGGCTTTCGGGCGATCACGGCCTCGGGCAGGGGTGTCAAGGGGATGTCCTCGGCAACATTGTCGCCTGCTCCCATGTCATTGTCGCCCAGCGCCAGATCGGATGCGGCTCTACGCAATAGCTGGAGGATTTTGCGGTCCTCCTCGGACGTGACCCCGTTCGTGAGATCGAGCAGGGGACTCACCGGGGGGGAGATTCCGTTGAGTGGCGCGGGCGGAGCTGGATTCACCTGCTGGGGCAAGGCCGCCACGTCGACTGGCGCCTCGGGTGGCGCAGGTGCAGACGTCGGCGGCGCCATTGTTTCCCTCGCCACCGTCTCTTCCGGGGCGGCCGGGGCTGGCGTTGGCGCGGGATCGTTGGCCTCCGTCACCTTCGCTACAGGTTCTACCGGCGTTTGAGTCTGCGGCATAGCGGCTGCGGGCACAGCGTCTATCGCGCTCGAAACAGTCGGGGCCGCGGTAACGGGATCTTGTGAGGCTGCGGGTGCAACCAAGGCCGGCGATGTGACCTTGGTCGCGATTGCACTGCTGCGTTTCGGGCGCTCATTCCGGTCCGCGACCTTCTTCGATTTTGAAATCGTGCTCTTCGGGCGGGACGAAACGATTTGCTTCGGCCGTTTCGGTCGCACGAAAGTCTCCCATGCCTGGGCTCTTTCGCGCGGCCGACCCCATACCTCACGCTCGCGGGGGCCGCGCATCCGGGCGGCAGGTTCCTCCAGATAATAGCCGTCATCCTCCAGGTAAGCCCGTTCCCTGAAGCCGGGCCGTGCCCGATAGACAGGAGGCTCCCTGAAAACCGGGCGTTCCTCCAGGCCCAGCCAGCGCCTGCATCGGGCGTCGCACGGGAGCACCCGGTCGCCTACAACTTGTGCCTGTGCGAGGCCCGTGTTGCCGAGCAGCGTTGCGAGGAGGAAGACTCCGAACCAGGAGGATTGCCCGATAGAGGAGGGTTTCATGGGGTCGATCCAATCGGTCAGAGAACGTCTCGATTGCTAAAGTCCGTGAGCTTGCGGTGCGTTCCAGCCAGAGCTTCATGTTGCCGATCACGTGAAAGGCGGCCCGCAGGCCGCCCTCCGGTTTCGTGTGTCAGAAGCGGTGACCGTGGCCGTAGCCGCCGTAGCCGCCGCGGCCATAGCCTCCATCACCATAACCGCCACGCCCGTAGCCGCCGCGATAGCCGTAGCGCGGTCCGCCGTCATAGAAGCGGCGCGGGCCACTACCCCAACCCCGCCAGCCCATGGGACCGCCCCAGCCGTAGCCGCGACGGAATGCAAATCCGCAACGGTAAAAGCCCGGTCCGTGCCGCCCGTTGGGATAGAAGCAATATTCCGCTCCGCCATAGTAATATTGAGCATGCTCGAGCGGAGCCAATTGCCTTGCGACACTCACGAGCGGATCGATGTGGCTGATCGGGGCCGCCTGTGCTGCACCGCCGGCACCGGTGAAAGCGCCGAATGCTGCGATCCCAAATGCCAAGTTCCTCACTGTTTTCAGCATTTTCTTTCTCCTTCGCCCTCCCGCGCACAGTTAGGAATCTTTCGCGTGAACGGACGATGAATAGGCATTGTCGAAGGCGGTCCTGATGGGTCACACCGCTCACTTCGTGAACTATGGCGCAACACGCGAAATCCAAGGGAACAGAATTCACAGAGTCCGCTTGGACAGCATCAGTGTTTTTAAACTAGCCAGTCGTTCGGCATTGTGCGCTGTGGTCGCGATGAATCCAGCGCGAAGGCATCGGTGTGCCGGCTCGGGCAGAGCAATGCGAGGCCGTTATGGGAAATTGGATATCGAGCGAGGGTCGGCATCGCGTCATGCCTCCGGCGGTGGCGTGCGGCGTAGCGCCTGTCGCGGGGATCTGACCCGATGACGCCAGATGGACGCCCAGCCCGGACGACACGGCGCCTTTTGCAGGTCATTGGATGTCTGATTGCGATCCTCATCTTTGAGATCGCAAGTCGATAGTCCGGCAAGCCTTGACGGATTGCCGGACCATGAGTTCTTGCTGCCTGGAACTAGTAGCCGTCGACCGAAGCGCCTCGCTTGGTGAAGTTGCGGCCTTTTTTGACCAGCCAGCTGTACCAAACCACGGCCACAACGAACAAAACGATGCCGACGCCGCTGGCGATGTCGACGTGGTAATTCGCCTGCTTCCAGCCAGCCCAGGTCATGAATGCACCCGTGAGCAGCATTGCCATGGCCGTAAACCGCAATTCGCCGTTCATCTTGATGTCGCGATCCAGCTTCGCCCGCTTTTCGGCGGGGCTGACAGCCGTGCGATGTTCGGCCTCATACTTGGCCTGAACCTCGGTGTAATTGTCACCGAGCATCACCCGCAGATCCGCGTCGCTCAATCTTGCCATAGGTTTTCTCCCATTCGCCTCTGACGGGCTGTGCTCAAGTTATCACAGGTCTTCGGGTTTACAGAGTCAAGCCACAAGGCGGGCGTAAATGATGGGCCACTCAGCCGCCTACGGCACACAGGCTGAGGCGGTGCCAGTTTCCGCTTCGTCAAAACGAGAAATGGGAGGCGCTAGCGCCATGAGCGACGTCGGCCGCCGCATGAGCGGCGCGCTAGGGTTTTCAAGAAGTTGAGAAGGTATATTGGCGGAGACGGTGGGATTCGAACCCACGATAGGGTTTCCCCTATAACGATTTAGCAAACCGTCGCCTTCAGCCTCTCGGCCACATCTCCGTCTGCCGACGTTTCCGCCCAGCAGGGTCCATATGCCCGACGAAGCGAGTCTTGGCAAGCGCACATGATCGTCTGGGCGCGCCGTACCGCAGGTTTTGTTGGGTCGCCCCGGCTTGGCCTCGGCATTGGATTTGCCTATCCTGTTTTTCGAATCTGCCGCGGACGTTTTCAAGCGGGAGAGGTTTTTTTGGCTCTTGCCAGTTTCAATTTTGATTTCGGGGCCGCCCGGTCATGTCTTTTGCCAAGCATTGGTGGTTCGAGGGCGTCGCCGTTGCGCTTCTCTGGATCGGTTTGAACCTTTTCTTCGTGGACGGGATGGAGCGCGACCTCGCCGCCGCGACGCGTGCCGCCTTGCTGGTGGAAGGTGCCGGGACGCAGGCTCGCGGCCGGGACATCCTGCTGTCTGGGGTGGCGCCCACATCAACCGCCGCCGACGAGGCAGAAGCCGCGATCCTGCGCGTCCCCGGTGTGCGCCGTGTCGTCGGGCGTCTGACCGAGAGGCCTGTCCTGGAGGTATCTTCCGTCGAGGTGGCTAAGCCCGGCGTGGCGGGGGGCGTTGAGCGCGACGTGACGCCTTATGTGTTTACGGCTCGCAAGGAGGCTGGTGCGATTCGCCTGGGCGGTTATTTCCCCGCGCCCTCCGTCCGGGTCGCGGCGACCGATCTGCTCGCACGCTTTTCGCCCGGAAATGCCCTGATCGACGAAGCGCGTTCTGGCCACGGAGCGCCGGAGCGCTTCGAAGAAGTGGTACCGCTCCTGCTAGCGGGCCTATCGCGGCTGTCGGAAGGTGTTGCCACCATCGAGGATAAAGTCGTGTCGCTTAGGGGCGAAGCCCTTTACGAAAACGCAGCGCTCGCCATCGTCCGAACGATCCAGCAAGGCCTGCCGGCGGGCTACCGTTTCGATTCGACGCTGAGCGTGCAGCATGCCGCGCCGCCGCTCGATCCGGCGGCCTGCCAGCAGGAGATTCGTGCCGTTCTTGCAAGTGAAACGCTTCTCTTCGAGACAGCGGAGGCCCAACTCTATGACAGCTCGCTGGCTTTCCTCGATCGTCTGGTCGTGACGCTGCGGCGTTGTCCGGCGATCGATGCCGATATCGAGGGTCACACCGATAATATCGGCGACGCCGCGACCAATCTCGACCTCTCGCAGCGCCGCGCGCAGGCCGTGCGCGAAAGGTTTCAGAGCGCTGGCTTGCCGGCCGAGCGCTTTCGGGCAGTCGGCTATGGCGAAACACGGCCTCTGGTGCCGAACGAGTCGGGCGAGGGCCGGGCGCGCAATCGGCGCATCGATATTGTGATCAGGTAGGACAGCGCCATGCTTCACGTGTTCGCTCATTTGTGGCTGTTTTTCATCGGCGCCGCGCTGCTGGGTGTTAGCCAGCAATTGCGACAGCCTGCCGGGTCCGCACCTGTCTTGGCGCGCCCCTATTTCCAGGCCGCGCTTGTGGTCTTTGCCGCAGGGGCTTTGGTGGCCTATTTCGCGCTGCTGCCGGGGCGTGCCGGGTTCTGGCTGGAAACGGCCCTGGGGCTCAGCGGCGCTTTGGCGCTCGGTTCGGTCGCTTCAGGCCTCGTGATGGGCGTGCGGCAAGCTGTTATCAATGGGGAGAGGCTGCCCTCGCCTCATCCCGGTGCGAGGCCGCCTGGCAATCTGACGCGGGAAAACAGGGACGATCTCTGCCACATCCATGGGATCGATGCCGCCACGCGCGAGCGTCTCTACGATCTCGGCATCTTGCAGTTCCGCCAGATCGCGCGTTGGAGCCCGCGCCACGCGATCTGGGTCGGGCATGAGTTCCAAGATCTCGTCCGCGTGTCGCGCGAGCGCTGGATCGAGCAGGCTGCCGATCTGGTCCGCGTCACAGCGGAAACCCGTGAGGTCGCGACCGCCGACGGGTGATGTCAGGGATGCGGGGCGGGTACTGCTGCGATGAACGTGCAGATTCGCTCGATGCTCGCCTCGTCCAGCAGCAGCGGTGCATGGCCCTGGCCCGGCACGGTGTATGCGTTGGCTCCCGGGTGGCGGGCGATCATCTCGTCGAGTGTCTGCGGTGACAACAGATCCGAATTCTCGCCGCGAATGACGAGGAGTGGCACGTTACGCAGGCCCTCGAACTGCGGCCAGAGTCTGGGCAGCGGGGCCTCGATGTCCATGGCCTCGAGCGTCTTCATCAGCATGGGATCGTAGCGCGTGGCGAACTCGCCGTCTTTTTCCTCGAAGGTGAGGCGGGCATATTCCTCCCAGTCCGATTCCTGCAGGCCGGTGAACTGCGCGCCTGCGACCATCTTGAAGAGATCGACCGCATCGGCCCAGGAATTTGGTGTCGGGAGCTTCCCGACATAGCCGCGAATGCGTGCGAGGCCGAGCGGCTCGATGATCGGGCCGATATCGTTGAGCACGACGGCGCGGAGCAGGGCTGGACGCGTGGCGCTGAGCACCATGGTGTGGAGGCCACCGCGCGATGTGCCGACGAAGATCGCTTCCTCGATGCCGGTGGCCGCGAGCATCGTCTGGATGTCCGCGCTTTCGACGAAAATATCGTAGTTCTTCCAGTTGGGATCGCGGTCCGAAAGCCCGCGCCCGCGATAGTCGATCGCTACCACGCGGCGGGGCTCGCCGGCCCGTCCCTCCGCGATGGCTGTCGCCAGCCTGTCGAAATCCGCAGCCGTGCGGGCAAGCCCCGGCAGGCAGACGACCGGCAGCGCGGAGCTGCCGCGCGGGCCAAAGTCGCGCAGATGGAGCTTCAGCCCATCAGGCGCCGAATAAAAGCGGGATTGAAACGGGGAGGGGGGCGCGTTCATCATGGACGCGAGATTAGCGCGAGCGACCCATGTCCGTCCATGCGCCCAGCCCGGAGTTTTGCGGCTAGAGTTTCGCCTGTGCGCCGCGCAGATCGCTTTCGATGGCGAAGGCGCGCGTGTCGCCAAAGCGGATCTTGTACATTTCCAGGTTCTCGGTCACCCGCTGCACGTAGTTGCGTGTTTCCGTGAAGGGGATGTGCTCGACCCAGTCGACGGGATCGACAGCGGGATCGCGCGGGTCGCCATAGGCCGCGATCCATTCCTTCACGCGCTTTCCGCCAGCGTTATAGGCCGCGAAGGTGAGGATATACGAGCCCCGGTATTCGCCCAGCAATTGACCGAGATGGGCTGCCCCGAGCTGCGCGTTGAACGCGGGGTCCTGAGTCATGCGGGCCTTGTCGAAGGCCACGCCCATCTGCTGCGCAGTCCTGCGCGCCGTCGAATCGATCATCTGCATCAGGCCCTTGGCGCCTGCCTGCGATAGAGCCTTGGGCGCGAATGCGCTTTCCTGCCGTGCGATGGAATAGACGATCGGCAGGGCGGCCGAATTGCCGAGTGGCGAGAAGGCGGGAATGCCGAAGGTCGGGAAGGCGGTTTCGTCGAGCAGGTGTCCGCGCTGGGTCGCCAGCTTGCCAATGGTGAGCGTCGCGCCGGCGTCGCCGCTGCGCGCCACGACATCGGCCAAAGCCGCCACCTGCGCCTCGTCGCCGAGGTTGCGGGTCGTCTCGATGGCCAGCGACTGGGCCAGGTCGGCCTGGTCGAGCGCCTGCAGCAGCTCGACCACGCGAATGGGGGCCGCGCGTAAGTCGCCTTTTGCGACCTCTCTCGGCTGGCGCAGGGCAACGGCGGTCTCGCCGAGGCGCGCGCTCGCCAGCTGTCCATAATAGGCGATGGGGTTTTCGGCTGCGTTCCGATAGAACGCCAGCGCTTCGTCGCGATGACCCTGGGCCTCGGCGGCGCGACCCTGCCAATAGGCGGTGCGGGCGCGCGAGATCGGGGTTTCCGCGCGACCGGCGGCGGACGCGAAATGGCGGGCGGCCAGCGCCGGATCCTCCAGAAAGCGCAGGGCGATCCAGCCCGCGTGGAACTCGGCCTCTATCGCCGCCTCTCGTCCCATCGCGGCGTGTTCGGCGCAGATGCGATAGGCATCCTTGGGATTTTTCGCGTCGAGCAACTTGCGGGCGAGCACGCGGCGCTCGGTCCACCATTCGTCGGCATCGCCGAGCAGGGCGGGGTCGCGCGGGGCTTCGAACATGGCCTTCGCGGCTTCGTCGAGCTTGTTTGCGCGGCGCAGGCGCTGGATGTTCGACAGGATGTACATGGGGTCTTTTTGCAGGGCAGGGGGCACGGCCTGCATGAGCTTGTCCGAGCTCTCCTCCTTGTCGACGGCCAGACGCGCCTTGACGAGGGCAGGCATGTCGTCGCCAGCCAAGGTGGCCGCGCGCAGTGCTGCGGGGCCGTGGTGCTGATAGGTCTGCCGGATGGCGCGGGCGCGGTGGTCCTGCTTCGTCAGGAGCGAGCCGAACTCCTTGATGATCTGGATTTCCAGCCATTGCGTGAAATCGTCCCGGCGCCAGACGTCGGCGACCAGAGCGCGCGCATCTTCGTCCTTGCCCTCTGCCTGACGGGCACGGGCCAGAGCCACCTTGCCGTAGGCTGTTTGCGGCGCGCGACTCGCGAACCAGGCGCGCGCGATGGCGGGGCGGTTCTTGTCGAGATAAATCAATTCCTCGGCGCGCTTGCCCAGACTGGCGCGTGCAGGCCAGTCCGGATGATCGGTAAGGAAGGCGGAAAGACGCGCGAAGCCGGCAGCTTTTGGCTGGGTCTGCAAGGCCACCCACTCGATGGTCAGGCGTGCGAGCGGATCGGGGATGCGGGCGGCTTCCGTGTCGCCCTTGGCAAGATCGCCGGAGCGATAGGCGGAGATCGCCTCGCGCAGCCCCTCGACGTCGGTGCGCACGGAGGATGGCGCGCGCAGGATCGGATTGCCTGCGGAATCGTTCGTAGGGTCGGGCGCATAGGCGACGACCAGCGGGTCTTGCGAGGCGGACTCGCTTCGTGTTGCCATCCCGCTGATCGCGGCGAGGGCATTGCCAGTGCTGCCAGTCGCGGTGTCGTCGAGCGACGGGGACGCGGGCGGCACCAGATTGGTCGTGCCTGTGCGAGGGTGTTGGGGTTCGGCCACGGGAGGTCGTTCGGCCGTCGGGCGCGATGTTGGAACGCCCAGCAAGGCGGTGAAGCCGATCGCGCCGAGGCCCGTGACCAGATGGAAGGCATTGGTGCGCAATGTCATCCTGTTCCTTGATCTGGTGGCGGGGGAGCCTTCGAAGCGACCCTGCGCCGACATCCTTACCGAATTGTAAACCGCGGGCCGGCCATGCCCCGGGCGGCGCCGATATGCCGGCCGGGAGAAGCCATCAGACGCATGATCTTCGCGTTCGCTGCGTTCTGAGGCAGCGAACCTCTTTTCTCGCCACGTTTGAGAGTCTATCTGTGTGGCCGGCCTTCAGAAGGCCTGCGAATTGCGGCGTCGGTTTGGCGGTCGCTTCCAGTCGGGGATCCAAGCTCATGCCTCAGCCCTCCCAGTTCCGGGGTTCGATGACCGCTCTCGTCACGCCGTTCCGCAACGGCGTCGTCGATGAAGATGCGTTTCGGGCGCTCGTCTCCTGGCAGATCGAAGAGGGCACGCAGGGCCTCGTGCCGGTGGGAACGACGGGAGAGAGCCCGACGCTGTCTCACGCGGAGCATCACAGGGTCGTCGAGCTTTGCGTCGCGGAAGCAAAGGGCCGGGTGCCCGTCATCGCGGGCGCGGGGTCCAACAATACGGCCGAGGCGGTGGATCTTGCCCGCCACGCCGAGGCGGCCGGGGCGGATGCCGTGCTTGTCGTCACGCCCTACTACAACAAGCCGACGCAGGAAGGCATGTTCCTGCACTTCAAGGCGATCAACGACGCTGTCGGCGTGCCGATCTTTATCTACAACATCCCGCCGCGCTCGGTGGTGGACATGTCAGTCGATACGATGAAGCTGCTTTTCGAGCTGAAGAACATCGCTGGCGTGAAGGACGCGACGGGCAATCTCGCGCGCGTTTCGCAGCAGCGCCACGCGATGGGGGCCGACTTCATCCAGCTTTCGGGCGAGGACATGACGGCGCTCGCCTTCAACGCGGCGGGCGGGCAGGGCTGCATTTCAGTGGTGTCGAATGTTGCGCCGAAGCTTTGCGCCCAGTTGCAGGCGGCGACGCTGGCGGGTGACTATGCCGCCGCGCTTGCCATTCAGGATCGGCTGGTGCCTCTGCATGAGGCCATCTTCCGCGAACCCGGTGTGGCCGGGGCAAAGTATGGCCTCTCGGTGCTGGGCAAGGTCGGCGACGAGGTGCGCATGCCGCTGACCTCCGTCGGCGAGGCGACCCGCGCAACGATTCGCGCGGCCATGGTTTATGCGGGCGTGATCCGCAGCTGAGAGACGGGCCCCAGAGCCCCGGAGATACCCATTGGCGCCCAAATCGAAGCCTGAATTCAAGATCGTCGCCGACAACCGCCGGGCGCGGTTCGATTTCGAAATCGGAGACACGCTCGAGGCCGGCATCATGCTGACCGGCACCGAGGTGAAGTCTCTGCGCGCGGGCAAGGCGACGATCGCGGAAAGCTATGCGGCCGTCGACCGCAACGGCGAGCTCTACCTCTACAATGCGAATATTCCCGAATATCTGCAGGCCAACCAGTTCAACCATGAGCCCAGGCGGCCGCGCAAACTGCTCGTGAAGCAGAAGGAACTCGTGAAGTTCGCCAATGCTGTCGAGCGCAAGGGCATGACAATCGTGCCCCTTAAGGCCTATTTCACCGCCAAGGGTTTTGCCAAGGTCGAGATCGGCATCGGGCGTGGGAAGAACCTCGCCGACAAGCGCGAGACCGACAAGCTGCGAGACTGGAACCGCGAGAAGAGCCGGATTCTGCGCGACCGCGGCTGACGATCAGGCCGAATCCAGGCTGGCGCGCACCTGAGCGAAGACGGCGCGGAACATCTCGGTCGTCAGGACGCCGGTGTTCGTGTTGTACCGCGAGCAGTGATAGCTGTCGAAAAGCGTGAGCGGTGCACTGTGTGGCGAGGGCAGCACGTGGCTTGCGCCATGCCCGAAGGGTGCTGCTGCGAGCCTGTGGCCCAGCGCCCGCAAGATGCTTTCATGGGCGACACGGCCGAGGGCGACCAGGGCCGTCAGCCGAGGCATGCTTGCGATGGTTCCCGTCAGGAACCTCCGGCAGGTCGCCATTTCGGCGGGGGTCGGCTTGTTCTGCGGCGGCACGCAGCGCACCGCATTGGTGATCCGGCAATCCACCAGCGTCAGGCCATCGTCCGGACGTTCATCATAGATGCCGGTGGCGAAACCCATGTCGAGAAGCGTCTCGTAGAGGAGGTCGCCGGCCCAGTCGCCCGTGAAGGGACGGCCCGTGCAATTGGCTCCGCGCAGACCTGGAGCCAGCCCCACGATCAGGAGCCGCGCTTCGGATGGGCCGAAGGACGGGACAGGTGCGTTGTGCCAGTCGGGATGAGCGGCCCGCGCCTCGTGACGGAAGGTCACGAGGCGCGGGCAGAAGGGGCAGTCGCGATCTGGTTCAGTCGTGTTGAGCATCAAGCCAGGATAGGCGATTCGCCGGCTGGTGGCTCAGGTATCGACAACCTCGTCACCGGCGGGGCCGACGGGGCGGCGTTCCTGATAACGCTGCAGGCGCTCGGCGCGCTCACCCGGATCGCGGCCGATCTTGTTGACGAGATGGACGAGATCGACGAACTCGTCCGCCTGGCGGCGTAATTCGTCAGCGACCATCGGGGGCTGGGTCGTGATGGTGGATACGACCGAGACGCGCACGCCACGACGCTGGACCGCCTCGACGAGCGACCGGAAGTCTCCGTCACCCGAGAAGAGAACCATATGATCGATCGAGCCGGCCATTTCCATGGCATCGACAGCAAGTTCGATGTCCATATTGCCCTTGACCTTGCGGCGGCCCATCGAGTCGACGAATTCCTTCGTCGGCTTGGTGACAACGGCGTAGCCGTTATAGTCGAGCCAGTCGATCAGCGGGCGAATGGAGGAATATTCCTGGTCTTCGATCAGAGCTGTATAATAGAAAGCCCGGATCAGACGACCTTTTGACTGAAATTCCTTGAGCAACCGCTTATAATCGATGTCGAAACCGAGCGACTTTGCTGTCGCGTACAGGTTAGCGCCGTCGATGAACAATGCGATACGTTCTTGTGACATGCCTGAAAACTCTTCTGTATCGTTAAGGAGGGTGCTTTACGCAATTCCGCTACATTCTGTCCGCAAAATCTGCGGTAGAGCCGTCCGTTTGATTGCGCAGAACCACGCCTGTGTCTGCTCGAAGTCGCCATCGTTTTCGCGATGGTGACTGCCTAGCCTCACAATCGAACCGTCCTGTGGTGTAAGTCAATAGATGTTTTGAGATAAACGCGGGAATTACCAAGGATTTAGCTTATACGTAGCTGTAGCGAATGTTTCGCTTAATGTTAAGTTAGTCCATCTTCGAAGAACTATCGGCATGTTCCGGAGCTCCGGAAGCGGACAGGGTGCCGTGTCTTCCGGGCCATGAACGGGGGCCGAGGCTGCGTCGCTGCTTCAGGCTCGCTCTTGTTGCCTGTCTTGCGCCTTTCGTGTACCACCGCCCCAATCCAAGGTTCATCCTCAAGTCAGGGAACGTCGCCCCATGGCACGCGTCACCGTCGAAGACTGCATCGACAAGGTCGAAAATCGCTTCGAGCTCGTTCTCGTCGCCAGCCACCGCGCCCGGATGATTTCATCGGGTCAGCAGATCACGATCGACCGCGACAACGACAAGAACCCCGTCGTCGCGCTCCGCGAGATCGCCGATGCCACGCAGGCGCCGGACGATCTGATGGAAGATCTGATCCATTCGCTTCAGAAGCACGTCGAAGTCGACGAGCCTGAAGCCGAAGTCGTGCCCGCGCTCACGACCTCTTCGTCCGAGAGCAGCGATGCCAATGGCGACATCCAGTTCGACCGCATGACGGAAGAAGATCTTCTACGCGGCCTCGAGGGCCTGGTGCCTCCGGCCGCAACCGACGACGACGGCGAGTAAGAGCGCTGCTTTCCGGCGCGGGCCGCTTCCCGCGCCGATTTCTGAGGTCCTTTCCCCAGTTCTTACGACACGGGCTTGTCACTGGTGACGGGCGGGCGGATAATGTCTTCGAAGCTGCGCGCGGCGCGGCTCTACCTTCAGGACATTTCGAGCGATGATGCGGCAATATGAACTCGTCGACCGCGTGCGGAAATACAATCCGCATGCGAACGAGGAGCTGCTTAATCGCGCCTATGTTTATGCGATGAAGGCCCATGGTGCCCAGAAGCGTGCATCCGGCGACCCTTATTTCACGCATCCCCTGGAAGTCGCCGCCATCCTCACCGACCTCAAGCTCGATGACGCGACCATTGTCGCCGCCGTCCTGCACGACACGATCGAGGATACGTCGACCACCCGCGAGGAGATCGACCAGATCTTCGGGCGCGAGATCGGCGCCCTTGTCGAGGGCCTGACAAAGCTCAAGAAACTCGACCTTGTCTCAAAGCGGGCCGAGCAGGCAGAGAATTTTCGCAAGCTGCTGCTGGCGATAGCCGACGACGTGCGCGTGCTCGTCGTCAAGCTCGCCGACCGCCTGCACAATATGCGTACCCTGCATTTCGTGCCGCCGGAGAAGCGCGCGCGAATCTCCGAGGAGACGCTGGATATCTATGCGCCGCTCGCCGGCCGCATGGGCATGCAGCACATGCGCGACGAGCTGGAAAATCTCGCCTTCCGCCATCTCATGCCGGAGGCCTGCGCGATGATCGAGGCGCGGCTCTCCGACCTGCGGCTCAAGAACGGCGCGATCATCAGCAAGATCGAAGACGAGCTTTCGGGCGCGCTCAGCGCGCGGGGCATCGTCGCCGACGTGAAGGGGCGTGAGAAGACGGCTTATTCCGTCTGGAAGAAGATGGAGCGCAAATCCATCGCCTTCGAACAATTGTCCGACATTTTCGGCTTCCGCCTGATTGTGGGCACTGTCGAGGATTGCTACCGGGTAGTGGGCATCATCCACACCAAATGGCCCTTCGTGCCCGGCCGTTTCAAGGATTACATCTCGACGCCCAAGCAGAACGATTATCGCTCGCTGCACACGACGGTCGTGGGGCCGGGCCGTCAGCGCGTCGAGTTGCAGGTGCGCACCGCCGACATGCACGACATCGCGGAGAACGGCATCGCCGCGCATGCGCTTTACAAGGACGGGCGGGCGGCCGACTCGGATGTTCTGTCACGCGAGAGCCGCGCCTATCGGTGGTTGCGCCGGACGATCGATCTGCTCGCCGAGGGTGATTCGCCGGAGGAGTTTCTCGAGCATACGAAGCTCGAATTGTTCCACGATCAGGTGTTCTGCTTCACCCCTAAGGGGCGGCTCATCGCCTTGCCGCGCGGCGCGACGCCCATCGACTTCGCTTATGCCGTGCACACAGACGTCGGCAACAATGCTGTCGGCGCCAAGATCAACGGGCGCATCGCGCCGCTGCTATCTGAATTGCAGAACGGCGACGAGGTCGAGGTGGCCTGCGCCGAGGGGCAGGTGCCGCCTGCCGCCTGGGAGGCGCTGGTCGTTACCGGCAAGGCGCGCTCCTCGATTCGCCGCGCCACGCGCGATGCCGTGCGCGAACAATATGCCGGGCTTGGCCGCCAGATCGTGACGCGGGCCTTCGAGCGCGCAGGCAAGCCGTTCTCGGACGAGAAGCTGAAGGGCGCGTTGCCGAGACTTGCGCGCCAGACCATCGACGACGTGCTCGCGGCTGTCGGGCGCGGCGAAATGTTTTCCGGCGATGTCGTGAAGGCGGTTCATCCCGACTTCAAGGACGAGCGCAAGGCGGGGCCGGGCGTCGACAAGACAGAGCCCGGCTGGTTCGGCCTGAAGAAGGCTGCGAGCCTCGTATTCAAGGTGCCGGGCGCGGCTTTGCCCGACGATTCGCATTCCATCCCGATTCGCGGGCTGGCGGGTGACTTGCCGGTGCGATTCGCGCCCAATGGAGGCGCTGTGCCAGGAGACCGCATCGTCGGCATCCTGACGCCGGGCGAGGGCATCACGATCTATCCGATCCAGTCGCCCGCGCTGATGGATTTCGACGACCAGCCCGAGCGCTGGCTCGACGTGCGCTGGGATATCGACGAGGACCGCAAGGATTATTTCCCCGCGCAGCTCATCGTCACGGCGATCAACGAGCCCGGCACGCTCGGCATGATCGCCTCCGTGATCGGCGATGCCGGGGCGAACATCGACCATATCGAATTCGTCTCGCGCTCGCCGGATTTCCGCGACATCGTGCTGGATGTCGAAGTGCTCGATCTGAAGCACCTCAATGCGATCATGTCACAATTGAAGGCCAAGCCGGTTGTTTCCAAGGTCGAGCGTGTGAACGGCTGAGGGGCGGGAGTTGAGCGACGAACAACGCGGCCCGCTTCTCCCAGTGGGAGAAGCTGTCGGCGAAGCCGGCTGATGAGGGGTTGCGGTCTTTGTTCTGAGAGTCCGAAACCCCTCATCCGCCTGCGGTGCAGGCACCTTCTCCCTCTGGGAGAAGGACCGTGCGCCCAGCCTTCGCGCTCATTTGGCTAAAGAAACCTGCACCGCAGGCAATGTTTCGCCGAATTGTGCGACCTCCACCCTCAATCCCTCCCCCGGCGGGAGCGTCGAGCGGAGAAGGTTCGGATAATCGGTCCCGATCAAGCGGGTAGGCACCACGCACTCGGTGAAATGTCATCCCGCGAAAATCGCGATACCGGGTAATACCGCTGGGGAAAAATAAAGCTGCGCTCCGGCCCTGATCGACTTGTCGTTCCGCAAGGTGCGCAGCGTACAGTGCGGGTGACGGGCGGGCGGCACCGAAGGGCGGTGCCGCCCGTACTTGGTCAGAATGACCGGGCCAATCGCTTGGGACAGCGAGGGAACCGACCCCTTTTTGTGCAACTCAAGTGTTCGCGTTCGAAACAGCGAAGCTTGGTCCCTCCCCGCAAGGGGGAGACGCGCACAAGGTTTCGTCACATATTCCGCTTTGCGCTGTTTTGGCGAAGAGCCTCATCCGAAGCATGCCACCTTATGCAGCTGCACCTTCTTCCAGCATCCGCTTTTCCTTCGCGTAGCGCACGAGCGAGAGGAAGCGGTAGATGCCGTGCACGAACTTGCCGTAGGGCATGGTGATGAACAGGCCGAAGACCACGCCCAGATGCAGGGCGAGCAGCAGTCCCATGGCTGGTGTCGTGCGGAGCACGAGCAACGCAAGGCCCGTGAGGCTGGTCATGAAGAGCATGGCGAGGAACGCCACGTCCATGCCGAGCCGCGCCTGATCCTGCACGTCTGGATCGCGCTTCGTCTTCGCCAGCAGCAGGCCGACGGGCCCGATCAGCAGGCCGATGCCGCCCGCCGTGCCGAGCAGCACGGGGAGATCGTACCACGGGTAGGGCGCCTCGCGGCCGAGCAGGTAGTGGTAGAGCGTCGCCACCGAGGTTGCTGCGAAGCAGAGCATGAAGCCGTAGAAGGTGAAGTGGTGATAGAGGCGGCGATTGTCGGTCGGACGCTCGCCCTCGTTCATGCAGCCGACACCGCCGCCGTCGAGATAGCGCAGGGTGGACGCATCTTTCATCGCCTGCCAGATGGACGGGCCCTCGACGAGGGTGCCCGCGGGCTCGCCGATATCCTTCCAGAAGGCGCGCACGCCCATGGACATGGCGACGATGGCGTAGAGGAAGGCGGCTCCAAAGATGAGCGCCATCGTGTTGTGCGGCATCAGCCGGTAGAACGATCCCATGCCCGATTGCGCGCTGAACAGCACGGCGGGATCGGTCCAGCCCACGAAGCCCGCGATGAACACGGCGACGCTGAGCGACGCTGCTATGGTGATCGCGAGCCCGTTGCGCGCGAACATGCCGGAAAAGGCGCGCGGCCAGGCATAGGCGGCGTAGGAATCGGCGCGCACCTGCGCCAACACCTTGGGCACGTTGACGTTGAACTCATGCGGCGGCGAGAACTGGCAATCGTGATAGCAGGCGCCGCAGCTATGGCACAGGTTGGCGAGATAGTTGAGATCGCCGTCCTGAAAATCGCGGCGCATTTCCATGGCCGGGAAGACCGCGCAGAGGCCCTCGCAATAGCGGCACGAATTGCAGACCGTCATCAGCCGGTCGGCTTCGGCCAGAATGTTAGTTGCGTGCATTTGCTGCGGCCTCCCGTCCTGCGATGCGCCCGAAGACGCTGCCGATCGTCATTCCAATCCCGGCTGCATAGCCTTTGGTGAGGACGTTTCCGGCCATGATTTCTCCTGCTGCGAACATGTTGGCGGAGGGCGCGCCGTCGGCCATCATCATGCGCGACTCGCGGTTCACCCGTACACCCAGATAGGTGAAGGTGATGCCCGGCCGCACGGGATAGGCGTAGAACGGCGCGTTCTCGATGCGCCGCGCCCAGTGAGACTTCTGTGGCGTCAGGCCCTCGGTGTGGCAATCGTCGAGCACGGTGTGATCGAAGGTGCCCGGTACGACGGCCGCGTTGAACTCCGACACCGTGCGTTCCAGCGCGGGACGGTCCAGTTCCAGCTTGTCGGCCAATTCGCCGATGCTGTTTGCCTTGATGGGCGGGAACAGCGAGGGCATGAAGAGGTCGAGCGAGGGCGCGTCAAAGATGATGTAGCCGATCTGGTCGGGCTGGGCTGCCACGAGCCGGCCCCAGATGGCGTAGCGCTTGGGCCAGACATCCTCGCCCTCGTCGTAGAAGCGCTCGCAATTCTTGTTCACGACGATGCCGAACACCACGCAATCGAGGCGCGTGATGATGCCGCCGTCGAATTTCGGCGCGCGCGCATCGATGGCGACCGCGTGGCACTGGGTGGGATCGCCGATCTCCTCGACGCCCGCGCCGAGCAGCATTTTCAGGATCGTGCCGCGATTGTAGGGCGTGCCGCGAATGAGGAAGTTGCGCGCGGCGGGGCCCCAGCTCTCTTCCAGCCAATCGATGTTGGCCTCGAAGCCGCCGGCGGCTGCGACGAGCGCGCCCGCGCGCACGTCGACGAAGCCATCGCCCTGTTTCAGGCGCGCCGAGAGGAACATGCCGTTCTCGACTTCGAGCGCCAGCACTTCCGCGTCATAGGCGATGGCGACGCCCAGATCCTCAGCCGTCTTGTATAGCGCGTTGAGCATGGCGCGGCCGCCGCCCAGATAGAATGAATTGGTGCGCCCGAGGCTCAGCGTGCCGCCGAGCGAGGGCTGGAAGCGCACGCCCTGTTCCGCGATCCAGGTGAGCATTTCCTTGGATTCGTGGATCATCAGGCGGGCGAGTTCCTCGTTCGTCGTGCCGCCGGTCACGCGCAGCAGGTCGTCGTAGAACTCGTCTTCGTAATAGGGGCCAGACAGCGTGTCGGTCGCCGCGTCGTGGGCGCAGCGCATGTTGCGCGTGTGGCGCGTGTTGCCGCCACGATAGAACTTTGGGGCGGCCTCGAGCACGAGGACGGACGCGCCGTCCCGCCGGGCGCTGATGGCGGCGCAAAGCGCGGCATTGCCGCCGCCGACCACCAGAACATCGTATCGTTTCGTCAGATCGACCATGTCGTCTCCGCCAAGGGCCTTCGGTTGTCTGGAGGTCGGGCTTTCCGACGCTTGTGGTTTCCCGTATATCTTTGGATACAAAGAAATGCAAAGCAGGTTTTAGGCCATGACGATCAGGGCTGGACTGGATTGGGCGGTCGTGGACCGCAGCGACGGCCTGCCACTGGGCGAGGCGGTGTTCCGCTCGCTGCGCGAGGCCTTGCGGGGCGGCATCTATCGCCCCGGGGACCGTTTGCGCGAGGAGGATGTGGCGCAGCGCCTCGATGTCAGCCGCACCCCGGTGCGCGAGGCCTTCGGGCGTCTCGTCAGCAAGGGGCTGGTGGTGCCGGCCACGGGCAGGGGGCTTATCGTGCGCCGCCTCGATACCACCGAGGTGATAGAGCTTTATGCGATGCGCGCCATTCTGGAGGCAGCGGCGGCGCGGCTCGCGGCCCAGCATTCATCCCCCATCGAGATCGACGCCCTGAGCGATCTGGAAACCGGCTTCGAGGCGGCGCAGGGCGACGCGCATGAAATGGCGCGGCTGAACCGCCTGTTCCACGAATCGATCTTCGCCGCCGCCCGCAACCGCTATCTCGACGGCGCACTCCAGGAATTGCAGGACGCCATCGCGCTGCTGGGCCGAACGACCTTCAGCGTGGACGGACGCCCCGACCCCGCGTCCGGCGAGCACCGCGAGATCATCGCCGCCATCGCGGCGCGTGACCCGGAGCGGGCCGAGGAGGCGGCGCGGGTGCATATCAACGAGGCGCTGCGCTCGCGGCTGCGGATTATGCAGGGGTAGGGCTAAACAACCAGCCGCAACATGGCCTTGGCGTGATGACGACAAAAGCCGAGGCTGACGGCGCCATCGATCTCAGGCCCCGCCGTGACGCGGTAGCCGAGAGCTTCGGCCAATTCCCGCGCCTGTTCGACATTCGCCGCTCCGAACGCGCGATGGAACTCCGGCAGATTGAAGCTCATCGTCACCGCCAGTGCGCCGATTTCGACCCCTGCGGAAAAATCCGCGCTCTGCCCGGGAAAGCGGAAGCGCAGCCCGTCCGCTACTTCTATGAACCGCATGTGGAAGCTCTCCGAATCACCCACATGAGCGTAAGCGGGCGCGGAGCTGCAAACACTGGGCCGACGCGGCCGGCCCAGTGTCTTTCTCCATGTGTAGCGCTGCTACAACAGAAGTGTCAGGTGCGGCGCGGCGTTCCCGTCGTCCCGCCGACCCCAGATGTGCCGGTGCCCCGATTCTGGCGGTCGTCCTCGACTTCGACCTGCGTCTTGCGAAGCTTGTCGTTGACTGTCTCGGTCCGGTTTTCGGCGCTCTTGCGGACCACCACCTCTTCGGTAATCCTGGCTTCCTTGTTCACAACCGCGCGCTCCGACTTCTCGACGGCATCGATGGTGCGGTCGCGGAAGGCGCCTTCGGTGCCGCTTGCAGCGCGGTCGACGGGCCTGCGCTCAACGTTCACATGCTCCTGTCGCAGGTTCACCTGTTCATGCACGGGTGTTTCCACCACGTAGCTGCGCACGCGCACGCGACCTGCGATCTCCTCGCGTTTGCCGATGTTCAGACGCTCCTCGGCGACGGGAATCACTTCGTCCTCGCGATTCATGCCGGTCGCGCTGTCTCGTGCTGTCGTGCCGGTTCTGCTGCCCGTTGCCGCTGCCGTGCCGAGCGCGGAGGGCTGCCCGCGAGTCGAACCCGCACCAGCGGTGCCCGTTGTACCCATGCGTGCGGCGCCTGTCGCATAGCCTGGCGTAGCACCCGTCCAGCCTTCGGAACGCCAGCTGTTGGCGCGCTCGTCGATATTGATCGTGCCTTCATCGTCGAGGATGTCGAGAGCCTTCTCGTATTGTGCGTCCGAGCTTCGCACGGAGACAAGATAGCCGCCGCGGCGCAGGCCTTCCGCGTAGGTGTTGCGATCCTCGTCGGGCATGAACATCCGTTCGAGCGATGCCCAGAAACCGGGGCTTTCGTTTGCATCCGACGTTGCGGACCCCGTCGCTGTCTGGCTTTGCCCTTCGACGAGATCGATCTCGCTGCGCGAAATTCCGATCTGCACGAGGCGTGCAACAGCAGCCTCGGCGTCCGTACGGTTGTCGAAGAAGGCGGTCAGGGTGCGGTTGGCATTCATATCAGGGCCTCTCGTTTGTTGAACGTTGGGGCGAGGTATCGGCGTGCGCATCTGCGCGCTCGACTTCGGCGCGCTGTTTGCGCAACGTCACTGGCACTTCAACGGTCTCCTGCGTGATGTGCCTGCGAATATGGAGCTCTTCCGTGAGCACCAGCTTCTTCTCGACGACGAGACGTTCTTCGATCACGGGTACGATCACCACGCCGTCGACGGTTCGCACCGCCGGAAGCGCATTGACCTCTCGGCCAATCGGCACACGCGTGACCTCAATCGCTTCGCGATCGAGGGTTTCGTGGACGATCTGCTCGATTTCCTCCGACACGGTGCGGATGGTGACCCGTCCGGTCACCACATCTTCCTTGCCGACGTGAACGCGCTCCTCGACGAGCGGTATGGGCTGCGACTCCGATTTCTCAGGCATCTGAACTCCTGCGCGGGTGTCGCACCCGACATGCGAGACGCTCGTCAACGGGGTCAGAGTCGTTTTCGTTTCAGCTTGTCCGTGAAGAAAGATCGCGCAGGCCTGCGGGATCTTGCGTGCAGGGATGTACCGGGTTCATGCATTCTCATCAGCGCAGCGTGACTGCGGACTCTCGAATGATCTTGCCGCCGCTCGAGCGCGTGAGCGTGAAGCTCATGCGCGATTCTCCTGATGCACTTCGTCCGGTGTTCGATGTGCGCGACCAGCGCATGACACCTGTCGCCCGGCACACTTCATGCGCACTGTCGCATTTCGCCGACACCGTGCCCGGCACCATGCGATACTCACGCTGCGGCCAATGCGCGATGTAACGAAGCTTGTCGGCAAACACCTGCTCGCGCGTCATGGAACGGCCGTAATAGACGACACGATCCGCATAAAACTCGCGCATCGAGTCCCGATTGACGCCCTCGTTGGTGGACCAGACTCGCACGTAACGATCGACCTGCTGCTGTGCCCAGTCCTGCGCTTGCGCCTGGGCTTGCATGGGGGCAGCGGCGAGTGTTGCGAGAACGAGGGCGGGAAGCGTGCGGCTGGGGTGCATGGGTGGCCTTCCGTTGCTGGAGCAGTGGAAGGGTGAATGCCCGGCGCAGGGCGAGGGTTGCGGTCCCCCCATTGCCCTAACCCCTCGTCCGCGCCATAACCTCCCCATGCCGAAAGCCAAATTTTCGCGCGTGTTGCGCTTCGTCGTGCACTACTGGTTGCTGTCGCCGCGGCTGTTTTTCACGCTTGTGGCGGCGCGGGTTCTGTCCACGCTGGTCGATGTTCTGGTGCCCCTGGCCTCCGGGTGGCTGGTCGATGCGGTCGCGTCGGGCAAGCCGGGGGATGCGGGGCCTGCCATCCGGGCGCTTGTGATCTTCATTGCGCTCGGCGCGCTGTTCCAGGCGTCGCGGCAGATCGTCACTTTCCTGCTGAACCGGCTCAGCGCGCGGGCCATTACCACCATCGGGCGGGATGCATTCGCCAAGGTGCAGCGGTTTTCGTCCGACTGGCATGCCAATTCCTTCGCCGGGGCGACGGTCCGCAAGATCACGCGCGGCATGACCTCGTTCGACACGTTTACGGACACGCTGGCCTTCGGGCTGCTGCCCGCCTTCATCGTGGTCGTCGGCGTGACGGCGGTGTTCGCCTGGCGCTGGCCCATTCTCGGGCTCGTGGTGGCTGTGGGCATCCTCCTGTTCCTCGCCGTCACGGTGGCGCTGGCGGTGCTTTGGATCCGCCCCGCCAATGTCGAGGCGCGGGAGTGGGATTCGAAGATGAGCGGCGTTCTCGCCGATTCGATCACCGGCAATGCGGTGGTCAAATCCTTCGCAGCCGAGGCGCGCGAGGACCAGCAATTCGCCGAGATCGCGCGCGGCTGGGAATGGCGGGCCGTGCGCTCGTGGGATCGCAGCGCGGTGTCTGGGCTGGCGCAGGCGTTCCTGCTGATCCTCCTTCAGATCGGTATGCTCGGCACGGGGCTGTGGCTGTGGACGCAGGGGCGGGCGACGCCCGGCGATATTGCGAGCCTGATTGCGACGCAATTCCTCATCACGGGCTATCTGCGCGACATCGCGCAGCATGTGCGCAGCGTCCAGCGCACGATCAACGACATGGACGACGTGCTCGATTTCCGTCACGCGGACCTGCAGGTCGCCGATGTGGCGGACGCTGGCGAACTCAGCGTGCCGCGCGGCGAGATCGCTTTCGATCATGTCACCTTCAAGTACAAGGGCGCGCGCGATCCGCTCTATGCGGATTTTTCGCTGACCATTCCGGCCGGGCAGCGCGTCGGGCTCGTCGGGCAGTCCGGGGCGGGCAAGTCGACGTTCGTGAAGCTCATCCAGCGGCTCTACGATCTCGACGATGGCCGCATCTGCATCGATGGGCAGGATATTGCCCACGTCAGCCAGTCGTCGCTGCGCTCGTCGGTCGGGCTGGTGCCGCAGGACCCCGTGCTGTTTCACCGCTCGATTGCCGAAAACATCTCCTACGGCCGCCCCGGCGCGACCATGGACGAGATCGTGGAGGCGGCGCGGCTCGCCCATGTCGAGGAATTCGTGAGCGCCCTGCCCAAGGGCTACGAGACGCTGGTGGGCGAGCGCGGCGTGAAACTGTCGGGCGGGGAGCGGCAGCGCGTGGCGATTGCGCGCGCCATTCTGGCGGCCACCCCCATTCTCATCCTGGACGAGGCGACATCGAGCCTCGATTCCGTCTCGGAACATTACATTCGAGAGGCGATGGACCGGCTCGCGGCAGGCCGCACGACCATCGTCATCGCGCACAGGCTCTCGACCGTGCAGCGGCTCGACCGCATCCTCGTGTTCGACCACGGGCGGATCGTCGAGGACGGCACGCATCAGGAGTTGATGGGCCAGAGTGCCGGTGTTTACCGCCGTCTGGTGGAGACGCAGGCGGGGTCGGTGTTCATCGAAGAAGCTGCTGAGTAGGGCGTGCAAGCTCCCGGCGCTTGTGCCTGAAGCCCAGCGGCTCTAAACCAGCCGCACATCCAGAGGGGCAGCTTATGACGCAGGACGAAGTTCTCGACGAATTCAGGCAGGCAGGTGCGCTGCTGCAGGGCCATTTTATCCTGACGTCGGGGCTGCGCAGCCCGATCTTCCTGCAGAAAATGTTCGTCTTCCAGGACCCCAAGCGCACCGAGCGGCTTTGCAAGGCGCTGGCGGAAAAAGTCGAGGCGCAGTTCGGCAAGATCGACGTGGTCGTGTCGCCCGCCGTCGGCGGCATCGTTCCAGGCTATGAAACGGCGCGGCATCTGGGCGCCAAGGCGATCTTCGTCGAGCGCGAGCACGGCAAGTTCGCGCTGCGTCGCGGCTTCGAGATCGAGCCGGGCGCCCGCGTGCTGACCGTCGAGGACATCATCACGACCGGGCTTTCCGTACGCGAGACGCTGGACGCGCTTACGGAGCACCTGACGGGTGGGGCCGAGATCGTCGCCTCCGCCTGCCTGATCGATCGTTCCGGCGGCAAGGCGGATGTCGGCGTGCCGATCGTCGCGCTGGCCACCATGGACATACCTTCCTATTCGCCAGACGCGCTGCCGCCCGAACTCGCGGCAATGCCCGCCGTGAAGCCCGGAAGCCGAGGCCTCAAGGCCTGAGGAGCCCAACCCATGCCCGCGCCCCGCCTTCGCCTCGGCGTCAATATCGACCACATTGCCACCGTGCGGAATGCGCGAGGCGGGGAGTTGCCAGATCCCGTGCGCGGTGCGCTGATCGCCATCGCGGCGGGGGCTGACGGCATCACAGCCCATCTGCGCGAGGATCGCCGCCATATCCGCAACGAAGACATCGCCCGCCTGATGCTGGCCATTTCGAAGCCGCTCAATTTCGAGATGGCAGCGACAGAGGAAATGGTGGGCATCGCCATCGCGACGAAGCCCCATGGCGCCTGCCTCGTGCCCGAAAAGCGCAGCGAGCGGACGACAGAGGGCGGGCTGGACGTGATCGGTGGACATGATCACGTGAAGGGCGCGACGGCCGCTTTGAAAGCGGCCGGCATTCGCGTGTCACTGTTCATCGAGCCCTCGCGCGAAGCTTTGCAGGCTGCGCGCTCTATTGGCGCACCTGTAGTCGAACTCCACACCGGCGCGTGGTGCGAGGCTGTGATGCAGGGGGAGACGGACAAGGCCGAGCATGAATTCGAGCGCATCCGCCTCGCAGCTGCTCAGGCGGAGAGCCTCGGCATAGAGTGCCACGCCGGGCACGGGCTCGATTTTGCAACCGCGCGGCGCATTGCCGGGCTGCCCCAGATCGTGGAGCTGAACATCGGCCACTTCCTGATGGGCGAGGCGTTGTTCGTGGGCCTGCCCGCCGCGATTGCGACGATGCGGGCGGCCATGGACGAGGGACGGGCGGGGATTTGACATGATTCTCGGGATGGGCACGGATCTCTGCGACATCAGCCGCGTCGAGCAGACGCTGGAGAAATTCGGCCCCCGGTTCCTCGCGCGCTGCTTCACGCCGATCGAACAGGCGCGCTCGGAGGCGAAAGCCCAGCGCGCTGCGTCTTACGCCAAGCGCTTCGCCGCCAAGGAAGCCTGCGCCAAGGCGCTCGGTACCGGCATGAGCGAGGGCGTGTTCTGGCGCGACATGGGCGTGGTGAACCTGCCGTCGGGGCGGCCGACCATGGTGCTGACGGGAGGAGCTGCGGCCAAGCTGGCCGAGCTGACGCCGGAGGGGCACGAGGCCCTGATCCACCTGACCATCACCGACGAGTTTCCGAGCGCCATGGCGCATGTCATCATCGAGGCACGCCCGATCCGGGGCGGCGCCTGATATTTCTCCTGCGTCGCCGATGCTCTTGGCGACGGGTGGCGCACTCGTTATAGGTGCGTCACGTGAGGCCGTGCCGATGATCGGTCGGGTACGTATTGGACGCGCGGCTCCGCCGTCCGGTCAGCTGCCTTGAGCAGCCCATTCAAGAGAGTTCCTATGACCGAGCCCGTCGGGTTGGACAGCAAGAAGGCCAAGGCCAGGAAGCGCGCCGAAGAAGGCGGCCTCGGCGAAACGATCAAGGTCATCGTCCAGGCGCTGCTGATCGCGCTCGTGGTGCGCACCGTGCTGTTCCAGCCGTTCAACATTCCCTCGGGATCGCTGATCCCGACGCTGCTGATCGGCGATTACCTCTTCGTCTCCAAATATTCCTACGGCTATTCGAAGTTCTCGATCCCGTTCAGCCCGCCGGTCTTCTCCGGGCGCATCCTCGCGTCGGACCCCAAGCGCGGCGATATCGCCGTGTTCAAGCTGCCCCGTGACGGACAGACCGACTACATCAAGCGCGTCATCGGCCTCCCGGGCGACCGGGTGCAGATGATCGACGGGCGTCTCTACATCAACGGCCAGATCGTGCAGCGTGAGCCGATCGAAAAGGTCCGCACGCGGGACGCCTTCGGGCGCGACGTCGATGTGCCGACGTACCGCGAGACATTGCCGGGCGGCGTGGCTCATCGCGTGATCGAGCGCGACGGCGATACCGGGTATTACGACAACACCAAAGTGTTCGAAGTGCCCGCCGGCAATTACTTCATGATGGGCGACAACCGCGACAACTCCACGGATTCGCGCGTTTCGCCCGAGGAGGGCGGCGTCGGCTTCGTGCCGTTCGAGAATTTCGTCGGGCGGGCGGAAGTGATCTTCTTCTCGGTCGATGAGGGCGAGTCGGCCTGGCAATTCTGGCGCTGGCCCTGGATCGTTCGCTGGGACCGCCTCTTCACCCCGGTGCGCTGAGGTGGCGCGGCCGCCGAAGCCGCCGATCACCGACCTGGAGGGCGCGATCGGCCACCATTTCGCCGATCCCGATATGCTGCGCCGGGCGCTGACCCATGTCAGCGCCGTGCCCGCCGATACCGCGCGCAGCGAGACCTACCAGCGGCTGGAGTTCCTGGGCGACCGCGTGCTCGGGCTCGCTGTCTGTGATATGCTCTGCGCAGCGTTTCCGGATGCTGCCGAGGGCGAGCTGTCACGACGGCTCGCCGATCTCGTCCGCAAGGAAAGCTGTGCCGAAGTCGCCGTCGATTGGGGCGTCGGCGTTCATATGCGCCTGGGCGAGGGCGAGGCGCAGACGGGCGGCCGCCGCAAGACGGCCATTCTGGGCGATGTTTGCGAAGCGATCATCGGCGCTGTCTATCTCGATGCCGGGTTCGATATCGCGCGCGATGTCGTCATCCGGGCCTGGACGGCGCGGATGAACGCTCCCAAGCGTCCGTTGCGGGATGCCAAGACTGCGCTGCAGGAATGGGCGCAGGCGCGGGGCAAGCCGACGCCGGTCTATCGCGAGGTGTCGCGATCCGGGCCGGCGCATTCCCCGGTTTTCGTGATCGGGGTCGAGATCGATGGGTTCGAGCGGGCGGAAGCCAGCGGGCAGTCGAAACGCATCGCGGAGCAGGCTGCGGCGCAGGCATTCATGATCCGCGAAGGCGTCTGGGCCGACCGGGAAAAGGCACAGGCAAAGTTATGACCGAGACGATGGACACACGCTGCGGCTTCGTCGCCCTGATCGGGGCGCCGAACGCCGGCAAGTCGACCTTGATGAACGCGCTGGTCGGCACCAAGGTGACGATCGTGTCTCGCAAGGTGCAGACGACGCGCAGCCTCGTGCGCGGCATCGCCATTGAGGGCAATTCCCAGATCATCTTTGTCGATACGCCGGGCATTTTTGCGCCCAAGCGCCGTCTCGACCGCGCCATGGTGACATCCGCCTGGGGCGGGGCCGGCGACGCGGATGTCGTGGCCCTGCTGGTCGATGCCCGCAAGGGCTGCGATGCCGAGGTCGAGGCCATCCTGAAGAAGCTGCCGCAGTTGCGCGCGCCCAAGGTGCTCGTCCTCAACAAGATCGACACGATCGAGCGCGTTCGCCTGCTCAAGCTCGCCTCCGATCTCAATGAGAAGATCCCTTTCGCCGAGACCTTCATGATCTCGGCGCTCAAGGGTGACGGCCTGCAGGTGTTGCGCGACAAGCTGGGGCCGATGATGAAACCCGGCCCGTGGCTCTATCCGGAAGACCAGGTCTCGGACGCGCCGCTGCGCGCGCTGGCCGCGGAAATCACCCGCGAGAAGCTGTTCGAGCGGTTGCACGACGAATTGCCCTACCAGTCCACGGTCGAGACCGAACTCTGGAAGGAAATGCCCGATGGCTCCGCGCGCCTCGAACAGACAATCTATGTGACCCGCGAGGGCCACAAGAAGATCGTCATCGGCGAAAATGGGCGCACAATCAAGGCGATCGGCACCGCAGCCCGCAAGGACATCGCGGAAGCCGCCGACACCGTCGTGCACCTGTTCCTGTTCGTGAAGGTGCGCGAGAACTGGGGCGACGACCCCGAGCGTTATCGCGAGATGGGACTGGAATTCCCGAAATCCTGACCGGAGAGAGACATGACATCGTCACCGCTCAATCTGCGCAAGAAAATCACGGCCTATCGCTATCTGACGGGGCCGGACGACTCCTCCTTCTGCCACCGGGTGACGGCTGCCCTGAACAAGGGCTGGTCGCTCTACGGGCCGCCGACGCTGACCTTCGACGCGACCAAGGGCCGCGTCGTCTGCGGACAGGCGATCACCAAGGATGTCGACGGGGTCGAATATAATTCGGACCTAAATCTTTCGGAGCTTTAGGGGCGCGTCGCGTTTCTCCCAATGGGAGAAGCTGTTGGCGGAGCCAGCCGATGAGGAGATACGTTGCCCCCTCCGAGAGGCGGCAACCCCTCGTCCGGCTGCTCCGCTGCCACCTTCTCGCGCAGGGAGAAGAACGCGCGGTGTCATAGGAGACACGAGCCTTCATGGAATGGCGTGACGAGGCCATCGTACTCGGCGTCCGCCGTCACGGCGAAAGCAGTGTGATCGCGGAGTTGATGACGCGCGAGCACGGGCGGCATCTCGGCCTCGTCAGGGGCGGGCGGGCGCGGCAGATGCAGCCGGTTCTGCAAGCCGGCAATTCCGTCGATGCGCTGTGGCGCGCGCGGATCGAGGAGCATCTCGGCCTTTACGCCATAGAGCCCCTGCGACTCCGCACCTCCGAGTTGATGGCGTCATCGCAGGCCCTGCATGGCATAGGGCTGATCAGTGCGCTTCTGCGCCTGTTGCCGGAACGCGAGCCTCATCCGGGCCTCTATGAGATGGCGGCGCTCATCGTCGATCGCTTGCATCAGCGCGAGATCGTGCCGGCCTTGATGGTGCGATTCGAGCTGTCCCTGCTCGTCGAACTCGGCTTCGGGCTGGACCTGTCGGAATGCGCGGCGACAGGGGCGACGCAGGAACTCGTTTACGTGTCGCCGAAATCGGGCCGCTCCGTCTGCCGAGCCGCCGGCGAGCCGTACCGCGACCGGCTTCTGCCGCTGCCGGCATTTCTCATGGATGATGAACCGAGCGAACCGGTCGCGCCTGAAGCAGTCCGCGCCGGATTTCGCCTGACCGGATTTTTCCTGCAACGGGATATTTTTTCACCGCGCGGAACGGCGATGCCTGATTCGCGCGCGTCCTATGTGGCGTGTCTCGATTGAGCTGCGATTAGTGCTCGCAGACCATGCGCCATTCGACACGGCTGACGCCGTAGCCTTCATCGAGCGCGACCTGCTGGCGAGTGCATATGGACGGATTCGAGTCCTCGCGCGCCTCTACCGAGCCGCCCTGAGGAAGGGCGATGACGAAAATACCCAGTGTGATTGCGGTAGCGACAGCGAGGAAGGAGGCCGTCTTGATGATGTTCTTCACGCCAGAATTTTCCATTTTTGTATTGAAATTCAACGGCTCTGTTCCGTGTCTGCATAATGTCGGCGGCCACGCTGGGTTCCGGCCTCAACTCACGCAATGCGTGCAACACAGGTCGAATGGCGCTTTTGGTAAACCTCCGGCGACTCCGGCGCTAGTGCGCGATGGCAACAGTGGCCATAAGGTTTGCCGGCGGGGACAAAAAGGGAACTTGCAGGGTTCCGAGGCTTGCTTTAACCCCTCGGAACATGGCCAAGACCACCAATCCACCGGCGACGCCGGATGCCGATCCCGATATCGTCAATCTGCGCGATGCGCTGGAGGAGCGGTACCTCGCCTATGCGCTTTCCACCATCATGGGTCGCGCGCTGCCGGACGCGCGCGATGGGCTGAAGCCCGTGCATCGGCGCATTCTCTACGGCATGCACATCCTGCGGCTTGATCCGGGAACAGCGTTCAAGAAGTGCGCGAAGATTGTCGGCGACGTGATGGGTTCGTTCCATCCCCACGGCGATCAGGCGATCTATGACGCGCTCGTGCGGCTGGCGCAGGATTTTTCCTCGCGCTACCCGATGATCGAGGGGCAGGGGAATTTCGGCAATATCGACGGCGATAGCGCCGCCGCCTATCGCTACACCGAAGCGCGCATGACGGATGCGGCGCGCCTGCTGCTCGAAGGCATCAACGAAGACGCTATCGACTTCCGCGAAAATTACTCCGGCGATCAGAAAGAGCCGATCGTCCTGCCGGCAGCCTTTCCGAATCTGCTCGCGAACGGATCGCAGGGCATCGCGGTCGGCATGGCGACGTCGATCCCTCCGCATAACGCGTCCGAACTCTGCGACGCCGCGCTTTATCTCGTCACGCATCCCAAGGCGACGACGGACCAGCTTCTGACCTTCGTGCCGGGGCCCGATTTCCCCACGGGCGGCATCGTGGTGGATGGGCCCGAGCAGATCGCCGAGACCTACAGGACAGGTCGCGGCTCGTTCCGCGTGCGTGCGAAATGGTCGAAGGAAGAGGGCACGCGCGGCACATGGGTCGCGGTCGTCACCGAGATTCCCTATGGCGTCCAGAAGTCGCGGCTGATCGAGAAGATCGCCGAGTTGCTCAACGACAAGAAGCTGCCGCTGCTCGCCGACGTGCGGGACGAATCGGCGGAGGACGTTCGCGTCGTGCTCGAACCGCGCGCGCGCAATGTCGATCCCAATGTGCTGATGGAATCGTTGTTCCGGATGACGGAGCTGGAATCGCGGTTTCCTGTCAACATGAACGTGCTCGCCGATGGCGTGGTGCCGCGCGTCGTGTCGCTGTCCGAAGCGCTGAAGCAATGGCTCGACCATCGTCGCGACGTGCTGTTGCGCCGGTCGCGGTTCCGCCTGGGCGAGATCGAGCATCGTCTCGAAGTGCTCGCCGGCATGCTCATCGTCTTCCTCCATCTCGACGAGGTGATTCGCATCATCCGCGAGGAGGATGAGCCGAAGGATGCGCTGAAGGCGCGTTTCGAGTTGACCGACGTGCAAGCCAATTACATTCTCGATACGCGCCTGCGCTCGCTGCGCCGACTCGAGGAAATGCAGCTGCGCAAGGATTTCGACGCACTCACCGCCGAGAAGACCGGCATCGAGGCGTTGCTGGCCGACGAGAGCGAGCAGTGGAAGACCATCACGGCGCAGATCCGCGACGTGAAGAAGAAGCTCAGTGCGAATCCCAAGCTCGGCAAGCGCCGCACGCAATTCGAGACCCCGCCGGAAGGCATCGCGCTCGACCTTACCGAGGCGATGATCGAACGCGAGCCGGTCACGGTCGTGCTCTCGACCAAAGGCTGGATACGCACGTTGAAGGGCCATATGGCCGACCTCTCCGCCCTGCAATTCAAGGGCGACGATAGTCTTCAGACGGCCTTCTTCGCCGAAACGACGTCCAGGATCCTGGTGCTGGCGACGCATGGCAAGGTGTTCACGCTGGAAGCCTCCAAGCTGCCGGGCGGGCGCGGTTTCGGCGAACCGGTGCGTTTGATGGCCGAGATCGAGGAGGGGGAGGACATCGTCTCCATCTTCCCCTATGTCGCCGGGCGCCGGATGCTCATCGCCGGTTCGGACGGACGTGGCTTCCTTGTCGGGCACGACGACATGATCAGTTCGACGCGCAAGGGCCGCGCGGTGCTGACGGTGGACGCCCCGGCCCGCGCGCAGGTGCTGGTGACTGCCGAGGGGGATCACGTCGCCACCATCGGCGAGAACCGCAAGCTGCTCGTCTTCCCGATAACCGAAGTGCCGGAGATGGCGCGCGGCAAGGGCGTCCGCCTGCAGCGCTACAAGGACGGTGGCATCGCAGATGCCAAGGTGTTCGCGATTGCGGACGGACTGACCTGGAAGGATTCCGCAGGGCGGACCTTTACCGTGGGCAAGCCCGAGCTGAACGAATGGATCGGCAAGCGCGCCGAGGCTGGGAGGCTTCCGCCCAAGGGCTTCCCCAAGAACAACCGCTTCGGGTAGGCACAACCGGTTCGGGTGGGCGAGCCGCCAAGGCCCTACTCGAACCGCTCCCAGCCATTCAGGCCGAGCCGCTCCTGCGGGACGTAGCGGGCCTTGTAGGCCATTTTCCGCGAACCCTCGACCCAGTAGCCGAGATAGAGGTGCGGCAGCCCCAGTCGCTTGGCGCGCTCGACATGTTCGAGGATCATGTAGGTGCCGAGTGACCGTTCGGCCGCGCCCGGATCGTAGAAGGAATAGACCATCGACAACCCGTCCGCGAGAACGTCCGTCAGGCAGACGGCGGCCAGCGGGCCGTGGCCCCGGCCGTTGATAAAACTGTCGATGCCCCGCGGGCGATATTCGATGAGCCGGCTGTCAACGTGGGAATCCTCGACCATCATCGAATAGTCGAGCACGCTCATGTCGGCCATGCCGCCGTCGGAGTGCCGGGCATCGAGATAGGCGCGGAACAGCGAATATTGCTCGGACGTGGGGTCGGCGGTCTGGGCGTGGCCGACGAGATCGGCGTTGGCTTCGAGCACGCGGCGCATGTTGCGCGTCAGCTTGAACTCATCGACCTTGACGCGCACGGAAACGCAGGCGCGGCAGTTCTCGCAGGCCGGGCGGTAGGCGATGGTCTGCGAGCGGCGGAAGCCCGATTGTGTGAGCGCGTCATTCAGCCCGACGGCGCGCTTGCCGACGAGATGCGTGAAGACCTTTCGCTCCTCCTTGCCCGGCAGATAGGGGCAGGGCGCCGGTGAGGTCAGGTAGAATTGCGGCGCGTCGCGCGGCTCTTTCGTCACCCGGTTCGGTCTCCTGGCAGGGAGGTCCGGCGAAGCGGACTGGTCAGATCCTATATTGAGGGCTTAGGCGCGCCGTGTCACGACCACTCCCGCGACAATGTCGTGCAGGCACCGCTTGTCGTTTGCAATGAGCGATACGAGCAGGACGAGGGGGGTGAGGATCGTCCAGCTCAGATAGAACAGAACCGCGTGCACCGCCGCTGTCAGGAAGGGAACCCGGCCGCCGTCCGAGGTCCGCATTTCCAGGTCCATGGCCCGCATGCCCGGCGTCGCCATGCGCCAGCCGGAGATCGTCATGCCGTTGTAAAACAGCGCGATGGCCGGGAAGAGCGGCGGGATCAAAAACCACGTCAGCCCGAAGGTCACGATGCCCAGCACGAACAGGACCATCAGCACGGCGGTGAAGATGATTGTGATCGCGATCAGATCGAGACAGATCGCACCGATGCGGCGGGTGCGCACGCCCGCGAGCGCGGCATAGGGCAGGCGCGCCGGCCAGAATGCCTGCGGCGACACCGACGAAGTGGTCTGACCTTGATCGCTCACGCGCAGTCTCCTTCGAGCCTCAGGCTGCGTTGCCGGGACAGCAGCAGATGTGGGGTGAAGGGGCAGGCCAGACAAGTGGGCCGGCGCACTGGCGCGGGAAGGTATCGGACGCTACCGTGGCTTACGGGTGTCCTGTCTTTCCGGACGATCCATGATTCAAGGACGTATCAATGCCCTGGTCCATCGTTATCGGGCGTGTCGCTGGAACGGCGATCCGAATCCACATCACCTTTCTGCTGCTTCTGGTCTGGATCGGCTTCAGCGCCTTCAACACCGGCGGGCGGGATGCCGCTATCGCGAGCGTCCTGTTCATCGTCCTGCTGTTCGCCTGTGTCCTGCTGCATGAATTCGGCCACATCCTGATGGCGCGCCGGTTCGGCATTGCGACGCCCGATGTCACATTGCTGCCGATCGGCGGTGTCGCGAGCCTGGAGCGCATACCTGAGAAGCCCTCGCAGGAACTGGCGGTCGCACTGGCGGGGCCAGCGGTCAATGTCGTCATCGCACTCGTGCTGATCGCGCTGCTCGGTTCGCTGGCGCCCGCCGACATTTCGCGCATCGACGATCCGGGGCTCGGGCTTATCGCGCGTCTCGCGAGCGCCAATATCTTCCTCGTATTGTTCAACATGATCCCGGCCTTTCCGATGGATGGCGGCCGGGTGCTGCACGCGGTGCTGGCCATGCGGATCGGGCCCCAGCGGGCCATGCAGGTCGCAGCGCGCATCGGGCAGGGGCTGGCCTTCGTGCTGGGCTTCCTGGGGCTGTTTGGAAATCCGCTGCTGATCTTCATCGCGATCTTCGTCTATGTCGCAGCCGCGAGTGAGGCGCAGGACAGTGACATGCGCGACGCTTTCAAGGGGTTGAAGGTGTCGGACGCGATGGAGACGCGCTTTGCCACCGTGCCCGCGACGGCGAGCCTGGAAGAGGCGGTCGACATCCTGCTGGCCACGCCGCAGCATGAATTTCCTGTTGTCGATGCCTTCCACAAGCCGGTGGGACTGATTGTGCGCGAGGATCTGATCGCGGCCCTTCGCCAGCGCGATCGCGGCTCGCCCGTCATTGATGTAGCGCGCGCGCCCGTGCAGGGCGTGCGGGGAACCGCTCCGCTGGAAGCTGCGCTCGACGACATGCGCCGCACCGGCTCCGTCGCGGTGAGCGTGGTCGGCGAGGGCGGCGAACTCGTGGGTCTGCTGACACCCCAGAATATCGCGGAGATGATGCTGATCCGTCAGGCCCGGCCGGATTGGCGGTTCAAGCGGGGGTAGGGAGGGTCAGCCAGCTTTTCGATGGGCTTCCACATAACGACGAAGAATCGCGTTTATCCGCGTCTGATATCCGCGCCCCTGCGACTTGAACCAGTCCAGAACGTCGTCGTCGAGCTTCAAGCCTACGGGGACCTTCAGAGGTTGGCGTACAGCCGCTCGCATCCACTCGTTGTCCGTCAGGGGCGGGCCATCGAGATCTTTTCGAGCGACCTCCTCGACCTCTTCCTCGGACATCGCGTCAAGACGAGCATAATCCGTCTGGTCGGTGATCGGGATCAGCGTGCCGTCCGTTTGCCTCTCGTATACTTTGCCGTCGACCAGGACGGCGCGTCCGAATTTAGAATTCGCCATAGCGCCTTTGCTCCCGTTTGTTGGCTTTTCGCGCGGAGATTATCCAGATGACCCCGCCACGAAGCGTGAAGGTTATGTGAAACAGTCTGCCATCACACCCTGCAAGCATGTTGTATCGTTTTTCACCGTAATCCCAACGATCATCCTCAACGATGACACGCAGTGGGTCGGCAAATCCAACCAGAACCAAAGCGAAATCAACGCCTCTCTCGGCAAGGGTCAACTCCATAGCTCATAATGGGTCAGTCTAGATAATTGTCAAGATTCACCCAAACTACCGCCCCGCCTGCTGCAACTTTTCAGCCACCTGCACGGCAAAATAAGTGAGCACGCCGCTCGCGCCCGCACGCTTGAAGGCGACGAGGCTTTCCAGCATGGCTTTTTCCCCGTCGATCCAGCCATTCTGCGCGGCCGCCATGATCATCGCGTATTCGCCCGACACCTGGTAGGCGAAGGTCGGCACGGAGAATGTGTCCTTCACGCGGCGGACGATGTCGAGGTAGGGCATGCCGGGCTTGACCATGACCATGTCCGCGCCTTCCTCGATGTCCAGCGCGACTTCGCGGAGCGCTTCGTCGGAATTGGCCGGGTCCATCTGATAGGTGCGCTTGTCGCCCCGGAGCAGGCCGCCCGAGCCGACTGCGTCGCGGAACGGGCCATAGAAGGCCGACGCATATTTGGCCGCATAGGCCATGATCTGCACGTGGTCGAAGCCTTCGTCGTCAAGCGCTGCGCGAATCGCGCCGATGCGGCCGTCCATCATGTCCGAGGGCGCGATGATGTCCGCGCCGGCGCGCGCCTGCGTCAGGGCCTGGCCGACGAGCGCGCGGACCGAGGCATCGTTGAGGATCTCGTCGCCGCGCATCAAGCCGTCGTGGCCGTGGCTGGTGTAGGGATCCAGCGCGACGTCGGTGACGATGCCGAGGTCTGGAACCTCAGCCTTGATGGCCCGCACCGCGCGGCAGACGAGATTGTTTTCGTTCAGTGATTCGCTGCCGGTCTCGTCTTTCAGGCCGGGTGGCGTGTAGGGGAACAGCGCGATGGCGGGAATGCCGACCTTGGCCGCGTGGGCGCAGGCTCGCACCGCCTCGTCGATCGTCAGGCGGTCGACGCCGGGCATGGAGGCGACCGGCTGGCGGGTCTTCTCGCCGTCAATGATGAAAATCGGCCAGATGAGATCGTCCGTCGTCAGCACGTTTTCGCGTACGAGGCGGCGGGCCCATTCGGAGCGGCGGTTGCGGCGCGGGCGATGGGTCAGCATCATGCGCTCCTGTTGATCCGTGCGGGCGGGATCGAACGGCGAGGCCATGGCAAAACACTCCGGGGAAGCGATGTGCTTGCGTTAGCACGGATCGGGCGCGCGCAAAAAGCCGACCATCGGCCGCACGTCGTGGAACCGCGCCCGCTGAGTGCGTTGACCCTGGCCGGGGCGCGGTCTATGCGTCGGACCAACGAGGGCCGTCGCCCGCGCTGCGGGCAACGGGGTGGAGAATTGATGAACCTGCGCCATACGGGCGACGAAATGCCCGATCACGAGGTCATTCACATCGGTTCCGACGGAAACGGCCGGCCGGGTGCGACGCGTTGGGGCTTCTTGCTGGTCGCCTTCATGCGGGCCGTCGCGGTGCTCTGGCTCATCCAGGGCCTCATGGAGTGGCGGTCGATCCTGATGCCGGGCGATGCGCCGCTCGACGCCCTGCCGACGCTCGAAGCCGTGGGTATCGTGTTCTTCGCCGTGACCAATCTGGTCGCGGCTGTCGGGCTGTGGCTTGCCGCGCCGTGGGGCGGCGTCATCTGGCTGTTCGCTGCGGCGGCCCAGATGTTCATGACCGTCTTCCTGCCCGGAATGCTCGCGGGCGGGCGGCTCATGATGGCTGTCGATGTCGGACTTATCGTCGCCTATTTCGTCCTGACCTGGTACGCAGCGCAAGAGCGCGACGCCATGTAGCAGGCCAGGACGGGGATGCTTCAGCCTTACTTCAGGCCGAACAACTTCTGTGCGTTCTTGTGGGCGATCTTCTCACGCATGACCTGCGACATATCCATCGCTTCCAGAATGGCGATGGTCTCGCGGATATAGCCGGGGCCTTTTTCCGGGTCGAAGGGGCAGTCGGAGGCGAAGAGAACCTTGTCCTCGCCGTAGAAGGCCACGCCGCAATCCATCGCAGGACGTGCGCCGAAGGTCGCCGTGTCTGCATAGAAGTCCTTGAAATAATCGAAGGGGCGCTTCTTCAGGTTCTTCAGGACCACCGAATAATCCTCGTCCGAAGTGCGCTTGCCCAGCTGATCCCAGCCCGGACCGACACGCCCCTCGAAATAGGGCACCATCGCGCCGAGATGATGGGCGACGATCTTGAGCTCGGGCAGCTTGTCCATCATGCCCGAGAAGACGATGCGGGCCATGGCCGCCGAGGTCTCGTAGGGCCAGCCGAAAGTCCACCAGATCTCGTATTTCGACTTGTCCTCGCTCTTGTAGTCGGTCATTTCCGATCCGCGCGCCGGATGGATCAGGATAGGCTTGTCGCGCTTGGCGCAGACTTCGAAGACGTCGAAGAATTCCGGCTCGTCGAGCGGGCGGCCCGCGATGTTGGAATAGATCTGGACGCCGTTGGCGCCGTTGTCGAAGGCGCGCTCGAGTTCCCGCGCGGCATCGGGGTGGGTCATGCAGAGGGAGGCCGTATAGCCAGGAAAGCGATCGGGGTGCTTGGCGCAGAGCTCGGCGAGGCCGTCATTGGCGACCTTCGACAGTTCGTGGCCGAGTTCCGGCGTTCCCAGCTGCTCCAGCGGCGGCTGCGAAATCGAGAGCACCTGCGAGTATTCGAACTCCTTGAACATATCCATGACGCGCAGGCGTTCATCGAGATCGTAGATGCAGGGGATGTTGCGGACGCGCTTGCCGATGGCCTGCTCGGTGCCGGGGATGGCCAGCATGCGGTCGAAGAAGGCGCGCGGGAAAAAGTGGTTGAATGCGTCGATATATTTCACGTGAGGCGTCCTCTCCCGGGGGCGGCGGCCCTTCGCGGGCACGCTCGTGGCCTACCCTATGCCGGGACGCTGCTGCGCCGCAACCGGAGGCGGCGCTGCCCGCCAGGTTGAGTCCAGTGGGTTCCTGGCCGACCGTTGCGGCAATTTCTTAATGTAAACGAAGTTCTTATTTTACATTCGATTCACCTCAAGAAGTAAACTTCGGATTCAGCTTGTTGTTTAAACTCGTCTTCATTGGGCAAACCTATAGTCAGCTCATAAGCAGCCGGGCAAGATTGCTGGCGACACCAAAGTAAACTGACGGGGATTGCAATGAACACGGTCATGAAGACGGAAGCTGCCCAGAACAGGACCGAGCGTCTCGGTGAAGTCCGCCCGGCTTATCTCGAAGCCCTTACTCTGGTCGAGCGCCTTCATCGCCGGCTTCTCGATGTCATCAAGGATGAGTTCGACCGTCGCGGCCGTAGCGACATCAACGCCGTTCAAGCTTTGCTTCTCTACAATATCGGCGACAAGGAACTGACCGCCGGTGAGTTGCGCACCCGCGGTTATTACCTCGGCTCCAACGTCTCCTATAACGTGAAGAAGCTGGTCGAGATGGGCTATCTGCATCATGCCCGTTCGCGCATCGACAGACGCTCGGTGCGAATCAGCCTGACCGAAAAGGGGCAGGGGGTTCATGAGATCGTCAGCTCGCTGTACGAAAAGCACGTCCTGACCGTCGAGCAGATCGGTGGAATCACCGGCGACGATTTTACCCGCATGAATGTCGCGCTCACGCGTCTCGAGCGCTACTGGACGGACCAGATTCGCTATCGCCTCTAGGACTTTGATCGGTCGCGAAAGTTCGGCAAGTTTGGGGCGCCTGCGAGGCGCCCCTTTCGCGTTTTGCCGAGGGTGTGTCTTCGATACAGCGCAACTGCCACAAATCGGCCTCGGTGTTCGTTCCTTTTTAACCTCGATCGTGCTAGCGCTTTTGGTGACTTGCGGGGACCTTTGTCCCGCGTTCTGGAACCGCGCGTAAGGCGCGTGCGAGTGGTTCGACACGGGAACAGCGCAGGAATGCGTCGCGCTCCCGGCTCGGTCACAGTCACGAGACCATGACGCATTCGAGAGACGCATTGGAGCGACCGGTGACCAAATTGAAAAATTCCGTATCCCGCCGGGCCTTTGCCCAAGGGCTGACGATCGCTGGTTTGACGGCGGCTTTCGGTCTCGGGCGATTCGGTGCGACCGAGGCTTTCGCCGCGCCCGCGGACGGAAGCGCCGGTCTGTTCGGCGAGCAGGCCGAGTGGGTGCAGAAATACGAAGGTGATTCGCGGCTTGCCGTGCCCCGCAGCACGACGCCGGTCCTCTCCCCCCAGACCGTTGCCACCACCGAACAGGCGATCCAGCAATACCAGGATCTCATCTCGCGCGGCGGCTGGAACACGGTTCCTGTCCAGACGCTGAAACTCGGCAGCAAGAGCGCCGCCGTCGTGGCGCTTCGCAAGCGACTCACGATCACGGGCGATCTGGACGAGGCGGCTGGTACCTCACCCGTGTTCGATTCCTACGTCGAGGCCGGCGTGCGCCGCTTCCAGGCGCGCCACGGCATCAGCCCGACCGGCGTCGTCGCCAAGCAGACCACCGATGCGCTCAATGTTCCCGCACAGGTGCGGCTGCGCCAGCTCGAGATCAACCTCGTTCGCCTGCGCGCCTTCTCCGGTAATCTCGGCGGGCGTTATGTGACGATGAACATTCCCGCCGCCGCGGTCGAGACGGTGGAAAACGGCGTGGTCGCCACACATCACGCAGCAGGCGTCGGCAAGATCGACCGTCAGTCGCCGGTGATGCAGGCGAAGGTCGTCGAGATCAATTTCAACCCCTTCTGGACGGTGCCGGCCTCGATCATCCGCAAGGACCTGATCCCCAAGATGCAGGCCGATCCGAATTACCTCAGCGACAACAAGATCCGCGTCTTCAATGGCGCAGGCACCGAAGTGACGCCGCAGTCCATCAACTGGAATTCGATGGAAGCGACGCAGTACAAGTTCCGGCAGGATCCCGGTGGCGACGTGAATTCGCTGGGCTTCGTGCGCATCAATATTCCCAATCCCCACGGCGTCTATATGCATGACACGCCGGCAAAGGGCATTTTCGGCGACGACTTCCGCTTCGTGTCGTCGGGCTGCGTCCGCGTGCAGAATGTCCGCGATTATGTCGCGTGGCTGCTGAAGGACACGTCGGGCTGGGATCGCGATCACATCGACGAGGCGATCCGGTCCGGCCAGCGCATCGACGCGCGGCTTTCGACGCCGGTGCCGGTTTACTGGGTATACGTCACAGCTTGGGCCAACGACGGCGTGGTGCAGTTCCGCGAGGACATCTACCAGCGGGACGGCTTCGGCGCGTCGGGCGCTGTGGCTTCTGCCCGCAGCCAGCCGCAGGGCGGCGGACTACTGGAGCCGATGGCGCTCAGTGAATGATCCGATCTAAAGCTCGGACGTAACCCTCAGGAAGATCACGGGCCCGTCTCGCATCGAGACGGGCCTTTCTTTTTGTCGAGGCGGGAGCGGGGCAGGGCCGGTAGTGCCGTCGATCTCTCCTAAAGCGCATCTGCAGCCTTCCCGCAGCAGGCGCTCCATGCTAATGCCAGTGCGTTTTCTTACCCGCAGGACTATATCTTGATGGGCCTGCCCCATTTTAGAAGCCTGTCACGGATCAGCCGAATACGCCGTCCCAGCGGCCAAACGAGGAGCCAGGGCGTCATGTCCCAGTCGAATTCCACAGCCGCTTCGGGCTACAGCCTGCCCAACAGCTTCTTCGGCGCTAGCCTCGCGGAGAGCGATCCGGAAATCGCACGCTCGATCGAACTCGAACTCGGTCGCCAGCGCGACGAGATCGAGCTGATCGCGTCCGAGAACATCGTGTCCCGCGCCGTTCTGGAAGCGCAGGGCTCGGTCATGACCAACAAATATGCAGAGGGCTATCCGGGCCGCCGCTATTACGGTGGCTGCCAGTTCGTCGATATCGCGGAAACGCTTGCCATCGAGCGTGTCACACGCCTGTTCGGATGTCGTTTCGCCAATGTGCAGCCGAATTCCGGCAGCCAGGCAAATCAGGCCGTGTTCCTCGCGCTGCTGCAGCCGGGCGACGTTTTCATGGGCCTCGACCTCGCCGCAGGCGGGCATCTTACCCATGGTTCGTCCGTCAACATGTCGGGCAAGTGGTTCAAGGCCGTGAGCTACGGCGTCGACCGGGAAACCCATGTCATCGACATGGATGCGGTCGAGAAGCTGGCGCACGAACATAAGCCGAAGCTCATCATCGCGGGTGGCTCCGCCTATGCACGCTTCTGGGACTTCGCCCGTTTCCGCGAAATCGCGGATGCCGTCGGCGCGATGTTCCTCGTTGATATGGCTCATTTCGCGGGGCTCGTCGCCGGCGGCGCGCATCCCTCGCCATTCCCTCATGCGCATGTCGTGACCTCGACGACGCACAAGACCCTTCGTGGCCCGCGCGGCGGGCTGGTCCTGACCGATGACGAAGCCATCGCCAAGAAGATCAATTCTGCTGTGTTTCCCGGCCTTCAGGGCGGCCCGCTGATGCATGTCATCGCCGCCAAGGCCGTGGCGTTCGGCGAGGCCTTGCGGCCGGACTTCCAAGTCTATGCGCGCCAGATTGTCGAAAATGCCAAGGCGCTCTCCGCCACGCTGCTCGAGGGCGGTTTCGACATCGTCACGGGGGGGACGGACAATCACCTGATGCTCGTCGATCTCAGGCCAAAGGGTCTCAATGGCAAGGTGTCGGAGGCGGCGCTCGGCCGGGCGCACATCACCTGCAACAAGAACGGCATCCCCTTCGATCCGGAAAAGCCGTTCGTGACTTCCGGCATTCGGCTGGGTGCCCCGGCTGCGACCTCGCGCGGCTTCGGTGTCGCTGAGTTCCGCCGCATCGGCCAGCTCATAGGCCAGACGCTGGACGGCTTGGCCAGGAACGGCGATGCCGGAAACGCTGACGTCGAGGCCCAGGTTCGCGATCAGGTGACCGAACTGACCAAGCGTTTCCCGATCTACAACTAAGGCCCGGAGAGGCCGGTAGGATCAATCGAATGCGTTGTCCGTATTGCGCGAGTCTCGATACACAGGTGAAGGATTCGCGCCCGACGGAGGACGCGTCGGCGATCCGTCGTCGGCGCGTCTGCCCGGATTGCGCAGGTCGCTTCACCACTTTCGAGCGCGTGCAATTGCGCGAGCTGACCGTGCTCAAGAAGTCCGGGCGGCGCGTGCCTTTCGACCGCGACAAGCTCATGCAGTCGCTGTCGATTGCGCTGCGCAAGCGTGCGGTCGATCCTGAACGCGTCGAGCGCATGGTCAATGGCATCGTGCGCCAGCTCGAAAGTCAGGGCGAAGGCGAGATTCCGAGCGGCCGCATTGGCGAACTGGTGATGGAGGGACTCAAATCCCTCGATGGCGTGGCTTATGTGCGCTTCGCCTCGGTCTATCGTAACTTCCGAGAGGCTCGGGATTTCGGCACGATCATCGACGAACTCGCGGGCGAAGACGGCGAGACGCCGCCCCGCACCGCCACGCCCGTTCCAGAATGAGCGCGCATCCGGGCAAGGCCACGCAAGACGCGGATGAGCGCTTCATGAGCGCTGCGCTGGCAATAGGCCGTCGCGGTCTGGGCGTTACCTCACCCAATCCGGCGGTCGGTACAATCATTGTGAAGGATGGCGTCATCGTCGGGCGCGGCGCGACCCAGCCGGGTGGGCGTCCGCACGCCGAAACCGTCGCGCTGACGGATGCCGGCGAACGGGCGCGCGGCGCCACGCTTTATGTGACGCTCGAACCTTGCAGTCATCATGGCGTAACAGGGCCTTGCGCCGATGCGATTTCACGCGCGGGTGTTGCCCGCGTGGTTTCCGCCATCGAGGATCCCGATCCGCGTGTCGCGGGGCGGGGCCACCAGATCCTGCGGGATGCGGGCGTGGAGGTCGTCACGGGCGTATGCGTGGAGGCCGCGCGGCGTGCAAACCTCGGGCATATCCTGCGGGTGACCGAGGGGCGGCCCATGGTCACGCTGAAACTGGCGGAAACCGTCGACGGCTATGCCGCCGCGGGCAGCCCGCATGACCCCCGCCTTATCATCACCGGCGTCGCCGCCAACAACCGCATCCAGATCATGCGATCCATGCACGATGCGATCATGGTGGGCATCGGCACCATTCTCGGTGACGACCCCTTGCTGACACTCCGGCTGCCGGGCATGGAAACCCGGACGCCACTCCGCGTGGTGCTCGACACGAATCTGCGCACGCCAGTGCGCTCCCGCCTCGTCGCGACTGCCGCCGAGCGGCCCGTTCTCCTGATCGCCGGTGAGCGTGCCCCTGCGGACGCCCGTCGCGAGCTCGAGGATCGCGGCGTCAGCGTCGAGATCGTCGAATGCGATGAGAATGGCCACGTCGACCTGCGGGCTGCGCTCGGCGTGCTGGCCCGCGCGGGTCTCACCCGCGTGTTCAGCGAGGGCGGACCGCATGTCGCGGGGCGCTTGATCGCCGGGGGGCTCGCGGACGACGTCCTGCTGGTTCGCGGTGCCAAGTCGCTGGGCTCACCGGGCATTCCCGCACTCGACGGCAGCTCGCGCACGCTGCTCCGGGATGCGACGCGCTTTCGGCATGCCGAGGATTCCTTCGCCGGGGTCGACCGAATATCCCATTACGAAAGGGTGCTTTGAGATGTTTACCGGTCTCGTCAGCGACGTCGGACAGATCCTCTCGGTCACGGAGAAGGGCGACCTGCGTCGTATCAGAATCGCCTGTTCCTACGCGCCCGAGAGCATCCTGCTCGGTGCGTCCATTGCGTGTTCCGGGCCGTGCCTGACAGCTGTCGAAATCGGCAAGCAGGACGGCCGCACGTTCTTCGAGGTCGATGCGGCGGCTGAAACGCTGGCGCGCACGACGGTGGGGCACTGGGTGCCGGGACAACGCGTGAATCTGGAGCGGTCACTGAAGATTGGCGACGAACTCGGCGGTCATATCGTCACCGGCCATGTCGATGCGATCGCCAAGATCATCGAGCGGCGTGATTTCGACGGGATGGCGCATTACGACATCCAGGTTCCCGATGGGCTGGCGAAATTCATCGCCGAAAAGGGCTCCGTCTGCCTCGACGGCACCTCGCTGACAGTGAACAGCGTTTCCGGATCGGTTTTTTCGATCCTGCTCATCCCGCATACGCTCTCAGTGACCACCTGGGGCGAGCGCCAGACGGGTGACGAGCTCAATGTCGAAGTCGATCTGATGGCGCGTTACGCAGCGCGTCTGGTCGGCACCCCTTGCCCTTGCCGCTGATCCGCCATTGCGCGGTGGATATTTTGTCGAGCAAGCTCCCGCCCTGGTCGCGCCCCCGAGACAGGGTTTCAACTGGAGCCGCTGCTACATCGGCGCACATTTTGGACAGACGACAGACAGGGTGTCGAGCCATCTCTCGAACACGCCGTTTTTCGATGCCAAGTATATCAGTGACGCCACGACGAACCTGTCAGGACCGGTCTTTGGCGGGCAGGGCGGTTGCAACCTCGACCTCGGTGCCGGCTTCCTTGCCGGCTTTGAATTCGAGGGGACTTACTCGTCCCTCGATCAGAGAGGCTGCCAGTCGCAAACGGACCCCGAGGCTTTTTGCTTGCGGTTCAGAAAGCGCGCAGGACTTGCTGCGACCGGGCGCTTCGGTCAGACCTTTGGAGGTACGACTTTCGTGTACGGCCGTTTAGGGTTTGGCCTGAGCAAGACCGGTATCCAAGCGAACGTGAATTCGATGTCCTACACATCGCGAGCGTTGGGCATCTCAACACGATTCCCGACGCAAACCTACGCGCCGGTCTGGGCTCAAAATTACGATCTGACGGCCGAGAAAACAGCCGTTGCCCCAGTGCTTGGCATTGGCGTTGAGCATGCTCTCAACAACAACTGGACAATTCGTGCCGATCTCACGACCGCGATAACCTTGGAGACGGCGGGAAATCTTACGGTCAACAAGATCACCCATGTTAACGGAAATCCTGGAGACCCGCTGCCGTCAGATTGGTCCGCCGTGACACGCAACGTCAATATCAACGACGTCATTCCCTACAAGAACAAGCAACTCGACACGAAATTCACGATGGGCGCGAACCGCTACTTCTGAACCTGTTCGACGTGTCGAATGTCACGGCGCCGCCGGCTCTGCCTGCGGCGCCTATGCCGTTTTGAAAGGCGCGACCAGGTATTTCGCCCCACGGCGGCGCTCGCCAGCGCTTGCGATGGGGCGTCGCGCGGGTTAGTCACTGCCTCCGCGCTTCTCTCGCGCCCCTGAGGACTTTTCGCCATGGCCGAACCGCGCCGATCTGCATCTCCCATCAGTGGCGTGGCTGGCGCCCGGCTCCTGATCGTAGAGGCGCGCTTCTACGACGACATCGGAGAGATGCTCCTGTCGGGCGCCCGCGTCGCAGTCGAGGAAGCTGGTGCGACCTGCACCGTTCTCTCCATGCCCGGCGCGCTCGAAATTCCCGCAGCCATGGCTATCGCTGTCGATCAAGCGGCCGCTGCCGGCCAACCTTACGATGGCGTCGTCGCGCTCGGCTGCATCATGCGGGGCGAGACCTATCACTTCGAGATCGTGTCAAACGAGAGCGCGCGGGCGCTGATGGAGCTGTCCGTGTCGCGCAAGCTGCCGCTGGGCAATGGCATTCTGACCGTCGAGGACGAGGGCCAGGCCATCGTGCGCGCGGATCCGGGCGCTGGCGACAAGGGCGGCGATGCGGTGCGCGCAGCTTTGTCCCTGGTGTCGCTCGTACGGTCGAGCGGGGCACGCTGATGGCACGCGAACATCGCGCCGCGGCCCGGCTGGCTGCCACACAGGCGCTCTACCAGATGGATGTCGCCGCCAAGGGCATCAACGAAATCCTCGCCGAGTTCGAGACGTTCTGGATCGGGCAGGAGGTCGAGGGCGAGCAATACAAGCCTGCGGAGATCGAGTTCTTCCGCGACATCGTGAACGGCGTGCTGAAGGATCAGGGCGAGATCGACCGGCTGGTCAACGACACCTTGCAATCGGGCTGGCCGCTCGCACGCGTGGAGGCCGTGATGCGTGCGGTCCTGCGGGCTGGCACCTATGAGCTGAAAAAGCGCAAGGACATTCCGCCGCGCGTCGTGATCACCGAATATGTCGATGTTGCCTCTGCATTCCTCGCGCGGGACGAGACAGGGATGATCAACGCCGTCCTCGACAAGATCGCGCGCGGGCTGCGCCCCGAGGATTTCGAAGGACGCCCCTGAGAGGTTCGTGATGGCGCGCCCGAGCGAAGACGACCTGATCGCCCGGTTTTTCGCACCACTCGCGGGGCCGGGCGGGCTTGCGCTCGAAGACGATGCCGCGCGGCTTTCCGCCGAGCCTGGGTTCGATCTCATCCTGACCTGCGACGCCCTCGTGGCGGGCGTGCATTTCTTCGCAGACGATCCGCCAGAGGCGATTGCCGCCAAGGCCTTGCGGGTCAACCTTTCCGACCTTGCCGCCAAGGGCGCGCGTCCGGCTGGCTTCCTTCTGGCGCTGGCCCTGCCTCGCGACTTCGAGGAGAGCTGGCTCGGGAGGTTTGCCGCTGGTCTGGGCGCCGACATCGCGGCCTATGAGTGCCCGCTGCTCGGCGGCGACACCGTGGCGACGCCGGGGCCGCTGATGATCTCGATCACCGCGCTCGGCCATGTGCCTGCCGGACGCATGGTGCCGCGCACCGGGGCGAGGCCGGGCGATTTTCTTTATGTGTCGGGCACCATCGGCGATGCGGCGCTCGGCCTTCAGGTCCGGCTCGGGACGCTGGCCGTCAGCGCGGAGGAGGGGACGTTCCTCGGCGAGCGGTATCTCCGGCCGCAGCCGCGCAATGCGCTGGCCGGGGCGCTGGTCGCCCATGCCCATGGTGCCATGGATATCTCGGACGGCTTCGCGGGAGACCTCCGCAAGATGTTGCGTGTCTCGGGCGCGGGCGCGCGGGTCGATGTGGCGCGTGTGCCTTTGTCGGGCGCCGCGCGGGCCGTGATCGCGCGAGAACCCCAGCTTCTCGCGCAGGCCCTGACCGGCGGCGACGATTACGAAATCCTGGCAAGTGTGCCGCCCGCGCAAGCCGCCGCCTTCGAGGCTTCGGCAGCCACCGCCTGTGTCGCGGTGACGCGCGTCGGCGTCGTCACGGCCGAAGTCGGACCGCCGCAGTTCCTCGACGAGGCCGGGCAAATCATGGACTTCACCAACCTATCCTACAGTCACTTCTGAGGTGGTTCCGGGCCGCCGCGCCCCGTGCTAACCTCGCCCCAAGTTCGTCGCGAGCGGAAGCGTCATATCCGGCGGGCGGCCATGGGAGGAAGATATGAGTTTTGCCAGAACCTTTGCCGCTGTTTGGGCCGCGTCCGTCTTCGCGGGCGCCTTGGGCGCCGGTACGCTCGCCGCGCGCGCGGAGGACACGATCAAGATCGCAGTGGGCCAGCGCGGCAATTGGGACACGTCTCCGGCCGAGGTCGGCCAGCAGGCCGGCATCTTCAAGAAGCACGGCATCGTGCTCGACATTCTCTACACGCAGGGCAGCGGCGAAACGCAGCAGGCGGTGATCTCGAACAGCGCCAATATTGGTGTCGCGGTCGGCACGTCAGGCGCGCTCTCGGCGTTCTCGAAGGGCGCACCGCTGCGCCCGATCTCGAATTCGACAACCGGCGCCGACGACCTGTTCTGGTATGTGCGCGCGGATTCGCCGATCAAGTCTGTGAAGGACGCTGCCGGCAAGACGATTTCCTATTCGACTGGCGGCTCCTCGACCAATCTCGCCGTGAATACCTTCCTTAAATACTACGATGTCGCCATGAAGCCGACGGCTGTGGGCGGCCCGGCCGCTTCCTTCGCGCAGACCATGTCGGGGCAGGTGGACATCGGCTGGTCTTCGGCGCCGTTCGGCGTGAAGGACATGCGCGAGGGCAAGATCCGCATGCTCATCCGCATGAGCGACGTCCCGGCCTTCAAGAACCAGACGGTTCGCATGAACGTGTCGAACCTGACGTTCATCGAGCAGAATCCGGACGTGCTGAAGCGTTTCCGCGACGCTTACAAGGAGACGCTGGACTTTATGTACACGGATCCGAAGGCCATCGAGATCTGGTCCAAGTGGACGGGTGTTCCCGTCGATCTGGCGACCAGCATGCGCGATGAATTCTTCCCGCGGAAGAATCTGCAGCTCGATCGCGTGTCGGGACTCGACGAGGCCATGGCTGATGCGCAGGCGATGAAGTTCATCAGCGCGCCGCTCACCAAGCCGCAGATGGATGACTTCCTGAAGTATTACTACAAGCCGTAACGAGCGCCCGCCGCGCATGATGCTTTCATGCGCGGCGGTTTTCGACGCTGGCGCCGGCTTGGGCAGGGCGTCCATTATTTCGCAAAGCGTGCCGCTCATCCCGTCTTTACAAAGCGGAGGGGCAGGCCAAGGATGCGGCGTCCGATTTCGGCCCTCCTCCGGCTCGCAGCCAGAGCTGCCGAGACTGCGACAGTGCGGCGTTTGCGCGATCATAACCCGGTGGGCGAACCACCATCCTCGAGGAGACATAATGAAGCGCGATTTCGAAGACCATTGCTGGAAGGACATCGTCGATCCCGAGATCATCGAGATCTACAAGCCCTACGAGCGCGACATCTTCGTCGGCCCCAAGCCCGCGATCATCGCGATCGACCTGTACAACAAGGCCTACGATGGCGGCAACAAGCCGGTCTCCGAGGTCAACAGGATCCATTCCGGTTCCTGCGGCGAGAATGCCTGGAAGGCCATCGAGCCGACACAGCAGCTCTTCGCCGCCGCGCGCGCCGCTGGCGTGCCGGTGATCTACACGACGCGCCATGCCGATACTGCGGGCGTGAAATCCACCAACCGACGCATGAAGGAAGAGAGCGAGGATCAATACGGGATCTTCAATCAGCTCTCGCCCCAGCCGGGCGAACTGGTGATCTACAAGGAGCGCGCGTCAGCGTTCTTCGGCACGCCGCTCGTCGCGCATCTGCGCCGTCTGGGCGTGGAGAGCCTGATCATCTGCGGAGAAAGCACGTCGGGCTGCGTTCGCGCCTCTACGGTGGACGCTTATTCCTATGGCTTCCACAATGTGGTCGTCGAGGAATGTACCTACGATCGCTCGATGCTGAGCCATAAAGTCAACCTGTTCGACCTGCACCACAAATATGCCGACGTGATGCATATCGAGGACGTGCTCGCGCATCTCGAAAAGTCGCAGCGCAAGGCTGCGTAAGCCGACGGGGCCTGCGCGTTTCCCGCGCAGGCCTTCAGTTCATGCCCTCACGCGAGACGGGCGCGAGGCCGAGTTTGTCGAACAGAGCGACGCGATGGGCGTCCGCATAACGCAAGGCGTTCATGTGTTGCGGCGAGCCGTAGGGCAGGCGTTGCATGCGCGTGAACAAAGTCTCTACCCAGTGCAATTCCCCGAGCACCTCGACAGGATCGGCGCCAGTTGCGAGCCAGGTCGAAGTCCAGGTCTGCGTCCAGTCCGCGAGATCCTCGGCCGCGCTCGTCTCTCCAAGCATGGTCTCGTGCTGGGCGCTGCCGTAGGGCAGGGAGGCTGCGCGCTCGTAGCGGCGCATGCCTATGACGGCGTCCGCGAGATCGCCTTCGGGGTCGGTTCGTCCGCGCGCCCATTCGAGACATTGCACAAGGCTCTTGGTCGTCACGGACATCCTCCTGATCCATCGGGCCGCGTCGTTCCAAACAACTTAGGGCGCGCCCGCGTCTCGCGCCAGCGGCCTTGCGTCGCAATGTGCGACCGTCCAAACTCGTTCCACGGAAGACACCGATAAAGGGTCGCCAAGGGAGGTTCATATGACGATGCAGGATAACGCTCGCGCTGAAGACGGGGACGATCCGCACGCCAAGGTTTCACGGCTTCCAGGCCTGCCAAAGCCACTCGACCCCATCGTAGCGCAGCTTTTCGAGGATACGCGCAAGCGCGGCGGCCATATTCTCAACCTTCACAGGACAAACGGCCACGCGCCGAAACTGTCGCGCGCAAAGCGTCCATTCACCTATGCGCTGCGCAACGAGTGCGATGTGCCACGCATGTTTCGCGAGCTCGCGATCTGCCGCACGGCGATCAACGTCGACTGCGCCTATGAGCTGCACCATCACCACCCGCTGGCCTTGCAGTCGGGAATCAGCGAAGGGCAGTTCGCGGCGCTGACGGACTGGAATGCCAGCCGCGACCTTTTCGAACCCTCGCAACTGGCCGTGCTCGCCTATGTCGACGAGATGACCTTGCAGAAAGGGGCTGTGTCGGATGAGACCTTCGCCGAGCTGGCCCGGCACTTCAACGCGCAGGAAATCGTCGAGATCACGTATAATTCGACGTCCTACTACGCGAGCGGGCTCTACATGAAGGCGCTCGGCATCCTGGCCGATCCGCCCGAACGCAAGGCTGCACCGGGCAAGTTTTAGCGGCTCAGCCTAGCCTGAGCCGCGTTTCCAGGTCGTCGGGACCGATCCGGTCGAGGCAATCGATGAATTCCACGCGGAAGGAGCCTGGGCCACGCGCGACCTCCGCCGCCATCTCTCCGGCGACGCCATAGGTCGCGAGGGCGGCGACGGTTGCCACGAACGGGTCTTCGCCGAGGCCGATAAAGGCTCCGACCAGCGCGGATAAAGCGCAGCCGAGCGCGGTCACCCTCGTCATCAGCGGCGATCCGTTGGCAAGCCGAATCATACGCGTGCCATCGGTGACGATGTCTGTCTCGCCGGTCGCGGCCACGATGCAGAAGCAGTGATGCGCGAGATGGCGCGCCAGAAGCTCTGCCTCGCCGGTCGTGTTGGTGCTGTCTACGCCGCGCGGGCGGGCGGTTTCGAGAGTCAGGCCCGCCCCGCGCGCGACCGCCATGATTTCCGAGGCATTGCCCCGAATGACAATCGGCCTGTGCCGCAAAAGCTTCTGAACGGCCTCGTCGCGAAAACGCGTCGCGCCGGCTCCAACGGGGTCGAGCACCCAAGGAGTCCCGTGCGCGCGGGCAGCGATGGTGGCGACCTCCATGCTTTCGACCTGCGTGCGCGACAGAGTCCCGATATTCACGACGAGCGAGGCGGCCAGCCGAACAAATTCAGGCGATTCCTCGGGCGCATGCACCATTGCCGGGGCTGCGCCCGCCGCGAGCAGGACATTGGCTGCAATGTCCATCGAAACGAAATTGGTGATGTTCTGCACAAGTGGGCGCGCGGCCCGCATCTTTGCGAGAAGCCGTGCCGACTCGGCTGCTGTTTCCTGCTGATTCATGCGTGCCTCTGACCCTTGTGACAGCCTTTTTAATGCAATTTCTCGCAGGCGGACAGACGGTCGACGGCCCCGGTTCGTGCGTTCGGGGGTGCGAACATGCACATTTTGGGGGGGAGTACGTAAGTTGGTCCAAGGTCTGCTGGTGCACTGCCCATCTTGGGGTATTGTCTGCGGGAAGCGTTGCCGCTCCCGGAGCCATCTGGCACAAAGGAGCGGCGCGCTGCACCTTCCTGCGAAAGTGCATGCCTCAGAAAGGCAAAGACCTTTCGGAACGAGACAAGACGAGGGCGGAATTCCATGAATCCCATGTGGTTGATCATACTCGGCGGCCTGTTATCGGTCGTCTACGGAGCCTACACCGTTCGTGAGCTGATGGCGGCGGATGCCGGCAACGCGCGCATGCAGGAGATCGCGGCTGCGATCGCCGAAGGTGCGCAGGCCTATCTGCGGCGGCAATATCTGACGATCGGTCTGGTGGGCATCGCGATTCTGCTCCTCCTCGACTTTCTGCTCGGCGCGCCTGTCGCCATCGGCTTCCTGATCGGCGCGGTCCTTTCGGGCGCGGCGGGCTTCATCGGCATGAACGTTTCGGTTCGCGCCAACGTGCGGACGGCCCAGGCGGCGACGCAGTCGCTGGCGGGCGGTCTCGACATCGCCTTCAAGGCGGGCGCGGTCACGGGCATGCTCGTCGCCGGTCTCGCGCTGCTCGGCGTGTCCGTCTATTATTTCGTCCTCACCGGGCCGATGCAGCTTGCGCCCAACAGCCGCGGCGTGATCGATGCGCTGGTGGCGCTGGGCTTTGGCGCCTCTCTGATCTCGATCTTCGCCAGACTGGGCGGCGGCATCTTCACCAAGGGTGCGGATGTGGGCGCCGACCTCGTCGGCAAGGTCGAGGCCGGCATTCCGGAAGACGACCCGCGCAACCCGGCGACGATTGCCGACAACGTCGGCGATAACGTGGGCGACTGCGCCGGCATGGCGGCGGATCTGTTCGAGACCTATGCGGTGACGGTCGTCGCCACCATGGTGCTCGCGGCCATCTTCTTCGGCAGCCTCCCGGCCGTTCTCGGGTCGGCCATGATCTATCCGCTGGCGATCTGCGCCACCTGCATCGTGACGTCCATCGTCGGCACCTTCTTCGTGAAGCTGGGTGCCACGAACTCGATCATGGGCGCGCTCTACAAGGGCCTGATCGTGACCGGCCTTCTCTCGGTCGGCGGTCTCGCCATTGCTACCTATGCCACGGTCGGTTTCGGTGAATTCGCCACCGTCAGCGGCAAGGCCATCACGGGCATGAACCTGTTCTGGTGCGGCATCATCGGCCTCATCGTGACCGGCCTGATCGTGTGGATCACCGAATATTACACCGGAACCGGCAAGCGCCCGGTGGTGTCGATCGCGCAGGCCTCCGTTACGGGGCATGGCACGAACGTCATCCAGGGCCTCGCAGTCTCGCTGGAATCGACGGCGCTCCCCGCGATGGTCATCGTCTTCGGCATCATCTCGACCTACCAGCTGGCGGGCCTCTTCGGCACGGCCATCGCGGTGACGACCATGCTCGGACTCGCGGGCATGATCGTGGCGCTCGACGCCTTCGGACCGGTCACCGACAATGCCGGCGGCATTGCCGAAATGGCGGGACTGCCGAAGGAAGTGCGTCACGCCACCGATGCGCTGGACGCGGTCGGCAACACCACCAAGGCCGTGACCAAGGGCTATGCGATCGGTTCGGCGGGCCTCGGCGCGCTCGTTCTGTTTGCCGCCTATTCGAACGACCTGAACTTCTTCATCGCCGAAGCCAACAAGGCGGGATCGACCCTGTTCCCGTATTTCAAGGGCATGACGAGCGTCAGCTTCGACCTGTCCAACCCCTATGTGGTCGCCGGCCTGATCTTTGGCGGCCTCATTCCCTACCTGTTCGGCGGCATCGCCATGACCGCGGTCGGTCGCGCAGCCGGATCGGTCGTGGAAGAGGTCCGTCGCCAGTTCAAGGAACGTCCGGGCATCATGCTGGGCACGGAACGCCCCGACTATGCGCGCGCGGTCGACATGCTGACCAAGGCGGCCATCAGGGAATTGATCATTCCTTCGCTGCTGCCCGTGCTTGCCCCGCTCGTCGCCTATTACGGCGTGCTGGCCATGTCCGGCTCGAAGGCCTCGGCCTTCTCGGCCCTGGGTGCCTCGCTGCTGGGCGTGATCGTGAACGGACTGTTCGTTGCGATTTCCATGACCTCGGGTGGCGGCGCCTGGGAGAATGCCAAGAAGAGATTTGAGGACGGCTTCTTCGACAAGGATGGCGTGAAGCACCTCAAAGGCTCGGACGCGCACAAGGCGTCTGTTACGGGCGATACCGTCGGCGACCCCTACAAGGACACGGCGGGTCCTGCCGTGAATCCTGCGATCAAGATCACGAACATCGTGGCCTTGCTGCTGCTGGCCGTGCTCGCGCACGGTTGAGGTAACGTCTCTGGTCCTTCTCCCATTGGGGGAAGGTGGCCGTGACACGGCCGGATGAGGGGTTCCGGTTTTCAGAACCGAGCTCGTAACCCCTCATCAGTCAGCTCCGCTGACAGCTTCTCCCACCGGAGAAGCGGGGCAGCGTTCTCGAAAAGCAAAGAAAAAGGCGCGCCCCTCGGGACGCGCCTTTTTTGTTTGAAAAATCCTGTGGATTAGAAGCGCAGAAGGCCCTTCAGGGCATTCATGACGAATGACTGCTCGGAGCCACCGGTCGGCGTGGTGCGCGAGATGAAGTCGATCGCGCGGCCATCTTCGAGCCCGTAGTTGGCGACGCGCTCCACGCGCTTGGCCTTGGTGAAATAGACGGCGATGACACGCTGGTCCGTCACGGTCGGTTCCATGAACTGGACCTTCCGCTCGGTCTTCTGCGTGATGTAGTACCAGGCATCGCCGCCGACCGTGGAGGTCGTCGAGGGCGTGCCGAGGACCACGAGAACCTGTTCGGCGGAAGCGCCGACCTTGACCTGCTCGAGGGCCTTCTGGTCGACGACATAGCCGTGCTGGACCGTGCCATCGTAGCCCAGGCATCCGCCGAGGCCGATCGTGAGGGCTGCCGCAGCGGCGAGCCGAAGGACGCGCCCTTCGGCGCGAAAGTTCAGGCTGCGATGGAATGTGCCGCCGCGATGAAAAATCCCGCCCATACGCCGCATCTCCTGGACTTTTGTTCCTCGCGGGCCGAAGGGCCCCTCGAATGTGCCCTTCAAGGCCACCCCGGTTGAGGATTTTCCTTGCATCGGACACGACCGATGCCTAACCCCCGTCCTCATGAAATGCAAGCGCAGCTCGGGCCGAGCGTTCTGCCCGTGCATTCGCAATCTGGCGGAGGTCCCATGTTTTTCGGCCTGTTTCGCCGATCGCCGAACAAAGCCTTGATCGACAAGCTTCACGGCGAGATCATGGCCGGGGCGCGGCATCCGAACCTATATCTGCATTTCGGCGTGCCCGACACGTTCGAAGGGCGATTCGAAATGCTGGCGCTGCATGGGGCGCTCGTCGTTCGCAGGCTCAATAGCTTCGAAGCGCCGGGCCCCGATCTTGCGCAGGACGTGACCGATGGCATATTCCGTCATCTTGATGGGACCCTGCGTGAAATGGGCGTCGGGGACATCGTAGTGCCCAAGCGCATGAAGAAGCATGCCGAGGCATTCGCCGGGCGGGCGCTTGCCTATGGGCAGGCGCTGGACGCAGGCGACGAGGGCGCTTTGCTGACGGCGCTCGCGCGAAACGTCTACGGTGACGAAAGCCGCGCGATAGCGCCTGAAACCCGCGAACTCGCACATTACATACATGAGGTCGAAGCCACTCTGGCGGCCCGCAACCTTGAAGATTTCCTCGCCGGTCGAATCGGTTTCCCCGAGCCCGGCGCGACAGGAGCCACGTCATGAGCAGGAAGACCACCACAGGGCGGGGCGGCAAGGCCGAGCCAGCCGCCACAGCCAGCCGTCGCGCAGTCCCCCCGCCGCCGGCCGGACTGCCGCTGATGCCGCGCCTGCTGGAGATGGACGAAATCCGCGAAGGGGGCATCACTGTTCCGGTGACCGCCACTGAAGCCGAACGCGTGGAAATCGCCAAGGCCATGGGCATTCCCGCCGTGGCCTCGCTTTCGGCGGAATACCGCCTGACCAAGCACGGCCGGCGCGTGTATGTCGCGGGCGATCTGAAAGCCCGCGTGACGCAGATCTGCGTGGTGACGCTCGAGCCGTTCGAGACGGACATTTCCGAGAAAATCGACATGCGCTATGCGCCGCCCTCCGACGTGGCGGAAGCCTGGGCGCAGCTTGCGCGCGAAGAGGCGAACGGCAATTCAACGCCGACCGACGATCCGCCGGACGTGCTCGTCGAGGGCAAGGTCGATCTGGGCGCATTGACGACCGAGGTTCTGTCGCTGGCGCTCGATCCCTATCCGAAGAAGCCCGGCGTTGCCTTCGAGGCACCCGTGGCCGACCCGGAGGAGGCTGCCGCCGACTCGCCCTTCTCAGCTTTGGCTCGGCTGCGAGGGCAGGGCGGTCCCGGCGGCTCCTCGGCCGACTGAAGAGAGTTAACGAGGCTGTTTGCGTTCGGCGCGCAAATGGCTATTGTCCGCCACCTTCGATGCTCGGGACGTAGGTCGGGCGCCCGCTTCCGAGCGCGTCATTGCCCGTCAGGGAGCCCCAGGGTCCATGTCCACTCCAGTCAGGATCGCGCTCGATGCCATGGGCGGCGATCATGGTCCCTCGACCGTCATCCCCGGTGCGGCGTTGTCGCTCGAGCGCCAGCCCGACATCGAATTCCTGCTGTTCGGAGACGAGGCGCAACTGGCGCCTCTGCTCGCACTCCATCCTGCGCTGAAGGCCCGCGCGCGGGTCGTCCACACCAATGTCGCGGTGGCGATGGACGACAAGCCGAGCCAGGCGCTGCGCCGCACGCGACGCTCATCTTCCATGTGGATGGCGCTCGAAGCGGTTAAGAAGGGCGAGGCCGATGTCGCGGTTTCCGCCGGCAATACCGGCGCCCTGATGGCCATGTCCACGATCTGCCTGCGGACCATGGCGGGAATCGATCGTCCGGCGATCGCCGCCATATGGCCCACGTTGCGAGGCCAATCGATCGTGCTCGACGTCGGCGCGACCATTGGCGCCGATGCGCAGCATCTCGTCGATCTCGCGATCATGGGCTCGGCGATGGCCCGGATCGTTCTCGACATCGCGCGGCCCACGGTGGGCCTCCTGAATGTCGGCGTCGAGGAAATCAAGGGCATCGAGGAAGTGAAGGCGGCCGGGCGCATCCTGCGCGAGGGCGCTATTCCAACGCTCGAATATCACGGCTTCGTCGAAGGCACGGACCTGGGCAAGGGGACGGTGGATGTCGTCGTGACCGAAGGGTTTACGGGCAATATCGCGCTCAAGACGGCCGAAGGCACTGCCCGGCAGATAGGCGAGTACCTGCGCGCGGAAATGAGCCGCAGCGTCATGTCCAAGATCGGCTATCTCTTCGCGCGCGGGGCGTTCCGCGCCTTGCGGGCCAAGATGGACCCGCGCACCGTCAATGGGGGCGTGTTCCTGGGCCTCGACGGTGTGGTCATCAAGAGCCATGGCGGGACGGACGCATTGGGCTTTGCCCGGGCCGTCGGCATGGGATTCGATATGGTTCGGCATCAATTGCTCGAAAAGATTCGTGATTCGCTAGCACAGTCAGACGAGAGACGCGGCGCTGTCGTGGCTGAAATCGACGCGCGCGCCTGACCGGCCGCTCAACGGAACGGAACAGACAAGTGACATCTTCCCAGAAGCATATTCGTTCGGTGGTTCGTGGCGTCGGCTCGTATCTGCCGGCCCGGAGCGTCAGCAATGCCGACCTCGAGAAGATGGTCGACACCAGCGACGACTGGATCGTGCAGCGCACGGGCATCCGCAACCGGCACATTGCGAGCGAGGGGGAGACGACCTCTACGCTGGCGACCCACGCTGCCCAGGCGGCGCTCGGGGACGCGGGCCTGACGGCGGCCGACATCGACCTGATCATCGTTGCCACGTCGACGCCGGACTACACGTTTCCGGCGACGGCGACGCAGGTGCAGGCAGCCATCGGAATGACGCATGGCGCGGCGTTCGACCTCCAGGCGGTCTGCTCCGGTTTCGTCTTCGCGGTCGCCACTGCGGACAAGTTCCTGCAATCGGGCTCGCACAAGCGGGCGCTGGTCATCGGGGCGGAGACGTTCTCTCGCCTGCTCGACTGGAGCGATCGCACGACCTGCGTCCTTTTCGGCGACGGGGCAGGCGCCATGATCCTCGAGGCGCAGGAGGGCACCGGCGAGATCAGCGATCGCGGCGTGCTGACCTCGCACCTGCGTTCGGACGGACGCCACCGCGAGAAGCTCTATGTGGATGGCGGCCCGTCCTCGACGGGCACCGTCGGTCGTTTGCGCATGGCGGGTCGCGACGTGTTCAGGCACGCGGTCGGCATGGTGGCCGACGTCATGCACGACGCCTTTGCCGCAACCGGCACGACCGCGGAGGATCTGGACTGGTTCGTACCGCATCAGGCGAATCGCCGAATCATCGATGCCTCGGCAGAAAAGCTCGGCATTGCTCCCGAAAAAATCGTCATAACGGTGGATCAGCACGGAAATACTTCGGCTGCTTCCATCCCGCTGGCGCTGGCCGCCGCGAAGGCCGACGGCCGGATAAAGCCCGGCCAACTGGTCATGATCGAGGCCATGGGCGGCGGATTTACATGGGGCTCGGCCCTTATTCGCTGGTAAGGCGGGATTTTCCGCGCTGAAATGCCCAATGGATCGTTAGCGGCCACGGCTTGACGTTGCGGCAGTGTTAAGTGAAATTTCCATTCGGGTCTTGTATCGGCCACGCTTCAGGTTAGGATGGTCCTGTTTTTAAATATGGATATTGCTATGACCAAGACTCATTTCGATACCAAGCAGACTGAAACTGTAACGCGTGCCCACCTGAGTGAAGCTGTGTATGGCCGGGTCGGCCTTTCACGCGCGGATTCCGCCGAGATGGTCGAGACCGTTCTGGGCGAAATTTCGGACGCCATAGTGCGTGGTGAAATCGTGAAGCTGTCCTCGTTCGGATCTTTTATGGTCCGCATGAAGGGCGAACGCGTCGGCCGCAACCCAAAAACCGGAATTGAGGTGCCGATCACACCAAGACGGGTGATGGTTTTCAAACCTTCGAATATCCTGAAGTCGCGAATCAATGGCGGCGATGCCGCGAACCTCGTCGACTGACAGGGAGATGTTCGGCCATGAATGGACACGCTGATGCCTTCCGGACAATCAGCGAGGTGGCCGAGGACCTCGACCTTCCTCAACACGTGCTGCGATTCTGGGAGACGCGTTTCACCCAGATCCGGCCGCTGAAGCGGGGAGGGGGGCGGCGTTATTATCGCCCCGAGGACGTAGAGCTTCTTCGCGCGATTCGTCATCTCCTCTACGGCGAGGGGTACACGATCCGTGGGGTGCAGCGCATTCTGAAGGAGCAGGGAGTCAAGGCTGTCGTCAGCCTTAGACCCGAGGGGGCGGCATTGAGTTCGCCGCGCCCCTCTGTTCCTCGGGACGAGGACGGCGAAGGCGAGTCTGACTTTGCCGAGGACGGTTCGGATTCGGGCCCGATCGCGCCCGTCGCCGTCGAGCGACTTCATCATGCTCTGGCTGAATTGGCGGAATGCACGCGCATTCTGGAAGCCGCGCGTGCGAGCTGAACGAATTGCGGGAAAAGACGCGTTATCTGCGAAAAGGGCCGGTTGCCCGTTGCGTACACCGGCGCCCTTGGCTATAAGCCGTGACGTCGGAGTGTAGCGCAGCCCGGTTAGCGCACTTGTCTGGGGGACAAGGGGTCGTGGGTTCGAATCCCGCCACTCCGACCATTCTTTTCAGTAGCTTAGCGAGCCTTTTTAGGCGCCCCATTGCTGGGCAAGCGGAACCTGCCTCTGCGGGTTTTCCAGCTGTATTCTCGTAATCCTTGCCGCTTGCATGCCCAAGCCGATCGGTGCGGACGGGCCTTTTCCCGTTACGTTGCGCTTTGCCGTAATCTGGTTGTTGCGATCGGTTACGTCTTCCGCGAGCGCAGATGCGCACCGTTCCGCGGCGGCGTTGATCATGTCGGCATGCGGTTCAATCCCCTCATCCAGGCACCCGAATCTGCCTCATGGCAGCGCGCCCTCACGCCACCATTGGGGCCGCCAAGTGGAACCTGTACGGGAAATCTAACCTGGCCATGAAACTTAGAGTGTTCCCAAATGCCTGATAAAAATAACGAAGGGATTTCGGATGTTGCATGTCGAGAGAGCGCAGAAACGCTTGTCATTCATTTGAGGTCGTTTCAAATGGCTGCCAACAACGTCCTTACTTGCGAATCGGACTCTCAATATGCGCGCGGCGGATTACACGGAGAAAGGACTGACGAGCGCTAGAGTTAATGAAGATGTTCCGATATCGCCTACTCTGGGCAAGACAGCGCCACTGGCTAGAAGAAACAATTTCGATGCACTTCGCTTCTGGGCGGCAATTGCCGTTCTATGGTCCCATGCTTTTCCGTTGAGTGGGACGAATGCGCGAGAACCTATAACTGTAATCACGAACGGTCAGGAATCCGCAGGTAGCATCGCAGTCGTCGTTTTCTTTGTGATGAGCGGCTATCTCATTGCGCTGAGCTATGATCGGGGCCGCAACCCACTGATATTCATTTGGTCGAGGGCGCTTCGAATTCTACCGGGGCTTATCGTAGTTCTGTCGCTACTTGCTCTTGTGGCGGGTCCTTTACTGACCGTTAACAGCCTCAAAGAGTATTTACTGGATTTCCGTCCCTTCAAATACATCATACTGAATCTCCCCGTGTTTCTCGCAGCAAGAGATGAACTGCCTGGAGTTTTCTTGAATAATCCGTTCCCGAGAGCAGTGGACGGCTCACTTTGGACGTTGGCATACGAGGTGCGGTGTTATGCGCTTATCCTTGTCCTTGGGTTGGCGGGGCTTCTGAATAAGCGGGTTGTCCTATCGCTCTATATCGTGTGCGTCGTAGCAGCAGCGTTCCTGAGTTCCTCGGACTATCACTTCGTCTCGCAGAATTTGCGATTTGCAGCCCCTTTTCTTGCGGGGTCCTGTCTGTTCCTCTGGAAGGTCGAAGCCAATCCGGTATTTGTCTGCGCAGCTGTCGTTGCCCTTGTGGGCGCCGTGTTTGTGCCGGGGCTCCTCTGGCTGGCCCTTGCGTCCGCCGGCGCGTACCTGGTGATCGGCTTGCTAAATCAGAGACGATAAAAGTCCCTCATCTGTCGCGGTACGGGGACCTATCCTATGGCATTTACATTTATGCGTTCCCCGTCCAGCAGGTAGCTGCGATGTTTCTGGATGCCGGATGGCTTGTAAATGCCGCTATTTGTACGCCGATCGTCATCGGCTTGAGCGTTCTGTCGTGGCGTTTCGTCGAAGAGCCTGCTCTGCGTTTGAAGTTCAGACCGCCTGCCGGGAAGATGCCTGCTTGAGCGGCTTTCCGATTGCGGGGGGCGGTCGATGTCGCGGATAGCCGACGAACATCCTTCATGTGGAGAGTACCCCAACCTCATTTCTTTCTCGCGCATCGCCTGTGATTTTGTCATATGTTGGCGCAGCGCCGGGAGAGCGCTCAGGGAGATTGAGGATGGCTGACTTAGACGAAGCAGATAAGCGCGCAATCCATGGCGACAATTACGCGGCGCTGGAAGCGAGAGAGCTTCTGGAAAAGCAAGCACCTGTCACCCCGGAGGAAAAACGGCGGGCGCTCGCGCGGCACGTTGAAACGAACAACATCGCCCGGTTCAGCGCCATGGCACTGATGTTCGTCGGCGTTCTCTTGATCATCGGTGCCTATTACAGAGTGGGAACGCTGGATACTGCCGGCCAGATAGCGGCGGTCATGATCGCGATTGGACTGGGCTGGTATGCCTGGCTTGTGCAAAACGGCAAGGCGCTGGTCAAACGCTTCGCTTAGCGTCTCGGACGCAGCCCGGATCGAGTTTCGATCCGGGTGTTTTAGCGCTGGCGGGGGTAAGCAACTTTCGTCCCCTTTATCGACTTGTTCATGCGGGCGCTGGACAGGGGATGGGACGATGAGCGAGACGCTGATCTACGCAAGCTCGAATGGGGACCAGTGGGTGCTCGTGGGTGTCGAGGACGAGGCTCCCGACCTGGTGGAGCATCGCCCCAATGTCGCCTCTGGCGGGCGCATCTCTCGTTTGACGGTCGACGCCTTCCTCGCCGACTCACATCCGGGGCCCGAGCATCTGGCCTTGCGCTATCTTCTCGCCACGCCCGTTGCCGAGGACGAGCAGCACGTGGCTGCGAAGGTGCGGGCGGCTGATGTCGAAATCAGGCAACTGGCGCTCGAGGAGGAGATCCCGGCGGATGAGGATCATGTTCTCGTGTTGCACAGTCTGAGCGGCGAGCACCGCATCGTCATGCGCATCGATGGAATGGCGCAGGTTTCGGGGAGGGCTGGCGTTGCGCTTCCGTCCGAAGAATTCTTCGACACGCCGACCAGGGCCATCGAGCGCGCGCGTGCGCTCGCAGCGGAGCACGGCATCCGCACTGTCTATGTTCGTGAAGACCCTCAGGTGATCCCGTAGGGAACAGCTTGCCGCCGACATCGTTAACGGGGCTCGGAGCCATCGGAGGAGCAAGATATGGGCCTGTTTACCAAGGATATCGCAACGCTGGACGATCTGTTCGTGCATCAGCTGCAGGATATTTACTACGCCGAAAAAACGATCATCAAAGCCTTGCCGACCATGATCGGGAAGGCGACCGATCCGCAATTGCGGCAGGGTTTTGAAACGCATCTGGCCGAAACAAAGGTTCACGTTGAGAGGCTCGAGCGCGTGTTCAAGATGCATGGCCAAAGCCCAAAGGCGGTGAACTGTCCGGCGATCGACGGCATCATCAAGGAGGCCGACGAGGTCTCCGGCGACGTGGCCAACAAGGAAGTGCTGGATGCCGCCCTGATCGCGTCCGCGCAGGCCGTCGAGCATTATGAGATCACCCGCTACGGCACACTGATCGCGTGGGCGAAGCAACTCGGGCGGAACGACTGCGCGACGGTCCTGCAGGAGACGCTCGACGAAGAGAAGGCTACCGATCACAAGCTCACGTCGATGGCGGAGAGCAAGATCAACCGTAAAGCCGCCTGATCCTTCGGATTGTAGGCTTTCCGCAAAAAAGACCCGGCGCGCGAACGGTCGCGGCCGGGTTTTGAAGTTCATGACGTCGATCTGTCGTCATCCGTCATGAATGTATCAATATACGTTACTTAGATCGAAGGCTTATCTGAAGTGTAGCTATGGTAAGCGCGCCTCTACGGCCGTCGCATGATTTCAGTTAAAATGTATAAACCATCCGAATATGAATTTCGGCCCCGGGGTCCGAGCTACCTGAAGTTCAACGCACTGCCCTGGCCCGCCGCTCTTCCAGCGACAGGCGTATCTCGCGTATGAGCCGGCTGACGTGGGCGGCTTCGCGCCGGACCTGCGGCGCGCGCCGCTCAATCTCGCCAGCCAGCACGATCACTTCGTCGAAACGCTCGCCCAACGCAGGAGACACGCCGCGCAAGGTTTCCCGATCGGCAGGGGACATTGGCGCGCCATCGACGTTGATGTCTCCGCTCACGAAGAGCCGGAGAGTGAACATCAGGAAATACGCGACTTGATGCACGGCCAGGCTGGCGAGCAGAGTGAAGACGAGGTCGAATGGTGTCAGGGGCGTGGAAAGAAACTGGGCGAAGAGGAAGAGGGCAAGTTGCGCGCTGGTCATCACGATGACCACCGCTCTCATATACAGACCGCCAATGATCGCCCCGCCTACGGCAGCTGCAAGAAGGATCCAGAGCAAATCCGCGACCTCTCCAATTCGATGAAAAATATAGGGGCCTGCGGTTCGACTGAATCAAGTCATGGCAACATAGCTTTCCTCTGCTGCCTCTTCAAACGTTCCTTTGCAGTTAAGCATATCTTCTCTCAGCTTCGATCACGAGCCCCGTTCCCACCGCGCCGAATGTATCGCCCTCCACGGTGCGTGCATTGGGCACCTTGCTGGTGATCGCGTGGCGAACGTGGGGAATGCGCGTCGAGCCGCCCGTCAGGAAGAGTGCATCGACGTCGTCGGCTGCGAGGCCTGCCGTGCGGAGGCAGCTTTCGATGCGGTCGCCGATCCGGCTGCTCAGGCGATCCGTGAAGCCCGCGAAGTCTGCGCGCGAGAATGCCTGCGAGAGGCCCGTCTCCACGGCGTCAAGATCCATCAGGCTCACGTCCTTGTCCGAAAGGTCGATCTTCGCGGCCTCGATGCCCATGGCGAGCGTGTGTCCCTGTTCGCGGTCCAGCACATGCAGCAGACGGTCGAGCAGTTCGGGCTGCGCTGCCTCGCGGCGCACCTGACGGATCTCGCGGCGCGTCTTGTCGGTGTAGAGCCGGTTGATGCTCGACCATGTCGCGAGGTCGTGGAAATAGCCGGAGGGAACGTCAAGGCCCTGCCGTTTCATGGGGCTGGTGTAGCCGAGCAGGGGCATCAGGCCGCCGAGGCTCAGCGTGCGGTCGAAATCAACGCCCCCGATGCGCACGCCGTCATTGGCGAGAATATCATCCGCGCGATCCACCTTGGCATGGCGCTCTGGCGAAATCCGGACGATGGAAAAGTCCGACGTGCCGCCACCGATGTCGGCGATGAGGGCGATCTGCTCGCGGTCAATGGTGCGCTCGTAATCGAGGGCAGCCGCAATAGGCTCAAACTGGAAGGAGACGTCCTTGAAGCCGATGCTGTTGGCAATGGCGCGAAGCGAGTCTTCCGCCTTGCGGTCGCCCTCCGGGTTGCCGTCGACGAAATGGACCGGGCGGCCATGCACCACGCGGTCGAATGTCTCGCCGGTCGCTTCCTCGGCCCGAGCCTTCACCTGCGCCAGGTACAGCGCGATCACATCGCTGAAGCGCAGGCGCTTGCGACCGACCTGCGTGATTTCATCAATGAGATTGGTGCCGAGCACGGATTTCAGGCTGCGCATGAGGCGGCCTGGAATGCCTTCGACATAGCAATCCATCGCCGCGCGCCCGATGCGCGGGTCGCCGGACCAGTCGAAGAAGATCGCGCTGGGGATCGTCACCTCGTCGCCCTCTAGCTTGGCGAGGCGGGGTGCGTTGCGGCTCCAGGTTCCGAGCGTCGTGTTCGATGTGCCGAAATCGAGGCCACAGGCCGTCATCTGATCCGTCTCCAAGCTGGGGGACGGCTGGCCTACATGGTTCGCGGCCACGGGTCCACCCCGCCGTCGCGAATGATTTCAGAGCCCGAGATAGGTTTCGTGGATCGAGGGTTCCGCCTCCAGCTCCGCCGTCGTGCCGGTCCAGACGATTTCGCCTTTTTCCAGAATGTAATGACGGTCGGCGAGCGCGCAGAGGGCCTCCAGCTCCTTGTCGACGACCAGAATGGAGAGGCCGGTGGTCTTCAGCTCATGCAGGCGCGTCCAGATTTCCTCGCGCACCACGGGCGCCAGTCCTTCCGTCGCTTCGTCGAGGATCAGCAGATCGGGGTTGGTCATGAGCGCGCGGCCGATGGCCAGCATTTGTTGCTCGCCGCCGGACAATTGGGTGCCGGCATTGGTGAGGCGCGCGCCGAGGCGGGGGAAGAAGTCGAGCACCGCTTCAAGGGTCCAGGCGCGGCGGCCGGTGTCGCGCGGAATGGCGGCCATGAGCAGGTTTTCGCGTACACTGAGATTGGGGAAGATGTGGCGTCCCTCCGGCACGAGACCCAGTCCCAGATGCGCGATGCGATGCGGGGGCTGGTTCTCGATGGCCTTGCCATGCAGCCGGATCGACCCGGCCTGGGTGCGCAACAGCCCCATGATCGTGCGGATGGTGGTCGTCTTGCCCATGCCGTTGCGGCCCATGAGGGTCACGGCCTCGCCCTCCGCGATTTTGAGGGAGACGCCGAACAGCACCTGGCTCAGGCCATAGCCGGCTTCGAGACGATCGACTTCGAGCAGCATGCCGTCTCCCTCAGTGCCGCTTGCCGAGATAGGCTTCGCGCACGGCCTCGTTCTCGCGAATCTCCGCCGGTGCGCCCGTGGCGAGGCAGCGGCCCGCCACGAGCACGCTGACGCGGTCTGCCAGCGCGAAGACCGCGTCCATGTCGTGCTCCACCAGCAGCATGGAATAGGTCCGCTTCAGCGATTCCAGAATGCGTGTCATTCGCACGCCCTCGGCGCGGCCCATGCCGGCCATGGGCTCGTCGAGCAGCAGGAGGCTCGGGCGCATGGCCAGCGCCATGGCCAGTTCCAGCTGACGGCGCTCGCCGTGGGAGAGATCGCGCGCGAGCCTGCCTGCGCGATGCGACAGGCCGATTGTATCGAGGGCCTCCCATGCGGGGCGCAGCAGTGCGGGGTCGCTCCGGCTTTGACGCCAGAAGCGGAAGCCGTGCCCGTCCTGCGCCTGCACGGCGAAGGCGACGTTCTCCAGCGCGGTGAAGTCGGGAAAGACTGAGGTGATCTGGAAGGAGCGCGCGATGCCCAGCGCCGCCCTTCGGTGGGGCGGATCGCGGGTGATGTCGCGCCCCTGGAATCGGATCTCGCCGGAGTCGGGGCTGAGTTCGCCCTGCAGTTGCGCGATCAGCGTCGTCTTGCCCGCCCCGTTGGGGCCGATGAGGGCGTGGGTTTCACCCGTTGCGATCTCCAGCGTGAGGCCGTCGGTCGCAGCCAACCCGCCGAAGCGCTTGATGAGGTCGGTGACGACGATAATGGGCGGTTTCTCGCTCATCGGCGCCCGCCCGGCAGAAGAGCGCGCAGCCGTCCTGCGAAATCGACGAGGCCACCGCGCAGCAGGACGATGGTGAAGATGATGAGAAGGCCGAGCGGCAATTGCCAGAACACTGTCCAGCCCGAAAGGAAGGATTGTAGGACTAGGAAGGCGGCAGCTCCGATGACGGGTGCCCAGACCGACGACATGCCGCCCAGCACCGCCATGACGACGAGATCGCCAGAGCGGGTCCAGGCCATGTCTGCTGGGCTGACGAAGCCCTGGCCGGTGGCCCAGAGCGCGCCTGCGAGGCCAGCGACTGCGCCCGACAGGGTGAAGGCGGCGAGCTTGTAGCGAAGCGGGGGAATGCCCAGTGCGATGGTGCGCCGTTCGTTCTGCGCGGTCGCGCGCAGGATCGTGCCGAAGCGGCTGCCGACGATGCGTGTGAACAGGCCGATGACGACCGCGAGCGTCCCGAGACAGACGTAATAGAAGGTCACGCGGCGGGTGACGTCAAAGCCTGCGAAATCGATTGTGCCTAGAATCTGCAGGCCGTCGTCGCCGCCATATTCCTGCAGTGCGACGAAAAAGTAGTAGAGCATCTGATTGAACGCGAGCGTGATCATGATGAAATAGGTGCCCGTCGTTCGCAGGCAAACGAGCCCCGCGAGCAGGGCCGCGCCGGCGGCGGCGAGGATGGCCAACGGGCCGGAGACTGCGAGGTTCGACGTGCCCGTCCAGCCGAGCAGCAAGGGTTGCGCGTTGAAATCGTGGAATGAGAGGATCGCGACCGTATAGGCCCCGATGCCGAACAGTCCCGCATGCATCAGGCTGACGAGTCCGCCGAAGCCGAGTACGAAATTCAGTGCGACGGCGGTTATCGCCAGAATGATGACGCGTGTGAACAGGCGGATCAGGAACGGATTGTCGAAGGTTTGCGCCAGCGTGGGGACCAGCGCCAGCGCCGCAAGCAGGAGGAGGGGCGCGAGCAGCTTTCGCCTTGGCAGGCGCATGCCATCGGTTTCGAGGGGCGGCGCGCGGTTTTTATCAGGCGTGGACACTGAACAATCCTCTTGGCCGCCACGCGAGAATCAACGCCATCAGCATGAATATTGCCATGCTGCCCAGAGCCGGGGGCAGGAGCACGCGGCCGAATGTATCGACGATGCCGATCATGAGGGCTGCAATGAAGGCGCCGCGGATCGAGCCGATGCCGCCGATGACGGTCACGACGAGGGCGAGGATCAGGATCGGCTCGCCCATGCCCACCTGTACGGCTGTGATCGGTCCCGCCATCGCGCCCGCGAGGCCCGCCAGTGCCGCGCCCGCCGCGAAAACCATCGCGAAGAGCACCCCCACATCGACACCGAGCGCCGAGGCCATCGGCCTGTTGCTGGCGCCCGCGCGAATTTTCATGCCGATGCGCGTGTGCACGACGAGGACGTAGAGCGCCAGCGCGACGAGCAGGCCCACGCCGAGAATGACGAGCCTGAAGGCGGGATAAAACACGTCTGGCAGCAGTTCGATGGAGCCGCCGAGGGCGCCCGGCAGTGGCAGTGGCACAGGCACGACACCCCAGACCATGCGTGCGAGGTCGTTGAACACGAGGATCAGCCCGAAGGTGACGAGCACCTGATCGAGATGGCTGCGCGCGTAGAAACGCCTGAGAACAAGCCGTTCCAGCACAAGACCGCAGAGCGCGGTGGCAGGCAGGGCGAGCAGCACGCCCGTCCAGAAATTACCCGTCAGCTTGACGAACATGGCCGCGAAAAACGCGCCCGCCATGTAGAGCGAGCCATGCGCGAGGTTGATCAGGTTCATGATGCCGAACACGAGCGTCAGACCGGCCGACATCAGGAAGAGCATCACGCCCAGCTGAATGCCGTTGAGCGTCTGTTCGATCAGCAATGTGCTGGGCATGAGACCTCCAGCGCGGGATGCGCGTCAGTCGTCGCGCATCTTGCACTCGCCGGAATAGGCGTCCGTCAGGCCTTCCTTGATCGTGCTGCGAAGTGCCGCGACGGGGCGTCCCTTCGCGTCCTTGTCGATCTGCACGAGGTAATAGTTCTGAATGGGGAAATGGTTCGAGTTGAACTTGAAGCTGCCACGGATGGAGTCGAACTTGACGTTTTCGAGCGCCTTGCGGAACGCGGGCTTGTTCTCGATCTTGCCGTCGATGCTCTTGATCGCGGCATCGAGCAGGCGCGTCGTGTCATAGGCGAGCGCGGCATAAGGCGAGGGAATGCGGCCGTAGGTCTTTTCGTAATTGGCGGCGAAGTCCTTGCTCGGCTGATTGTCGAGATATTCGCTCCAGAGAGCGCCGGTGTACATGCCCATGGCGGCCTCACCCAGGGCGGGCAGGATCGTCTGGTCCACGGTGGCCGCACCGGCATAGAGCGGGATCTGATCCTTCAGGCCTGCCTGCGTGTATTGCTTGACGAAATTGATGCCCATGCCGCCCGGATAGAAAAACACCACGGCATCGGGCTTGGCAGCGCGGATCTGCGCAATCTCGGCGGAATAATCGAGCTGACCGAAAGTCGTGTAGACCTCGGCCGAAACGCCGCCCTTGAAGTAGCGCTTGAAGCCGGTGAGCATATCCTTGCCGGCTGGGTAGTTGGGTGCCATCAGGTAGACGTTCTTGAGGCCCTTCTCCTGCATGTAGATGCCGAGGCCCTCGTAAATTGCGTCGTTCTGGAATGAGGCCGCGAAGAAATGCGGGTTGCACTGGCGTCCTGCAAGCTGCGAGGGGCCCGCATTGGTGCTGACGTAGAACGCGCCGGAATCCAGCACCGGCTTTGTGATGGCCAGCAGCACGTTGGAGAAATTCACGCCGGTGACGATCTGCACGCGGTCGCTGTCGATCATCTTGTCCACGACCTGACGGCCGACATCGGGCGCAGCCTGATCGTCGCCATAGACGACCTGCACGGCGCGGCCACCAAGCTTGTTGCCGGTGGCCTCGAGGCCGAGCTTGAAGCCGTTGGCGAGTTCCTGGCCCAGCACGCCCTGCGGTCCCGACATGGTGGAGATGAAGCCGATCTTGATCGGCTCCTGCGCCAAGGCTCCCGTGGTCAAGGCGCCCGTCGTCAGGACGGAGCCGAGCGCGAGGCTCATGGCGCAGAGCTGCAGTGCGTGTTTCATAGTACCTCCCGAACGTTGCTTTTTCAGGCGTTCTTCGCCGCCCCTTGGTTGGGCGCAATGATGGGCGGTATCGCCGCGCCGCTCAAGCGAAAAGCAGCCTCCGGCCTTCGACTTTCGTCCAGCGCAAGCGTGTGGTTGCACGCGGCGCGTCCGGCTGATTATGTCTGGGCTAACAAAAACTACGAGGGAGCGCGACGGGGTCATGCGGGACAGGACTATTCTCATTGTCGGAGGCGGCATCGGCGGCCTTTGCACCGCGCTTGCGCTGGGGCAGGCGGGCTGGAATGTGCGCGTGCTGGAACAGGCCCCGCAATTCGGCGCCATCGGCTACGGCATCCAACTCGGCCCCAACGTGGTGCCGATGCTGGCGCGCATCGGTGTCGCCGAGCGTGTGCTCGCGGCCAGCGTGCTGCCCGGCAATGTCTGGATGCTGGATGCGCTGACGGGGCAGGCGGTCACGTGCGTAAGGACCGACGAGGCGTTCCGCGAGCGCTATGGCGCGCCCTACATCGTCATACACCGCGTCGATCTGCATAATATTCTCGTCGACGCCTGCCGGGCGGTGCCGGGCGTGCATCTCGACGAGGATGCCGCCGTCACCGGCTTCGAGGATCAGGGCGATCATGTCGTCGTGACGACGCAGGACGGGCGACGCATCGAGGGCGCCATCGTGATCGGCGCGGACGGTATTCGTTCGCGCATCCGCACGCAGATCCTTGGTACGAGCGAGCCTGTACCGACGGGATATGTCGCGCACCGTACGATCGTGCCCATCGAGAAAGCGCCGAAGCAGATCCCGCTCGACGATGTCGTGCTGTGGGGCGGGCCGGGCTTTCACATCGTCCATTATCCGTTGCGGAGCAGCACAATCTTCAACATCGTCGCGGTGTTCCAGACCGAGACCTTCGCGCAGAAGGGCGATGTCGAGAGTTACCGCGCAGAATTGCAGCGTACATATGCCAACGCGCATCCGGCGATGCGCGAGATGATCGCACTGCTCGATCTCGAACGGCGCTGGCCCATCGGGGATCGTCCGCCGCAGCGAGGCTGGTCGAAGGGCAGGGCGGTGCTGATGGGCGACGCCGCCCATGCGACGCTGCAATCGCTGGCGCAGGGCGCTGGCATGGCTATCGAGGATGCGATCATTCTCTCGGCGCTGATCGACGATTGCGGCGGTGATTATCCGGCTGCTTTCCGCACTTTCGAGAGCGAGCGGCTGGTTCGGACGGCGCGCGTGCAGATGGAATCCCGCTTCCTGTGGGAGCATTTCTATCACACGGGCGACGTGGAAACTCAGGTGCGCAACGCAACCGAGGCTGCCCGCAGCGTCGAGGATGTGTGGGAGTGCCTGGACTGGCTTTACAAGGGCGCTGTCGTGCCGGTTGGGAAGGGCGGCTGAATTGCTGCCGTCATTGGGAGCGAAGCGAAGCAATCCAATACGGTCTTGCGACTACTGGATTGACGCGTCGCCTCGCTCCTCGCAATGACGGATGTGCGATGCCAGACGCCTATTTCCTGGCTGGCGCCGGGATCTGGATCAGCTCGGCAAGCTGTTCCTTGGTGAGCGGCGCTGCCGCGTACTTATACGTCACGGCGTCCTTCATGATCTTGTCCAGGCCGATGATCTTGTCGGGCTCCACGGCATCCCGGGGGAAGAAGTCGTCCCGTGAGCGCTTTGCGAGTTCCGGCGTGATATTAAGCCAGTCCGCGTAGACCTTCAGCGAAGCCGGGTCCGTGTACATGTAGTTCACCGTCTCGCGATATGCGTCCATGTAGCGGGCGACGGCGTCCTTGCGCGTGGTGAGGGTGTTCACGTTGGTCGCGATCACGCGCACCGTCTGCTCCTTGAAGGAGGTGTCGTTGCCGTTGGCGAGCACGCGGATCTTCTTCTGATCGATCAGATCGATGCCGAAGGGCGGCGCCGCCCAGCCGATGTCGACCTGGCCCGACATGACCTGCGTCAGAGATGCCGATGGGCTGCCGGTGGCCGTGGGCTTGGCCTTCATGCCCTTTTCGCTGATGAAGGCATTGACGATGCCCTGCGTCGAGGAACCCGCCGTCGAATAGGACACCGTCTTGCCCTCGGTATCGGCGAGGTTCTTGATCGTCGAATCCGCGCGCACGTACCAGAAAAGATCCGCCGCGCCGGTGTTCTCGGCGCCGATGATGCGGACCGGCGCGCCTTTCGAGAAGGCGCCCACCGCGCCGAGGCTGCCGATGGCGACGCCGATATCGACGGAGCCGCTGATGACGGCCTGCTGCGTCTCGCCGCTTCCCTGCGTGTAGAGGATGTCGAGCGTTATGCCGTGTTTCTTGAAGATGCCGGCGCGCTGGCCGATCTCGGAGACCGACGAATCCCAGTTGCCGCGCTGGCCGACTGCGACCTTGAACGTGTCGTCCGCGCGGGCATGCGTGGGGAAAAGCATTTGCGCGGAGAGCAGAAGCACCCCGGCTGCGGCCAATCGGCCTGTGGTCCTGACCATTGTTTCACTCCCGTTCGACTGTGCCGCCTTTGGGCGATCTGTCGCGCATCGTTTCCGAAAGCCGTGCAAAAAGCCAGCGGCTCAGCCTCTTTTTGAGGGGCTGAGCCGGGAGTCTAGCCGAACTGCTTATTCTGCGGCGACCTCCGAGCGGTCGCCTTCGGGCGCGGGATGAGCGCCAGACAGCGTGCGCCAGTCCGTGGTCTTGGGGACGATGCCCTCATAGGAGCGCAGGCGGGCGCGCTCGGCGGCCGTCATCTGCGTGCCGATGGCGGGAGCGCCTTCCATGAACCGTTGCACGGCCTCGACCATTGTGCGGCGGAACTGCACGATGGCGAGATCGCTTGCGCCGAGCCGTTCGTCGGATCGGTTGGCGATGGGACCCATCGTCTCCCACATCGCAATGTCCTGATTGGGGAAGCCGCGAATGCCGGTGAAATTGCCGAGCCGCATGGCCTGCCGGTCCTGGCCGAAATTCTGCTCCATGCCCTGAAGCTTGTGGTAGGTGCGGTCGAGATCGATGCCGATCTGCTGCCCCGTGAACTTGCGCCACGCTTCCTGATCGACGCCTTCCTGCTCACCGCCGTTGCTCCAGGCCATGAGGTAGAGCGTCGAATGCGTGTCATCGACGGGCATGTTCATCTGCGTGACATTGTAGACATTGTTGGGCGGGATGATCACGGTGATCGGCGCGACGTAGAGCGTTACCCGGAGGTAGTCATGCGTCTGCGATTGCGCGATGGGCTTGCGCACCGCGACGTAGTGGAAGCCGAAGGGCGTTTCCTCGGCCAGCAGGCGCGGCGACTTGTCGGTCGAGGGGCGCTGCCATGCCGTCCCCGTCGCGGTGCAGGCGTTCACCTTCGCGGGCGGCATGTCGGTCGAGTGGAGGCTCGATGAATGCGCGCTGTCGATCGCTCCTTCCAGCGCTTGTGCCCAATTGCAATTGACCTGCACCTTCAGGATGCTGACGCGAGCCGTTTCGGACGGTGCGAAGAGAGGCGCCTCGAATTCCGGCATGGTTTCGGCAGCGCCCATATAGACCCAGACGAAGCCACCGGCTTCGCGCACGGGATAGGCCTTGTGCTTCACCTTCTCCGCGAAGCCGCTGCCCGGCGGCTCTGAAGACATTTCGAGCACATTGCCCTCAACGTCCATTTTCCAGCCGTGATAGAGGCAGCGCAGACCGCATTCCTCGTTGCGGCCATAGAAAAGCGATGCGCGGCGATGGGGGCACATTTCGTCCATCACACCCACGCGGCCATCCGTGTCGCGGAAGGCGACGAGGTTTTCGCCGAGAATGCGCACGCGGACGGGATCGCAATCGTTTTCAGCGACTTCTTCGCTCAGGCAGGCCGGCAGCCAGTATTGGCGCATCAGCTTGCCCATGGGCGCGTCGCCTTCGACACGGCACAACAGATCGTTCTCGTGGTCGGTCAGCATGGTGTCTCTCCCGATCCCGGCCGTGGCGGGGTTTGTCTTAGTTATCTAAAACGCTAAAAGGAGCCAGCCGCGTTGTCGAGTGCTATTTGCTATTTGGAGCGGAGCTGCGGCGCGTAAAGTGGTGGATATATCGCCGGAAGAGTGGCTCTCGCGAGAGGCAAGCCACCATCAAATATGGGAGGTTTCATGACCAAGTTGTCAGGCAAGATCGCGATCGTCACAGGCGGCGCACGCGGAATCGGGGCAGCCTTCAGCGCGGCGCTCGCGGCGGAAGGTGCTGCCGTGGTCGTCGCCGACGTGCTGGATGGGCAGTCTGTCGTCGAGACCATAATCGGCTCTGGCGGGCGCGCCATATATCAGAAGACGGATGTTTCCAACCGGGCTTCGGTTACCGAAATGGCCGAGCGCGCCGTGGCGGACTTCGGGTCAATCGACATTCTCGTCAATAACGCCGCGATCTTCGCGAGCCTCACCAAGAAGCCGTTCTTCGAGATCGAGAGCGACGAGTGGGATAGGCTGATGGCTGTCAACGTGCGCGGTCCTTTCGAATGCGCGCGCGCGGTCGCTCCTTACATGATCGCCAGCAAGGGTGGACGTATCATCAACATTGCGTCCGGTACTGTCTTCAAGGGCGTTCCGGGTATGTTGCATTATGTGACGTCCAAAGGTGCGGTTGTCGCCATGACTCGCTGTCTCGCACGCGAACTCGGCAGCCATGGCATCACCGTGAACGCGATCGCACCGGGGCTCACCATGAGCGAGGCCATTGCCGACGATCCCGCGTGGAGCGGCGCTGCCGCGCTGCCGACGGTGAAAAGCCGTGCGTTGCAGCGCGATCAGCTCCCAACCGACCTGACGGGCGCACTGGTTTTTCTGGCCAGCGGCGACAGTGCGTTCATGACGGGACAGACCATGGTCGTGGATGGCGGCGCCGTGATGCGCTGATTGTGCCTACGGGTCTTCGTCCAGCGATGGATGCGTGACCAGATCGCGCGTGGAGGGCATCTTTCGCTCGTTCTTTGAGAGTTCCAATTCGTCGCGTGCGAGATTGCCGACCATGAGCAGCAGGGTGCGCCGTGTCGCCTCGACATCTTCGAGGGGCGCGCCCTGCGTGGCGATCCTGTTGACCTCCTCCGCTAAAGGCACGAGGCTTTCACGCAGGGACTTTCCCTTTTCAGTCAGGAAAATATAGACCTTCCGCTTGCTGTCAGGCTGCTGGCGACGCGTGACATAGCCCAGTCGTTCCATCGCCTTGATGGCGGAGAAGGTGGTGGGCACCATGAGGCCGGCCTCTCCGCTCAGCCGGCTCAGCGTCAATCCATCGTTTTCCCACAGAATTCGCAGGAAGACCCAATGGCCGAAGGAGACGGCGTGCTCGCTCAGGCGCATCTGGAATGCGCGTGTCAAACCTCGCCAGGTTTCCTTCACCAGATGGGCCATGCGGTCGTTGGGACCGCGTGTCTGCCAGTGGCGTGAGGTGGCCTGTGTAGCGACTCGATGATCGGCTTCGTCGTTCAAAGGGCACATTCCTTCGGGATAACTTGGGACGAATCGCAAAAAACCGGCGTAAAGCCGCGCCAAATGGCCACTTGCTCGTTTTAGGGTTTTATAATGTAAGAAGCGGGTTAGCGCCCGTTTGATTCGAGGAGACCGCAAATATGGCAAAAGCCGCTGTAAAAACCGCAACCAAAGCTGCACCCAAGGCCGCGCCGAAGGCTGCCAAGGCCGCCGCCCCGAAAGCCGCCAAGGCCGCTGCTCCGAAGGCTGCCGCTGCTCCCAAGGCTGCTGCCGCTACGAAGGCCGTTGCAACCGTCACCCTTAAGCATATCGCAGCCATCATCGCGGAGGCGCATGAAATGCCGAAGCGTCAGGCGGAAGCGATCATCGGCGAGGTCGTCGATATCATCGCCAAGAACCTGAAGAAGGGCAGCCGCGTTCGCATCGGCGGTCTCGGCATCCTGCAGGTCAAGAAGCGCGCAGCTCGCATGGGCCGCAATCCCGCAACCGGCGAGGCCATCAAGATCAAGGCTTCCAAGAAGGTCGCATTCCGCGCCCTGAAAGAGCTCAAGGAAAGCATCTGAGCTTTTCGATGAGCCGGGCCTCACTTATGAAGCGAGGGGCGCGCTACGGCGCGTCGCCCGCTTCGCAGAGCGGACGTTGGGTCAGAACGCGTTTTAGCGGGACGTTCACCTTGCCTGCAACTCGCGGGCATTCGCACTAGTCTTGCAAGCGTGTGTTAAGTAACGCCTTTTAGTCTGCTTCGTCGAAGGGCCAAGGCTCGGACGGAGTTTGTGTCATGAAGGCGGAATCACCAGTCGGCGTTCTCGTGGGAACTTCCGAGGCCAGGCGGCGGGCCGTCTCCTATTCCGTGGTTTTGTCACTTGTGTCGCTCGGCGCTGTCGCAGCCGTCGGCTGGATCGCTCAGAACGGGCTCGGCTGGATCGAGGCGTCGGGTTTCCTCGTCTTCTATGTCATGGCGAGCATCGGGCAGGGCATCGGCCTGCACCGCTATTTTTCCCATCGGAGTTTTCGGACCTCGCAGCCCATGCGCGTCCTGCTCGCCGTGCTGGCGACCATGTCCATGCAGGGGTCGATCATAGGCTGGGTGGCCGACCATCGCCGCCATCATGCGCACACGGATAATTGCGGCGATCTGCACAGCCCCCATGTTGACGATCATTGCCGGCCGCTGACAAGCCTGAGCGGCTTCCTTCACGCCCAGCTCGGCTGGCTCTTCGCGGACACCTACAGCGATCCGCGCATCTATGCGAAAGACCTGCTCGGCGACTCGATGCTGGTGTTCTTCGGCCGCACGCGCCTTGCCTGGTACGTTATGTCGATCGTGGTGCTGCCGGCGCTCTACGGGTTCGTACTCGGCGGGGTGGAGCATGTGCTGGGCGCCGTTCTCGTAGGGGGCATGCTGCGTGCGGTTGCTTTCTCGCAAAGCATCCTGGCCCTGAACTCGATTGGGCACACGATAGGGGCCGTCCGTTTCGAGCAGGGGAATACGAGCCGCAATAATGCCGTGCTGGCCTTCCTCACGCTCGGCGAGGGCTGGCACAACAATCACCATCGGTTCCCGCGCAATGCCTATGCGGGCCTCGCCTGGTACGAGTTGGATCCGCTGGGGTCCATGATCTCACTGGCCGAAAAGCTGGGGCTGTGCTGGGACGTGGTGCGCGTGGCCCAGCTGGAAAAATCCGTCTCGCGATCCGGGAACGGGACTCGACTTTCGCACATCGAACAGACGATTTAGTTTACGTATCGTTAATTTCGCTTTGCAATAAATGAACCGAGTGTGCTTTCCTAGCATCAGCGTAAGGGCGGAGGTGGGTTCTGCGCGCTAGGGAGAGACCTGTGCTGAAGGCATTCGTGAACGGTTTTCCGGTCAGTATTCTGTTGTGGTATATCATTTATTTTGCGGCAACGAGCCTCGTGCGCTGGTGGTCATGACGCAAACCAGCTGATCAGTTCGAAGACAAACCAGCCGAGAATCGCTGTCCAGCTCAAGAGCAGCAGTGCGCTGACGGCCAACAGACCGGCCTCGAAGATTCTGCTTCGGGGCGCAGCCACGCGCGTTGTCGAAGGCGGATTCGCGCATCCGGAGCAATGGTCGATCGGGTCAAATTCCCGCACAGGCTTCAGCATTGATTCCTCCGCAGCATGTTCCGAAACGGAACGTGTCGTCCCGCGACACTGACACCAGAGCAAAAGTCGAGCCGTGCGCGACCGCACGTTTCGGTTAGGGGCGATTCAGGCCGAGCTTTCTTTTTAAGGGCCGCGGTTTCCAAAGGCTCTGCTTGCGCTGATCCGCTTTGGAACCGGTCGTGTCCGCTGTCTCGAATCACTACACAGGTCATTTCTGTTGAGTGACATGCACGGCCGACCACTTTAAGGCAGCCGCCGTGCATGCGGGACTTATCCGACCACGGCGTTGTAATAGGCGAGGTCGATGTAGCGGGTCGGCTCGCTCAGCGAAGCACCGCTGCCGTATTTCGTGCGCAGACGCAGGACCTGATCCACGCCGTCCATGAGGATCGCGGCCTTCGGTGTCAGGCCCGAGCGCGGAGAGAGCAGGCTGTTCATCACAGCGCCTGCGACGGGCGGCTTGATCTCGGGCATGCGCTCGAGAAGGATCTTCGTAGCTTCTTCACGGTTGGCCGGGTCGAGCGTCCATTCGAGGCCCGCGAGATAGCCCTTGATGAAGCTCTTCAGCGCGTCCGCGTTTTCAGCGGCCCAGGCCCGGCTCGCGGCAAAGCTGCCACCCTGATAGGCGGGCAGCATATTGCTGGACGTATCCAGAACCTTGAAGCCCTGATTCCGGGCGATGCTGGTGAAGGGTTCGATCGTGAGCGTGCCGACATGGGTGCCGGCCTTGACAGATTCCCAGCGCTGCGGCGTCGCACCCACCGCGACCATGGAATAGTCGGCCTTCGTGAGGCCGTTCTTCTCGAGCATTTCGTAGAGGACGAAGGCGAAGCCCGTAGAGAGCGCGTCGAGCGCCAGCGACTTGCCCTTCAGGTCCGAGTAGGCGGCAATATCGGGCGCGGTCACGAAGGCCAGCTCCACCTGCGTTGCGCCCATGAAGGCAAAGAAGTCCGGCGTCTGCGGCAGTTTCACCGCGCCCTGACCTTCCTGATAGGCGACAACGTTGTCGAAGGCTGTGCCGGCGATCTGAAACTTGCCGGCGGCGAGGTTTTCGGCCTGGAAGGCGGAGCTCGGCGTCGTCGTCAGGTTGACGTGAACGCCGGCCTTTTCGAACAGGCCCTTGTCCTGCGCGACGAAGATCGGCAGGTTCGGGGCGCCGGGGAAGCAGATGATTTCGACGGATGCGGTCATGGTTCGTCTCCTCGCGTTCGTGCGGCTTCGATCAGGCCGCTGATTTGGTTTTTGAGGCCGCCTTGGCGTCCTGGATCGTCTGCCATATGCGGTAAGGGGTCGTGGGCATGCGGATATCGCGCACGCCATAGTCCTTCAGCGCATCGACGACGGCATTGACGATGACCGACAGGGCCGGCGTGGTGCCGCCTTCGCCGCCGGCCTTGATGCCCAGCGGGTTGGTGGGCGACAGCACTTCCGCGATCTCGGTGCGGAACGATGGCAGGTTGTCGAAGCGCGGCATGCCGTAATCCATGAACGAGCCTGCGAGAGGCTGGCCGGATTCGGCGTCGATCTCGAACAATTCCCACATGGCCTGTCCAACGCCCTGCGCGATGCCGCCATGCGTCTGGCCGTGCACGATGAGCGGATTGATGCAGCGGCCGACATCGTCGACCGTGGCGTAGCGCGTGATGTCGATCCAGCCGGTAGCCGGATCGATCTCCACTTCGCAGATCGCGGTGCCGTTCGGGAAGACGGGCTCGTGCATCTCGTTCGTCAGGCCGATGGTGAGGCCGTCGGCGAGATCGTCCGGCAGCGCGGTCCGCGCCGCTTCCGCCGCCAGCTCGAACATGCTGTAGGACTTGTTCGTGACTGTCGAGACGAAGCGGCCGTCCGTGAAGTCGATCTGGTCGGGCGTCTTGCCGAGGATCGCGGCGGTGATGCGTTTGCCCTTCTCGATGAGCAGCGTGCTCGCCTTAGAGATCACGGTGCCCGCATGGCGCATGGAGCGGCCTGAATGCGAACCGCCACCGACTTTCACGATGTCGGTGTCGCCCAGAATGATCGTGACCGTTTCCACGGGAACCGAACAGAGGTCTGCGACGACCTGCGCGAAGCTCGTCTCATGGCCTTGGCCGCTCGGCTGCGTGCCGATGACGCAGGAAACCTTGCCCTGCGGGTGGATGGTGATTTCGGCGCGCTCGCGTGGTGAGCCGATGGAGGATTCCACGTAATTGGCGAAGCCGAGGCCAAACAGCTTGCCGCGCTTCTGCGCATCGGCGCGGCGTGCTTCCGCGCCGTTCCAATCGGCGATCTTCATCGCCAGATCCATGTTGGCTTCATAGGTGCCGCTGTCGTAGGTCGCGCCCACGGCATTGGTGTAGGGCATCTGATCGGGTTTCACGAAGTTCTTGCGGCGCAGCTCGATCCGGTCGAACCCAAGTTCGCGCGCAGCCGTGTCGATGACGCGTTCCAGGATGAAGTTCACTTCCGGGCGGCCCGAGCTGCGATAGGCCTGCGTCGGCATCGTGTTGGTGAACACGGCGCGGGCGCGGAGCGTTGCCACGGGAATGTCGTAGGAGCCGGTGATAAGGCCGGAGCCCTTGCCGAGCGGCGAGAGCGAGACGCAACGCGCGCCGACATTGCTGATGTTGTCCGAACGCATCGCCAGAAACTTGCCCTCTGCGTCCAGCGCGAGTTCGACAACGGCGGCGAGATCGCGCCCCTGATAATCGGTCAGGAAAGCTTCCGAGCGTGAGACTGTATTCTTCACGGCCCGGCCGAGCTTTTGCGCGGCCCACATGACGAGGCCGTATTCCACATAGACGCGGTTCTTCGAGCCGAAATTGCCGCCGACGTCGAAGGTGAGAACACGCACGCGCTCAGGGTCCACTCCGAGCACGGTCGAGAGTTCGTGCTTCTGGCGCACGGCTCCACCGCCGCCGCAATGGAGCGTGTAGCGGCCGGTGTCGGCATCGTAGTTGCCCAACGCGGAGCGGGGCTCGATGGTGACGCCCGTCACGCGGGGAATGTAGATTTCCATCCGCACGCTGTGGGCGGCCACGGCGAAGGCGCGATCGGTGCCCTCGATGTCGCCGAAGGTGGTGTCGACGAGCACATTGTCTTTTACCTCGTCCCAGACAGGCGCTGCGCCCGGCTGGATGGCGAGGCGCTGGTCGGCGGCCCAGGACAGGACCTCATAGTCGACGAGAACAGCTTCGGCGCCGTCCATCGCCTGCGCCTCGGTTTCCGCCACCACCATGGCCACGGCTTCGCCCACGTGGCGCGCCTTGTCGGCGGGGAGCAGCATGTGCGGCCCGATAAAGATAGGCGTGCCACCGGGGCCTGCGAGCTTCATGTCGTACTTGGTCTTGGGCACGGGATCGTGCGGGATCGGCTTCAATCCATCGGCTGCAACGTCGGCTCCGGTGTAGACCGCGAGCACGCCGGGGAGGGCGAGCGCTGCCGAGCTGTCGATGCCCAGAATACGTGCATGCGGATGGGGCGAACGCACCATTACGGCATAGGCCTGGCCGGGAATCGAGAAATCATCCGTGAAGCGGCCCTTGCCACGCAAGAGACGTGCGTCTTCATTGCGACGCACAGGTTTGCCGATCGAGTGAAATTCCGAAGCTTCGATTTTGGTCATGCCTTTACGCGTCCCTCACGGCCCGTTTTGCACCCAATTCCGGCGCCGCTAGAGAGGGCCGGATGCGGGTTTGCGTTCTGGTTGCTTCGCTATCGCAACGCCTGTAACAAAGCAACCGAACCAGGATAGAGCTTCGGCGAAGCCAGTGGGAGGATTGATCTTATGACAGCTTCGGAGCGCCGCAACGCGCCGGCCGATTTTCAGGAGCATCTCGCTCTCCTCGAAGAACGCGGCCTTCTGGTGCGCATCGATCGTCCCATCAACAAGGACACTGAATTGCATCCGCTGGTGCGCTGGCAGTTCGTTGGCGGCTATCCCGAAGAAGAACGCCGCGCTTTCATGTTCACGAATGTCGTGGGATCGAAGGGCGAGAAATACGACATGCCCGTCGTCGTCGGCGCGCTTGCTGCATCCGATGAAATCTACGCAGCCGGAATGGGCGTCGATGTTAAGGATCTCGGCGAGATCTGGATGCACGCGATCGATCATCCGATCCCGCCTGAGTTCATTGAAACCGCGCCGTGCCACGACGTCGTCATCACCGGCGAGGAATTGAAGCGTCCGGGCGGTGGTTTGTCGCGTCTTCCCGTTCCTATCTCGACGCCAGGCTTCGATGCCGCGCCCTATCTCACTGCGACAATCTGCGTCACGAAGGATCCGGAAACGGGCGTGCGCAACATGGGCACCTATCGCGCCGGCCTGAAGGCCGAAGATCGTCTCGGCGTGCGCATGGCATCGCGTCTCGGCGGTGCTGGTGGCTATCTGCATTGGCTCAAGTACCAGAAGCTCGGCCTGCCGATGCCCTGCGCCATCATCGTTGGTTGCGCGCCGGTGGTCGCCTTCACCGGACCGCAGAAGCTCTCGACGTCGCAGGACGAAATGGCTGTCGCAGGCGGCCTTGCGGGCCGTGCGCTGCGCGTGACGCGCTGCAAGACCATTGATCTTGAAATTCCGGCCGATGCGGAAATCGTCGTCGAGGGCTATATCGACACGACAATGCTGGAGCCGGAAGGCCCGTTCGGCGAGAGCCACGGCCATGTCGCGCTCGAAGACTTCAACATGTCGATGACCGTCACCGCGATCACGCACAAGAAGAAGGCCGTATTCACCTCGATCATCAGCGAAGTGACGCCGAGCGAGTCGAGCATTCTCAAGAAGTCGGCCTACGAGGCGCTTTATTTTGCGCATTTGAAGAACCAGCTCGAAGTGCGCGGCATCAAGAAGGTCGTGATGCACGAGCCGCTGACGAACCTGCGCAAGGTGCTGTTCCTGCAATTCGCGCAGGGCGCTCCGCAGACGGAAGTGTGGCGCGGCTTGCAGGGTGCGGCCAGTTTGCAGGCGCAATGCGGCAAGATCGTCATCGCGGTGTCGGAAGACATCGACCCGCACAATACGGATGCGATCTTCTGGTCGCTTGCCTATCGGTCCAATCCTATCGAAGACGTGCTGATCGTTCCCCATCGCTCAGGCGGTCATGGTCCGAAGTCGGGTTCCGGCTCCGGCGATTCCACCCTTATGATCAACGGCACGCTGAAACATTCCATGCCGCCGCTGGCGCTGCCCGCCAAGGAATACATGGAAAATTCCAGAAAGATCTGGGAAGAGCTCGGCCTGCCGCGTCTCAGCGTGAAAGCGCCCTGGCACGGCTACGATCTGGGCGACTGGAGCCCCGACTGGCAAGCCTTCGCGGATGCCGCTGCAAGCGGCGACTGGGCGAAGAACGGCATCAACACCTTCGGCCGCCGCAAGGCTGGCCTGTCGCCGGAAACGCCGGTGCGCAACGTCGAAGGCAAGGCGCCGGGAAAGCCCGACTCGCAGAATTCTCACTGAGGTGACGAACATGAAGAGCGTAACGCTCACGATCAACGGGCAGCAGGTCACGGCGGATGTCGAGGGACGCACGCTGCTCGTCAAACTGCTGCGCGAGCAGCTGGGCATGACCGGCACGCATGTCGGCTGCGATACGACGCAATGTGGCGCCTGCACCGTGCTGTTCAACGGTGATGCCGTGAAGTCCTGCACCATTCTCGCGTTGCAGGCGCACGGCGGGGAAGTCGTCACCATCGAGGGCGTCGGCACGGATGAGAAGCTTCACCCCGTGCAGGAGGCGTTTCGCGACCATCACGGCTTGCAATGCGGCTTCTGCACGCCGGGCATGGTGATGCGCGCCATCGACCTGCTGGCGAAGCATCCCAAGCCCACCGAGGAAGAGATCCGCCATGAAATGGAGGGCAATCTCTGCCGTTGTACGGGCTATCACAACATTGTCGCAGCTGTGCAGGCCGCGGCGGGCCTGACGCCCGTCGGCCATTGAGAAGGGCACCGCGCCATGTATGAATTCGAATATCATCGCGCGATATCGGTCGCGGATGCCGTCGCCGAGCTTCGTGGTCAGGCCGACGCGAAGATCCTCGCGGGCGGCATGACTTTGCTGCCCACCTGCAAGATGCGGCTGGCGCAACCCTCCGAAATGATCGACCTCGGCTCCATCAAGGAGCTGAAGGGCATCGCGGTCACCGATGCCCATGTCACCATCGGCGCGATGACGCGTCATGCCGATGTGGCTGCGTCCAAGGCGCTTCAAGCGGCGATCCCGGCGCTTTGCGTGCTGGCCAGCGGCATTGGCGATGCGCAGGTTCGCAATCGCGGGACGATGGGCGGTTCTGTCGCCAACAACGATCCGGCCGCGGATTATCCGTCCGCCTGCCTCGGTCTGGGGGCGACCATCGTCACCGACCGTCGCGAGATCGAGGCCGACGATTTCTTCCAGGGGCTGTTCCAGACGGCTCTCGAAGAAGACGAAATCATCGTCGCGATCCGGTTCCCGCGTCCGTCATGCGCGGGCTACATCAAGTTCCGCAACCCGGCGTCGCGCTATGCGACCGTCGGCGTGTTCGCGTCGCGCAGCGATGCCGGAGTGCGCGTGGCCGTAACGGGGGCAGGTGAGAATGGCGTGTTCCGCGTGCCTGCGATGGAAGCGGCGTTGACGGCGAAGTTCGCGCCCGATGCCGTGGCGTCCCTTTCCGTGCCGAGCGTAGGCCTTGCGTCAGACATGCACGGCAGCGCCGAATACCGCGCACATCTCATTCCCGTTCTTGCTGCGCGGGCGGTCGAAGCCTGCCTGCAGCTGGGCTGATTTACAACGGCGGCTCATGAAAGAGCCGCCACCGGAGGACACCATGCGTTCGACTCTCATCCTTTCCGCGGCGGCTCTTGTCGGCATCGCGCTGGGCACCCCGGCAATGGCTCAATTCGACCCGGCCACGTTCTACACCGGCAAGACCGTGACGATCACGGTGGGTTCCTCGACCGGCGGCGGTCTCGATACCTATGCGCGGCTTGTGTCGCGTCATCTCGCCAAGCACATTCCGGGCAAGCCGAACGTCATCGTGCAGAACATGCCCGGCGCTGGCGGCAATATCGTTGCGAGCCACCTCTATAATATAGCGCCGAAAGACGGCACGCTGATGGGTGTGACCTTCCCGAGCGTCATCGTCGACCCGCTGCTGAACAGCAGCGTGAAACGCGATTACGATCCCAGCAAGTTCAACTATGTCGGGAACGCTCATTCCGAAGTGCTGGTCTGTCTCGTCCGCAAGGATGCGGGCGTTTCGACGCTGCAGGATCTGCAGACCAAGGAGCTGATCATCGGCGCCACGGCGCCGGGCAGCACCACTGCCGACTTCCCCAAGATTACCAACGGTATTCTCGGCACGAAATTCCGCATGGTCACCGGCTACAAGGGCTCGCGGGAGGTCACCATGGGCGTCGAGGGCAACGAGTTGCAGGGTATCTGCGGTCTCGGCTGGTCGACCGTGAAAGTGCAATATCCCGACATGCTCAAGGAGAGCAATTTCGCGCGGGTCTTCGCGCAGGAGGACATGAACGGCCATCCGGCGCTGACGGCGGCGGGCGTTCCGCTGATGATCTCGCTGGCCAAGACCGACGAGCAGCGCCAGGCGATGCAGATGTTCTACGGACAGAATGCCTTTGCCCGGCCCTTCATCTTGCCGCCGGGCGTCGCGCCTGAGCGTGTGGCGTTCCTGCGCAAGGCTTTCTCCGAGACCATGGCCGATCCGGAACTGCTCGCGGAAGCCGAGAAGATGAACATCGATGTCATCCCCAGCGACGGCGAAAAGGTTCAGAAGCTCGTCGCGGACATGTACGCGACACCGCCGGCGGTGATCGAGAACGTGAAGGCCGCGTTGGCGCGGAGTAATTAATCTTGCGCGCGTTACTCCTTGTGGGAGAAACGCTTTCTGATGCCGTCATTGCGAGCGAAGCGAAGCAATCCAGTACGGTCTTGCGACTTCTGGATTACCGCGTCGCTTCGCTCCTCGCAATGAGAACATCCGGGGTCTCGTGAACGAGGCGCGGTCCTTCTCCTAAAGGGAGAAGGTGCCTGCAGCGCAGGCGGATGAGGGGTTTCTACCTCTTAGAATAAAGATTGTAACCCCTCATCAGTCGGCTCTGCCGACAGCTTCTCCCACCGGGAGAAGCAGGCCGCGTTCCTATTTCATCATGGTAGATGACGGCCCCGTCTGTGTTCTTACAGAATCTCGCGCAGCTTCGCCGCGACCTGCTCGGGGATTTCCAGCGGCGAGAGGTGGCGCGCGCCGGGGACGATGGTGAGCGTCGAACCCTTGATGCCGTCGTGCATGGTCTGGGCCATGGCGATCGGGGTGGCGTAATCCTCTTCGCCCACGAGAATGCACGTCGGGGCTGTGATCTTCGACAGGCCGGGGCGCACGTCGGCGGTGCCGAGCATCTTGCAGGTGTCGGAATAGGCCTGCAATTCGTTGCTCAGGAACACGTCCACGGCGGCCTGCACTACATCGGCATGCTCGGCGCGAAAACGATCGCTGAACCAGCGGGTCTTCTGGAAATCGATGAGGCCCGCGAGGCCTTCTGTGAGGGCCTTTTCGGCGCGCTCGGCCCATGCCTTGGGAGCGCCTTCGCCGTAGCAGGCGGTGGTGTCGAACAGGCCGAGGCTTTTCACGCGCTCCGGATAGGCCTGCGCGAAGGCGAGGCTCACGCAGCCGCCCATGGAGGCGCCCGCGACGGTGATCTTCTGCCAGCCGAGATGATCGAGCACATCGGCCAGATCCTGCGCGAAGAGCTCGACCGTATAGGGGCCGGCCGGCTTGTCGGACTGGCCGTGGCCACGGCAATCAATCAGCAGCACGGCTGCGTCCGCACTCAGGAGATCGGCGACCGGCTGCCAGAAGGCGCGGTCCATGGCGAGCGAGTGAATGAGCGCGACTTTATGCGGCGAGGCCGCATCGCCGACGATTGTATAGCCGATACGCGTACCGTCACGGGTCTTGGCGAACATGGGAATCCATCTTGGTTGGTGGGTTAGCTGACGCTGAGTAGCAGAAAGACTCAGGCCTTTTCGAGAATTTCGTCCCGCTTCGAGCTGAAATGGTAACGCGGAATCTTGTCCAGGTTGGTGCCCGTCATGCGGATCACCCAGGCCTGTTCGGGATGCGCGGTCGAGTGGATCACGCCCGGCCCATAGGCGCGCGTCTGCCCGGCGCGGAGGCTGTAATGGTCGCTCGCCTCCAGCACCACGCGCTCCTCGTCGGCCGGATTGACGCGGCGCCATTCGGTCATGTCGGTGTAGCCGCGCGCATTGCCGTAGATGGCCCAGCTGTCGCCGTGGCTGTGCGGCTTGCCGCTTTTGCCTGCTGCCTGAACATGCGCGAAAATATAGAAGTCCGTCACCGGATCATGGAAAAGCTCGCGCTTGCCGGGCGCGTCACTCTCGCTGAAGGCGAAATTGACGAATTCGGGGTCGCCGAGCAGCACGGCCAGGCCGGAGGCGATTTTCTCGAGAGCGGCGTCGAGGGGTTCGTCCTGCAGGCATTTGCTGCTCTGGCGGCCAAAATGTTCCAGCGAACGTGTCATCCCGTGTCCCTCGTCTTTGTGCGATTGTTGGGCGGGAGGATAGACCGTTCGAGACGTCCGCGAAAGCCTCAGGCAGGCCCACCCGCATTGACAGCACGCGCGAACCGGCCCGCAATGGTGCGTTGCAAGGAGAGGCGGGAGCGGGTGATGGGATCGAAGCAGGCGTTTTTGGGTAGGGCCATCGCTCAAGGGCGGGGCATAGAGCCCGCCGATCTCGTGCTGAAGAACGGGCGCGTATTCGATCTCGTGACCGGCGAGATCTTCGCGTCCGATGTCGCGATCTGCGGCGACAGGATCGTGGGCACGCGCGGCACCTATCGTGGGCTTCGCGAGATCGACCTGCGCGGTCAGATCGTCGTGCCCGGCTTCATCGACACGCATCTACATGTGGAATCCTCGCTCGTGACGCCGCTCGAATTCGATCGCTGCGTACTGCCGCACGGCATTACGACGGCGATCTGCGACCCGCACGAAATCTCGAATGTGCTGGGCGCGGAAGGCATCCGGTATTTTCTGGAATGCGCGGATGCGACCGCGATGGACTTGCGCGTGCAATTGTCGAGCTGCGTGCCGGCGACCCATCTCGAGACATCTGGCGCGCGGCTGGAAGCGGCCGACCTGATGGGTTTCATAGACAACCGCCATGTGATCGGGCTCGCCGAGTTCATGAATTTCCCCGGCGTTTTGGCGCGCGATCCGGGTGTGCTCGACAAGCTCACAGCCTTCGGCGAGCGCCATATCGACGGCCATGCGCCGCTGCTGCGGGGCATGGACCTCAACGGCTATCTATCCGCGCGAATCCGTACCGATCACGAGACGACGACGCCGGAGGAAGCGCTGGAAAAGCTCTCCAAGGGCATGACCATCCTCGTTCGCGAGGGTTCCGTTTCGAAGGATCTGCACGCGCTTGCGCCCGTCATTTCCAACATCACCGCGCCGTTCATGTGCTTTTGCACCGACGATCGAAATCCGCTGGATATCGATGAGGAGGGGCACCTCGACTACATGATCCGCACGGCTATTGCGCTGGGCGCGCCGCCGCTCGCCGTCTATCGCATGTCGAGCATTTCGGCGGCCCATGCCTTCGGCCTGCGCGATCGGGGTTTGGTCGCGCCGGGATGGCGGGCGGATCTCGCTGTCATCGACGATCTCGCGAGTTGCCGTGTCAGCCTTGTCGTCAGCGCGGGCCGGATCGTCGGGCCGGAGCTGTTCGCGGGCCGTGCCGCCGTTGCGCCGGTGGGGCGTCACAGCATCAAGGCCACGCATGTGGGGCCGCAGGATTTCGCGGCACGGGGGCAGGGGCCTTCGACCGCGGTCATCGGCGTCGTGCCGGGGAAGATCATCACCGAGCACCTGCGCATGAGCCTGCCCTACAAGGGTGGCGAGCGGCAGGTGGATCTCGACCAGGACGTGGTGAAAGTCGCCGTCGTCGCGCGCCATGGCGTGAACCGCAACATCGGGGTCGGCTTTGTGCACGGGTTCGGACTGAAGCGCGGGGCCATTGCCTCGTCCGTCGGGCATGACAGCCATAATCTCTGCGTCGTCGGCGCGGATGAGGCGGACATGGCTGTTGCCATCAACCGGCTGATCGAAATCGAGGGCGGCTTCGCGGTCGTGGCCGATGGCGAGGTTCTGGCGGAACTGGCCCTGCCGATCGCCGGATTGATGAGCCTGGACTCCTTCGAGGCTGTGTCCGCCGGGCTGCTGACGCTCCGCGCGGCGGCGGCCAGCCTGGGCGTCGTCCTGGCTGAGCCATTTCTGCAAGTGGCCTTCCTGCCCCTGCCGGTCATCCCGCATCTCAAGATCACCGATCTCGGCCTGGTGGACGTCGATCGCTTCGAACTTGTGCGCGACTGACGCCGCAGACGGAACAAAGACCCCAATCGTGAGTTTGCAGCCTGTCCAATCTCGAACGGGGTGCCCTTGCATGAGCAACACATCCGATACGTCAAGCGTCCTCGAAACTGCCCGCCAAGCCGCTGCCGATGTCGGCCTCGACCCGACAAAGCTGGCGCAGGACGTCGGCTCTCGCATCCGCGACGCGGCCGAGGCACAAAAGAGCGCTGGCGCGGAAAAGGTGATGGGTGTTGCCCGCGCCATTCGCTCCGTCGCCGGTGATCTGGAAGACGATTCCCCCCAGGTGGCGCGCTATGTACGCAGCGCCGCGTCCAGCCTCGAAGGCCTGACCCGCGACATCAACGACCGATCTGTGGACGACCTCACGCAGGCCGTGGTCGACATGGCGCGGCGCAGCCCCGGCCTGTTCTTCGCGGGTTCGGTCCTGGCCGGATTCGCCTTGTTCCGCTTCCTCAACTCGGGGCAGAACGGCTCCTCCTCGTCCAATCGCTCGAACCGTTCCGGTCAGCGCATGGGCATGCAGTCCCACCAGAAGAGCGGCTACGGCGCCGTTTCCTCCCGCCCGGCCGGCACGAGCAGCGCTGGCACGAGCAGCCCAGGAACCAGCAGCACGGGCACGAGCAGCGCGGGCACGAGCAGCGCAGGAACTAGCAAGGCGGGAACGAGCAGCGGCGGAACGAGCAGCGAAGGTGGCTATGGCGGCGGTGGGCAGGGTGCGACGCGCCCGGCGTCGTCCCCGTCGACGAGCACCCCCGGCAACCGGGGGGCGTCATGACCCATGACATGACGCGCAGGTCCACCGTCGAGCTGATCTCGGATGCGATCAGCGATGCGACGGCGCTGGTCGGCTCCGAAGCAAAGCTCATGCGCGCCGAGATGAGCGACAAGGTCGATCATGCGGTGGCGGCGATCGGCATGATGGTGATGGCCGCCGTGTTCTTCATCGGCGCGCTGTTTCTGCTGTTGCAGACCGGCGTGGCGTTCCTCGTCCAATACGGGCTGAGCCCGGCGGTCGCGAGCGTCCTCATGGCCGTGGTTTCGGCGGTCATCGGATTCGCCCTGTTCATGGCCGGGAAGAGCGCGTTGAAACCCGCGAAGCTCACACCGACGCGGACCATCAACCAGGTTAATCGCGATATCGACGTGGCCCGGCAGGCCGTATCCGGCACGGACTCGCGCTGATGTCCGAACACAAGGACCCGTCGCGCGCGCTGGAAGACGAGGCAGAGACTCATCGCGAGCAACTCGCCTCGACGCTTTCGGAATTGCGGGACCGAATTTCGCCTGGCCGCATGAACGATGCGGCGTTCACCTTTGCTCGTGAAAACGGTGGTGCCATCATGTCGAACTTCACCGCGCAAGTGCGCGACAATCCTATTCCCTTGCTGCTGATCGGCGCCGGCCTGGCGCTGTTCTTCCGCAAGGGTCTGAATAGCGATGGCTATCAGGGCGGAATGAGCCTGTATCGCGATGACGAGGCGGGCGACCTGATGCGCCGCACCGCCGACCCGACAGCGGGCTTCGGCTATGAGGCCGACGATTACCGGCAGGGCCGCTCGACCGGGCGCATGTCCGAAGCGGCGGGCGAGTTCCGCGACAATGTCTCCGAGCGCCTGTCCGCGGCCGGGGAAAAAGTGTCATCTCAAGCCGCATCCATCCGCGACACAGTAACCGGGGGCCTGTCCAACATGCGCGAGACCTATTCTTCCACGACCGATGCAGTTACGGCGCGCGCCGCCGACCTCCGCGACCTCGCCTCCGAAGGCGTCGCCGGCGCGCGGGACGTCATGTCGGACATGACCGATCGGGCGGGCGAGTATTCGCAGCGTGCCCGCAGCGGCCTCGCGACGCTCGCCACGGAGCAGCCGCTCGTGCTCGGCGCGCTGGGCCTTCTGGCTGGCGCGGCGCTCGCGGCCATGCTGCCGCGCACACAGGTCGAGGAAGAATATATGGGCAGCACGGCACAGCGCCTGCGCGACGAGGCTCGGCATACGGCCGAGGAGACTTACCAGCGGGCAAAGTCTGCTGCGAGCAAAGCGGTGGACAAGGCCGCTGAAGTCGCCTCGCAGGAATTTTCCGGCCAGGGGCAGGACTCCAAACCCGCGACGGGCGGGCCGGCACCCGCCGTGTCTCCCTCGGCGAGCGCCACATCTTCGGGTGGGACGTCGCCCTCCGTCGGGGCCGGATTGGGTATCTCTGCCGGCAGTGGCGGCGCCCGCCCGACCGAGACGATCTCGGCCACGCCTTCCAACGAGACCGCAAGGCGCTCCTGACGCTTGACGCAGCCTTGGCCTTTCGCCGAATTTGAGGGGCGGAAGGCGGGGCATGACCAGGAGTGAGTCGCAGGACTTCTATCTGAAAGCGGGCGATGCTATCGCCCGCTTTTCTGTGTTCGGGGCGGAGTGCCGCGAATGGTCGGTCGCCGGGCGCAGACTCACATGGAATGGAGATCCTGCGACCTGGGCGGGTATCGCTCCGGTGCTGTTTCCGGTCTGTGGCTGGTCGCGCGACGGGACCATACGGGTGGGGGACGCCAAGCACCCGATGCCGGTACACGGCTTTGCAGCGCAGTCGCTGTTCGAGGCCAATCAGGTGAGCGCTTGCGAGCTTCGCTTCACCTTGAGCGCAGATGCCGACACCCGCACCTGCTACCCCTACGAATTCACGCTCGAGGTTTCCTATCGGCTCAGCGAAACCGCGCTCGAAGTGCTGTTGCGCGTGGGGAATGCGGGCTCCGTACCCATGCCCTATGCCTGCGGACTGCATCCTGGCTTCCTCTGGGACGGCGGGGAGGGCGCGCACCATCTTCTGTTCGAGGCGGAGGAACGTGGCCGTGTTCCGATCATCGCGCCGGGCGGCCTGTTTTCGCAGGAGACCCGCCCGGTGGCGCTGCGGGGACGCGTGCTCGACCTGGGACACGGGCTGTTTTCAGCCGAGGCCCTGTGCTTTCTGGACACGGCGAGCCGTCGCTTCTCCTTCGACGGACCGCGCGGGCGGCTCGATGTTCACGCGCCGGACTTTCCGCACCTCGTCCTCTGGAGCCGCGACGGCGCTCCTTTCCTCGCCATCGAGTCATGGACAGGCACGGGGGACCCTGAGGGCTTCAGGGGAGACTTCTCGGATCGCCCGTCCATGATCCATCTTCCGGCGGGTGAGCGGCGAGAACATCGCGTCTCATATGAGTGGCATGCGGCCGAGCGCTTGGCAGAAGCGGCCAACTCCGCCTAAAAGAGCGGCCTTGAGCCTCGAGCAGGAGAGCAGCGCATGAATGAGCCGAGCGGACAGAGGTCGATCCTGACGAAATCGGCGAGCGGCGCACTCATCATCGATGGCAAGGCGGCGGCAGCTGGTGTGATCGAGGAGGTGGCGCGCGGTGCCGCCGTTCTTGCAGCATCCGGCATCAAGCCGGGCCTCGCAGTCGTGCTCGTCGGTGAAAATCCGGCGAGCCAGGTTTATGTGCGCTCCAAGGGCAAGGCCGCCGAAACCTGCGGTTTTTATTCGGTGCAGCACACGTTGCCCGTCACGACCACGCAGGCCGATCTCATCGCGCTGGTGCAGGCCCTGAACGTGGACCCCGCGATACACGGCATCCTCGTGCAGCTGCCCCTGCCGCCGCAGATCGACGCGCAGTTGGTGCTCGAAACCATCTCGCCCGACAAGGACGTCGACGGATTTCACCCCGTCAACGCGGGGCTTCTCGCCATTGGCGACCGCAAGCGCGCGCTCGTGCCCTGCACGCCCGCCGGATCGATGATCCTGCTGCAGGCGGCGGCGAAGGAGCTCGGGCTGTCGCTGTCGGGTCTCGACGCGGTCGTTGTCGGCCGCTCGAATATCGTCGGCAAGCCCATGGCGCAGCTCCTGCTGGCCGAAAACGCGACCGTCACCGTCGCCCATTCGCGCACGCGCGATCTGGCAGCCGTGGTCGGTCGGGCGGATATCCTCGTCGCCGCCGTGGGGCAGCCAGAGATGATTCCCGGCGCCTGGATCAAGCCGGGCGCCATCGTCATCGACGTCGGCATCAACCGCGTGGCCGGCGAGGGGCTGAACGCGCAGGGTCGGCCGAAGACGCGGCTGGTTGGTGACGTCGAGTTCGCAGGCGCCTGCGCGCGGGCTGCGGCCATCACGCCGGTGCCTGGCGGCGTCGGTCCCATGACCATCGCGATGCTCATGTCCAACACGCTGACGGCAGCCCGGCGTCGCGCCGCTTGATGCGGGAGGCGCGCTCGCGCATTCTGTGGGAGCTTCGCCGGACAAGCCGGCGCGAGGGCCGCTGATGCACACGCTTGCGCGCATTCCGTTCTTCAAGGACGTGACGGATGTTCCCTTCGACCGTTTCGACCGGCAATGCGGTTGGAAGAAGTTCGACGACGGCGAAACCGTCGTCGATTACGAAGATACGTCGTCGGACGTGTATTTCATCCTGTCCGGTGAGGTGCGGGTGCTCATCCGCACGGAGGCCGGAAAGGAGATCATCCTCGCCGACATGCGGGCAGGCGAGTTTTTCGGCGAGCTTTCCGCGCTCGACGGGGTTTCCCGCTCGGCGAATGTGACGTCGCTGACGCGCAGCGAATTGTGCATCATGCCCGCTGCGACCTTCCGCGAGATCCTCTTCGCCTCGCGCAGTTGTTGCGACCGGGTGCTGCGCCTGCTCGCCGGGCGCGTGCGCGAACTCAATGCGCGGCTCGCCGAACATTCCATCTTCGACCTGAAGCACAGGCTGTATTCTGAACTGCTGCGGCTTTCGCATCCGCGTGCGGGCCACGACGGCGAGCGCATCGTCACGCCGCCGCCCTTCCATCATGTGCTCGCAGCGCGCATCGGCTGCCGCCGCGAGCAGGTGAGCCGCGAACTCTCGGCGCTATCCGCCGAGGGCCTCGTCGACAAGACACGCGGCGGCCTCGTCATTATCAAGCCGCAGGTGCTCGAATTCCGCCTGGCGGAAGTGATGCGGAACGAGGGCTGATGCCGCTTGAACGCTAGCGCCCCCCTGATCCGCATCGACAACGTGTCGAAGGCCTATGGCTCTGTCGCTGCCATACGCGACCTGTCGCTCGACATCGCGCGCAATGAATTCTTCGCGCTGCTCGGCGCATCCGGCTGCGGCAAGACGACCTTGATGCGTCTGATCGCCGGTTTCGAGACGCCGGACCGGGGCCGGATCTCGCTCGACGGCGTCGACATCACCGATCTGCCGCCGCATCTGCGGCCCGTGAACATGATGTTCCAGTCCTATGCGCTTTTCCCGCACATGAATGTCGCGCGCAACATCGCCTTCGGCCTCGTGCAGGAGGGGCTACGCCGCAAGGAGATCCGGACGCGTGTAGAGGACATGCTGCGCCTCGTCCAGATGCAGGGCATGGGCAAGCGCAGGCCTGATCAGCTCTCGGGCGGGCAGAAGCAGCGTGTGGCACTGGCGCGTGCGCTGGTCAAACGTCCCAGGCTCCTTCTGCTCGACGAACCTCTGGCCGCGCTTGACCGCAAGTTGCGGCATGAAACGCAATTCGAGCTGATGCAGGCGCAGCGCGAGACTGGCACGACCTTCGTCGTCGTCACGCACGACCAGGACGAGGCCATGGTGATGGCCCATCGCATGGCCGTCATGAATGGTGGCGGCATCGAGCAGATCGGCACGCCGCGCACCGTCTACGAGGAACCCACGTCGCGTCATGTGGCGACTTTTGTGGGGGAGACGAACCTGTTCGAGGGCCGCGTCGCGCAATGGCTGCCAGGCGGCATCGCCGTGCAGACGCGCAGCGGCCTCAGTCTTGAAGCTGCCTGCCGCGCGCCCCCCGAGCACGGCGCCGCCGTGGCGCTCTCCGTGCGGCCTGAATGCGTGAAACTCGGTCGCCCGACAGCTCTGTCGCTGAATGGCGGCGTCGGCGAGATCATCGACCATGTCTTTCGCGAGGGCGGCAGTTCGTGGCGCGTGCGGCTCGAGGCGGGGGATGTGATCCACGTTCGCCAGCCGCTCGGCCACGGCGCGCATCCGCATGAGCGCGGCGAGCGCGTCTTCGTGAGTTTCGCACCGGAATCCGCGCGCGTGCTGTCGCGATGAGCGGGGTGCCTCCGCTGTCGCGCCTGCGCCGGCTGGTGCTCGGACTGCCCGCGTTGTGGCTCGTGCTGTTCTTCCTCGCGCCTTTCGTGCTCGTCGCCAAGATCTCGCTGTCGCAGGCGGCTTTATCGCAGCCGCCCTACGCGCCGGCTTTCGCCTTGGCCGATGGTTTTGCCGGCGTTTGGGAGAAGGCACAGGGTTTTTCGCTGGCCGCCTACGGTCTCGTATTCGACGACGACATCTATGTCGCCGCCTATCTCTCGTCGTTGCGCCTCGCCGCGCTCGCCACATTGGCGACGCTGCTGATTGCTTTTCCGCTCGCATGGGCCATGACGAAAGCGCCGGGCCGCGTCCGGCCCGCACTGGTGCTGCTGGCCATAGCGCCGTTCTGGACGAGTTTCCTCATCCGGATCTACGCATGGATCATGATTCTCAAGGACGAGGGCCTGCTCAATCATGCGCTGATGAGTCTGGGCCTGATCGATGCGCCGTTGCCGATCTTTGCGAGCGACTGGGCCGTGCTGATCGGCATAGTTTATTCCTACCTGCCGTTCATGGTGCTGCCGCTCTACACGGCGCTCGACCGGCTCGACCCGGCGCTGCTGGAAGCCGCCGCCGATCTCGGCGCCACGCCCGCGCGCGCCTTCCGGCGCATCGTGCTCCCGCTGGCGCGTCCGGGCATTATCGCGGGCGTGTTGCTGGTTTTCATTCCGGCCGTGGGGGAATTCGTCATTCCCGACCTGCTCGGCGGGTCCGACACGCTGATGATCGGGCGCACCCTATGGACCGAGTTCTTTGAAAATCGCGATTGGCCCGCCGCCAGCGCGGTCGCAATCATTCTTCTGGCGCTGCTGCTGGTGCCGCTTGTGATCTACGAGCGCATGCAGATCCGCGAGGCGGCCCGATGAAGCGGGGGCTTCGACCTGTCCATTTTGCAATCCTCGCGCTGGGCTTCGGTTTTCTCTACGGGCCGATCGCGCTGCTGGTGCTCTACAGTTTCAATGCCTCGCGCCTCGTGACCGTGTGGGGCGGGTTCTCCACGCGCTGGTATGTCTCGCTGCTCGACAATGAAGCCCTGATTGCGAGCGCATGGATCAGCCTACGCGTCGCGCTGGCCTCCGCCGGCCTTGCCACGCTGCTGGGCACGATGGCTGCTTTCGCGCTGGTGCGGTTCGGGCGGTTTCGCGGGCGGATGATGTTCAGCGCCATGGTCTATGCGCCGCTCGTCATGCCGGAGGTCATCATCGGCCTGTCGCTGCTGCTGCTTTTCGTGGGCCTCGGCGTCGATCGTGGCTTCTGGACGGTCGTCGCGGGCCATACGACGCTCGGCCTGTGCTTCGTGACGGTGGTCGTTCAGGCGCGGCTGGCGCGGTTCGACCGCAGTCTGGAGGAAGCGGCGATGGATCTCGGGGCGACGCCCGCAGCGACCTTCCGGCGGATCACGATGCCGCTGATCGCACCGGGCATGATCGCGGGGTTCCTGCTGGCCTTCACGCTGTCGCTCGACGATTTCGTCATAGCCAGCTTCACCTCGGGGCCGGGGTCCACGACCCTGCCGATGCGGATCTACAGTTCCGTGCGCCTGGGCGTCACGCCGGAGGTGAATGCCGTCTCGACGCTGATGATCGGGACTGTCGGTCTCGTCCTGCTGATCGCGGCTGCGGTCGGGCAGATGCGCTCCACTCAGGGTTCGGTCTGAGCGGGCGCGGTTGCTGCTGGAACCTGCTCCAGCGCGCGTAGCAGGGGCGCGGCTGCCTCCGAGCGGCGCATCAGGCTGTCGGTGTCGAAGAAGAGCGCGGGATCGTCCCAGGAGCCGCGTATTTCCATCATTAATTGCGGGCCCGCTTCGCGCGGGTTGCTGGTCGCTCCCGTCGTCTGGCGGGCAAGGGCGCGCAACTGCATCGAGCGATCGGCGAGCGAGGCATTGCCGGTGACAGCCAACTGCACCCCAAGGCCTGAGACGGCGGCCTGATCGAGCTCAATGGTTCCGTCCGTCACGCGGGCCGAGACGACGGCGGTGTCGAAGCCGGTACGGCCGCTGCGGACTTCCGTGACGATAGACAGGGGGCGCTTTTCGAGCCGGCGCAGCGCCTGTTCGAGATCGAGCCCGAGAATGTCGCCGTTGCGGAAGGTGATTTGAGCGCGGCCATCGAGCGAGCGCACGAGCTGGGCTACGGATTCGCCCTCGCCGTCGAGAGAGAACTGGCCGCTGGCCTCGCCGCTGACGCGGATGCCGCGCAGAGCATTTTTCATGAGGGCGCCCGAATCCACCTTGCTAAAGATGCCGGTGGCGCGCATGTCGACGCCGTTCGAGCCGGGCGTAAAGCTCGCGCGTCCCTTCAACGTGCCGCCGTAAGCCTTTGCTTGACCTAACGTAAGGTCTAGCCGGCCATTGGTCAGGAGGATCGAGCAGCCGGTGTCGTCGAAGACGGCACTGCCCAATCTGGCGCGAGTGGCGGAGAAGCGCAGATCCACATCCGCGAAGTCGAGCGTCTTGAGGCTTAGGGCATCCCGGTTCCACTGGCCATCGGCGCCGGTGAGGCTCGGCAGGTCTGAGACGAGCGGGGAGAGAACGAGCATGTCGCTCGCGAGCGTGCCCGAGAGCGTGGGGCGCACATTGGTGCCTTGCAGGGCGAGCGTGCCCTCGAAGCTGTTGCCATCGACCGTCATGCGCAGGCCCGACAAGGCCAGCGAGCGCAGGCCGGCGCGTGCCGACCCGGTGAGACTGACATTGGCGAGGGGTCCCGGCAGTGGCACCTGCCAGCCGAACGTGCCCATTAATCCGCGCAGCGACCGCGTGGAGGCGGCGACCCGCCCCTCATATTGCAGGCGCGGGCTGCTCGACAGGGCGCCGTTCGTCGACAGCGTCAGCGCCGTCGATTCGATTTTCATGGTCATCGACGATTGTTCGCCACGCAGCAGGGCTGCGGGCTTGCCGAGCCATGCCGCGACTTCCGCGACTTCGCCCTGCCAGCTCATGGACCCGTTGAGAGACGCGGGCGAACTGAGGCGCGGCCAGTCGAGCGTCAGATTGATGTCGCCGACCGTCGTGTCGATCTGGTTCGCCTTGCTCGTTACATGGGCGGTTCCGTCGGCGATGCTGATGATTCCCAGGCGCGCCTCGTCGGCCCCTGCGGCCTCCGGCGTGGACGGCAAGGTGTCGCTGGCGCGCGCGAGGGCGCCGGTCCGGCGCAGCGCCTCTCCGTCAAGGTCATACGTGATTGTGGGGGAAATCAGCAGCAGGGACGCCAACTCCATGCGTCCCGCGATCAGCGGCAGCAGCCGCAGGTCGCCTTTCAGGATGTCCGTATCGATGATGAGGGAGCCGTTCTCATCGGATATGGTGACGTTTTCTAGCTTGATACGGGGACGCGGTAGAACTGCGAAGGTCGCACGTCCCCCCGCATAGGCGCGAAGGCCCGACGTCTGCATAACCTGCGCAGCCAGTTCGCGGCGCAGTGCCTCTCCCGAGAGAGTCCAGGGCGCCGCGGCTGCGCCGAGGGCTGCGAGCACGACCGGGACGGCCAGCCATTTCCAGGAAAATTTCATTCGATTCGTGAACTCAATCAGGCTTCGGTGGAGAGGGCGCGGCACAGCTTGCAGGGTTGGCGCACCCAGGACAAGTGAGGGCACGAAGACGGCGCAACGAAGGCGACCTCACCCGGGGTCAATGCAGTCCGGTGCACAGCCCGGTTATTCTCGCCACTGTTGCCAAATCGACAGCATGAGCTTTGCTATTATACGAATTTTGGCTGGCGGTCCCACTTGACGCATGTCATGGCCCCGGAAAACGCCTTGCTGTCCTCTGACGAGTGATCCCCAGGATTTCCGACGAGGAACGACAATCATGACCGCAGCCACTCAGAAATCGACGACGAGCGCGCATCTGCGCCGCATCCGGCTTGAGCGCGTGCACGCGAAAAACGAGGCAGCGGCGACGACAGGCGAGGCCTACGAGTTCGTGGCGCCGCTCGACGACAGCGCTCATATCAGCCCCGAGGACTGGAAGCGCGAACGGGCTCTCTGCTTTGTCCACAAGATCGAGCAGGGCGATGTCGTCCAGCGCGGGCTCCTCGTGCATCGTCAAGGCGGTGCGGGTGGCGGAACATGGCAGTTCGACTACGCGCTTTGGGAGGGCGACGAGGAATCCGGCTTCCGCTTCGACGCGCATCGATTCATGGTGGACGAGTACGTATCGGTGCGCGACGCCGACGGCGATGTGCGCACGTTCAAGATCGCCAGCGTCAAGCCCGTCTGACTCTGGCTAGGCGTGCAACCGGCGGTCCGGCGTTCATGCGCCGGACCGCCGGCTTGCTATTCGGCGGGTTCGAATGCGCCTGTCGCCGGGGCGGCGGAAGACGCGACCTTCTGCGAGCGGCCGGACAGGTAGCTGTCCACCTTGTCGAGGTAATAATAAACGACCGGCGTGATGAAGAGCGTCAGCAATTGCGAGACGCAGAGGCCGCCGACGATGGCGATGCCGAGCGGCTGCCGCAATTCCGCACCTGCGCCGGTGCCGAGCGCGATCGGCACGGCGCCGAGGATGGCGGCCAACGTCGTCATCAGGATCGGACGAAAGCGGATCAGCGCCGCCTCGCGGATGGCCGGCAGGGCATCGAGTCCCTCGTTCCGGCGCTCGATCGCGAAGTCGATCATCATGATCGCGTTCTTCTTCACGATGCCGACGAGCAAGAGGATACCGATGATCGCGATGACCGAGAGGTCGAGGCCGACCATGTTCAGCGCGATCAGCGCACCCAGGCCTGCCGACGGCAGACCGGACAGAATAGTGATCGGGTGAATGAAGCTCTCGTAGAGAACGCCAAGCACGATGTAGATCGTCAGCACGGCCGCGAGGATCAGCGGCACCTGTCCGCGCTGCGCGTCCTGGAAGAGGGCGGCCGTGCCGGAGAAGTTCGTGCTGATGGTCGCCGGCAGACTGATGGTGGCTTCGGTGCGTCGGATAGCTTCCACCGCTTCACCAATCGAAACGCCCGGAGCCGTGTTGAAGGACAGGGTCACGGCGGGCTGCTGCGATTGCCGGTTGACCGTCAGCGGGCCGACGGTCCGCCTGATCGTGGCGACCTGGTCGAGCGGAATGATCGGGGCCGATGAGACGCCGGCGCCGCCCGTGGTCGAACCTGTCCCGGTCGTGCCCGAGCCTGCGGTCTGGGCGACGGCGGCGGCCGTGCCGCCAGCGCCCGTCTGGGCGCGGATGAAGATGCGCCCGAGAGCTGCGGGATCGTTGCGGAAGTCGCCTTGTGCTTCCATCAGCACCGCGTAATCGGCGGACTGCGTGAAGATGGTCGAGATCTGGCGGTTGCCGTAGGTGTTGTAGAGAGCTGCGCGGATCTGGTCCGATGTCAGGCCAAAAGCGGCGGCCTTTTCGCGGTCGATGTCAACGGAGAGCTGCGGATTGCGAATCTGCAGGTCGGTCGTCACGTCGCGCAGCACGGGCAGTTGCTGCATACGCGCGAGCATTTCCGGCGACTTTTCGTAGAGGGCCGGGAGATCGCCCGATTGCAGCGTGTACTGATATTGCGCGCGCGCGGTGCGGCCGCCGTTGAGGTTCAGGTTTTGAACCGGATTGAACACGCTCGTAATGCCGGTCACCTGAGCCGTCGTGCGACGCAGCCGCGAGATTACGTCGGAGATCGGCCCGCGATCTTTCTTCGGCTTGAGGGCGACGAAAATATTGCCCTGGTTGTTGTTGCCGCCGCCGCCGGCATTCGACGTGACGTAGTCGACAGCCGGATCCTTCATCACGATCTGCGCGACCTGCTGCTGCTTCTCCATCATGGTGGGAAAGCCGATGTCGGGGGCGGCCTCGGTTGAGCCGCTGAGGAAGCCTGTGTCTTCTATCGGGAAGAAGCCCTTGGGAATCCAGCCGAACATCATCACGCTGGCCACGAAGGTCGCCAGCGTGATTGCGACCATGACCAGGCGGAAGCGCAGGACGAGATCGAGCATCCAGCGATAGGCATCGGTAATTCCGTCGAGGCCGCGATCGACCGTGCGGGACAGGAACCCCGGCACGGCGTGGTGGTCGACCGGTTTAAGGATGCGGGCGCAGAGCATCGGCGTCAGCGTCAGCGACACGAATCCCGAGACGAGAATGGCGCAGGAGATGACGACGGCAAATTCGCGGAAAACTCGGCCGACGACGCCGCCCATCAGCAGGACGGGAATGAACACGGCCACCAGCGACAGGGTGATCGACACGATGGTGAAGCTGATTTCCTTCGAGCCTTTGAGCGCCGCCTCGAAGGGCTTCATGCCCGCCTCGATGTGGCGCACGATGTTCTCGAGCATCACGATCGCGTCGTCGACGACGAAGCCCACCGCCAGCGTGATCGCCAGCAGCGAGATGTTGTCGATCGAATAGCCGAACAGATACATGAAGGCGCAGGTGCCGATCAGCGAGACGGGCAAAGCCAGCGCGGGAATGAGCGTCGCTGCGATGGTCTTCAGGAACATGAAGATCACGAGCACGACCAGTGCGATCGACAGGCCAAGCGTGAATTCCACGTCTTCCACGGATTCGCGGATCGACAGCGAGCGGTCGTTGAGCACAAAGGCCTGAACCGACGGCGGCAATTGCGCCTGATAGCCCGGCAGCTTGGCTTTCACGGCATCGACGACCTGAACGGTATTGGCGTCGGACTGGCGGAAGATGGCGAGCAGGATGGCGCGATCATTGCCCTGCCACGCCGCGATCTGGTCGTTTTCAACGGAATCGACGACACGGGCGATGTCACCCAGCCGCACCGGTGCACCGTTGCGCCAGGCTACCGCGAGATCGCGATAGCCTTCGGCGCGCTCGATCTGACCGGAGGCCGTCAGCGTTACGTTCTGGCCATTGCCGCGCAAGCTGCCGACGGGGGTCGAGGAATTGGCGGCGGCGACCGCGTTGCGTACATCGGCGAGCGTCAGGTTGCGCGCGGCGGCCGCATCCGGATCTGCTTCGATGCGAACGGCGAATTTCTGCTGGCCGAAGATGGCGACCTGCGCGACGCCGGGGATCTGCGAGATCTGCTGGGCGAAAATCTGTTCCGCGTAGTCGTTGGTGGTCGACAGCGGCAGGGTCGGGGAGGCGAGGCTCAGGAAAAGTACGGGCGAGTCGGCCGGATTGACCTTCCTGAAACTCGGCGGCGACGTCATTTCCTGTGGCAGGCGGCGCAAAGTGGCGGTGATCTGCGACTGGACATCCAGCGCGGCGCCGTCGATTTCACGATCCAGGTCGAACTGCATAGTGATGTTGGTCTGCCCCGTGGAGGAGCGAGACGTCATCAGCGTGATGCCCGGGATAGTCGCGAAGGCGCGTTCGAGAGGGGCTGCGACGGAGGCCGCCATGGTCTCGGGATTGGCGCCGGCCAGCTGGGCATTGACGTTGATTGTCGGAAAGTCGACGCGGGGGAGCGCTGCGACGGGGAGCTTCATGAAGCCAAAAATGCCGAACACAATGAACGACACCATCAGCAGTGTCGTCATGACGGGTCGGCGGATGCAGAGTTCAGGAAGCGACATTAGGATGCGCCCTTCTTGGCTTCGGCAGTCCTTATTTCCACTTTTGACCCGTTCATCAGGGTCAGCGCGCCATCGACCACGACGCTCTCGCCACCCTTCAGCCCAGACGTTACGATGTCACGTCCCTCCTGCGATCGGCCGAGTTGAACCGGCTGCACGCGAGCGACACCGTTCTCGATGACATAGACGTAACTGCCGCTTTGCCCGACCTGCACCGCCGACCGCGGGATGCTGACGGTGTCGGGCTCAGTGCGAAGACTGACGCGAACCGAGCAGAGCTGGCCCGACCATAGAACTTCGTTCGGATTGTCGAAGACGGCGCGGACGGTCAGCGTGCCTGTCGTGGGATCGATCGTATTGTCGATGACCGCGATCTTGCCTTTGGCGGTTACTGTCGTGCCCTGCGGGGTCACCAGCACTTCGGAATCGTTGCGCAGGCTCGCGGCGCGCAGATCCGGCAGCAGGCGCTGGGGCACGGAGAAGGCGACATAGATCGGCGTGGTCTGAACGATCGTCGTGAGGGTGCCCGTCGAGGTGCTGTCGCCCGAGCGGATGATGTTGCCGGCCTTTTGCGTAAAGGTGCTGACGCGGCCGGTGATCGGAGCCTTTATCGTGTACCAGCTGAGCTGGACTTTCAGGTTCTCGATCTGCGCTTCGTCACCCATGATCGCAGCGCGGACCCCCGCGGCTGTGGTTCTGGCATTGTCGAGATTGACCTGCGTTCCCGACTGCTTCGAAATCAGTTCGGTGAAGCGGCGCACATCGCGTTCGGCCTGTTCGAGGAGCGTCTGGTCACGCGCCAGGGTCGCCTCGGCCTGTTTGATCTGGGCCTCGACCTGACGCGAGTCGAGCTTCACGAGGATGTCGCCGGCCTTCACTGCGGCGCCGTCTGCCACGAGAATGCTGTCGATCTGCGCGTCGATGCGACTGCGGATCGCGACGCTCGCGATCGGTTGAACGGAGCCCACGGCTTCAGCGCGCACTTCCATGGGGCCACGCAGCACAGTCTCCACGCGCACATTCGCGGCCGGGCGGTTCTGCGCGCCCTGCGCTCCGCGCGCGGGCACCGTTCCCTCCGTGGCAGCGCGAACGGGCACGCCGGCCGGCTTCTCAGTCGGGAGCATCGCAGTTACGGGAGAGGGCAGGTGTGAACGGATCGACATGGCCTGATTACCCCAGCCGGGAAACCAACCATCGACCGTTGTCGGCCAGATCAGGGCTGCCGCGAAGGCTCCGACCGCGCAAGTCAGAAGGAGCTTCGTGGACGTGGCGATCTTCATTCGTGCCTCCCGTTGCGAAGCGCGACGCGGCTGGTGGTTGGACGGCTACCGCCGCCAGCTCTTCATCGTCGCACTTCGGGATCGTATATAAACCAGATCCCACCATTTGGCATCAGGAGCCCTTGGCTTGGCAAGGGGCACGGCTGGCGTCGTCGCCCAATATCTGGTGATCGACAGAGTATACTATGGAATTTCGGCTGGATAAGTTTGTGGATCGGCCAAGGGCGAGGATCCGGATCGGGTCAGCCGGGAACGCGCGTCAGCTCATCCGCCAGGGCCTTGGCCAGATCTTCCATCCGGAAGGGCTTCTGCACGACCCCGCGCATATTGTGGGATACAGGCACGCCGGTACGGCCATAGCCGGTCGTGAATACGAAGGGGCAATCGATGCGGGCGAGGGCGTCCGCGACGGGATCGATCTTCTGGCTGCCGAGGTTCACGTCGAGCACGGCCGCATCGATCTCGCCACGCGCGATCAGTGACAGGGCATCGTCGATCTGAGCCGCGGAGCCGGCCACGATGCAGCCGAGGTCGGTCAACATGTCCTCGAGGGTCATCGCGATGAACGGTTCGTCCTCCACGACGAGCACACGGCGCCCCAGGAGGGCTGCGTGGTGGTCGTTCTCGGCCATTTGAATTCCTTTCACCGCAGCAATGAGCCCGGGCTTCGAAACGGGGACTGGTGGCAAGTCCCGACAATCAAGCCTGAGCGTCAGAACTGGTGCGGCACGCTGTTCTCATTTTCGAACATGGCGGTGCCCGAGACCATATGCAAGCGTCAGCGCTACTTTGGCGGCAGGCGGATTACGGCAGCCAGTGACAATAGGAGCCAGCCCGCGATGAGCAGGGAGCCTCCGGTCGGGGCAGCCATCGGAAACAATGAATGTCCCTTGAGCGCGCGCAGGGCGAGGTCTCCGCAAAAAAGGCCGGCGCCGGCCAGCACAACCCCGGCCGCGAGAATCGTCGTGCGGGTCGGGGTGGTGGCAAGGCACAGGGCCGCCACGAGGGCTGCGTGAATCAGCGCGAACTGCGAGGCGGTCCGCAGGTTTTCGTCGTAGCCGCCGTGCGCGGCCAGAGCTGCCCCCGCGATGCCGGCGGCCCCGATGAGACCGGCCAGAGCGGCCAATATGCGCGGAACGCTGGAAAGCCACATGAAACTCGATCCTCGGGCAAGTCGTGCCGGTTCAGAACGCGTTCTCCGTGTTGATCAGGGCAAACGGCGTTATGGCCAGGATATAGATGTCGAAGAAGATCGACCAGTTCTCAATATAATAGAGGTCGTGCTCGACGCGGTTCTGCAGCTTTTCGGGCGTGTCGGTCTCGCCGCGCCATCCGTTGACCTGGGCCCAACCGGTAATGCCGGGCTTGACCCTGTGACGGGCAAAGTAACCGTCCACGACAGCCTCGAACGTGTTGTCGGGGGTGCGGGCATTGACCGGGTGGGGGCGTGGGCCGATGAGCGAAAGATTGCCGAAGAACACGACGTTGAACAGTTGCGGCAACTCGTCGAGGGAGGCGCGACGGATGAAGCGGCCGACACGCGTGACGCGCGGGTCGTTGCGGGTGGCCTGCGTGGGGGACGTATACTCGAGCTTGTCGGTGTACATCGACCGGAATTTCCAGACGTCGATCGGCTCGTTGTTGAAGCCGTGCCGCTTCTGGCGAAAGAACACAGGGCCCCTGGAATCCAGCTTCACCGCGAGCGCCACCGCGAGCAGGACGGGCGAAAGGACGAGTAGCGCCAATGCGCCGACGATCCTGTCGAAAGCCGTCTTGAGAACGACGTCCCAGTCGGCAATGGGCTTGTCGAAGACATCCAGGACGGGAACGTTGCCGATGTAGGAATAGGACCGTGGACGGAAGCGCAGCTTGTTCGTGTGCGCCGAGAGGCGAATGTCGATCGGCAGCACCCACAGCTTGCGCAGCATCTGCAGAAGCCGGGTTTCGGCCGTGATAGGTACCGTGAATATGATGAGGTCTATGCGCGTGTGGCGCGCGAATTCCACGAGATCGTCCACGTTGCCGAGTTTTGGAAAGCCCGCGACGAGATCGGGGGAGCGATCGTCGGCTCTATCGTCGAACACGCCACAGATCTGCAGGTCGGAATCGACCTGACGCGTAAGAGCCTGAAGCAACAGGTCGCACGAGGGACCGCCGCCCACGATTGCGGTGCGCCGGTCCAGACGTCCGCCCCGCGTCAGATGCCGCACGATGATCGCGATGATCCCGCGCTCGATCATCAGCAGGCCGAATCCAATGCCGAAGAATGAAACGAGCCAGACTCGCGAATAGATGCCTTCAGCCTTCCAGAGGAACACCAGGGCCTGCGATGCGAGGAACACGAGGGTCCAGCAGGCCAGCAGCTTCAGGCCGCTGCGCACAGGTGCGCGCAAGGCTGGGATGTCATTGAGATGCATGGCCTGGAAGATAACCAGCGCAAGCAGGTCGATCATCGCAATGGCATAGAAGTAATCGAGCGGATGCACGCCGGGTTGATAGAGGAAATGTATCAGCGTGCCTGTACATCCGATCAAGACAAACTCCAGCATCCTGACGGCGCCGGATATGACGACGGGTGACAGGGCGGAGCCGGAGGTGCGGTTGTCGAGCGTTTCCGCCAGTTGCGTCAGGTTTTTATTCTGGAGCGGCGCCGCCACCGCCTGCGAACTTCGCGGAATATCATCTGCTAGACGTTGGAGATCGCTTGCATCGAATTTCGCCATCTCAGAAATACCGCTCCTTTACCGTCAGCGTGTCGCCGGGCCGGATGCGCTCGCTCATTGGGACGGTCGCAGTCACAGTCGCGCCCTGGACGACGCGCGTCAGGTCGACGGTCGATTTGACTGCGCGCGGCGTAAACCCGCCAGCGACTGCAACGGCGTTCTGAACCGTCATGCCGTTGATGAAGGGATATTGCCCGGCGGTGGTGATCTCGCCGAGCACGAAGAAGGGGCGGTATGCAACGACCTCCGCCGCAATCCGGGGCTCTCGTAGAAACCCGTTGCGCAACCGGGCCTCGATAGCCCGCTCCACCTGCGGGACAGTGAGGCCCTGCGCTTCGATCATGCCGATCAGTGGCATCGAGATGCGGCCGCCGCCGTCCACAGCATAGGTATTCGACAGCGTATCCTGCCCGTAGACGATGATGCGGAGGCGGTCGCCGCTGGCGAGCGTATAGGGCTCATCGGCCTGCGCATCGAGGTAGACCGCGCGGTACTCGTGCGATGCGCAGCCATTCAGCACGAGTGCGGAAAGGAAAAGGACAGCGAATAAATTGCGCATCGACCCTGCACTCACGCCCGTTAACCGTAGGGGGAACTTCTCCAACCTGGAAGACAAGGTCTATCCCGATAGGATTAATAAATACTGTCCGGTTTCGTGTGGGCTGGTTAACGTCCTTTAAACCTTGAGGGATTTTAATCGCAGGCCTGAGTCTCCGGGGTTGCGATGCGCGTTTTGGCAAAGAGTTCTGAAAGTCCTCCAAGAGTGTCCCGGTCAGCACCCGGCCGGCGCCGCGTCGTGGTTCGTTCGGGAGTGTTCGTTGTTGTCGGCATGGTGCTGGGGCTCCTCGCGGGGCTGATTGCTCTTTCACAAGGCCAGGACGGTGCTGTCGCCGAAGCCCGCGTCCGGGTGGCATCGCCCGCATCGCCGTTGGGCATTCCTGGCGCCGGGGAGTGGATCCAGCCGGAAACGCGGCTGATCCTGTCCCGGGATCTGGCGCGCACCGCGATCCACGATCTTGACATCACCCTCGACAGTCTGGGCACCGATAGCGCCGAAGAGCCCCTCCATCGCCTGATGCGTGCCGTAGGCCTGGCACGCCCGCCGCGCGACGTTCCCGACGAGGATCGCCTGCTCGCCGCCTTCACGGAGCGTCTGAGCGTTCGTGCCGGCGGTCAGTTGCGGCAGGTCCTGATCGGCTTCCGCGCAGCCGATGGGGAGCTTGCTGCCCGAGCCGCCAATCGCGTCGCGTCACTTTACGTCGCGCTTTATGCGCCGGCCGATGGCGGCGGGGCGGACGACGTGCGTGTTCTCAGCCCAGCCGCCGTGCCGGAGGGGCCCGCGCCGCGCGCGCCGCGATCGATCCTGGCTGGATTCGCCTTGTTGGGCATCGGCATTTCTGCCGGGCTCGCAAGCCTGAGCGCATTGCGTTCGGGCCGCAGTTCTATCGCGACCTCGCCTGATGTCGTCGAGCGTCCGCAAGTTCCCGGAGAGGTGCGTCTGATGACCCGTGTGGCCAATGCCGTGAACGAGGACCGCAAGGCCGATCCGCATCGAATTGCCGACGAGGCACCGGGCGCCGTCGTGCCGAATTTCGCTGTCAGCAGTGCCGTCGACCAGACCGAGGGGCTGGTTACGCGCATCGTCGCGGCCGGGGCCACTGCCTATGCGCGCCGCATTCTCGTTACGCATATGGAGGACCACGTCGATTGCGCCTCGAGCGCTCTTCAGCTGGCCCGCGCTCTTGGTCTGCATGGGCGCGCCATTCTGGTGGGCGTCGGCGCCGGCGATCGTGCTCAGGCCCTGAACGATCCGCGTCCCGCGCCGGGCCTGAGCGACCTGCTCGATGGAACGGCTTCGTTCTCGGAAGTGATCCACCGCGATGCAGGTTCGCGGCTGCACATTCTGCCATCGGGCAAGGGACTGGCTCCAGCTGGCGCCGACCTCGACCTCGTGCTGGACGCGCTCTCGCAGACCTATGATTTCGTTGTGCTGTCGGCGACGCTCGATCCCGGCCAGCCGGCCCGCGCGCTCGCCCTCGCGCTGGCTCCGGAGGCGGATTACGTCATGCTCGCCTGTTCGGGGCAATCCGGTGACCCCGACACGTCCAGCTTGCAGGCGGACCTGCTGGCTGCCGGGGCGGGGGAAGTGGTCGCGGTTCGAGCCGGCCTGCGACCCGAGGCGGAACGTGCAGCCGCCTGATGGTCAGGCCGGGTCCGTGCGTTCCATCCAGCGGATGAGCGGCATGAGCGGCAGGATCCAGCCCATGCCGAGGATGGCGTAAACGAGCCCTTGCACGACATGGGACGCGGTCTGCACTGGCGTCGCCTCCGCCAGCGCCATCGCGGTGAGCGCGTAGACGACGACATAGGCGACGATGATGAAAGCGCCCGTCAGTTTGCGGTTGCGGCGGGTCATGGTTCTCACTCGGGGTGCGACAGGGCGCGCGTTTACGGGCGCGTTCACCTCGCTTATGTCTCGCCCGTGCCGGCATATCAATGCGACGGCCCTGTTCCGGACGATTGGACGCATGACGAGCATTGGTGAAGCGACAGGCGTCGCAAAGGCATTCCCCGCGCGGGGCAACGCCGGGGCCCGGACCCTGGGCATCAGGGTCTGGCTGTGGAGCGTCGCGGCGCTTGTCTTCCTGATGGTTATCGTCGGTGGGGCCACGCGGCTGACGGAATCGGGCCTGTCCATCACCGAGTGGAAGGTCGTCACCGGCGTGCTGCCGCCGTTGAGCGAAGCGGCATGGCTTGTCGAATTCGAGAAATACAAGCAGATCCCGCAATTTGCGCAGCTTTTCCCGACGATGGACCTCGCCGCGTTCAAGACGATCTTCTTCTGGGAATGGGGCCACCGCCTGCTCGGGCGGGTGATCGGCCTAGCCTTCGCGCTTCCGCTCGCGTGGTTCTGGCTGCGCGGGCGCCTTACCCGCGACCTCAAGCCGAAACTGCTCGGGCTTCTGGCACTGGGGGGTCTCCAGGGTGCGGTCGGCTGGTGGATGGTGAAGTCGGGGCTGACGGGGCGCGTCGAGGTCGCGCAGGAGCGGCTTGCGATCCATCTCGTTCTAGCCTCCATCACCCTGACGGCGCTCGTCTGGCTGGCGGTCGGGCTGAAGCCGAAGGCGGCGGACGTGCTGGGTCCGTCCGAGGCGCGCCTGCGGGCGACGGGGCTCGCTCTCATCGTCGTGACGCTGGCTCAGATCGGGCTCGGCGGGCTCGTCGCGGGCCTGCGGGCAGGGCTGACCTACAATACGTGGCCGCTGATGGACGGACATTTCATTCCGCCGGTCGAGAATCTCGCGCGTCTCTCGCCCGTTTGGGCGAACCTCGTCGACAATGTCACGACGGTGCAGTTCAACCACCGCATGGTCGCCTATGCGCTTCTGGCGCTGGCGCTCTGGCATGCCTTCGATTCGGCACGGGTCGCCCCGGGAACCGCGACAATGCGGCGGGCGCGCGTGGTGGCCGGCCTCGTACTGTGTCAGGCGATTATCGGCATTACGACGCTCGTGCTCGTTGTTCCCCTGGGCATTGCCTTGTTGCACCAGGCCTTTGCGATGATCGTGCTCATCATGGCGGTGGTGCATGGGCGTCGGCTGGCGGACGCGCGCGCCTGAGGATTTCCCAGGCTCGCTGCTTGTGTCTAAGCTTGCCTCCGGTCTGGAGAATGAGCATTGGACGAAATCAGCGTGTTTGTGCTGCTGGGGCTGGCGGCAATCGTTGCGCTTATCCTCGGGCCGATAGGCCTCTTCCGGGCGCAAGCCCTGAGCCGGGACGTTCGTGCCGCCGAATTGGCGCTGCTGGAGGTTCGGACGCGCCTGCAGAGGCTCGAGGCGGCGCAGGCGCGACCCGGCCCGATCCCTGAGTCGAAGCCTGCCGAACCTGATGCTGTCGTGCCGGCCGCCGTTCCACCGCCACCGCCGATTGCCCAAGCACCGAAGGTCCCGAGCGCGGCGCCCCTCGCGCCCGTATTTGCGCATCGCCGCAGTTTCGAAGAAACACTCGGCACTCGCTGGACCGTCTGGGTCGGTGGTGTCGCGCTTGCGCTCGGGGCGGTTCTGCTTGTGCGCTACTCCATCGAGCGCGGGTTGTTTGGTCCCCTCGGCCGGACTTTTCTCGGCGTGCTGCTGGCTGTCGCACTCGTGGCGGCGGGCGAATGGCTGCGGCGTCGAGAGACGGGGGAGCCGAGCGCGCCGGCCTATATTCCCGGCGTGCTGACGGCCGCTGGAACAATCGCGGCTTTCGCGACGATCTGGGCCGCCCATGCGCTCTATGGCTTCATCGGGGCGGGCCCCGCGCTCGTCCTGCTGGGTGCGACGGGCGTCGCCACCATGGCGGCGGCTGCCCTGCATGGGCCGGCTCTTGCGGGTCTTGGATTGATCGGCGCTTTCGCGACGCCGATGCTCGTGTCGTCCGATAGCCCGAGCCCGTGGCCTGTCGTCCTTTACCTTGCCGTGCTGGCAGCCTCGGCCTATGGCCTCGCGCGGTTGCGCTGCTGGCTCTGGCTTGCAATGGCCAGCGCCTGTGGCGCTGCGATCTGGAGCCTCGTACTCGCGGATTCCGTGGGCGGCGATGATCCCGGCGGTTTTCTAGCCGCCGCGCTGCTTCATGTCATCGTCCAGACCGCACTGGGCCTCTTCTTCGTCGCCTACGTGCCGCATCGTGTCACGGCGGATGAGGCAGCCGAGGTCGATGTCCCGTCCCATCTCTTGGCCGCGTTGTTTGCTTGCATTGGAGTCGTAACGCTGCACGATGGACTCGCCGTGGGGCTGTTTGGCACAGGCTGGATTGCGGGTGCGGCCGCGATTATCGCCTTGCTGATGGTGTGCGCCGTGCGGATCGCGCCTGCGGGCGGGGCTGCCATCGCTGCCTCCTTCGTCTCACTTCTCGCGCTGCGTTTCTGGCCGGCTGTCGACGCGCCGCCGCTGGTAATTTCTGGCACGGAGTTCTGGACGGACTTGCTGGTGCCGCGCGATCCAATCCAGTTTTCCCTTTTCGCGCTGGCGATGTGCGGCGGCTGCGCGCTCGCTTGTGTGTGGCGGCTGTTTGTCGGCCCAACGCTGCGGTTCCCCATCGCCGCCATCTATGCCGGCGTCGCGGGTGTGACGCCGCTCGCGGCGCTGTGGCTGGTCTTCCTGCGCTTCACGCGCGGCGAGTCGTCTCCCGCCATGGCGGCTGTCGCAGCTGTTTTCGCCTTGGTCTGCATATATCTCGCCCGTGGCTTCCTCATGCACCCGCGACTGCGAGAGAGCGACGCGCTGCGCCTTGGTCTTGGGGCCATGGCTTCCGCAGCGATCGCGGCGCTGGCTCTCGGGTTCGTTTTCGCGCTGCAAGGCGGAACGCTGACGGTTGCACTCGCACTGGCGGCGCTGGGTGCGGCCTATGTGGCGGCGCGCCTCGAGATTCCGGCCCTGCGCTGGTGCGTCTGCGCTTTCGGCGCGGTTCTGGCCGCGCGCTATGCTTGGGACCCGCGCATCGCGGGGGCGGGGCTCGGCCGGACGCCCGTGTTCAACTGGCTGTTGTTCGGCTACGGCGTTCCGGCACTCGCCTTTGCCAGCGCGGCGCATATCATGCGCCGACGCGCGGAGGATCTTCCCGTTCGCATCGCCGATGCCTGCGCGGTCCTGTTTGCGGCGCTTCTTGTGTTTTTCCAGATTCGGCACGCCATCAATGGCGGCGATCCCTTCGCGCGAACGAGCGGGCTCGTCGAACAAGGGCTGATGGTGTTCTCGGGCTTCCTGTTCAGCCTCGTGCTGATGTCGCTCGATGCGCGCCGCCTCAATCCTGTGTTCCGCATCGCCTCGCTGATATCGGGAGCGCTCGGGATCGCGGGCGCCGTTATCGGGCTCGGCTTCTACGCCAATCCGTTCATCTCGTTCGATCCCGTCGAGGGCGGCGTCGTCCTGAATGCCTTGCTCCTCGGCTATGCGCTGCCGGGGCTGGCGGCTTTTGTGCTGGCACGGCGTGCGCGTGCGCTCGGGCGGGGGCTTCTCGCGACGGCGGCCGGCATCACGACCATCGGCCTGCTCTTCTTCTATGCCTCGCTGGAAGTTCGGCGCGTCTTCCACGACGAACATGTCGGCTGGCTGAGATCGACGAGCTCGGGTGAGTCCTACACCTATTCGGCGGTGTGGCTGGTGCTCGGCATCCTGCTGCTCGCCTATGGGGTCTGGCGGCAGTCGCGCGAGGCGCGAATCGCCTCCGCCGCTTTCATCGTGCTGACCGTGCTGAAGGTCTTCCTGCTCGACCTTCAGGGCCTCGACGGCATCCTGCGCGCCTTGTCCTTCCTTGGGCTTGGGGCCGTGCTGATCGGGATCGGTCTCGTTTATCAGAAGGTGGTGTTCGCACTGCCTCCCGGCGCGGGCGGCCGGCCCCAAGGGCAGGGCCCTGCCGCAACGTAAACCTTCACTCGAAGCTGGAAATGAAAGAGGCTCCAGAGGGTTATCTCTGGAGCCTCTTGTAGAGATTCTACGTGCGCGCGGGTTCAGCCCCCTGCGAGCGCCTGGTCGAGATCGGCGATGATGTCCGCCTTGTCCTCGAGCCCGACCGACAGGCGCACAACGTCCGGGCCTGCGCCCGAGGCGATCTTCTGGTCGTCCGTGAGTTGGCGATGGGTCGTCGAGGCCGGGTGAATGACGAGCGAGCGCGTGTCGCCCACATTGGCCAGATGCGAGAACAGCTTCAGGTTCGAGACCAGCGAGAGGCCGGCGTCGTAGCCGCCCTTGAGGCCGAAGGTGAAGACCGCGCCCGCGCCCTTCGGGCAGTATTTCTGCGCGAGATTATAATAGCGGTCGCCCTTAAGGCCGGGATAGCTGACCCATTTCACGGCCGGATGGTTCGACAGATGCTCGGCGACTGCCAGCGCGTTTTCCGAATGGCGCTGCATGCGCAGCGGCAAGGTCTCGATGCCGGTAATCAGCATGAAGGCGTTGAAGGGCGACAGGGCAGGGCCGAGGTCGCGCAGGCCGAGAACGCGGCAGGCGATGGCAAAGGCGAAATTGCCGAAGGTCTCGCCCAGAACCATGCCGCCGTATTCGGGGCGCGGGGCGGAGAGCATCGGGTAGCGCTTGTCGGCCATCCAGTCGAAGGTGCCGCCGTCGACGATCACGCCGCCGATGGAATTGCCGTGGCCTCCCAAAAACTTCGTGGCCGAATGCACGATGATGTCTGCGCCATGCTCGAACGGACGCATGAGGTAGGGCGAGGCGAGCGTATTGTCGACGATCAGCGGCACGCGGGCGCGCTTGGCGATTTTCGCGATGCCCTCGATGTCACAGATGATGCCGCCGGGATTGGCGATCGATTCCATGAAGATCGCCTTGGTGCGCGGACCGATGGCGGCCTCGAATGTCGAGAGATCGTCCGGGTCGGCCCATTTCACGTTCCAGCCGAAGTTCTTGTAGGCGTGGTTGAACTGGTTGATCGAGCCGCCATAAAGCTTGTTGGACGCGATCAACTCGTCGCCCGGCTGCATGAGCGTGTGGAAGACCAGGAATTCAGCCGCATGTCCGGAGGCCACGGCCAGCGCCGCCGTGCCGCCTTCGAGTGCCGCGACGCGCTCTTCGAGCACGGCGTTGGTCGGGTTGGTGATGCGCGTGTAGATGTTGCCGAATGCCTGAAGACCGAAAAGCGAGGCTGCGTGATCCACGTCGTCGAACACGAAGCTCGTTGTCTGGTAGATCGGCGTCGCCCGTGCGCCGGTCGCCGGATCGGGTGCTGCGCCGGCATGGATGGCGAGTGTTGCGAAGCCTGGGGCTGTGGGCTCGGTCATGGCGTGCTCCTCGCTGAAATGCGGGGCCCAAGGCCCCGGGCTTTGTTCGGACAGGTGGCGTCCGTCTTACGATAAGGCTTCAATCGGCGTCAACGCGACCTTGGCCGCTTCCCTCTAGCGCTTGACGCCGAAGGGATTGGCGCCCGGCGGACCCAATGTGCGCTTCTGAAAACCCTTGCCGCTCATGGTCGCGCGCTTGGATGACAGGATGCGTGAATTGACGCCCGTCCAGCCGATTTCACCGGACAAGCGGCCATATTCGATCTTGGGGCAGCGGTTCATGATAACCGTCACGCCCATGGCCTCGGCTCGGGCGGCGGCCTCGTCGGTGCGAACTGTCAGCTGCATCCAGATCACCTTGGGCAGCGGATCGAGCTTCAGGGCCTCATCGACGATCGGCCCGGCAGCCTCGGAGTTCCGGAAGATCTCGACCATGTCGATGGGCTCGGGCACATCCGCAAGTCTCGCATAGACGGGCGCGCCGAGGATGTCCTTGCCGGCGAGGCCAGGGTTGATGCCGATCATCCGGTACCCTCGACCCTGCAGATATTTCAGGACGAAATAAGAGGGGCGCGATTCATTCGCCGAGGCGCCGACCATGGCGATGGTCTTGACGTTGTCGAGAATGCCACGGATGAGTTCGTCGGGATAATGATCGTGGTCCATGGCTCTTCTTGCCACCGAGCCGGTCGCTTGTCGACAGGCGGATGGTGGCGCCGGCGGGCCGGCCGGGCCCTCGTCCGCCTTAACTCTGGGAGACCGTCTTGATCGTCATGAGCGTTGCCGAAATTGAAGCCTTTCTCTCGCGGGAGTTCCCGCAGATCGCCGAGACCGGCGACTTCATCATCGAGGAGGTCGGGGAAATGAGCGCCCGCATGCGGCTGCGGTACCACGACCGTCACCTGCGGCCCGGCGGCACCATCTCGGGCCCCTCGATGTTCGCACTGGCGGATGTCGGGCTTTATGTGGCGATTCTCGCCCAGATCGGCCCGGTCGCGCTCGCCGTGACGACCAACCTCAACATCAACTTCCTGCGGATGCCCGAGCAGCGCGATCTCATCGCCCACTGCAAGTTGATGAAACTCGGCAAGCGGCTCGCTGTGGGGGAGGCCAGCATGATGTCGGTGGGCAGCGACTCCGTCGTCGCTCACGCCACGGCGACCTATTCCATCCCGCCCCGGTCTGAGGTATTATAATACCACTTCACGCTTAGGTCTGAAAACACGGGGTTTCTCGCTCATCCAGGCTTTCGAAAGTGATTGACGGCGGGCCGGGGCTGAGCCTATAAGCGACACATTCTTGGGGGGTCGCGGGTCTGCCGCTACGTCCCGTCAGAGACGGAAAGTAATCATGTTCGGCAAGACCACTTCTACTAAGACCGCAGAGGTCAAGAAGAATTGGGTGCTGATCGATGCCAAGGGACTCGTTGTCGGTCGCCTTGCTACGATCATCGCCATGCGGCTGCGCGGTAAGCACAAGCCCTCCTTTACCCCCCACATGGACGACGGCGACCATATCGTCGTCATCAATGCCGACAAGGTGGTGTTCACCGGCCGCAAGCGCGACCAGAAGGTGTACTACCATCACACCGGCTTCATCGGCGGCATCAAGGAGCGGTCGGCGAAGTTCATCCTCGAGGGTCGTTTCCCCGAGCGGATCGTTGAAAAGGCGGTTGAGCGCATGCTTCCCCGCGGTCCTCTCGGCCGCAAGCAGCTCGGCAACCTTCGCGTCTACAAGGGCGGCGAACACCCCCATGTTGCGCAGAACCCCGTGACGCTCGACGTCGGTATCCTCAATCCCAAGAACGTCCGGAGCGCCTGATCATGGCCGAGACCCTTTCTTCGCTTCAGGACCTGAAGGGCGCTACAGCCGCCCAGGCTCCCGACGCCCCCGTCTACACGCAGAAACTCGACAAGCTCGGCCGCGCCTATGCGACCGGCAAGCGCAAGAACGCGGTTGCCCGCGTCTGGATCAAGCCCGGTTCGGGCAAGATCACGGTCAACGGCCGCGCGCTTGAAGTGTATTTCGCACGGCCCGTGCTGCGGATGATCCTTCAGCAGCCGCTGGAGATCGCCAAGCGCGTCGATCAGTACGACCTCAACGTGACCTGTGCCGGCGGCGGTCTGTCCGGTCAGGCCGGTGCGGTTCGCCACGGCCTCGCCAAGGCGCTGACGCATTTCGAGCCGGAGCTGCGCACAGCTCTCAAGCGCGAAGGCTTCCTGACCCGCGATTCGCGCGTGGTCGAGCGCAAAAAGTACGGCAAGAAGAAAGCCCGTCGGAGCTTCCAGTTCTCGAAGCGCTAAACCTGTTTTCTTGCTCTTCTACCCAAAATGGGCTCCCGGCATTGCCGGGAGCCTTTTTTGTTTCTTCCTTTGTTGCTCAGTTGTCATTCGTCACTGACTTATGCTGTTGCAGGACTGTTGTGCTCGACTATAAAATCGATACAAGTACAGGGGTAGATTTTCATAGAGAGATGTTGAAATGGAACACGATCACGACGAGCCGGGTGAAGGTGCTGACGACTTCATTCATCTGGCAGCTGAAATAGCAGCTGCATATGTGGCGAATAACTCCATACCTGCACTAGAATTGCCTACACTTCTCAAGGCGATCCATGGATCGTTGCGTGAAATGTCCGGTGCAGGCGCTGCCGCCGCCGCCGCCGCTGCCGCAGCGGCAGTGCCGGTGCCGGTTGCTGTCCCCCTCAAGCCCAGTGTGCCGATCAACAAGACCGTCACGCCCGATCACATCATCTGCCTTGAAGACGGCCAGAGTTTCCGCTCCTTGAAGCGCCATCTCGGGACGGCTCATCAAATGACGCCGCAACAATATCGTGAAAAGTGGGGTTTGCCCGCTGACTACCCGATGGTTGCTCCTAATTACGCGGAAGCCCGCTCCGCCATGGCGAAGAAGATCGGCCTCGGCCAGCGCCGTCGTGGAAAGAAGAAGTAATCCTTTCTGATTCGTCACGAGAGGCTTTTGAACCAAATGTGAGCACGCCCGGATCGATCACTTGGTCGATCCGGGCGCTTCTGCTCTTGCGCGGCAGCGGGCCGCCCCGCATTCTGCGCCCCTTGATCATCGACGAGGAGCGGCGCATGCCAGTTGCAATCCGTTTCAACACCATTGCCGTCAGCGCGCTGAAATTACCGGTCCCACCCCGGATAGTCGCGGCCGCATTGGGCCTCGTCCTGCTCGCCTTTGCGGCACCGGCGACCGCCCAGAACAATCTCGCGTTGGACAACCTCCGCATTACGTTGCCCGAGGGAAAGAGCACGCTGGCCATTCCGCATATCGAGGTCACGAACACAAATCTGTCGCGCGAGGAATTCGCCAGGCTGTTTTCTGCGGATGTTCCCGTGGACGAGGGGCGGGCGCTGGCGGAGCGCATGAAAGCCGACAGGATCAGCATTCCCGAAGCCGTCCTCTCTTCCAAGGATGCACGGATCACGTTCGGCCCCTTCCTCGCATCTGGGATCGATGCGGGCCGGTTCCAGGCGGTCAGTCTCGGCGGCTTCAACGGCACGTTTTCGAGCGAGAAGACGAGCGAGGGCAAAGTTAGCTCCGGACCGCTCGAGCTGGGGGGCGGCAATCTGGCTGGTCTCCTGAGCGCAGCGCGGGATGGCGACATGTCGGGCGCAGCTGTACAGGTCAGCCACGTCAGCTGGACCGGCGTTGAGGTGACGTTTGCCGACGGCGAGACGCCCAAGAGCGCGCCGGGCGGCAATCTCTACCACGTCAAACTAGGTTCCCTGACGAACGACACAACGTATGACGGCGCTATTCCCGTGAAGAGCAGCGGCGCGTTCCGTAGCGTTGTTGTGGAACCGCCCAAGGCATCCAAGTTTGGAAAGAGCCTGGATAGTTTCGGTTATCAGCGGCTCGATCTGGGGTTTTCTGTCGCCGCCAGCTACGATCAGAAGGGACGCACCCTGACGCTCAGCGATTATACCCTGTCGGGTGCGCAGGCTGGGTCGCTTGGCCTGTCTGGACTGCTCGGCAGTCTCGATCCTGCCATCTTCACGGCTGCCGGGCCCTTGAGGTTGAGGGCTCTCGTCAACGGAGACGTCTCTCGCTTCGAGGCAAAATTCGTCAATCAGGGGCTGTTTGAAAAGACTCTGGCTTATTTCGCCGCGCAGCAGAAGAAGAGCGAAGCCGCGCTGAAAGCCGAGTGGTCCGCGATGGCGACCCAGATCTTCCCGATCCTGCTCGGGGGAGATCCCTCAGCGCTGGCGCTCGGCCAATCCCTTCAAAGCTTCATTGAAAACCCGAGGAGCCTGACGATCAGCCTCAAGTCGCGCGGCGCCGCTGTTCCGCTTGGCCAATTGCAGGCGATCAAGGATCCCGCCACATTCCTGGCGCTGGTCGAAGTCACGGCCAAGGCGAACGAATAGGGTCGCTTCGCAGCCCCATCTCTTGAAAGCGGAGCAGCGCGGGCGATATGGCTGACATGGCCACGAACAAGACAGCCATCGACAATGCCTTCACGGGGCCGCTGGGCGGGGGCTCGCACGAGCCCACCTTTTCGGGGGCGCCGTCGTTCATGCGGCGGCGCTTCACCAAGGACCTGAGTGTTGCGGACGTCGCCGTCTGGGGCATTCCCTTCGACGCGGCGACCTCCAACCGGCCGGGCGCGCGATTCGGGCCGGCGGCCATCCGGCGCGCGTCAGCCATCTTTGATGGCGACCCTCAATACCCATCGCGGATCGATCCTTTCGCCGTGTTGGCGATGGTTGATTGCGGCGATTGCCTGATCGAATATGAGCGGCCGCAGGCCGCCGCCGAGTCAATCGAGGCACAGGCGCGCCAGATCATCGACAGCGACGTGCACCTCATATCGCTGGGCGGCGATCATTTCGTGACCTTGCCGCTGCTGCGGGCGCATGCGGAGCGCCACGGCCCGCTGGCGCTGGTACAATTCGATGCGCATCAGGACACTTGGGACGACGACGGGAGCAAGCTGTCGCACGGGACTTTCGTGACGCGGGCCGTGGCCGAGGGCCTGATCGATCCGGGACGCTCGATTCAGATCGGGATTCGCTCGATTGCGCCATCCGATCGCGGTCTGGAGGTGCTCGACGCCGAATTGTGCCAGGCTCTCGGCGCAAGCGGCGTCGCGGCCCGGGTGAAGGCTCGCGTGGGGCCGGGGCCGGTCTACCTGACATTCGACATTGATGCCCTCGATCCCGCCTTCGCACCGGGGACGGGAACGCCGGTCGCTGGTGGCATGAGCTCGAGCGATGCTTTGCTCTGCCTCTGGCAACTCGCTGATCTTGCATGGGTCGGGATGGACGTCGTCGAAGTCTGCCCGGTCTATGATCATTCGGAGATCACTTCGATTGCAGCGGCTACGGTCGTTCAGCGCTATGTTCAGATCTTGGCGCTCAAAATAGTTAACGGCATGCGCTGAGCGCATGGCTGTCCCGTAAGCTGAGCGCTTGTTGTGCGGCGCAGTCGGTTTATATGCAGTGCAACAACGCGATTGCGCGCTGCAGCACTGGAGACTTCAAATGGTTGAGAGCCGCATGGAATATTACGCCGTCAGCACCGGTCTTGTTCTCACTGCCCTGGTTGCGCTTGTTCCGTTCTTCGCCTGAACGAGACACCTCGCATCTCCTGGTACAAGCAAAGCCCCGGCTCGCCGGGGCTTTTCCATTTTGGCGGCAGGTAGCCCCATCCTGTTGCAAGAGTTGACAGAGGGGGCAGGGTGCTTCACTGCCTCGGCGCTTTCCAGATCTTCCCGCGCATGAGCACACCCGGCGAGAGCGACATGGCCAAGATATTTATCGATGGTGAGGCAGGCACGACGGGGCTCGGCATTCGCGACCGGCTTGCCGCCCGGCCCGGCATCGAACTCGTCAGCATCGACCCGGCCCAGCGCAAGGACCCGCAGGCGAAGCGCGCCCTCATCGCCGACGTGGATGTCGTGGTTCTTTGCCTGCCCGACGATGCGTCCCGAGAGACAGTTGCGCTCGCCGATTCGCTGCCCGGCGGCGGACCCCGCATCCTGGATGCTTCGACGGCGCATCGCGTCGCGTCGGGCTGGGCCTACGGCTTTCCAGAGCTGACGCGCGGACAGGCAGATGCGATCCGCGCGGCGCGCCGGGTCGCGAACCCCGGCTGCTATGCGACGGGCGCGATTGCCCTTTTGCGGCCGTTGGTTGAAGCGGGGCTGATCCCCTCGGACCATGCAGTGACGATCAACGCCGTCTCGGGCTATTCCGGTGGCGGCAAAGCGATGATCGAAGCCTACGAGGCGGGCGGAGCACCGCCCTTCGAGCTTTATGCGCTCGGGCTGGAACATAAGCATGTGCCTGAAATCCAGGCCTACGCGCAGCTCACGCGCCGCGTTCTGTTCGTGCCGTCGGTGGGCAACTTCCGGCAGGGCATGATCGTGTCTATTCCGCTCCTGCTGCACGGCTTGATCGGACGTCCCTCGATTGCCGATCTTCAGCGCGTACTGGCAGATCATTATGTGAATTCGGAGTACGTGAAGGTGGTGCCGGCCGAGGCAGGGGGGAAGCTCGACGCGCTCGCGCTCAATGACACTAACCTGCTCGACATCCGCGTCGCCGGCAGCGAGACGCATGGGCAGGCCGTCCTGCTGGCGCGCCTGGATAACCTGGGCAAAGGAGCTTCCGGCGCCGCAGTCCAGAATCTTCAGCTCATGCTCGGTATGTGAACACCATTTTATTGTGGCTCAATTGCAACTCGGGGCCAAAAAGTGACCGTCGGAGGGCCGGCCGGGACGCATCTATAAATTTGGTTTTGATGTCAACCATCCCGTTTTCACTCATCTTTTTCTGCCAGCTGCTTTCTTTTTCGTCCCAATTCGTACTTTCGGGTCTGAAAGCCCCTTTTCGAGTGCGCACGCACCGTCGGTGGGTGGATTGCGCGAAATTTGGGGCTCCGGTTACATCATGGCGAATTGGTGACGTTGGCTGGGTGAGTCGAAACGTTCAAAGCCGATCGCGTGAGGGAGCTGTCAATGTTTTCGTCGAGGGGATTACTTCTGGCCACCGTGGCCGCCGCTGCTTTGAGTGCAGGCGTCGTCGAGGCCCAGGCCGGCGGTTTTGCGTTGCGTGAGCAAAGCGCGGTCGGCGTCGGCAATGCGTTCGCCGGAGCCGCGGCCGGTGGCTCGGGCCTTTCGTCCATGTTCTGGAATCCGGCGACCATGACGGATTTCGCGGGTATTCAGAGCTCTTCGAGCTTCTCGCTCATTCTGCCCTACAGCAACATCACACCGGGCGCGGGGACTAGCCCCACGCTTCTGTTTCTGGGTGGTTCCGCATCGACCGGCGATATCGCGCAAGATGCCGTGCTTCCGGCCTCCTATTTCTCCTACCAGCTCGGAGAGCGTGTCTGGGCCGGTATCGCGGTGAACTCTCCGTTCGGCCTGGTTACGCAAAATCCCAATGCCTGGGCCGCGCAGCTATATGGCCGGACGTCGAAAGTGTTTTCGGTCAACGTCAACCCGAACGTCGCCGTTCAGGTAAATGATTGGCTGTCTGTCGGCGCAGGCCTTCAGATCATGTATTTCAAGGTGCGCCTGACCTCCGCGAACGATTCCGGGGCAACTGGGGGCATTCCGAACGTCCTTCTTCCGTCTGCCCGCAGTGGCGAGTTGAAGGGCGACGACACTGCTGTCGGCTACACCCTGGGCGCCACAGTCAAGCCGTGGAGCGGTGCGGAAATCGGCATCGGTTATCGCTCGCGGGTCGAGCCGAAGCTTTCGGGCAGCTTTGTTGCTCCGGGCGGCGTCCCCTCTACAGGGCTCGCTGCAGGCAGCTATTCGATCACGTCAGGCGTGACACTGCCGGATCAGGTCACCATCGGTATTCGTCAGCAGGTGACGTCCGATTTCACGGTTCTCGCCGGTTGGGAATGGACGCACTGGGGTTTGTTCAGCCGCTTTCCGGTTGTGACTTCTTCGGGCGCTGCGGCAACCACGCTCAACTTCGACTACCGGGACAGCTGGTACGCGTCGCTTGGTGGCGAGTACGCCTGGAACCAGAACCTGACAGTGCGCGCCGGTCTCGCGTTCGAGAAGTCGCCGATCAAGAACGATACGCGTAGCGTTCGGCTCCCCGACAGCGATCGTATTTGGACGACGGTCGGAGCGACCTACAAGCTGGACCAGAAGCTGAGCTTCGATGTCGCCTATGCGCATCTCTTCGCAAAGTCCGGCTCAATCAACGTCGTCCCCGGCAACCCGAATTATGTCGCGGGTCTTCCCTTCGTCGGAACGACCAAGGGACACGTGGACATCATCTCGGTGGGCTTCACCTACCGCTGGGACGATCCCAAGCCGAACCGCAATCTGGTTGTCGCCAAATACTGACAACCGTTCAGCGCGCGATACAAAAAGGGGCTCACGATCTACTCGTGAGCCCCTTTTCTTTGTCGTGTAGAAACGTTGTCGCGAAGCGGTAAAGGCCCTCAGGACTTCACGCGCACATATTCGCCGGGCGCGTCGCAGAGCGGCGTCAGCTTGCCGCCGCCGGGTTCGCGGGCGGGGACGCGCTCGGGCGCTTGCGCCGTCAGCCAGCCGATCCAGTCGCCCCACCATGAGCCCGGCGTTTCCGTCGCCTCCGTCAGCCACTCGTCATAAGTCCCGATGACCGGAGGGCCGGACCAGAACTGATATTTTGGCTTGGATGCCGGGTTGACCACGCCCGCGATATGTCCCGATCCTGCCAATACGTAGCGCACGGGGCCGCCGAAGAACCCGGCGCCCGTATAGACGGAGCGGGCAGGGGCGATGTGATCCTCGCGGGTCGCGAGATGATACACTGGCGTCTTCACCTGATGCAGGTCGAGCTTGACGCCGTCGATGACCAGCCGTCCCGCCGTGAGGTTGTTTTCGAGATAGCAGTTGCGCAGGTAGAACGAGTGGTTGGCGGCGGGCATCCGGGTCGAATCCGAGTTCCACGTCAGCAGGTCGAAGGGCATCGGTTCCTTGCCCTTGAGGTAATTGTTGACGACGTAGGACCAGATCAGTTCGTTGGGCCGCAGCATGTTGAAGGCCGTGGCCATTTTGGAACCTTCGAGATAGCCTGTTTCGGCCATTTTCTCTTCGATGGCCTTGATCCGCACCTTGTCGACAAAGAGCTTCAGCTCTCCGGCATCGCGGAAATCGACCTGGGTCGTCAGGAAGGTCGTGCTGTCGATGCGCTCGTCACCGGTAGCGGCCATATAGGCCAGCGTAATGGCGAGGAGGGTCCCGCCCACGCAATAACCGATTGTCGCGACCTTCTTCTCGCCCGTGGCCAGCTCGACGGCTTCGAGAGCGGTCATGATGCCCTCGCGCATGTAGGCTTCGAACGACTTCGCGGCGTGACGTTCATCGGGATTGACCCACGATATGACGAAGACCGTCAGGCCCTGCGCCACGCACCAGCGGATGAAGCTTTTCTCGGGGTTGAGATCCAGCACATAGAACTTGTTGATCCAGGGCGGCACGATCAGCAGGGGCCTGCGCAGCACGGTATCGGTCGTCGCGCCGTATTGGATGAGCTCCATCAGGTCGTTGCGAAAGACCACCTTGCCGGGCGTCGCCGCCATGTCGCGCCCGAGTTCGAGTTTCGAGGTATCGCTCTGGCGTATCTTCAACTGCCCGCGACCGGCCTCGATGTCCTCGGCGAACATGTGCATGCCGCGCACGAGGTTTTCACCGTTCTGAGCGAGCGTGGTGCGCAGCAACTCGGGATTGGTGACGATGAAATTGGAAGGCGAAACCGCACCCGCGATCTGGCGGAGGTAGAAGCCGGCTTTCTCCCGCGTCATCGAATCGACGGTGTCGGCGCGCGTGACGAGGTCGTTGGCCCAGTCGGTCGTGATGGCATAGGCCTGCCGCAGGAAATCGTAGATCGGATTGCGGCTCCATTCCGGATCGGCGAAGCGCTTGTCGCTCATGTCGGGCGCGCGGACGGGCTCCGCGTTCTCGCCGGAGAAGCGCCGCAGGGTGCGGCTCCAGAGTTCGAGCATGTTGCCCGTCAGGCTGGACTGCGCCTCGATCGTGCGGGCGGGATCGGAAAGCCAGTGTTCGGCGACATGACCAAACGTCTTGACTGCGTCCTCCACATGCTCCGCAAGGTCGGGGTTGGTGTGCCCCTCTTCAAGCGGCTTGAGATAAGCGGCGAAGGCTTTCCCACCCTCTTCGACGAGGCGAGCCATGTTGCGGGACAGGGCCTCGAAATCGGGCACGGGCAGTTGGGCATCGTCAGCCGCCTTGTCCGACGTCTTTTCGCGTGCGGCCAAAGCGGGGGCGACGACGAGCGGTGCGGCTGGCGCAGCGACCGCGAGGTCGGGCGGAGCAATGGAGGGCGCGGGCACGAGATCTTCGGCCACGTCCACGGTCGTCGCGCTTTCGGGAACCAGAACCTTTAGCGGGGCGGCGCGCTTTGCTGGTGTCTTGGGGACGGCAAGCTTGTTCACAACGACGGACAAGGGGACATCGGCGGCCTTTGCCGTCTTGCGCTTGGCCTTCATCGGGGGCGCCTCAGCTGGCGGGACAGGGCTTTTCAGCGATGTCTTGCGCGCGGTCGCGGCCTTGTTCTTCGGCTTCTTGTCCTGCTTTTTCACGGCCGTCCCAGCCTTGGCTCGGAGATCCCCTGCGTCTGGGCCCGATGCACTGGCTTTCGCCGCAGCCAGCCTGGACGCTTTGCCGGACAATTCGGGAGCGATTGGATTGGTTGCGGAAGCCGCCGATGCCAGTGTCGTGCGCGTGCGTATGGCCTTGGCCTTCGTCCCGCTCGCGGGTTTTGGCCTCCGAATCGCGTTCATACTCGTCCCCAGCTCCCGAATTCCAAATAAATATGCCTTCTGTTTCAAGGTTGCGCCAGACGCGCAACACGTGAACACTGGCGCTTATCCCGCTTCGGTCATAATAGGTCTTTATTGATCCTGCGTGCCAATGATCAAAAGGGTGCATGTGGTCTGATCAGAGACGGTACGATTCGATGAAACACGAGCCTTGCAGGTTATGACGATGGGCGGCCCAGTGCGTGAGACCATGATAAATCCGCGCGCAGGTGCGGCTCGGGTGCGCCTGGCGCTGGCGATCTGCGCTACGATCCTGGTGAGCGGATGCGCGCAGGCGCAGAGCGACGAGCCGGGTGCGCTGTCTCGCGTGCTCAAACTGCGGACGGTGCCACCGCCGGCGCCCGACTCCGTCGTCAAGTCGCGTCCGCCCGAGGGCTCCCTGCAATTCATTCCGACGGGAGCCGCGCGCCCGATGCCTCCGGGCAAGCCGCTGACGCCTGACGAGATCCGCGCCAAGGAGCGGGAGCTCGATTCGACCCGCGCGAAGCAGGATCGCATTGTCGGCCGGCCGAGCACTCCACCGGCCGCGCGCTCCGTCGCCGACGGCGGTATGCAGAAGAAAAAGCCGGCGCCTCCATTACGCTGCGTGCTCACCTGCCCCGACCCGGCGACCGCTCCGGTGAAGCCGGGCGTTCCGCAACAGCCTGTGTCCGGGCTCTGAGCGGCAAGGAGAGGCTGATCGATTCAGCCTCGGAACTCATAGACCTCGGCGTGGCGATGCGTTAAAGCCGGGCGATTCTTCGAAAAGGGAAGACTTCTATGTCGGATTTTCACAGGGTGCGGCGACTGCCTCCGTATGTGTTCGAGCAGGTTAACCGGCTGAAGGCCGCCGCTCGCAACGCCGGGGCCGATATCGTCGACCTCGGCATGGGCAATCCCGATCTGCCCGCACCCAAGCATGTGATCGACAAGCTGGTCGAAACGGCTGGCAAGCCGCGCACCGACCGCTATTCGGCCTCCAAGGGCATTGCCGGGCTTCGGCGTGCGCAGGCCAATTATTACGAGCGCCGTTTCGGCGTGAAGCTCAATCCCGACACCCAGGTCGTGGTGACGCTCGGCTCCAAGGAAGGCTTCGCCAACATGGCGCAGGCCATCACGGCGCCGGGCGATGTGGTGATCGTGCCCAACCCGTCCTATCCGATCCACGCCTTCGGCTTTCTGATGGCGGGTGGCGTGGTGCGCTCCGTGCCAGCCGATCCGACGCCGGACTTCTTTGTCGCGCTCGAACGCGCCATCCAGCATTCGATCCCCAAGCCCATCGCGGTGGTCTGCTGCTATCCCTCAAACCCGACCGCCAAGATCGCTTCGCTCGATTTCTACAGGGATCTCGTGGCCTTCGCGAAGAAGCACGAGATTTTCGTGCTGTCCGATCTCGCCTATGCGGAAGTGTATTTCGACGACAACCCGCCGCCATCTATTCTGCAGGTGCCGGGCGCCAACGATGTGTCGGTCGAGTTCACGTCGATGTCGAAGACGTTTTCCATGGCCGGCTGGCGAATCGGCTTCGCCGTCGGCAACGAGCGGCTGCTGGCCGCCCTGGCGCGTGTGAAATCCTATCTGGATTATGGCGCGTACACGCCGATCCAGGTCGCTGCGGCAGCCGCGCTGAATGGTCCTGACGATTGCATCAAGGAGATGCGCGCCATCTACAAGCGGCGGCGCGATGTTCTGGTGGAGAGTTTCGCCGCGGCCGGCTGGGAGATTCCCACGCCTGAGGCGACGATGTTCGCCTGGGTGCCAGTGCCGGAGAAATTCCGCCATCTCGGCAGTCTCGAATTCTCCAAGCTCCTCATCGAAAAGGCCGACGTGGCCGTGGCGCCCGGCATCGGTTTCGGCGAACATGGCGATGACTTCGTCCGGCTCGCCATCGTCGAAAACGAGCAGCGCATCCGGCAGGCTGCGCGCGGCATCCGCAGGTTCTTCGATACCGCCGACGAGACGCTGCACAACGTCGTGCAGTTAAAGAAGCCGGCCTGAACGAAACGCTAAGGCGGATGCCGGAAATCTCCGGCATCGCTTAGGCGGATTGCAAGGCGCATGGTGCATGGTTCTACCGAGCCCGTTGTTTTCAGGGCCGGGAGTATCGTTTCATGCGCCATTTTCTTGTCGGCTTCGCTTTTCTGACCCTCACCTCCACGATGGCGCTGGCTGCCGGATCTCCCGCGCAGCTGGTGGCTGACATAGGCACTCTCAAGTCGCGAATTGTGACGTTGAAAACGGATGCAGGTCTCGGCAAGGCGGACGCCATTGCTGCCGACAAACTGGCCGTTACGGCCGCGCGGGATGCCGTGAAGGCCGATGTCGCGGCGTCACAGTCGGCGTTGGCTCCAGCGCGCAGCGCCGTGGAGGCGGCACGCCGCGCATTCGAGCAGGCCGAACATAAATTCCGGCAGGACCAGCGCAGCGGCACGCCGGCAGTGCTCGTCGCCGACCAGAATGCGCTGCTTGCCGCGTTCCAGTCCCTCGCGACTGCGCAGGATGCCCTGATCGCGCAAGCGGGCTCAATCGGCCTGCCGCAACCGACCAGCGAGCAGACGTCCGTGCGCAATGCCCAGAACGCCTATCGTCTGGCAAAACTCCAGCTTCAGACGGATACCGCAGCGAAGAACACAGCCGCGATTGCGAACGATCAAGCCAATCTCGCCACGGCTGGCTCCATTCTCACAAATGCGCAGGCGGCGCTCATCGCGGCGCAGGGCAGCATCAACCTCGATTCCGTCCTGGCCGATGCGGAAAGGGCTCTGGCCCTCGTCGTGGCGCCTAAAAAGCAGGAACGCTCGGCGGGTCTTCTCGGCTACTTGGGCCGCTAGAGGCGGCTCGCTGCCGAGCGAAAAAGGGCGCAGGCACGCCGCTCTTTTTCTCCCGTTTCTTGAATCAGTCGCGGAAACATTGCACAAGAGCGATGCTTCGGCCGGACGTCGGCCGGATGCGTGCTTTTTGGAAGCCCTTCATGTCCGAGACCTCACATGTCTGAACCTTTGCGCGTCGGCATCGCCGGCCTCGGCACCGTTGGGGCTTCCGTCATCCGTCTCCTCGAGAGGCAGGCCGGAGCGCTCGCCGCGCGTGCGGGACGTGCCATCGTCGTCACCGCTGTCTCGGCACGTGACCGCTCGCGCGAGCGTGGCGTCGATACGGCTGGGCTCGCATGGTACGACGACCCGGTCGCGCTTGCCCGCAGCGAAAAGATCGATCTGTTCGTAGAGCTGATCGGCGGCGACGAGGGGCCTGCCCGGGCGTCTGTCGAAGCAGCTCTCACGGCTGGCAAGTCGGTCGTCACCGCCAACAAGGCGCTGCTCGCCAAGCATGGCATGGCCTTGGCGCGGCTCGCGGAATCCAACCATGTCGCGCTGGCCTTCGAGGCCTCGGTCGCCGGTGGTATTCCCATCGTGAAGACGCTTCGCGAAGGGCTCGCTGGCAATTCCATCGAGCGCGTCTACGGTATCCTGAACGGCACCTGCAATTACATGCTCTCCCGCATGGAGCTCGAAGGGCTGTCCTTCGAAGCCTGTCTCGCGGATGCGCAGAAGCTCGGTTATGCCGAGGCTGATCCGACCTTCGACATCGGCGGCTTCGATACCGCGCACAAGCTCGCGATCCTGACGTCGCTCGCCTTCGGAACGGCTGTGGATGCCGAGGCCGTGCATGTCGAGGGAATCGAATCGATCACGCTGGCCGATCTGAAATCGGCTGACGAACTCGGCTACCGCATCAAGCTGCTGGGCGTCGCCCAGCGCACCGCGCAGGGCATCGAGCAGCGCGTGCACCCGACCATGGTCGCCAAATCCTCGGCCATCGCGCAGGTGATGGGCGTCACCAATGCCGTGACCATCGATGCGGATGCGGTGAAGGAGCTGACGCTCGTCGGTCCCGGCGCGGGCGGCGAGGCGACTGCCTCCGCCGTGGTGGCCGACATCGCCGATATTGCCAAGGGCATTCGCAGCGCGCCCTTCGGCCTGCCTGTGGCGTCCCTCGAAGCGGCGGCGCGTATTCCCGTGCAGCGTCACGAAGGCGGCTATTACATTCGCCTCGCCGTGCACGACCGGCCGGGCGCGGCGGCTGCCATTGTCACACGCATGGCAGAGCGCCAGATCTCGCTGGAAAGCATCATGCAGCGCAATCCGCCTGCGAAGCGCGGCGCGGCCAGTGCCGACAAGCCGGTGCCCGTGGTGCTCATCACCTACGCAACCTCGGAAGCCAACATCCGAGAGGCTCTCGAGGCCATCGTGACCGACGGCTACATTGCGGAACGTCCGCAGGTCATCCGTATCGAGCGCGAATAGAGTTGCATCAACTGCGGACAACCCGGCGCGGTGCTCACGCTGCACGCCGGGCTGTGCCATAGTGAACGCATGACATTGCTTTCACCCCTGCTGGCATCGCGCGCGGGCGGCGCTCCCGGGCGCGCCTTCCTCGGCGTCGAAAAATCCGTGCTGGGCCGCGCCTGGCGCGACCGGCTGGACATGGAGGGGCAGGGCCGCGCGCAGGCCATCGCCCAATTGCACGGTCATTCCGATCTGCTCTCGCGCGTGCTCGCGGCGCGCGGCGTCGACGCCGAGACCTGCACGGCGTTCCTGGACCCGACCATTCGCGCGCTGATGCCGGACCCTTCCGTCCTCGTCGACATGGACGAGACGGTCGCGCGGCTCGTGCGCGCCATCGAGGCCCGCGAAAAAGTGGCTGTCTTCGGGGATTACGACGTCGACGGCGCCTGCTCGACAGCCTTGCTCGCGGGATATCTCGAGCATTGCGGCTGCCCCTATCTCATCCACATCCCGGACCGGCTGTTCGAGGGCTACGGCCCCAATGTCGATGCGATCCGCGCTCTGGCGGCGGACGGCGCGCGGCTGCTGGTGACGGTCGATTGCGGCACGACGAGTTTCGAGCCCATCGAGGAGGCCGCACGGCTCGGCATGGAGACGCTGGTGATCGATCATCACCAGGCGCCCGAGCGGCTGCCGCCCGCGCTCGCCATCGTCAACCCGAACCGGCTCGACGATCTCTCGCATCTGGGCCATCTCTGCGCAGCGGGCGTCGTCTACATGGTCCTCGTGGCCCTGCATCGCGCCCTGCGCCAGCGCGGCTTCTGGACGGACGCGCGCCCCGCGCCCGATCTGCTCGCTGAACTCGATCTCGTGGCGCTGGCGACGGTCGCCGATGTCGTGCCGCTCGTCGGGCTCAACAGGGCCTTCGTGACCAAGGGGCTCGCGGTGATGCGCGGGCGCGGTCGACCGGGCCTCCGGCAGCTCTTCGACGTGGCGCGTGCAGATGGCCCGCCGCGCCCCTATCATCTCGGATTTCTCATCGGCCCGCGCATCAACGCAGGCGGGCGTATCGGCGATGCGGCTTTGGGCACCAAGCTGCTGATGATCCAGGACGATGTGAAGGCGGCCGAGATCGCGGTCGAACTGGACCGGCTCAATCGCGAGCGCCAGGCCATCGAGGTGGGCACGCTGGCCGAGGCTGAGGCTGAGGCCTATGCCTCGCTGGGGCTGGCTGAAGTCGGTGCCTGCGTCGTCACGGCGGGCGAAGGCTGGCATCCCGGCATCGTCGGCCTCGTGGCCGCGCGCCTCAAGGAAAAATTCCGCCGTCCTGCCTTCGCCATCGCCTTCAACGGCGAGACCGGGACGGGCTCGGCGCGCTCCATCCCGGGCGTCGATCTAGGCCGCGTGGTGCGCGCGGCCGTCGAGGCGGGGCTTCTCGTCAAGGGCGGCGGCCATGCCATGGCGGCGGGCATGACGATCGAGAAGAGCAAGCTCGGCGCGTTCCGGGCCTATCTGGAGGAGCGGCTGACCGAAGTGGTCGCCCGCGCGCGCCATTCCGATTCGCTGCTGATCGACGCCGCCGTGACGGCGGCTGGCGCTCGCGTCGAGCTGATGGCGACGCTGGAGCGGGCAGGGCCGTTCGGCTCCGGCAATCCCGAGCCGGTGTTCGTGCTGCCGGCCCACCGGATCGTGCGCGCGACGCCCGTCGGCAACGGCCATGTGCGGGTGCGCGCGGTGGCGGGCGACGGCACGGGGCTCGACGCCATCGCGTTCCGGGCAGGCGACACCGCGCTGGGGGCAGCCTTGCAGAAAGCCGTGGGCGGGGCGGCGCATCTGGCTGGCACACTCTCGGTCGATCGCTGGGGCGGCAGCGAGCGCGTGCAGATGCGGATCATCGACATGGCTTTGCCGGAAACCGGCCGCGTCTGAAAACTGACGTGAACTGAGGCGAAAAGCAGCTTTCACGGCTTGCAAGACCGCCGAGAGCCCACTATACCTCCGCTCGTTCGCAGGGCATACCACGTGCATCACTCGCACAAGCGCCCCAGCGTCGTTGCGACCTTCGTCTATCGGTTAGGACGGCTGCCTTTCACGCAGCAAAGACGGGTTCGACTCCCGTAGGTCGCACCACTTCAGCCCCACCCGAACGGGACGACGAAGTACCTAGAAGCTGAGTCGAAGAATCTGGCCGTTCAACGGCGAGATGTGCATGATGAATTTGCCCCTGACAGATGCATCGGGGGGTGAGTTGGTGCCGAAGTGCTTCTCTGGCTTGCTCCTGGCAACCACCCAGATTCCATCTTTCATGAAGACAGAGAGCGGCATTTGCTCAGATGCGTCTTCTGAAAACTTAACCTCGAGAACACGCCGCGCGATTTCATGCGCCGTCGCGCTCGAGATGAGCTGCGCCCCGGTGCCACGTAAATCGTCATCAAAATGTGTTCCTGGTCGCAGTTGGGTAGTGCCACGTTGCCCCTTTCAAGGACCATTATTGACGAGTTTTTGCCATCTCAGCCGCGGAACGTTCATCAGACTTCAGCTCGGCCTCTAAACGCGTTATTCTCTCGCAAAGCTCGCGTCTGCGTGCCCATCGCCGATCACATCGCGAGGCGAGCTCAGGTCGGTGCGTTAACTGCCCCACACCGTTCCCGCCTGAGATGAAACTTACAATAATCAAGGGCCAAATTAGACCGTTCTTTGCAAAAGAGGGTCGCTTTGCGGCGCACTTCCCCCATACATAAGTTGTCACAATTAAGATTAGAAAAAGCGATAATCCATCAATCTCGGTGAAGCCTGTGACATTTAGGGTGAACATAAACCAAAATAAGGATGCTGCGGCTCCCATTGTAAAGTATATAATGTATAATAGAGTGTATAATAGGCGCGTTTTGCGTGCTAATAATTTCAGCTTGGCGAGGCGCTTAAAACGCCGGATTCCCGAGGCCATCTATGTCGTCCAGAAATCAGGGTTACGTAATGCTCGTTTTATACGAATTGAATATTAACAGCCTAATTCGCAGCTCTTACGATTGTCCTGACTTGATCAGCGCGCCAGATCTCCCTTCGAAACAACGTTACTAATTCTATATCAGCCCCAGGTCGCGTGCCTGTCCCGACGGGAACACGCTCTGCAACCCCGCCTGATCCAGCCCGTACATCCGCTGGAACAGCCCGCCGAGAAGCGACCTGTAGTCCGTCAGCACGGGATAGTCGCGGTTCTGGAAGAGGTGCGCCTGATCCACGGCCACCTGTTCGCCAGCGATTCTGCCGCCCTTGATGCCGCCGCCGAGCACCCAATAAACGCTGCCGTGGCCATGGTCGGTTCCGCGATTGCCGTTTTCCCGGAAGGTGCGCCCGAACTCCGAGAGCACGACGACGACGGTGTCCTTCCATTGCGGCCCGATCTCTTCCGCAAATCCTGCGAGCCCCCGACCGAGTTCGCTCAAGCGGTCGGCGAGGTAGCCTGTTGCGCCGCCCTGGTTGACGTGGGTGTCCCAGCCGCCGACGTCGACGAAGCCGATGTTGAACTGTTCGCGCATCAGGCGTCCGATCCGGCGCGCGGACAGCTCGAAGCCCTTGGGTGAGACGGCCCCGCGGCTCGCTTCCATCATGTGTTCGCTGACAGTCCTGATGACGTCGTCGCGAACATGGAAGCCTTCCTGAACCGAGGCCGCCAGTGGGCCGCCCTTGTACATGGACGCGATCAGCGCCGCCTGCCGGCTGTCGACCCCAGCTTTCCCGACATTGCCGATGGCGAGGTTGGGGACGGGATCCTGCCCCTGAAATGCGAGCGGCATCTGTTCGGTGAAGGCGATGGGGCGAACGCGCGTCAGGTTCGCGGCAAGGCGCGCCATGAAGCCGGAGCGATAGTTCCTGCTTCCGCCGACGTTCTGGCCGAGTTCGATCGTGTCCTGCGTCTCGAAATGGCTGCGCGTCAGGTCATCCGTGCCTGCGAAGGGAATGAAGGCGGCCTGTCCCTTCTGGAACAGCGGAAAGATCGTGTCCCTCAGGGCGGGATGCAGGCCCCAATTCGTATCGAGCCTCAGCGCCGATGTCGCAAGCGCAGGGTCGGGCCGTGCAATCGCGAGATTTGGGCGCGAGGCGTAGTAGAAATCGCTGCTGACGGGGATGACGACATTGGCGGCGTCATAGGCGCCACGCAGGAAGACCACGAGCAAGCGGGCATCCGCCTTCGGAGCCGCCCAGACGTGACCGGCAATGGTCATGGGCGCGAGGGAGGCGAGGCCACCGATGAAACCGCGGCGGTTCAGGTCCATGGTCTTACGTCTCCGTCACTGCATGAATTCGGGGGAGGACAGAAACAGCGTGTTCCAGTCCTGCGGCGAGACGGCCTTGTCCAGAGCGGCCAGCGTCTGTGCGGACAAGGTCCGGCGCAGGGTCGAGAAGTAGAGTTCGTTTTGCAGGAGTGGGAATGCCGGCACGTCGATCGCATCGGCATCCGACTTGAAGAGGCCTGCCGAATTCGACCCGATCTGACGGGCGATTTCGAAGCGTGTCATCATCTGGCCGGATCCGTTCCACGCCGACGACGCCATGGGGTAGCCGTCGGGAGTCTGGTGATTGTAAAGCCCCTCCGCCAGCCTGTTCATCCAGTTCTGGATCGGCTGGGTATTCACGACGACCTTCCCGTCATAGGCGAGGCGGACGGCGGACAGAATGTAGCGGACCGGATCCTTGAAGCGGGTGCCCGGCGACGACGTGAATTCCGGTGCGTGGAACAGCGTGTCGAGCACGCTTGCTATGTCGCCGTCGCTTTTCTGAAAAGCCTTCGCCATGCGGTCGATCAGTTGCCGGGGCCGTTCGTCAGCGACGAAGTAGGTCGCGATCTGCCTTGAGACACGTTGCGCGGTCGCGGGGTGTCTCGCGAGAATGTCCAGGGCTTGCTCCACCTCTGCGAAGCCGCGCCCCTTGATCGTCTGCCCGAGAAACAGCTTGTCGCCGAAATCATGCCGCGCCGGATTGAACTCGAACAGACCGTCGCGGATCAACAGGGGCTGCAAGTCCGGCTTCAGCTTGGGATCGTCCGGCTTCAGGCCAATGCCGACGCCGGTGAAGACGCGGGCGAGTTCCTCCACATCCTTCTGCGTGTAGCCCGACCCAACACCCATGGTGTGAAGCTCCATGATCTCGCGGGCGTAATTCTCGTTGATGCGGGCAGCTGCGTTTTCCGCATTGTCGAGATAGCGGAGCATGGCGGGGTGGCGCAGAGTCGCGCCCAGAAGATCGCGGAAACGGCCGAGGGCATGCGCGCGGATGGTGTTCTCATAATCTCCGACGAGAAGGCGCAGGTTGGCTTTCGACTTGTGCACATTGAATTGGTTGAACCAGAACCATGTCATGCGCTCGGTGAGTTGATCGGGAGAATAGAGCGCGCGCAAGATGCTGGCGGCCTCAGCCTGCCGCTCGACATCCGTCATGCCGCTCTGGACGGCTTTTTGCGCCGCCGCTTTCTGCTCCGGGTCGGTGATCTGATTCAGGGCCCGCGCCTGTGCATCGAAATCGACAGCGAGATCACGCGCGGATCGTTTGGTGGAGGCGAGGGCGTCTACCCGCGTTTGTACGGCGTCCGGCAGGCGCGAGCCTTGCGCGGGATGAAGTTGCGACTGCAGCCATTTTTCCCGGCCGAGAACGTTGAACGCGGCCAGCGTCGAGGCATTCATCCCCCAGGTGATCGTATCGACCAACGCGATGTTCGCGCGAGGCAGGTCGCTCGCGTCGGACGGTGTCGCGAGCGTCGGCAAGCCGCACAGGGCGAAGAACATCAGGGTTTGCCGAAACATGCCTGTCTCCGAAGGCGAGTGGAAGCCCGGTGGGCTCAAGCGCCCGTCATCGTAGCCGCTGCCACACGAAAAGGACGTTAATCCGACGGACGCGTAGCAATCCCGCGTTTGACAGCCGCGCCGCTCCCGACCTTAATGGTCCTCAAGAAAACAAGAATGGGAGGAGCACCAATGGCCGCGCAAGCGAGTCTCTTACGCATCATTTTGCCTGTTACGGCACTGCTGTTCACGTCGGCCACGCAGGCGGCTGACCTGAAACCCGTGCGGGTAGCGGTTTCAAATTCATCGAGCGATGTCGGCATCTATATCGCCGACAAGAAGGGCTATTTTCGCGACGAGGGGCTCGAGATCATCCTCTCCAGCTTCGACAGCGCAGCGAAGATGATCGCGCCCATGGGAGCGGGAGACCTCGACGTCGGGTCGGGCTCGGCCACGGCGGGGCTCTACAATGCGGTTGCGCGCGGCATCAACATCAAGATCGTTTCGCCCAACGCCAATGCACCTCCGGGCTACGGCCACAACATCCTGCTCATCCGCAAGGCGCACGTCGACAGCGGACGCTACAAGACGCTTGCAGATCTCAAGGGGATGAAGGTCGCGCTCACCTCTCCTGGGGCGAGTTCCACATCCACCATCAACGAAGCGCTCAAGAAAGCCGGGCTGAAGTTCTCCGATATCGAGCCCATCTATCTGGGCTACCCCAATCACGTGATCGCCCTGTCGAACGGAGCCGTCGATGCGGGCCTGACCGCTGAACCGGCTGCAACGCAGGCGACAAATGCCGGCTCCGCTGTGCGGGTGATGAGCGACGACGTGATCGACCCTTACCACGAAGCCGCCGTCGAGCTGTTTTCGGGGCAGTTTATCGAGAAGAACCCGGATGCCGCCTATCGCTTCATGCGCGCGTTCCTGAAAGCAATTCGTTTCTACAACGACTCGCTCAAGGACGGCATGATCAAGGGCAAGACGGCAGACGAGGTGGTTTCGATCCTGACCGAATATACCAACATCAAGGACCCCGCGATCTATCGCTCCATCGCGCCGCAGGGCAGCCAGCCCGACGGGCGGTTGAACATGGAAAGCCTGCAGAAGGACTTCGACTTCTACAAGACGCAGGGTTGGATCGAGGGCAAGGTCACCGTCGAGCAGGCCGTGGACACACGCTTCATCGATCAAGCGCTGAAGGACCTCGGGCCGTACAAGCCGCAGTGACGATTGGTTGAACTGAAAAGCCCCGGCATCGCCTTCATGCGCTGCCGGGGCTTAATTATGTAAAGGAGGGCGGCTGAGTTCTTCAAAGCCGCCAGATCACGGTGCGGCCTTGCCCTTAGCCTTGAAAGTCTCGCCGAGCCATTTCGCTGCGACCTCGGCGATTTCCATATTGTTCTTTTCCAGCATCATCATATGGCCGTTGCCCTTGATGCCCTGATCCGCCAGCCTGACGAATGTGGGCTTCACGCCTGCCTGTCGCAGGTAGTTGACGGTGCAATGATCGTAAGGCGCGTGGTAGGAGGCTTCGGTCTGCATGACGAGCACCGGAATGTTCATCAGGTTGACCAGCTTTCGCGCAGGTTCGGCCTGTGCCCAGCACATGGCGAGATCGGGCGCATCCGGGTGCTCCTGCCGCACGAACTTCAGGTCGGTAGGGGCGGCCAGCGGCGGATCGTAGGCGAGCGGGGGCGCCGTCAGGCCATAGGCCTTCGTCAGGGGGCCGTCCTCGAACCAGTTCGGCGCGCCTTTGGTAAGATTTTCGCGAACCGGTGGGCCGGACGGCTCCATGGCGACGATTGCCTTGACGAGGGCAGGGCGGGCATCTGCGATCAGCCAGCCGAAGGTTCCCGATTGCGAGTGCGTGAGCAGGATCGCGGGGCCGATCTTGTCGAGCAGCGCCGCGCCTGCGTCGCGGTTCAATTCCTGCTGGCGGGGGAAGCTCGCGAGCGAGGGGAAGTTCTGCGCGAAGAACTGATCGAAGACGGGATCGCCCTCGACGCCGGTGCCGGGCCACTGCGTGTGCAGCTTCGCCTGTGGCCACAAGTTCGAGCGTTCGGGCGCCGTGAACTGCTGTTGCACGCGGGCGACGGGAAGGCGCGTTTGCGCGCCGACCTCGGCCTGGTGCGGGGAGCGGCCGCGCGAGGGCTGGTCGAGGACGTAGACGGCATAACCCCGGCGCAGGAAGAACTGCATCCAGCCTTCGCGCCCGTCCGGCGTGCCCATGTAATTGAGCCCGCTCTGGCCGCCGCCCGAAAACATGACGACGGGATAGGGTTGTGTCTGCACCTTCGGAATCTGGAATTCAACATACATGTGCCCGGACATGAAGCGCCCGTCCGGCGTGTCGTAATAGCTGCCGCCCGCAAAGAAATAGCCCTGCCTGGCAATTTCCAGCGGGGCCGGCTCGGCGGCCTGCGCGGCCGCTCCATAACCCGCGCAGGTAGCGCCCGTGCCGATCGCGATCATGCGCGCGACTTTCGTGACGGCGCGCGTCAAGCGGTTCATGCCCATCGCTCTCTCCTCCCATATTTTCGTTCGGCTTCTGCGAGCCGTGAACAGCGTATCTGCTTTTTACCGCGGCGCCAGCGCCGCTGCGCTCAGGCCGAGCCGGTACGCGCTTCGATCTTGCGGCGGCTTTCTCCGCGACGACGGCGCCGGGCGTGCCGTCAACTCGGGCGGCTGCCTCCTCCCGCGTCACTTCGCTGCGTGTGAGCCAGTGCGACAGCCTCGTTTCGCGTCCGGTTGTGCAACAAAGCAAATCACCGACAAGGGCGGGAGCGGGGCTGGACAGTCGGGCGTCCGGCTCTATGTCACCGGTCATGACAAAGCTCACGGTCTGGTACGACGGCGCCTGTCCTCTTTGCCGGCGGGAGATCGCGCTGATGAGGCGGCTGGATCGGCGCGCGGCCATTTCCTTCGTCGATGTGGCCAGCGGGATGCCGCTTGCCCCATCGATCGCGGCGCACTTCTCGCCCGTTTTCATGCGCGCGAGGGCGACCGTCTCGTCTCGGGCGCGGAGGCTTTCGCCGCGATGTGGCGGGTAATCCCACTCCTGAGGCCGCTTGGATTAGCGGCGAGAAACCCTTGGGTGCTGGCTGGGCTGGAGCGCCTTTATGTGGCGTTCCTCCGGGTTCGTCCCAGGCTTCAGGCGCTCGCCGCCCGCTAGAATGCGGGCGCGCCTGTTCGCTTCATATGGCAGACTGCGCCGCCTCGAGATTGTCCTGCTGGGAGATCGCCACCCGGGTACCCGGGTTTGCGTTGCTTGCGACTACGCCAGCGCCCAGTTGCTTCGCGAGAGCCTCGACGATTGTCGTTCCGAGCCCCGGCCTGGCCATGCTCGGGTCCTTGGGCATCCCGATTCCGTTGTCTTCGATAGCCAGCGTCCAATGGCCACCATTGGACGTGAAGTCGACCGTGATCTTTCCACCGCGGTAATTGGGAAAAGCGTGTTTCAAGGAGTTGATGACCAGTTCCGTGACGATCAGGCCAAGGCTCACGGATGCATCGGCGCTGACCGAACTCTCATCAGCGACAACCTCGATCGACATTTCACTGTGATCGCGGATCATCGACGCTCCCAGGCTCTGGCAGAGCTGCTTGAGGTAGGGGCGCATGTCCACGTCGCCCAGGCTCGAAGCGGCCAATTGCTGTTGAACCGACGCAATGGACATCACCCGGTTGTGCGCGGACTCGAGATGCCCACGCGATTCCTGCGACATGACCTTGCGCGCACTCTGAAGCAGGATGCTGGCAATAATCTGCAGGCTGTTGGCCACGCGATGCTGCACTTCCTGCAGCAGCATCGCCTTTTCGCGCACGAGATCGTCCTTCAGCTTTTCGCTGATGCGAGCCTTCGTGACGTCTGTAATGGCCAGCAGGAGGCGGATATTCGCCTCGTCGCCATATTCCAGCTTCTGAGCATTGAGCACGAGCCTGCGGGCGTCCTGGCCCTTCCGCTTCAGGTCCATCTCGTACGCGGAGACTTCAGCCTGACCCGACAATGTGGCCTGGAGGAGCGAGCGGAGCTGGGGCACGTTCCATTCGCCGTCACCGAGTTCGTGGATCTTCAGACCCGGCACGACGGCGGCGTTGAGGCCGAAAGCCGTGCAGAACGACGCACTGGCCGAAACAACCGTCAGATCGCCTCCAAGAAGCACCAAAGGTGCGTTCGAGGACGCGATCACGGCCATGGCGAGGCTCTGGGCAATCGCTGGGGTCGAGGTGTGCTGGACCATCAACAGCTCTTTATTGAAAACCGGAGACTCGCAACGCGAGAGCCGTTTCCCGGCAGAATTGAGGTGCGATCCTACCACGAACGTTAACGGTGCAGTAGGTTATTTGGTCTTGGGCTCCTGACGATAGGCGAAAGCGTACCGAGAGCGAGGGATCGTTTTGTTCCATGCATACTGACGCCGTGTCCTGTGTGCGCGGGCCGATATCAGGCCGCGCGGGCGCCGGACGTCTGTAGCGAGCGGAGTGGTCATGGTCGACGGCTTGAAAACAAGGATAAAACGCAAGCTGCGAAAGGCGGCGCTTCGTTGGGGCAGTTTCCGGCGCCTGACGCCGATCAGCCGGTTCTATGGATATGACAGGGGTACTCCGCTCGACAGGGTCTATATCGAGCGCTTTCTCGCCGACAACCGGTCCTCAATTCGCGGGCATGTGCTCGAAGTCAAAGACGGCAGCTATACGCAGCGGTTCGGCACTGGCGTCACCCGTGGGGACGTGCTCGACGTGGACGCGACGAATGCTCGCGCCACCATTATTGCGGATCTGAACAACCCGGAGGCTCTTCCCGCCGCGATCTTCGATTGCATTGTGCTGACGCAGACCCTGCAATTCGTGTTCGACCTCAGGTCGGCCCTCGCCGCGCTCAGTAACAGCCTCAAGCCGGGCGGCGTTCTTCTGGTCACCGTGCCGGGCATCACGCGCTCCGCGATCGGCGAGAGCGACGGCAAATTCTATCTAGGTTTCACGCTCGCGGGAGTGCGCCGTCTCTTCAGAGATTTCTTCCCGCCTGAAGACATGACTGTGTCCTGCTACGGCAACGTGCTTGCGGCGACGGCGTTTCTGCACGGCCTGGCGGCCGAGGAACTCACAGAAACCGAGCTTTTGCACGCGGACCACGAATTTCCCGTCATCATCTGCGTCCGTGCGACGCGTCACGAGCGAGGGCTGCCCGGCTAGTAAAGGCCGCCGAGCACTGTCTGCAGCGGCAGGGCGCGTCCGGATTTCTGCTTGCCCATCGCGGTCCTGTAGGTGGACGCGTGCAGGGCCGCGCGGGTCTTCGAGCGGCGAGTTTGGGCTGCGGCCACCGTCGTGTCGGACGTGCATTTCTTGAAGGTACCTGCGAAAGCCTTGTCCGCTCCCGTGCCATCGGTCACAAGCGTGACCCCGCCCGATGCCTCGACCATGCGAGCTGAAAAACCCAGCTCCGGCTCTTCCTGATTCTTGGCGGGAAGAGACGCGTTCAACACCGTTTCGCCCTTGAAGACGGATTCGTCACCGTCCGTCAGAACACGGATCTGGCCCGGTTGGACGAGACTGACAGTCTGGTTCGAAACGACAATCTTCCTGCCGTCCGAACACAAGCCGCTTTCGGTCCAGGTCCCGCGATGCGCGGCGTCGATCTCGGCCGCGGTGGCGGGAGCTGCCGGGAGGGCGAGTATCGCCAAAACAAGAAACAGGCACTTAGTCCACACGAGAACGCCCCCATTGGGAATGTAGTCCCGCGTATCATAGCTCATTGGCATGCTCAATGAGCGCCTGAGGGGCCGAAAAGTTCCGGAACTTTTTTTGCAGTCGCAGCATTGCTGTAAGCTATGGCTTTGACATCCAAGGGATGAAGGCGGCGGGGATCGGATCGCCACGCAGGAGTGGGGGGCGTTCAGCCCGCCGACACCTTTTTGTCTGTTATTGACAATCGCACAGCCTGTCACCCTCTCTGGTGGCCGAGTGTCGCTATGTTTTCTTCAGGAGGGGTTTTGATGCACGGCACGACCAGGGCCACAGCGCCAGACCTGCTGGTCGATGGCGGGGAAACCGGTGCCTTGATGCGTGCATTGGACTGGTCCGGATCGCCGCTGGAGCAGCCGCACCTTTGGCCGCAATCGCTGCGGAGCGTCGTCGGGCTTCTCCTTGCCTCCAAGTTCCCCATGTTCGTCGCCTGGGGGCCTGAGCTTGGGTTGCTCTATAATGATTCCTACGCTGAGATTTTGGGCGCAAAGCATCCATGGGCCCTCGGTCGTCGCTTCCAGGACGTCTGGAGGGAGATTTGGCCCGAGATCAGTGTCCTGGTCGACGAAACCATGGCGGGGAATGCGGTCTACCGCGAAGATCTTCCTCTGGTGATGAACCGCTACGGTTATGACGAGCAGACGTGGTTCACCTTTTCCTATTCGCCCGTCCGTGACGAAAGCGGCGCCGTTGCCGGCGTCTATTGCGCCTGCACGGAAACAACGGAGAAAGTCCGTCTCAACCAGAAGCTCGAGGCGAAGGTTAGCGAGACTGCGGCCGAGCGCGATCGTGTCTGGCTGAACTCGCGCGACCTTCTTGTCGTGGTGGGCGCGGATGGTATTTTCCGTGCCGTCAATCCCGCGTGGAAGACCATTCTAGGGCGCGATCCAGACGAGCTCATAGGGGGCAGTTTCCTCGACTTCGTCTGGGCTGAGGATGCGGTTGCGACGCAGAGCGCCCTCGACGAGGCCGCAGCGGCGAGCGACCTGACCGACTTCCAAAATCGCTTCACCCACAAGGATGGGACGCCGCGCTGGATTTCGTGGCGTACATCGGTCGAAGGGGATCTCGTCTATGCCTACGGTCGCGACGTGACCGATACAATGGCCAATGCCGACGCTCTTGAGAGGTCGGAGGCGCGCACGCGCTCCATTTTCGAGACGAGCTATCAGTTCCAGGGATTTCTTTCACCCGACGGGATTTTGCTCGATGCAAATCCCGCCTCGCTGGCGGGAATTTCGGCCCGGCTCTATGACGTTGTGGGCCTGCCGCTCTGGGACACTCCATGGTTCACCGGGACGCCCGGGTTGCCGGAGATTATGAAGGCGGCGATCCCGCGGGTGGCTTCGGGACAGATGCTTCGCGCGGAGTTCGACGTCAATCTACTGGGCGAAACGCGGACTTTCGATTTTTCGATACGGCCCATCACGAATGCGTCCGGCGCGGTCATCGGAATTGTGCCCGATGCCATCGACATTACCGACCAGCGCAGGACGGAGGAGGCCCTTCGGCAAGCCCAGAAGATGGAAGCAGTGGGTCAGCTCACGGGCGGTGTCGCGCATGATTTCAACAATCTGCTGACGATCATCCGCTCGTCCTCAGATCTGTTGCGCAGGCCCGGCCTGTCCGAAGATCGTCGCGAGCGATACATCACCGCCATCGCCGACACCGTGGATCGCGCTTCCAAACTTACAGGCCAACTGCTCGCGTTCGCGCGCCGTCAGGCACTCAAGCCGGAGGTGTTCGATGTGGTCGAGCATGTTGCCGATATCCTCGACATGATGCGGACGATGGCCGGCGCGCGAATAGAGATCCGGACGGAGATGTCGGACAAGCCGTGCCTGATCGAGGCGGATCTCGGTCAATTCGAGACGGCCATCATCAATATGGCCGTGAATGCGCGCGACGCGATGAACGGTGAGGGCACGCTGACCGTGCGTGTGGCCTCGGTCGTTCAGGTTCCCAGCATTCGAGGCATGAACGCCCGCGTGGGGGACTTCGTGTCCGTTGCTCTTTCCGATACAGGATCGGGCATTCCCGCCGACGCGCTCGTCCAGATCTTCGAGCCGTTCTACACGACGAAGGATGTTGGCAAGGGCACAGGGCTTGGCCTCTCGCAGGTCTATGGCTTCGTCAAGCAATCGGGCGGCGATGTCGACGTCGAGACGGATGTCGGGGCCGGTACGACGTTCACTCTTTATCTGCCGATGTCGAAGCGCGACGCGACGGAGGCGCCGCGGTCCGAGGACAGGGGCGGGGCTGAACTCGCGGAGCACGGCCACGGTCGGCGCGTCCTCGTCGTTGAAGACAATGCCGATGTAGGTAATTTCTCGACGCAGGTCCTGCACGATCTCGGATATGAGACTGTCTGGGCTTCCTCCGCAGAGGACGCCCTGAAGCGACTGGATGCGGGCGCATCTTTTGACGTGGTGTTTTCCGACGTGGTCATGCCCGGCACGAGCGGCGTAGAACTGGCGCAGCAAATTCGCCTGCGGTTTCCCGAGCTGCCAGTCGTGCTGACGAGTGGCTACAGTGAAGTGCTGGCGGAAAAGGGCACGCATGGATTTGATCTGCTGCAGAAGCCCTATGCGATCGAGGACCTCTCGCGGATGCTGCGGCGCGTGACGCAGGGGCGATGGAGCGGTGCAGGCAGCATCTGATCGCCGCAACGAATAGGCCCGGCCGCACGCTTACGCGGCCGAGACTTACTTGTGCCGCTCGACGTTCAGGCCGTCGTGCCCTTGCCGGGCGTGGCTTCCTCTTCGAAGGTCATGGCGACGTCGGCATTGGCGGACAGTCGCACCTTGTTGCCTTCGATCTCCGCCACGAGGCCGCTCGAGATATAGTGGTGATGGCCCTTGTGAGCGCCGTCTCCGCTGTCTTTCTTCATGAGCTTGATGCGGTTGCCTTCGACCCGATCGACGGTTCCGACGTGGACGCCGTCGGCGCCGATAATGTCCATGTGTTCCTTGATAGAATTCATGTCAGTCACATTGCTCTCCCGTGTGTTCAATGTACTCCAACGCACGGAAAGGGGGTTGGATGCGCGCACCGAAAGCCTAATGCGCATGCTTTTTTAAATGGCGCTGTTCCGCTTCAGCTGACATATCAAGCCATAGCTTCAATCATCCTAGCCGCAAGGACAGTCAGGCATGACCGACATCGTACGCGACAGCAACGGAACGCCGCTCAACGACGGCGATTCCGTCACGCTGATCAAGGATCTCAAGGTCAAGGGCACCTCGACGACGCTGAAGCGCGGGACCCTGGTGAAAAATATCCGGCTCACCGGCGATCCGGCCGAGATCGAATGCAATGCCGAGAAGGTCAAGGGACTGGTGCTGCGGACGGAATACCTCAAGAAGGCGTGAGGACTGCTTCAGCCAGCGCCTCGCCGCTGTCAAACGCCGCTTCTACGCGCGGGCCGAGGCACCAGTCTCCACAGGCTCCCAGGCGCGACGCGGCATCCCAGACAAACGGTGTTCCCGCTGGTTCCTCGACCAGCGCGTAGCGCCAGCGATGCGCCGCCACGAACGTCGGCGCGCGGGTCTGTCCGGTCACGGTCTGAAATCGCGCCAGCAGCCTCCGCGCGACCTCTTCACGTGCTTCTTCGAGATGTGCGCGTGACCATTCGGGCGTAGCGTGAACGACGATGGTTTCCTGGGCCTGCGCGCGTCCCGGCTTGCTCGCGTTCCGGGCGATCCAGCCGATGACCCTGTCTTCCGGCTTGATGCGATCCGCCGGCAGATCCAACGGCGTCGCGAAGGCCAGCATCAGCGCCCAGCATGGGGCATAGCGTGCCCGTTCGATTTCCGGGAAAGCGACGCCCGCGGAATTCGCCAACGGTGCCGCCTGGGGCGAGGGGACCGCGAGAACGATAGCCGAAAAGCCGCCGTGTCCCGGCGTCCGAACGACGCCGTCTGCATCGAGGACGGACCAGCCGTCGACGTTGCGTCTGATGCTGGATACCTGGCACTCCGTCACGACAGGCAGGCCTTCGGCCATCGCGCTGGCCGGGGCTGTCATACCGGGCGTGCCGACGTAGCTGCGCCCGAACCAGGGCGCGACATTTCTCGACGCTTCCCAACCCGCGACGGCTTCCTGGAAGCGCGGCCCCTTCGCCGTGAAGTACTGCGCTCCGTGATCGAACTGAAGGTCGCCGACACGCCGCGTCGCCATTCGTCCGCCGATGCCGCGGCTCTTTTCGAAGAGGACCACAGCCGCGCCCCTTTGACGCAGCCGTCGTGCGGCCGCGAGGCCCGCTACACCCGCGCCGATGATCGCGATCGCATTCTGCATCTCACTTTGCCCTCTCGCACGAGGGAACTACGTCGAGGGTATGCGCGTAGACCACCGCCCGTGCGCCACCCGCTGTAGCGAGTGTTTTTGGGTTGATCCGGGTATTAACTGCCGCGCGTGCAATTGTTCTGTAACGCAATCAGAACAAAGCACATTTTTTGCTTAACGCCGAGGTCCGCTTCAGCTAGACAGAGCCCCTGATTCGATCGTCGGCTCCCAAACCCATCGAGAAAATCGAATGACACGTTATTTTTTCAATCTTCGGGACGAAGGACTGCTACTCAGCGACGCCGAGGGTGAGGAAGCGAACGTCGGCGACTTGCTTGTGCTCGCGCGCATGAACGCGAGGGATATGCTTCGCACATCCGGCCTGTCCGTGCGTAAATGGATGGGTATGAGTTACGAGATTACATGTGCCGCTGGGGAGACCGTGCTCGCCATGCCGTTTTCCGAGGCGCTTGACACGGACCTCTTGTAGGCGCTGCCTGCGATCTGCTCCAGCTTCGCGCGGTCCTGGATTACGATCCTGCCTCGGGTAGCCCGAATGGCTTTTTCGCCTTCCAGAAGGTGCATGCTCATGGTGACGCCTGCGCGCCGGCATCCGAGCATGGCTGAGATCCGATCATGGGTGAGCGGCACGTCCGCTGCCCCGAGCCTGTCGGCGGCCATAAGGAGCCATCGCGCAAGCCGGACCTCGACGGTTTGCTGGGCGTTGGCGAAGCAGGCGTCGGAAATCTGGAGCATGATGTCGTTGACGAAGAACATGAGAGTCTGATGCAGTTCACTGTTGTGCCGGGCCTCGCGACAAAGGTCAGCCGCGGCGATCCTGTGTGCTCTGCCTGCAATCTGGATCACTGTTTTCTGAGGGGTTGAAGTGCAGCCGAGAACAGCGGGATATCCGATCATGCCCTCCGGGCCGATCATCGCCACCTCCGATTGGCGGCCGTCGCCTTCGCAGACGACGGAAGCGAGACCCTTCTCAATGAAATAGACCTGCTCGATTGCCCTGCCGGGAATAACGAGAACCTCATCGGCAGAGAAGCTGATTGGCTGGAAGAGATGCCGCATGCGTGCGCGGTTCTCCGGTCCGAGATGGGTTAGGATCGCGTTGTTGGTGATGAGGTGTGGCATAACGTTTCTCTAAAATGAGACAAACATTGCGATACTAAGACGGCTTTGGTCACATTCTGATACATTCTCTCGTATGGAGTGCAATGTCAGGTCAATAATACGAACGGTATCGCACCAAAGAAGAAAGGCTAAGCTCACGCTTGTTTCCGAGCTTCGCCGGCTGTCTTCCAGGTGGCTTTCGCGGTAGAGACAGCGTGGCGCGTCGTCTCAGAGCGGCGGTTTCCTTTGGGAGGACACGATCTATGAAGAATTTGCACCGAAACTGGACGGTTAAGCTCGCGATATGTGCGACGTTGCTCACGGTTGCGTCTCCGATAGCTTCGCGCGCGAATGCTGTGGAAGACTTCTACACGGGCAAGACGATGACCGTTATCGTCGGCGCGGACGCCGGCGGTGGCTATGACGCGCAAGCCCGCCTGATGTCACGCCATCTCGGGCGGTTCATTCCCGGCCACCCGACCGTGATCGTCCAGAACATGCCGGGTGCGGGCAGCCTGCTGGCTGCCAACAACGTCTACAATATCGCGCCGAAGGACGGCACAGTCATCGGGCTGATGCAGCGCGGGGTTCTGTCTTCCAAGTTCACCAATCCGCAGGGCGTCCGATTCGACCTCGCGAAATTCAACTGGGTCGGCAATCTGTCGTCAGAAACAGCTGTCGTACTGACGTGGGCCACGACCCCGTTCAAGACGATAGAGGATGTGATGAAGCAGGAAATGGTCGTCGGCGGCACGGGGCCGACGATCGACACCGAGACGACGCCGCGCATGCTGAATGCGTTGATTGGCACGAAGTTCAAGATCATCTCCGGCTATCCCGGAACGACGGACGCGGTGCTCGCTATGGAGCGCGGCGAAATTCAGGGCATGGGCGATTGGTCGTGGTCGAACGTGAAGACGCGCAAGCCCGACTATCTTCGCGACAAGAAGGTGCGCGTGCTGCTGCAGGTGGCTACCGAGAAGCTGCCGGACCTGCCGGACGTGCCCTTGGCGATGGACTATGTGAAGGATCCCGCCGACCGCAAGGTGATGGAGCTGTTCCTTGCGCAGAAGTCTGCAGCCCGTCCCGTGGTCGCACCGCCGCAGGTTCCTGCCGACCGCATGGCCGCCATTCGCACGGCGTTTGAAAAGATGATTGTCGATCCTGTGTTCCTGAAGGACGCGGCCAGTCAGAAGATCGAGCTCGATCCGTCCCCGGCGGCGGACATCGAGAAGGTCATTACGCTCTTCGCCAACACACCGGACGATATTGGCAGGCGGCTGAAGGATGCGATCGACCCCAAGAAGTAGGGCGCTAAATCCTCTTCTCAGTGGAGACCTTTGCAAAGCTGGGCATAGGGGAATTTTAGCTCGAACAGAGCGCTCGTATCCCTCCCCCTTGCCGGGAGGGAACAAGGGTGGCGCGCAGCCCGACGGGAAGTGTCTGCGGCCCAGATAGATCCGCAACCTTTGCGCGACCCCGGCCCTAGCCCCTCTCCGCAAGGGGGAGGGGACTCGCGGCGCCGTCGTTTCCCAAGTTGAATTCGTCGAGGGTAAAGGTGTCTACCGGGCGAAGCAGGGGCGCTGCTCTGGCCCTTAGGCGGTTTCGGTCTCTTCGCTCAGCATCAGCCATTCCTCTTCGAGGCGCGAGAGAGCGCGTTCGAGATCCTGGCGCTGCTGTGCGAGTTGCTGAGCCTTGGCGGGGTCGCGCTTGAAGGCGTCGGGGGCTGTCAGAGCCTTGTCGATGCGGCCCATGAGGTCGCGGAAACTGGCCATCTTCTCGTCGATCGCGTCGAGTTTCTTCTTGGCTTCGCGACGCGCGGATTTCGTTTCCGCCGCCGGGCGGCCGGCGGGCCGGGAGGACTCTGTCGGTACCGGCTCCACCTTGCGGTCGGGCTTGGCCTGCTTCTCGGCGCGGCGCTTCGAGGCGCGCTCGCTGTTGGCGCCCTCGAGCACGAAGCGGCGATAATCGTTCATGTCGCCGTCGAAATCCGTCACCGTTCCATCGGCGACGAGCCAGAGCCGGTCCGCGCAGGCTTCGAGCAGATAACGATCATGCGAAACGAGGATCACGGCGCCCTGGTACTCGTTGATGGCTTCGATGAGAGCCGCGCGGCTGTCGATGTCGAGATGGTTGGTCGGCTCGTCCATGATCAGCAGGTGCGGGCCGGCGAACGTCGCAAGACCCATCAGCAAACGGGCTTTTTCTCCGCCCGACAATTCCGTGACGCGGGTTTCCGACTTCACGTTGGCGAAGCCCATCTGCGCGCAGCGGGCGCGGATCTTGGCCTCGGTCGCGTCCCGCATGAGCGGGGCGACATGCGAATAGGGCGTACCCTTGGGATCGAGATCGTCGATCTGATGTTGCGCGAAAAATCCGACCGTGAGCTTCGATGAGCGGCGGAGCGTGCCGGTCATGACATCGAGCCGTCCGCCCACGAGTTTCGCGAAGGTGGACTTGCCGTTGCCGTTCGAGCCGAGCAGGCCGATGCGGTCGTCGTTGGAGATGTTCAGTGACAGGCGGCTCAGGATTGTCTTGTCGTCATAGCCGGTGCTGACGCCATCCATAGCGATGATCGGCGGGGAGAGCGGCTTGGCGGGAGAGGGGATGTGGAAGGGCATCACGTCCTGGTCCACCATCGCCGAGATCGGCTCCATCTTGGCGAGAACCTTCAGCCGTGACTGCGCCTGCCGGGCCTTGGTGGCCTGGGCGCGGAAGCGGTCGACGAAGGCCTGCAAGTGCTTGCGGTGATCGTCCTGCTTCTTCTTGTGCTTGAGCAGGATGGCCTGAGCCTCCCGGCGCTGGCGTTCGAAACTCGTGTAATTACCCTTCCAGAGGGTCAGCTTGGCGTTGTCGAGGTGCAGGATGTGATCGCAAACGGCGTCCAGCAGGTCGCGATCATGGCTGATGACCACGATGGTCGCGGGGTAGGACGCCAGATATTCGATCAGCCAGAGGGTGCCTTCGAGATCGAGATAGTTGGTCGGCTCGTCGAGCAGCAGCAGGTCGGGATTCGAGAAGAGCACGGCGGCGAGCGCCACGCGCATGCGCCAGCCGCCCGAGAATTCCGATAGCGAGCGGTTCTGCGCGGCATGGTCGAAGCCGAGGCCCGAAAGGATGCCGCCGGCGCGCGCGGGCGCTGAATGGGCGTCGATGTCGACGAGGCGCAGGTGAATTTCGGCGATGCGATGCGGGTCGGTCGCGGTATCAGCCTCTTTCATGAGCGCGGCGCGCTCGAGATCGGCCTCCAGTACGAAATCGATCAGGGTTCCGGGCCCGCCGGGGGCTTCCTGCTCCACGCGGCCGAGCTTGATCTGACGGGGCAGGTTGACGCCGCCGTCCTCCGGCGCGAGCTCGCCTGCGATCATGCGGAACAGCGTGGTCTTGCCGGCGCCGTTGCGGCCGACGAAGCCGACGCGGGCCGAGCCCGGGACGGCAACGGTGGCCTTGTCGAACAGCATGCGCGGGCCGAGGCGATAGGTAAGGTCGTTGATATGGATCATAGGGGCTTGTCGCGCGTGCGGCGCAAGATGGCAAGCGTTGTGCGCCCGCAGCGACGGCAGGCCGCACGGTTACGCCAGTCGGGGCAGGGGCGTCTGCCCGTTGCCGCCAAATGAGCCAGGATTGCCGTTCGCAGTTCACAGCGCAAGCCGATCAAACCGACAGAAACAATCGATTTGTCCGATGCGTCCTGAGGACTAGAGTACGCTTAAGGTTTGCGGAGGAGACGAGCATGACCAAGGAAACCACCTCGGATACGACCGGCAAATGCCCCGTCGCGCATGGCGCCACGGGGCACACGACCCGTTTGGCCCGCGTCAATCGCGACTGGTGGCCGAACCTTCTGAACCTTCACATCTTGAACCAGCACACGCCGCAGTCCAATCCAATGGGCGAGGCCTTCGACTATGCGAAGGAGTTCGCGAGCCTAGATCTCGACGCGGTGATCAAGGATCTGCACGCGCTGATGACCGATTCGCAGGACTGGTGGCCGGCCGACTACGGGCATTACGGCCCGTTCTTCATCCGCATGGCCTGGCATAGCGCGGGGACCTATCGCACTGGCGACGGCCGCGGTGGAGCGGGGTCGGGCACGCAGCGTTTTGCGCCGCTGAACAGCTGGCCGGATAACGTCAATCTTGACAAGGCGCGCCGGCTGCTCTGGCCGATCAAGCAGAAATACGGCCGCAAGATCTCCTGGGCCGACCTGATGGTCCTCACGGGCAATGTCGCGCTCGACTCCATGGGGTTCAAGACCTTCGGCTTCGGTGGCGGCCGCGTCGACGTCTGGGAACCGGAGGACGACGTCTACTGGGGCCGTGAGGACGTCTGGCTCGACGACAAACGCTACACTGGAGACCGCGAGCTCGAGTCGCCCCTGGCAGCCGTGCAAATGGGCCTGATCTACGTGAATCCGGAGGGCCCCAACGGCAAGCCCGATCCCGCGGCCTCGGCAGTCGACATCCGCGAAACCTTCGCCCGCATGGCGATGAACGACGAAGAGACGGTGGCGCTCATCGCGGGCGGCCATACGTTCGGCAAGTGCCATGGCGCGGCCGATCCCGGTCCCTATGTCGGCGACCAGCCGGAGGGTGCGGCGCTTGAGGCGCAGGGCCTCGGCTGGCTCAGCACCTATGGCAGCGGCTCGGGCGTGCACACCATCAGCAGCGGGCTGGAGGGCGCATGGACGATGAACCCCATCAAGTGGGACAACAACTACTTCGACAACCTGTTCAACTTTGACTGGGAGCTGACCAGGAGCCCCGCTGGCGCCTTCCAGTGGACGCCGAAGGACGCTTCAGGGGCCAATACGGTTCCCGACGCGCATGATCCGACCAAGCGGCACGCCCCGATGATGGCGACGACCGATCTCGCCCTGAAGGTCGATCCTGCCTATGCGAAGATCTCGAAGCACTATCACCAGAATCCGCAGGAATTCGCGGATGCCTTTGCACGGGCCTGGTACAAGCTGACACATCGTGACATGGGGCCGCGCGCCCGTTATCTCGGCCCGCTCGTCCCGGCTGAAAAGCTGATCTGGCAGGATCCCGTCCCGCCAGTGGATCACGAGTTGGTCAGTGCCCAGGAGATCGATGCGCTGAAGGCGAAGATCCTCTCCGCCGGGCTATCGGTCGCGCAGCTCGTGTCGGCGGCCTGGGCCTCGGCCTCGACCTTCCGCGGCTCCGACAAGCGCGGCGGCGCCAATGGCGCCCGCATCCGCCTTGCACCGCAGAAGGACTGGGAGGTCAACCAGCCGGCGGAACTGGCGAAGGTCTTGCTGGCCCTGGAGAAGATACAGGCCGAGTTCAACGGGGCGCAGTCCGGCGGCAAGAAAGTGTCCTTGGCCGACCTGATCGTGCTGGCTGGTGGCGCCGCGGTCGAGAAGGCCGCCATGGCGGCTGGATACGACGTGACGGTGCCCTTCACACCGGGCCGCACGGATGCCTCGCAGGAGGATACGGACGTCGAGTCCTTCGCGGTGCTCGAACCGGTCATGGACGGGTTCCGAAACTATCAGCGCGGCGCATCCGCCGTTGCCGCAGAGGAGCTTCTGATCGACCGCGCGCAGCTGCTGACGCTGACAGCACCGGAAGTGACCGTGCTCGTCGGTGGCCTGCGTGTGCTGAACGCCAATGCGGACGCAACTCCCCATGGCGTCTTCACGAAGCGACCGGAAGTCCTGACCACCGACTTCTTCGTGAACCTGCTCGACATGCGCACGGCCTGGAAGCTCAACGATCTCGCGCCTGCTGTCTTCGAGGGGCGCGACCGCACGAGCGGCGAGCTCAAGTGGACCGCCACGCGTGTCGATCTCGTCTTCGGGTCGAATTCGCAACTTCGTGCGCTGGCCGAAGTCTATGCCTGCGCTGACTCGCAGGAGAAGTTCGTCCGCGACTTCGTGGCGGCATGGACCAAGGTGATGAACCTCGATCGTTTCGACCTCGCCTGAGGCGGCGAGGACAGGGCGGCCCTCGTGGCCGCCCTTTTTCGTTGGGGCCGACGTGGCGGCGGCCATGTTGCGGTGCGGGCCGGTCACCGGTATAAGCCGCCCACCCATTCTCAAGACCATCAGGATTGCACGCTCATGGCGCTCGAACGCACCTTCTCCATCCTCAAGCCCGACGCGACCCGCCGCAACCTGACCGGCGCCATCAATGCGAAGATCGAGGCCGCCGGCCTGCGCATCGTCGCCCAGAAGCGCGTTCAGATGACGCGCGGACAGGCCGAGATTTTCTACGGCGTCCACAAGGACCGGCCCTTCTACGGCGAACTCGTCGAGCAGATGATCGCCTCGCCCGTCGTCGTGCAGGTTCTGGAAGGCGAGAACGCCATCCTGAAATATCGCGAAGTCATGGGCGCCACGAACCCCGAGAAGGCCGATGCCGGCACGATTCGCAAGGATTTCGCGCTGTCGATGGGCGAAAATTCGGTTCACGGTTCGGATGCTCCCGAGACCGCGGCGCAGGAAATCGCGCAGTGGTTCGCCGGCAACGAGATCGTCGGCTGATTTAAGGATCCCGCTTGCAAGCAACGCCGCCCCGCCTCTCCCTTTGGGAGAAGCGGTCGGCGGAGCCGGCTGAAGAGGGGTTACGATCTCTGTTCTGAGAGGCCGAAACCCCTCATCCGGCCGTTTCACGGCCACCTTCTCCCTTTGGGAGAAGGATCGTGCGAGCCGCGACAGTTTTCATTGCGGCTGCGTGTCCGCCCACGCATCATCGGCGGCGCACCCTTGGAACGCACGCAATGAGCCGAGAAACCAGCATTTCCCGCCATCCCTCCGTCTGCCCGCACGATTGCCCGTCGGCCTGCGCGCTCGACGTCGAGGTGATCGATGGCAAGACCATCGGGCGCATTCATGGCGCGAAGGACCAGAGCTATACGGCGGGCGTGATTTGCGCAAAGGTGGCGCGCTATTCCGAGCGGATCCACCATCCCGACCGGCTGCTCTATCCCCTGAAACGCAGCGGCCCGAAGGGCTCGGGCGCGTTCACGCGCATCCCTTGGGACGAGGCCATCGCCACCATCGCGCAGCGTTTCGGCGAGGCCGAGCAGCGGTACGGCGCGGAGACTGTCTGGCCCTATTATTACGCCGGCACCATGGGTCGCGTGATGCGCGACGGCATCAATCGCCTCACCCATGCGAAGAAATACTCCCGTTTCAACGGCACGATCTGCGTCGCCCTTGCGTGGCCGGGTTTCATCGCGGGCACGGGGCGGCTCGCCGGGCCCGATCCGCGCGAGATGGCGGTGTCCGATTGTGTCGTCATCTGGGGCACGAATGCGGTCGCCACTCAGGTCAATGTCATGACCCATGCAATCGCGGCGCGAAAGAACCGTGGCGCGAAGATCGTCGCCATCGACATCTATCGCAATGCGACCATGGAACAGGCCGATCTCGCGCTCTGCCTGAGGCCGGGCACCGACGGGGCATTGGCCTGCGCGGTCATGCACGTGCTGTTTCGCGACGGACTCGCCGACCGCGACTATCTGGAACGCTACACCGATGCACCCCGCGAACTGGAAGCGCATCTGCAAACGCGCGGGCCGGAATGGGCTGCCGGGATTACCGGACTTGCGGTTGAAGAGATCGAGGCCTTCGCCCATCTCGTGGGCAAGACGAAGCGCACGTTCTTCCGGCTCGGGTACGGTTTTTCACGCCAGCGCAATGGCGCCGTGAATATGCACGCAGCGTCCTGCATCGCAGCGGTGACGGGCGCCTGGCAACATGAGGGCGGCGGAGCATTCCACAACAACGGCGCGATCTACAATTGGCGGCAGCCATTCCATGAAGCGCACGAACTGCGCGATGCGAATGTGCGAGCGCTCGATCAATGCCACATCGGGCGCATTCTCACGGGCGACGCGCGCGCGCTGAAAGACGGGCCGCCGGTCACGGCCATGCTGATCCAGAACACCAACCCGGTGAGTGTCGCGCCCGAGCAGGCCCGCGTCCTCGCGGGATTTGCGCGCGAGGATCTGTTCACCGTCGTCCACGAGCAGTTCATGACCGAAACGGCTGCCATGGCGGACATCGTGCTGCCTGCGACCATGTTCCTCGAGCATGACGACATCTATTCGGGCGGCGGGCACCAATATCTCGAATTCGCGGGCAAGCTGATCGATGCGCCCGGCGAATGCCGCTCCAATCACGAGGTCATCTCGGCCATCGCCGAAGCCCTAGGCGCGGAGCATCCGGGATTTTCGATGAGCCCGCGCGAGTTGGCCGACACCATCCTGAAGGAATCCGGCTGGGGCGGGATCGACGAACTCGCGGCACGGAATTGGATCGACGTGCAGCCGGACTTCGAGACCGCCCATTATCTCAAGGGCTTTGCCTGGCCCGATGGGAAGTTCCGCTTCAAGCCGCAATGGTCGAAAATGCCCAGCGCCAGGGGCGATGGCGGGCTTGCTGGGCCCTGGTACGACATGCCAGTGTTCCCCGACCATTGGGCAGTCATCGAAGAGGCGACGCAGGAGCATCCGTTCCGGCTCGCGACGAGCCCCGCGCGCTCGTTTCTGAACTCGACTTTCAACGAGACCCCGAGCGCCCGGAAGCGTGAGGGCCGCCCGGAAGTGCTCGTCCACCCGGCAGATGCAGCGGAGCGCGGGATTTCCGAGGGAGATCGCGTGCGCCTTGGCAATGAGCGGGGCGAAGTCACGCTCCACGCCAAGGTTTTCGAGGGCGTGCAGCGTGGCGTGCTGATCTCCGAAGGGATATGGCCGAATGCCTCCTTCGAGGAGGGCAGGGGCATCAACATGCTGACGGGGGCGGATAGTCCAGCACCGTTCGGCGGCGCGGCCTTCCACGACAACCGCGTCTGGCTGCGGCGGCTCTGAGGCTTTTTGCGTGCTATTACGGGCGTATCGCAACGCAAGGCTTGCCTCCAAGCTTTGCGCGGGCATCATGTGCTCGACGGATTCGGTTTCCTCCCGGAAACCCCAGATGCGGAGAACGACGCGTGCAACCACTTCTCAAGGGCTTAATACTGGGCACTCTTTTCGTGACGCTCGCGAGCGGCGCATTCGCCGGCGCGCGGCCGCCGTCCGAGGCTGGCCCGGGGGCGCGCAGCATCGACACGCGCAGCATGACGGACGACCAGTTGCGCCGCCGGATGCTAGATGCCTGCGTCACCCACATGACCCAGAAGCCCGAGCCGCTTAAGTCGGCCGCAGTCACGCGGTGCGGCTGCTACTCGGGTTCGGTGATGAAGGCCATGTCGTCGGGCGAAATCGATGAATTGCGCGCCACTGGCGGCTTCTCGCCGAGCGCACGCCCGAAGGCGCAGAACGCGCTCCAGACCTGCAAGGTCGCGGGCTAAAACGTTCAGACCGGCGGGGGGACGACCAGAACGCGGCCGTCCTCCGCGCTGCCGGTGAAGACGCGATTTCCCTCGATGCGGATGGCTCCGCTGCCGAGCAGACGCAGCGCCATCGGATAGATCACATGCTCCTGCGCCAGCACGCGCGCGGCGAGCGTGTCGGGCGTGTCCATGTCGGTCACGGGCACGGCGGCCTGTGCGATGACGGGGCCGGCGTCCATCTCCGGCACAACGAAATGCACCGTGCAGCCGTGGATCTTCACGCCATCTGCGAGCGCGCGCTCGTGCGTGTGGAGGCCGCGATAGGACGGCAGGAGCGCCGGGTGAATGTTGATCATCCGCCCCGCCCACTGCCCGACGAACCACGGCGTCAGCAAGCGCATGAAGCCGGCAAGGCAGATCGCCTCGATGCGGTGGATCTCCAGCATGGCCTGCATGGAGCGCTCGAAGTCCTCGCGCCCGGCATGAATCTTGTGATCGACGGCGGCGGTCGCGATGCCGGCGGCTTTTGCGGCGGGGAGGCCGGGCGCGTCCGATTTGTTCGACAGCACCAGCGCGATTTCGGCCGGGAAGTCCGGCGCGCGGCTGGCAGCGATCAGCGAATGCATGTTCGAGCCGCGCCCGGATATCAGGATCGCGGTGCGCATACGATGGACCGGGCGTGCGGTCAGCGCGCTCACAGGCCGAGGCGTCCGGTGTAGCGGACCTGCGGCTCGCCCTTTTCCGTGCGCATGACTTCGCCCAGACGCACAGGCGCTTCGCCTGCCGTCCGCAGCGCGGCCTCGACCTCGACCACCTTGTCGGCGGCGACGACGGCGATCATGCCGATGCCGCAGTTGAAGGTGCGTAGCATCTCCTCCGGCGCGACATTGCCTTCGCGGGCAAGCCACTGGAACACCGGCAGGACCGGCACGGTCGCGAGGTCGAGGGTCACGCCGATGCCGTCGGGCAGGACGCGGGGGATGTTGTCCGGAAAGCCGCCGCCGGTGATATGGGCGAGCGCCTTAAGGCCGCTCGTCGTGCGCAACACTTCGAGCAGGGGCTTCACATAGATTCTAGTCGGGGTGAGCAGCGCTTCGCTCAGCGGGCGTGCGGGATCGAACGGCGCGGCGTCGGTCCAGGCAAGACCAGTGCGCTCGACGATGCGTCGCACGAGCGAGAAGCCGTTGGAGTGGACGCCCGAGGAGGGCAGGCCAAGTACGATGTCGCCCGGCGTCAGGTCGCCCGCAGGCAGGAGGCGGCCACGTTCGGCGGCGCCGACCGCGAAGCCGGCCAGATCGTAGTCCTTGCCCGCGTAGAGGCCCGGCATTTCCGCCGTCTCGCCGCCGATCAGGGCGCAGCCGGCCTGAAGGCAGCCCGTGGCGATGCCCTTGACGATGGCTGCTCCTGCTGCGGGATCGAGCTTGCCGGTCGCGTAATAGTCGAGGAAAAACAGCGGCTCCGCGCCCTGGACGATGAGATCGTTGACGCACATGGCGACGAGATCGATCCCGACCGTGTCGTGGATGCCGCTCTCGATGGCGATCTTGACCTTCGTGCCGACGCCGTCGTTCGCGGCCACAAGGATGGGATCCTTGAAGCCGGCGGCCTTCAGATCGAACAGGCCGCCGAAGCCGCCGATCTCCGCATCGGCGCCCGGACGGCGCGTCGAGCGGACAAGGGGCTTGATCTGGTCGACCATGGCATTGCCGGCGTCGATATCGACACCCGCCTGCGCGTAGGTGAGACCTGTCTCGGGGGAACCTGCTGTGGGCTTCTGCGTCATGAAAATCCTCGTCGGCGGGGCGTAACCCGATGCGCGGCCTGATGCAAGGGCGGAGCAGGCCATTGCCACGCTGGATTGCCGCGCGGCTCATGCTATCCTTGGGTCATCATGACCACCTCACGCCTCTTCGCCAGCCTGCCCAACCTGATCACGCTCGGCAGGCTCGTGCTCGTGCCGCTGACGATCGTGATGATCGCCGACCAAGCCTGGATGAGCGCGCTGATCGCGTTTCTCCTGGCGGGCGTCTCGGACGGTATCGACGGATTTCTCGCCCGGACTTACCATCTGCAGAGCGAACTCGGAGCCTATCTCGATGCCCTGGCCGACAAGGCGCTGTTGATCTCGATCTACGTTGCGCTCGCCGTGGTGGGCGTCGTGCCCGCCTCGATCGCCATCATCGTCGTGTCGCGCGACATCATGATCATGGGAGCGGTCGTCGTGTCCTGGGTCATGCACAGGCCTGTGGAAATCAAGCCGCTGCTCATCTCCAAGCTCAACACGACAGCGCAGATCGCCTTTGCGGGACTGGTGCTCGCAGCCAAGGCTTTTGGCTGGAGCCTTGGCATGTGGTTCGGCTTTGCCGTCGTGATCGTCGCGGCATTGACGGTCGTCTCCGGGGCAGCCTATCTGGCGCAATGGTACAGGCACATGAGCGCCTGAGCGAACGGACCCTTCACAGATGCGCATCGAAGCCAAACTCGGATTCTGGATCGGCGGGCTGGGTGCGCTGGTTCTTCTGCTCTGGCTGCTCAGCGGCATCCTGCTGCCCTTCGCCGCGGCATTGGCGTTGGGCTACCTACTAGATCCCGTCGCAGACCGCCTGCAGCGCATGGGCCTGAGCAGGTTTGGTGCGACGCTGATGATTCTCGTGGTCTTCGTGCTCGTCTTCGTGTTGAGCCTCGTCATCCTCTTGCCGATCCTAGGCCATCAGGTCGGCGAATTCCTGGACAGCCTGCCCAATTACGTTTCGCGTTTGCGCACGCTCTTGTCCGAGGAGGGAGGCAGCCTGCTGTCGCGCGTCACCGGGCCACTGGCCGAAAAGTTCGGGCTCGGCCACGATCTCACGGCCAGCGACCTCCAGGGCTCTGTCACCGATCTCGTGACCGAGGGCACGAAATGGATCGGTGGGTTCCTGCGTTCGCTCTGGTCGGGCGGGCAGGCGCTGATCGGCCTTTTTTCGCTGCTCGTCATCACACCCGTCGTTGCCTTCTATATCCTGCTCGACTGGGACAAGATGGTGCGCACGGTGGACAGCTGGGTGCCGCTCGATCACCGCGAAACCGTGCGCGAACTCGCCCGCGAAATCGACCGGGCGCTTTCCGGCTTTCTGCGCGGGCAATCGCTGGTCTGCCTCTTCCTCGGGCTCTGGTACGGCTTGGGGCTGACGATGATCGGGCTCAATTTCGGCCTGCTCATTGGCATTTCGGCCGGTATCCTCAGCTTCATCCCCTATGTGGGCTCCCTGACCGCTCTTGTGCTTTCGGCCGGCGTCGCCATCGTGCAGGGCTGGCCGGACCTCTGGCTGCTTGGCAAGGTTCTCGCGGTGATCGGGACAGGGCAGTTTCTGGAAGGCAATATTCTCACGCCCAAGCTAGTGGGCGCCTCGGTCGGGCTGCATCCGGTCTGGTTGATGCTGGCTCTGCTCGGCTTCGGGTCGCTGTTCGGCTTCACGGGGCTGATCCTGGCGGTGCCTATCGCCGCGGCTGTCGGTGTCGTGATGCGCTTCGGTTTGCGCAATTATCTGTCGAGCCCCCTCTATCTCGGCCACTCGGCACAGCGGGTATTGTCGCCGCCGGTCGGGATCGAACGGGATTCGGGATGAAAAAGGACACGCGTCAGCTCACCCTGGACCTGCCGGTCGAACCGCGTTTCGGACGCGAGGATTTCCTCGTTTCGCCGTCCAACGGGCAGGCGTGGGAGACCTTCGAGAACTGGCCCGCCTGGCCCGACCGCGTCCTGCTGCTGCTCGGCCCGACGGGTGCGGGTAAAAGTCATCTGGCGGCTATCTGGGCCGCGCGAACGCAGGCTCGCGTCCTCAGTGCGTCGGCCCTGCCGTTGGCAGACCTGCCGAATATCGTGCGCGCCCCTGCGATCTTGCTCGAAGACGCAGACAGCGCCCCGCAGGTCGAGACGGAGATGTTTCACCTGCTCAATCTTGTGCGCGTGTCCAACACGTTCCTCGTGCTGACTGCGCGGCAATGGCCCGACACATGGGGACTGGCGACGCGCGATCTTCTTTCCCGGCTGCGGCTCGCGCCCGCCGTCGAGATCGGCGAGCCCGATGACGCCCTCGTCCGTGCCGTCCTCGTCAAGCTCTTCGTGGACCGCCAGCTCGTCGTGGACACATCGGTGGTGGAATATCTGGCCTTGCGCATCGAACGTTCTCTCGATGCCGCGCGGATCGTGGTCGAGGCCCTCGACAGGGAGGCTCTGTCCCAGAGCCGTCCGATCACCCGGCCGATGGCCGCAGATGTCCTGAGGCAACTGGAAAGCGCAGCTTAAGACGACGGGCAGCGGGTCGAAGGCTGAACCTTCAGCCTCGTCATCCATTAAGCTTTGTCATGATATTGTCGCATGCAAACTGCAGCGTGAGTGCGCATTCGCGTCCAGGAGAAGAAAGTGGCCCGTCAGGCAATCGAAACGGCAATTCTGGTCAAGGTGGCGGAGGCCGCGGCATCCGAATCGCCTCTTCTTCAGCCAGAGATGGCGCTTTCCTCCACGGACCGGTTCATCAATCGCGAGCTGTCATGGCTCGAATTCAATCGTCGCGTTCTTCTCGAAGCCTCGAACAAGAACCATCCGCTGCTGGAGCAGCTGCGCTTCCTGTCGATTTCGGCGAGCAATCTCGACGAGTTCTTCATGGTCCGCGTCGCGGGCCTGCGTGGGCAGGTGCGCTCGGGCGTGACCGCCCCCTCCGAGGATGGTCTGGGCCCGGCCGAGCAACTGGCGCGCATCCGCGACCGCGTCAAGGTGCTGAGCGCAGAGCAGCAGGCCCGCTGGCACGGGTTGCGCGCCGATCTGCGCAAGGTCGCGATTGAGATCGTGGATCGGTCGGACCTGACCGAGGCCGAACTGGCTTGGCTCGACGATCATTTTCTTCTGCACATCTTTCCGATCCTGACGCCGCTGGCCATCGATCCGGCGCATCCGTTTCCGTTCATCCCGAACCTCGGGTTCAGCGTCGCCTTCGAATTGCTCCGCGCCAACGACGGGCGTCGCCTGAACGCGCTGGTGCGCCTGCCGACGAAGGTCGAGCGTTTCGTGCGGCTGCCGGAAGTGTTCCACCCAGGCTGCGCGCGATTCGTTGCGCTGGAAACGCTGATCGTCATGCAGACGAAGCGGCTGTTTCCCGGCTATGCCGTCAAGGGGCAGGGACTTTTTCGCGTCATCCGCGACAGCGATCTTGAGGTCGAGGAGGAGGCGGAAGATCTCGTGCGGCTGTTCGAGAGCGCCCTGAAGCGGCGGCGGCGCGGGCGTGTCATTCGCCTGGAATGCGACTCGCATACGCCAGAGTCGTTGCAGCAGTTCGTCGCCAACGAGATGGATGCCGGTTCGGACGAAATCTTCGTTCACGACGGCATGCTTGCGCTAAACGAGTTGTCCGAGATCGTCGGCATCGATCGGCCCGACCTGAAGTTCAAACCTTATAATCCGCGCTTTCCCGAACGCGTCCGCGACAATGGCGGCGATTGTTTCGCGGCCATCAAGGCGAAGGATCTCGTCGTTCACCACCCCTACGAATCCTTCGACGTGGTGGTGCAATTCCTTAATCAGGCGGCGCGCGATCCCAACGTCGTGGCCATCAAGCAGACGCTATATCGCACCTCCTCGGACAGCCCCATCGTGCGCGCCCTCATCGAGGCGGCGGAGGCTGGCAAGTCGGTAACCGCGCTCGTCGAGCTGAAAGCGCGTTTCGACGAGGAGGCCAACATTCGCTGGGCGCGCGATCTCGAACGCGCAGGCGCGCAGGTCGTGTTCGGCTTCATCGAACTCAAGACCCACGCGAAACTGTCGATGGTAGTGCGCCGCGAGGGCGGGTCCCTGACGAGCTATTGCCATGTCGGCACGGGCAATTACCACCCCTTCACGGCACGCATCTACACGGACGTGTCCTTCTTCACGGCGGATCCGGTCATCGGACGCGACGTGTCGCGCATCTTCAATTTCATCACCGGCTATGCCGAGCCCGTGGGCCTCGAGCGCATGTCGGTCTCGCCGCTGACGCTTAAGAAGCGGCTTCTGGCGCATGTCGAAGAGGAAATCGGCTTTGCGAAAGCAGGGAAGCCAGCGGCGATCTGGGCCAAATGCAATGCGCTGGTCGATCCTGAAATCATCGACGCCTTTTATGCCGCCAGCCAGGCGGGCGTGAGCATCGACCTCGTGATCCGCGGTATTTGCTGCCTGCGGCCCGGTGTCCCGGGCTTGTCGGAAAACATTCGGGTCAAGTCGATCGTCGGCCGCTTTCTGGAGCATGCGCGCATCTACGCGTTCGGCGGCGGGTTCGGCCTGCCGCACTCCAAGGCGCATGTCTATATTTCTTCGGCGGATCTCATGCAGCGCAACCTCGACCGCCGGGTCGAGGTGATGCTTCCGATCCTGAATCCGACTGTGCACGACCAGGTTCTGGACCAGATCATGGTTGCCAATCTCATCGATAATCAGCAGAGCTACCGGGTCTTGCCCGACGGTTCGAGCGAGCGCATAGTCCCGGCCAAGGGCGAGGAACATTTCAACGCCCATTCGTACTTCATGACCAACCCGAGCCTCTCAGGCCGGGGCAAGTCCCTGAAGGATTCCAGCCCCAAGACGCTCTTCAAGCGTCTGGAGAACCGCTGATTTTCATGATGTCCACGAAATGATTCTCGCCAGAAACGACGCGCCGGGGAGGCTCGTCGCCCTCTCGCCCATCGCCATCGTCGATATCGGCTCCAACTCTGTTCGCCTCGTCGCCTATGAGGGGTTGTCGCGTTCGCCGACTCCGATCTTCAACGACAAGGTGCTTTGCGGCCTCGGGCGCGGCGTCGCCACGACGGGGCGCCTTCCGCAGGAGGGCGTGGACCGTGCCCTTGCGGCCTTGCGGCGCTTTCGCGTGCTGTGCGAGGCGATGGACATCAGCGATATCTACGTTCTGGCAACGGCGGCTGCGCGCGACGCGTCCAACGGGCCGGACTTTCTGGACGCCGCGGCGCAGGCAATAGGCGCGCCCATCGAGCTTCTGTCGGGGCGTCGCGAAGCAGAGCTTTCGGCGCTCGGCATCGTCTCCGGTTTCTGGAAGCCGGATGGGGTCGCCGGCGATCTTGGGGGCGGCTCGCTGGAACTCAACGACGTCAAGGGTTCGAAGCTCGGCGAGGGCGTGACCTTGCGGCTGGGCGGCCTGTCACTGATGGACGTGTCGGATCGCTCGCCCAAGAAGGCCGTGAAGATCGTGCGCGACGCGCTTGAGGGCGCCAAGCCACTGAAAAAGCTTGAAGGCCGCACCTTCTACGCCATCGGCGGCACATGGCGCGCATTGGCTCGGCTGCACATGCGGCAGCGGAACTACCCGCTGAACGTCATGCATAATTACGTTATCCCGGCCCGTGATGCGGCGGATTTCGCGGCTCTCGTCGAGCGCGTTCATGCCGATACGCTGAACTCCATCGGCTCGGTGCCTTCGGCGCGGCGGCCTCTGCTCGCCTATGGCGCGGTGGTGCTGGACGAGATCATCCGTCAAGCCAAGCCCAAGGAGATCGTGGTGTCGGCGCTCGGCGTTCGCGAGGGGCTGCTGTTCGAGCGGCTCGATGCGGAAGAACGCAGGCTCGATCCCCTGCTGACGGCCGCGCGCGAGCTGAATGTGCTGCGGTCGCGCGCGCCCGTGCACGGCGAGGAATTGTGCGACTGGACGGATGCCTTCGTCCGCTCGACGCATATTGAAGAGACGGCCGACGAGAAGCGGCTGCGGCATGCGGCCTGCCTGCTGACGGATATTGGCTGGCGCGCGCATCCCGATTATCGGGGCGAGCAATCGCTGAACATCATCGCCCATGCGGCCTTCATCGGGATTGACCATCCCGGCCGGGCCTTCCTGGCGCTCGCTGCGTCCTACCGGCATATCGGGCCGGATGAGGACGTGAGCCCGCAGATCCGCACGCTTGCCTCCCCCCGGATGCTGGACCGCGCGCATATCCTGGGCGCGACGATGCGGCTCGCCTATGTGATCTCGGCGGCGATGCCCGGCGTGCTTCCCCGCGCGTCGTTGCTTTGCGAGAAGGACAAGCTGGTGTTGACGCTGCCGGCGAGGCTTGCCGATCTCGCCAACGAGCGGGTGAATAGCCGGATGAAACAGCTGTCCCGGCTGATCGGGCGTGAGGCTTCTGTCCGCAAGCTGGTTTGAGGACAACGCACCCCGCTTCTCCCGGTGGGAGAAGCTGTCGCGGAGCCGACTGATGAGGGGTTACGATCTTTGTCCTGAGGGTCTGTAACCCCTCATCCGGCCGCTCGCGCGGCCACCTTCTCCCAACGGGAGAAGGGCAGGCGAGCGATCGTCCTTACTCGGCCACCTGTGGGGCGTCCTGCCATTCCAGCGTGACGACCTTGTTGTTCTCGACCGTCAGGGCCAGCCGCCCGTGCTTCAGTTCGAGTGCCTTGGCGCCGAAGAGTTCGCCTCTCCACCCCGAGAGCGCGGCGACTTTGGCGCGGTCGTCGGATGCAATGGCCTCAAGATCCTCGACCGTCGCGATCATCTTGGCAGCGACTCCGTGCCGCTCACTGACCTGACGCAGCAGGACCTTGAGCAACTCGACCGTTGCGCCACCGCCATTGGAGCGGCGTTCACGTTCGATGCGCGGCAGGCCCTTGGGGTCGCGCTCGAGCCCGCGTTCGATGGCGACCAGAATGTCCGCTCCCGAGCGTGAGCGTTCCATGCCGCGCGGGAAGGCGCGCAGATTGCCGAGCGCCTCGGCCGTACGGGGCGCTGCCAGCGCGATTTCGATGAGAATGTCATCCTTCAGGATGCGCGAACGCGGCACGTCCTTGCTCTGGGCCTCGCGCTCGCGCCAGGCGCAGAGATCCATCAGGACGGCAAGATCGCGCGGCTTGCGGGCGCGGTGGCGGAAGCGCTCCCAGGCGTTTTCCGGGTGCTGCTCGTAGGTGCCGGGCGAACAGAGGGTCTTCATTTCGTCGCCGAGCCAGGCAATGCGGCCGCTGTTTTCGAGCTTCGCCACGAGAGCGCGGTAGATGTCGCGCAGATAGGTGACGTCGGCCAGCGCATAGGTGATCTGCGCGTCCGAAAGCGGGCGGCGCGACCAGTCGGTGAAGCGCGATGATTTGTCGAGCGTCACCTTGCAGATGGATTGGGCGAGTTCGCCATAGGCGACCTGATCGCCATAGCCGCAGACCATGGCGGCAACCTGCGTGTCGAACAGGGGCGCCGGGATCATCTTGGCGAGGTGCCAGACGATTTCGAGGTCCTGCCGCGCAGCGTGGAACACCTTGACCACGTTGGGATTTGCCATCAGCTCGAAGAGCGGAGTGAGGTCTATTCCCTCGGCCATCGCGTCCACGGCCACGGCCTCGTCGTCCGAGGCGAGCTGGACCACGCAGAGGCGGGGCCAAAAGGTCGTTTCACGGAGAAATTCCGTGTCGACGGTCACGAAGGGGTGCTGAGCGAGCCGCTGGCACGTCTCCGCAAGCGACTCGGTTGAAGTAATAAGGCTCATGTTTTCTGGCTATACCGGGAAAATCCCTGCGAGGCGAGAGGCGTTCCCGCCGCAGGCGAAGATCCTCGTAGTCACTGCCTCGCGCGGTGGAGCCGAAGCCTGAAGCGTTCGGTTGCCGCATTCTTGACAAAGGCCAGTCCCCATGTGCTTTTCGCGCCTGAATTGCACACCTGTACCTTGAGAGTTCCGATGCATCCCTATCGCACGCATACCTGTGGCCAGATCCGTGACACCGATGCCGGACAGAAAATTCGGCTCTCGGGCTGGTGCCATCGCATCCGCGACCATGGCGGTGTGCTCTTCATTGACCTGCGCGATCATTACGGCCTGACGCAATGCGTCGTGGACCCGGATTCCCCAGCCTTTCCGGCGGCTGAGAAGCTGCGCTCGGAGTGGGTCGTGCGGATCGACGGCTCCGTGCGTGCACGCCCGGCCGGGACCGAGAACAAGGACATGCCGACCGGTCTGGTGGAGGTCTATGTCACGGCCATCGAAGTGCTCGGGCCCTCGGCCGAATTGCCGCTGCCGGTGTTCGGCGACCAGGATTATCCGGAAGAGACGCGGCTGAAATACCGCTTCCTCGACCTGCGCCGCGACCGCCTGCACAAGAACATCATGCTGCGCGGCCAGGTGATCGACGCCATGCGCTCGCGCATGAAGGGGCAGGGGTTCTTTGAATTCCAGACGCCGATCCTGACCGCCTCCAGCCCTGAAGGTGCACGCGACTTTCTCGTGCCCTCGCGCCTTCATCCCGGCAAGTTCTACGCGCTGCCGCAGGCGCCGCAGCAGTACAAGCAGCTGATCATGATGGCGGGCTTCGACCGCTACTTCCAGATCGCGCCCTGCTTCCGCGACGAGGACCCGCGCGCCGACCGCCTGCCGGGGGAATTCTACCAGCTCGACCTCGAAATGAGCTTCATCGAGCAGGAAGACGTGTTCAACGCCGTCGAACCGGTGATTGGCGGGATCTTCGAGGCCTTCGGCAACGGCAAGCCGGTGACGCCCGCGCCGTGGCCGCGCATTCCCTATGCCGAGGCGATGCGCAAGTACGGCTCCGACAAGCCCGATCTGCGCAACCCGCTGGTCATGCAGGATGTCTCCGAGCATTTCCGCGGCTCGAACTTCAAGGTCTTCGCGCGCATGCTCGAAGATCCCAAGAACCAGATCTGGGCCATCCCCGCACCGGGCGGCGGCGCACGCACCTTCTGCGACCGCATGAATTCCTGGGCGCAGGGCGAGGGCCAGCCGGGGCTGGGGTATGTCATGTATCGCGAAGAGGGCGGCGCGGGTCCTGTCGCCAACAACATCGGCCCGGAGCGCACGGAAGCGGTTCGCCAGCAGCTCGGACTGGCTGCTGGAGATGCCGCGTTCTTCGTCGCGGGCGACCCTGAGAAATTCGTGAAGTTCGCGGGCGCCGCCCGCACCAAGGTCGGCACGGACCTGAAGCTCGTTGACGAGGATCGCTACGAACTCGCCTGGATCGTCGACTTCCCGATGTACGAGTGGAACGAAGACGACAAGAAGGTCGATTTCGCACATAACCCCTTCTCCATGCCCCAGGGCGGAATGGATGCGCTGCAGAACCAGGATCCGCTGACGATCCGCGCCTTCCAGTACGACATCGCCTGCAACGGCTTCGAGATCGCTTCGGGCGGTATCCGCAACCATCGTCCAGAGGGCATGGTCAAGGCCTTCGAGATCGCAGGCTATGGCGAGGAGACGGTGGTCGAGCGCTTCGGCGGGATGTATCGCGCATTCCAGTACGGCGCGCCTCCTCACGGCGGCATGGCGGCGGGGGTGGACCGCATCGTGATGTTGCTCTGCGGCGCGCAGAACCTGCGCGAAGTCTCGATCTTCCCGATGAACCAGCAAGCGGTCGATCTGCTGATGGGTTCGCCGAGCGAGGCGACCAATCAGCAATTGCGCGACTTGCACATCCGGCTGAATTTGCCCGAGCCGAAGTAAGCGTTGAAGCGTTAGCCGGGCGAGAAATCGCCCGGTGGGGCGCAGAGCGTTCAGGCCATCGGCTTGAAGATCGCCTTTGCCTTGCGGAGCGCCATTGTGGTGAAGTCGGGCAAAGCCGCGAGCGGGTTCGCCTTGCGGGCCGCGCGGCGGCTGCGCAGGGTGCCGCCGGGTGCAGATGCGGCCAGGGCGTCGAGCCTGCGGATGTGCCTTGCGACGAGGGCGAAGAGATTGTGCTCCTCCAGCACGCGGCGGCGCGCCTCCATGATTGCAGGAAGGCGCTTCTCCCACTCATTGTTTTCGATGGCGCCACGGATGATTTCGGCTGCACCCTCTGCGTCGTGAATGTCGATCGGAATGAAGCTCGCTTCGGGAAAATAGTCCCCCGCATTCGGCGCCCCGAAATAGAAGGGCAGGGTACATGCGAGGAACGAATCCGCGAGCTTTTCGGTCCAGTGATGCGGGCCTTCGAAATTCTCGACGGCGACATGATAGCGATAGGGGCCGAGCGCCTCCGCCTTGTCGTCCATGGCGCGCACACCGTGGCCGAAGACTTCGAGTTCAGGAATGAGCCGCGCGAGCTTCTGGGTGAAGTCCCAACGCAAATTGTGCAGCGTATGCCGCTGGCGCTTCGATGAGCAGACCGTCGAGATCACGCGAGTCTTGTCGAGCGGCGGCGTGGACGAGAGTTCGTCGTAGTTCATCATGTCGGTCGAGCCGAGACCGTAATACCAGCGCAGTCCGGCCTGCGAATGGACGTGACCGCGATGGCGGATTACTTCCGGCTCCTGGCTGGAAATCACCACGCCGAATTGCGACAGGAATGCCGAGCCGTAGAGCTTGATCGTGCTCGGCTCCATCGTCAGAAGGATCGTGTGCTCCGGCGGGCAGGCCAGCTCCATAGTCCGCGTCGAGAAGCGCTCGCCCGGAATGGTCGGAAGATCGTCGTAGACCACGAGCCAGTCATAGTCCTCTTCGTCGAGGTCGAAGAGGAACCGGCAGCCGTGATAATCGGGCCCGTGGCCCGGCAATTGACGTTGCCAGATGCGTGGAGCGACATTGTGCGGCACGCGTCCGACGAATTTGACGCGAACGGGTGCGGAGGGCTCGCGCCCGGTCTCCGTCGTGTCGTTCGTCAATGAATTGTCCATTGTGCTGCATCCTGAACGCGCGTGCTCAGGCGAGCGCTGCGAGATCCTCACGTACCATTTCGGCGACCAGATCGGGGAAGTGCATCCGGGCGCTCCATCCGAGCTGGCGTCTCGCTTTCGAGGGATCGCCAATCAAAAGCTCCACTTCCGTCGGGCGGAAATAACGGGGATCGATTTCGACGAGCACGCGCCCGGTCGCCTTGCAGGTGCCCTTCTCCTCCACGCCTTCGCCGCTCCATGCAATCGTGGTGCCGACTTCTGCGAAGGCTGCGTCGACGAAATCGCGAACGGAATGACATTCGCCGGTTGCGAGCACGTAGTCGCCGGGCTCATCCTGCTGCAACATCAGCCACATGCCCTCGACGAATTCGCGCGCGTGGCCCCAGTCGCGGCGTGCGTCGAGGTTGCCGAGATAGAGCTTTTCCTGCTTGCCGCGATGGATGGCGGCGACGGCTCTCGTGATCTTGCGCGTCACGAAGGTCTCGCCGCGGATCGGGCTTTCGTGGTTGAACAGGATCCCGTTCGACGCGAAGATGCCGTACGCTTCACGGTAATTGACGGTGATCCAGTAGCCATAAAGCTTTGCCACCGCATAGGGCGAGCGCGGATAAAATGGCGTGGTCTCTTTTTGCGGAACCTGCTGCACCAGTCCGTACAACTCGGAGGTCGAGGCCTGGTAAAAGCGGGTTTCTTTCTCCATGCCGAGAATTCGGAT
>JAQGKD010000100.1 GCA_028290285.1 Hyphomicrobiales bacterium
GATGAATGTTGTACCCAAAAACGGGGCCGGACGGAGCCCGACAAGTTCTGCCCCGAAGTAATTCTCAGCGCAGGTCAGCCAAAGTGTGCCTCGCTTCTGGCTGGCCTCCTCGGTGTTTACGCCGGTCGTTGCAGTACGAGGTGGCACAGTGTGGCCCATTTTCGAGCGACTGCTCGCTCCTCGAGCCCCTCGCTGTTCGCGAGTCGCTCCCACTGTGGGAGGGCTTCCGCGTATTTGCCTTGGTGGCTGAGAAGACGAGCTAGGTTGTACCGTGCATCATGAAATTGCGGATCGTGAGAAACCGCCTGCCTATAAATGGCAGCCGCCCGTTCGCTCCGCTGGCGCTTTTCGTCCAGCACTCCAAGGGCGGCCGCGCTGACCCAGACAACCAAAAACTGCAAACTCGTGGTGCTCGGCAATCTTCTGCCGCTGCATTTCCGTCCCCTGCGCGTGGCGTACGAATATGCGATGCTGGGTTGCAGTCGACTGGTCGCGTGGTGGCGGGATTTGCGCCCGGCGGTGGACATGAGGGCTTGAGCTATTCCTATTCGATGCCGCTGGCGCGCGAGCGCTTTTGGGAGGGCGTCGACGTCATCGTGCAGGCCTGGACGCAGCCAGGTCCAAAAGCGACCTCGGCGCCACAGGTCGCCTGGTCATTCGGCCGTCCGGGACGGAACCGCTCATCCGCGTAATGGGTGAGGCGAGGACCTGACGACGGTCGCGGCGGCGGTGACAGGCATCTGTGAGGCCCTGCAACAGGCGAGACTTTGACCGCTGGCCTATGACGGGCGCGACCTGCCGTTCGAAATCCGACAGCGGGGCGACGCGTTTTTCGGCGCATGGGTGCCAGAGCGCGCGCTTTGGCAAACCAGGGGCTGCGGCGAACATCGGTAAAGAGTGACCGACCGCGAACGGGCGCGGTGCAGAAAAACAACCAAGAGGGGACATTGCTCCAAATTCCATAAGTTTTAGTAGAAACTTGCCGGATCGGCCGCTATGAAACTGGGCATATCGTACTGATACGCACATTTTTGTGTCGTCGGCCCGGTCGGTTTGCGCCGGGCTGGAATGCCCCCAGGAGAGCCCACCGTTGACGCGACTCCCGTCTTCTCTTGTTCGGCTGTCCCACCGCTTTCGCCTGTCCGACTTGCTGGCCGGGACGTTGGCACCGCTGCTGGCCATTTTGTTCCGTGAATTCAACTACTTCTCGCATCATAATCTGCACGGGATCGTGATCTACTCGCTCGTTGCCTGCGGCGCGACCGCCTTCGGTCTCGCCTATTTCCGGGTCAGCCAGATCCTGTCGCGGTTCCTGTCCACCAGCGATTTGTTTCGAATCTTGAAAGCGGCCGCCGCGGCCACATTGATTACGGCTGTCATTGCTTTCAGTTTCATGCGGCTCGACGCCATTCCGCGCTCGATGCCGGCGCTGCATTTTATGCTGCTGGCCGGCATGCTGGCCGGCACCCGGCTCCTAAGGTCCGAGCATTACCGCCGACGCGACGCTGGGCCCCGTGCCACCGAACAGTCGGGTGAGAATGTGATATTGGTCGGCGCGACGCGCATGGCCTGGTTCTACATGCGTATGCTCGGCTGCATGCCGGAGCCAAGACAGCGCATCATTGCTCTCGTCGATGACGATATCCGGCTGCACGGTCGCTCGGTCAGCGGTCACCTTGTCGCCGGGCCGGTGAACCGCCTCGAGGCGCTGGTGACTGAATACGCGACGCACGGGATTCCGATCCACCGTCTGGTGGTCACCGACGCAGACTTTGAGAACCGTCCCGCGCCCAGGCAAGACCTGGAAAATTTTTGCGCGAAGACTGGAATCGCCCTCGAATATATGACCGAGCTGTTTCACGCTGGCACGAGTGCACGCGAAGCGCCTCTCATCTCAGCCGCGCCGACCCCTGCGCCAGCCGCGCGTCTGTACTGGCGCCTCCGGCGGGCGGTCGACATTTTTGTTGCCACCACGATCCTCATTCTGCTGTCGCCTGCCTTTGTCATTGTCGCCCTGCTGGTGGTGTTCGACATCGGCACGCCGACGGTGTTCTGGCAGGAGCGGGTCGGCCGCTTCGGCCGGCGCATCGCGGTGCACAAGTACCGCACCTTCAAGGCGCCCGTCGACCGTCATGGCCGAGAGATCGCGGATGTGAATCGGCTGTCGCGCATCGGGCGCTTCCTGCGCGCCAGCCGCCTCGATGAGCTGCCGCAAGCCTATGATATTCTGTGCGGAGAAATGTCGCTCATCGGCCCGCGGCCGCTGTTGCCGATTGACCAACCCAAGGACGCCGCGATCCGCCTGCAGGCCCGGCCCGGCTTGACCGGCTGGGCGCAGGTGCATGGCGGCAAACTCGTCACCGCCGAAGAAAAAAACGCGCTGGATGAGTGGTACATTGCGCATGTCTCGCTGCGCGTCGATCTGCGGATCATCCGGTTGACGCTGCTGGCGCCCTTTCGGGGTGATCGGCGCAAGGAGAGAGTGGTCCTCCAGGCTCTGCAGTTCCAAGCCGAGCGCTTGGCGCAAGAGCCGCAAACAGACCCGGAGAATGATTTGCGCGCGCCTTGCGGCCCGGCACATCGTCCTGTCAGTGCAGCGCCGCCTCGCGCTGCAGCAGATGCGCCCGCTCGCGCAGCCGATGATGGAACAGCTGTGTCCTGTCTCTGACATCCAGCCCGAGGGATGTTACGGCAAGGCGGGCAATCGCCAAGGCGTTGTCGCGCCGCCGATACCGGCAGATCGGCGCACATAGCGCGTTCTGATCGAAGTTGCCGCGCTCGACTGCGCAAAACCGCCGCTGCCTCGGGCTGCGCATGGCGCCCGGCGTAGCTGCAGACAAGATGCGGCCCTTTGCAGTGTAAAAGCTCTGCAAAATGGCTAGGTATAGTACCAGGCTAAAGGGGCTGCAGGGGCGCCCTGATAGATGCGTCAGCGCCACCTGGGCTCGCCAGTGCACCAGAATCTTTTTCAGACGCAGCTCGCACACGGGATGAGCGTGATAAAATGTACGCCTGACCGAGATCAGCCGGACAGGGTCACTGGCGGAACCGCTTCACCGCATGATGATTCGGCCGACGATCACGGGCGTTGCCGCGTCGGCCTCGCCGCTCCAGCCGACCGAGCTTCCTTGCATCCTGTCGGCACAACCAGAGCGAGCGGTTATAAGCCCGCGGTTCGTCCCATCCCATTTGTCGGCGATATCGCTTTGTGACGGAAAAGCCGCACCAGCGCAGGAATGACCGGCGTCGTGCAGGTTTAGCATTGCGTCTGTTCCGGCAAAGCTGACAAGGTTTCGTCATGATTCTGAGGGGGAACAACATGACAATGAAAATCGCATCGGTCGCATCTGTGCTTGGGGCGCTCATGGTTTCGGGCGGCCTTGCCACGGCCGCTGATCTCCCGGCCCGCGTCGAACCCGCACCGATTTTCACGACCGTGAGCGGCTATGTTGAGGCCGGCGTCGGCATCGGATGGGCGCGTAACTCATCGACGAGCTCTTACAACTACGGTAGCGGCGGGCTTTCCTCCTCCGCGAGCGGCCGTGATTCGACCTGGTCCATCTCCGGGGCCGGCCGCGCCAACGTCTGGTTGTCGCCCAGCTTTTCCATGCAGACCGACATCTGGGGTTCGGCTGAAAGCGCCAAGATCAAAAATTGCACGGGCTGCGGCTCGTCGAACGCTACGGCCTTCAACATCGGCTCCCACCTGAGCTACCGCGATCCGAATGCCTTCCTCGTCGGCGTCTACGGCGCGCTCGGCAGCTTCAACACGGGCTATTCCGGCTCCGGCGATTCGGCCAATCACGGCACGATCGGCCTCGAAGGCCAGGTCTATTTCGGGGCGACAACCCTTTACGCGCAGGCCGGGTATGCCAGCACGATCAGCGCCTCGGATTACGCCAGCGCGAACGCCTGGAACGCCCGTGGCGTGCTCCGCCACTACATCAACCCGAACCTGCGCATCAGCGGCGAGTTGGGCTACGCGCACCTGGATTTCGACAACAACAACAACAATTATTGGGGCGGCGGCAGTTCGAGTGCGCATCAGGTCAACTGGGGTGTCGGCGTCGAAAACAAATTCGGAACGTCGCCCTTCTCGGCCTTCCTGAAGTATGAGGGCACGGACACTCAGTTCAAGTCCTCGGGCGTCCCCTGCTGCTCGTACACAAACCTTGCCCAGAGCAGCGACAAGACCACGTCGCACTCGATCAAGGCTGGCTTCCGGGTCTACTTCAACGAAGGCACGTTGCTGGCCAATGACCGCAACGGGACAACCCTCGACATCCGCGATCCGATCTCGACGATCGGCCGCGGCTTTGGCGTGAACTTCGATTCCAACAGCAACCTTCGGTAATCAATAATCTTGCTCGCCAGTACGAAAGCCCCCGTCACACGCGGCGGGGGCTTTTTCCTGTCCGGTGGCGAGGCCCACCCTTGCGCGTGACCTCGACGCTGTGGCCAATGGCCTTCGGATTGATCTCCACCGCAAGAGAGTTGACTCCGGCATCAGCATCTCCCCTCAACAGGTCCGGGCGTCGTCAGCTGTGCTTGCCGTGAGACGGAGGCTGCGACAGAAGCCTGGATGGCCTGATTTCGGCACGGAGCCGTCGTGCGGCTGGTTGCGAGGATTGTCGTGTTCATCGGCAAGGTGATAATACTGGGCCCGCTGTCAGCCGCTGCATCCCGCAGTGGTGATGCCCACCAGCGTCATCATCGATTCTAGACTGGCGAGCGCGATCAAGTCCGGGCGCGTGCGGGTCGAGACCGACGGACCGGACAGGTCCGCTGCCGTCGCCGTGCTCTCCGCCGCGATGAGGAGCGCGCGCTCTTTCTCTCGCCCTGATCAAGAAAGATCTCAGCATGGCCGACCATGATCCTTGACCAGATCGCCCATCATGCCGCACGCCAGGGTGCAAAAACCGCATTGATCCACAATGGTCAGAGCTTATCGTACCGCGCGTTTGCACAGCTGATCGAGCAGAATCGCCGTATTTTCGCCCAACAGAATCTGCCCGTTGGAAGCACCGCTGTCATTCTCATTCAGAACATGGCGCAGGCTTGGCTTGCACTGTTGGGGCTTCGGGCGCTCGGCCTAACGACGATCTGCCTGTTCCGCCCCGATCCCGCGATCAGGCTTCGTAACGTGTCCTGCCTCGTCACGAATGCGCAGGAGTACAATCCGGCTCTGGCGCAGGCGCATATGGTGCCGAATGCGCAGCTCATCGTCATTCCGATGGACGCCTATTCAATGCAGAGCGCGGCGCGAATCAACCGCTTCGCGTCGAGTGCGACGGCGCCCAACGGTCACATATGTCTGTCCACTGGAACCACAGGCGTTCCGAAGCGACTGCTTTATGCACAGGCGACAGAGGCGGCCGCCATCAAGGCTCTTCAAAAGCATTTCAAGGTGGGCACCGACTCCATTTACAACGGCCTGAACCGGGCTCTCTACACATCGAGCGTCTACAAGAACTTCCTGGCGACCTGGGACGCGGGCGGTTGCGCCGTGATCGATCAGACGCCTCAGCCTTTCCAGTCATGCAGGACAGGCGCGCAACACGTCTCGGTTCCTCAAGCGATCCTGCGCGGTTTCCTGCGCAGCGCTCCGGCGCCGGTCGGCAACGCCGACGCCATGTACCGGATCGGCGGAGGGCTTTACTTCGACGAGGTCGTTGCGGCCAAGAAGCATCTTTCGCCGCTGATCAAAAACTCTTACGCCTCGACCGAAATCATTCTCAACCCGTTGGAGAACTGGGTCGAAACGCAAGACGACGTCATCTGGCTTCGTCGAACGGGCAATAATGAACTTGAAATCGTGGACGGCGAAGACCGCCGCGTCCCGCCCGGACATGAAGGTTTCCTGCGCATCAAGCTGCACCACTTCGACTGCCACGAGTATCTCGACGACGCCGAGTCCTCGGCGCGTGTCTTCCGGGACGGCTACTTTTACCCCGGCGACTTGGCGATCGAACGGAACGACGGGCGGATTCGGATCCTTGGGCGGGCCTCCGAAGTGATTGTCGTCAAGACCGCCAAATTCGCGGTCGGCCCCATCGAACGTGATCTTCGTCACGCGTTGAAGGCGCGCGTCGTCGCGCTTTTCGCGCGGCGCAATCTGGAAAGCGAAGACGAACTTGTCGTGGTCATCGAAGGCGACCGCTCCCCCGCAACGTCGGAAGTCCGAGCCGCCTTGAGAGACTTTGCGCTCTTCGAAAAGGTCCACATCCTCTGCTTCCACACTTTTCCCGCCACGCCCAACGGCAAGGTGAACCGGCTTGCATTGCGCGAGCGAGCCTTCAAGCAAGTTGATCAATTGAAATAGTAGGGCGTACTTTTTGGGTCTGTTGCCGCCTCTCGATCATCCCTTCCGTCTGACGAGGCATGCGTGGACCAGAACTGGCCTGACCTCGACCATCGCCTGGCTGTCCACTTGTATAACACGGCTGTTAGTCCACGCGCCGAAGTCCGCCCGCGGCGGATCCGTTGAAACCAAAAAGACCCGACCACGTCACGGGCAATGGGCGTCCCGAGATGGTCGACGCCACAAAGATACGAAGCTGATGCGTTAAACACAGTATCGGGGAGTTGTGCTGTTCTAGCTGGTCCTGCCCGCGGAAACGTAGCCTTGGGCTGGGCTCTCCTCGTACGAACCAAAGTGTTGGCCTTGGACCGGCCCCTGGCCGCAGAACCGGGGGCCGTTTCGTTTTGCAGCCTCCGCACAAGCTGCTCGGCCCTGGTGCCGCAAGCCTAGGAAACTTCGGATGGTTAAAGGGCGGCTCCGGTGCTTGGCCCACGTTCGTCCCTGTGACTTGGCCCTCGCGCTGCGATTGCGGTGGGGGGTGTTTCTTACCCGCCTCAGGCGACAAGAACTACGACCGAGGTCTCAGCTTACCGGAATGCAAGCCAGGCTGTGTGTCCGTAAAACCACCCATCGCGCACCCATGCTGGTTGAGACAGCCTCGAGACCTCGGCCACCTCCATGGTGCCGGGGTCTCTTGCTCATTGAACTTTCCTGCGCTCACTGACTTGAGAATCGTTGACCTTTGACAGGCCGTTCTCACGTAGCTGCTCAGCTGAACAACATTCCCAATTGCACGGCAACGGTTTACCTGCTCTCACTGTGGATCGAAGGCGGTTACGATCATTCCGGACTGGTCTGGGATGGGCCACCCGGGGGAGGCCGCTAGGTGTTTGCCCCCGTGGCGATACCTCAACCGGCTCCAAAGGGGCGCGACGGCCGCAGGATGAGTAGCGTGCAACCGAAACTAACGGCGCGGCAGGCGAAATCCGCTCGGCTCGACCTTGGGTGGGGTCGGATGCGGGTTTGCCGACTGCTGGGAATTTCACTGCACACCCTGCAAGCTGCAGAATCGAAGCAAAGCTCACATTTCATGTCGGATCTGACAGGTACAAAACTCCGGAAGCTTTATGAGGGCGTGGGGATCGCCTTCAGCGTTGATGCTTCAGACGCTGCAAGAAAGCTCGACCTAGACGATTAAGGTCGTGACAGGGCAGTAAACAACCAAAATTGAACAGGAACGACCCATGCCCAAGTTCTTCTTCCATCACATCCACCTGCAAGATCGAAGTGAAGACTTGGATGGAGCGGACTTAAGAGGCTGTTGTAGCCGCTCGGCAAATTATGGCCGAGCACCTTCTTAAGGGCGAGGACCTCAACCATTCCCTATTTGAGGTAGTCGATGAGAGTGGGGCGGTTGTCTTGGTGTTCCCACCCCGGTCAGCCATTGGCAACCAACTCATGAGAGAACCCACGTAACCAGGTGCATGACGCAGGTGCAACCCAGCCTGCATACTGTGGTCACTTGCCTGATATCTCCAAGGAGCGCCCTCGGCCGAAGCTGGAGGCAGGGGCCGAGGGGCTCACCAGGCGCGGCGGGCTCGTGAAACACGCGCCGCACCCGCAGCAAACGTCGCGGTGGAATTTGGGTTTCACCGGGCCATCGCATCAGGCCTCTCACGGATTTTGATGGCCACAAATGGCAACATGGCGCCATTCCCTCGGGAAACGGCGAGGAATAGGGCCAGGACCTGCTCCCCGGGAGACTTTCAATATTCAGAGCCAACTGCGCAAGGGGGTCCTTAAAAGTGAGTAGACACGGCCGGTAGGTATTTTCCAGTTTAACCAAGGAGAGAACCCGGTAGGCGAGCGCGTCGGCGCCCATATCAAGGGAGAAGATCAGCACGCCCACGCCCCGCTTTGCCACGTTGCACGCGATCTCTAGCGCGAGAGCCGTCTTTCCCATCGAGGGCCGTCCGGCGAGAATCGAATATTCCCCAGGCTCTAGCCCGCCGATGCGCGAGTCGAGATCCGTCAACCTGGTCGCAATGAATTTCGTCAGAACGCCGTTCATACGATCGAATGCTAGAGCGGCGGTGTGAGAGGCAGCACCAATGCTGACACGGCGCAGCGTTGGCGGAAAGAATGACTGCCCAAGCCTCAGGGGTTGGCGCCTTCGGGGCCTTTCTCGTTATAGCGGGTTGTTATCGTGATCCTTCGCCGGTGCAAATCAGCTGCGCCAACTTAGCAGAGTACTGACCTGCCGATTTGCGTCGACCATACCGCCGAGTTGTGCTGTTCTGGGTGGTCCGGCCCGCGTAGACATAGCCTTGGGCTCGGCTCTCCTCGTACGACCCAAAGTGCTGGGCTTGGTTCGGCCCCCGGCCACAGACCGGGGGCCGTTTCAATTTGCAGCCTCGGCACAAGCTGCTGCCCCCCGGGTGCGTTCGCAACCCTAGGGAATTCGGATGGTTAAAGGGTGTCTCCGGTGCTTTGCCAGAGACGTTTCTCCTGTGACTTGGCCCTCCCGCTGCGATTGCGGTGGAGGGCTTTTTCTTACCCGCCTCAGGCGACAAGAACTGCGACCGAAGTCTCAGCTTACTGGAATGCAAGCCAGGCTGTGGTCCGTGAAACCATCTCCCATCGCGTGCATTTGTCCGCCGAATCAACCCATGGCGGTTGAGACAGGTTCGAGACCTCGGCCACGTCCATGGTGCACCAGGGTCTCTTGCTCAGAGAACTCTTCTGCGCTCACGGAATAAAGCATCGTTCCCCTTTGGCAGGGTTGGAACACCTTGAAGCCTCAGCTTTCTGCCGGGAGCTGGGCTTTCTTGCTGTCAGGCGTCATGCAGCCCGAGCCAGAAAGGCACCGAGGGTCCGCATGGCGGTACTCCCGCCCTCATCCTCGCGACATTCTTCCACGAACGAGGCCGCCCAGTCTGCGAGGGCAACAGCACCGCCCGTGTGTCGGGACTGTCGTCAGAACCGCCGCCTGCACATCGGCAAGGCGGTCGGAAGCATCGTTAGCCTCAGCCTCGGCGTCGGTGAGGCCCAGAGCCTTCTGCTCATCCAGATTGCGGAGCCAGTCGGCATCCAGGTTCTCCAAGTAGTTCGCGACCCGTTGCTCCCCGTCCGGGCCGTGCGTCCAGCTGCGGATCTCCGCCTCAGAACCTGCGTGTATAGGGTAGACCGTCCCGCTGTCGTGTCCGCCCTGGCTTGTGTAGTGCCCAACGAGAACCTTCGGTTGGTACATGGCAACAGGACGAGATGCCTCCTCGAGCGCGCCGTGATGAGCATAGGCGCACGCGCCATGCGCGTTTATCTCAAGGTCGCCGCTGGACGCTTGTTCGGGCTCTGGATCTTCGCGCTTTACCAGTTGTTCGCCTGAGGTTGTTAAGTAGTGCTATGATGGCAATACCTCTGCTGCCGAAGGCATTTCATTGTACGGTTTCCGGCACTTGCTTTGCCCGGATCCAGCCAGTCTGGACTTGTGCTTGCAGCGATTTTAGCCGCCGTAAAGTCGTTTACGAAAGCTTTGAGGAAGCTGCTGCATCTTGACTTGAGGCGTGATCGCCTTACCCCTCAGATCCTGTTGCAGTGCCAGCTACTGGATCGTGAGACAAGGCAGGTCCCACAAACGGCGCTCCGGCAGCTACCTCTGCTTTGCAGAAGACGTTTCGACTCCGGCCACGGCACCTACGAGCTGCAGCAGCCGCTTTCGCAAATGCGGGTCTTCCACCTGGTCGAACGCGCTCAGGAGCTGAGCCTTTTCCTGTTCGGACGCGAAACTGGGCACGGTGGAGTCCATTGGCGAATTGGCGCTGGGTCCAACGCTTTGTTCATGAAAAAAATACGCAGGCGAGACACGCAGGACGGTGAGCAACTCCTGCATTCGGCTCGCTCCGATTCGGTTCTGGCCAGACTCGTATTTTTGAATCTGGGAAAAACTCACGCCCAACGCTTCGCCCAAAGCCTTTTGCGTAATCCCAAGTCTGACACGCCTCCGGCGAAGGCGCTGCCCAACTTCCACATCGATGGGATTCGGTTGGTCGTTCATGCAGTGACACTCTTGTGATCGCGGAATGGCGAAAAAAGGCAGCCGCCCCGCAATACCACTTGTCCAGCTCCAGACTTCCACAGAATATCGCGCGCCACCCTGGAGACAGCTAATGCAGACCCACCCGCGAAAGTTGCGTTACGACACTGCGCGCTACATTGCTGAGCTAGCGAACGAACTGGAAAATATGGCGAGGCGGGCGGGGCTAACTGGTCTGGCGGAGGGCTTGCTTCATGTTCGTGACGAAGCAAACTCGCTGATACTCGAGTCAGAGCGTCCTCCTTCAAGCCAGAATTAGCGCTACAGCCGGCGTCGGCCGCCAGCACCCTAATACCAAGAGCGGTGTGAGGACATATCTGCAAAGCTAACGTCATCGAGTAACACGGTACCTGGAAATGATGCTCGACTTTGATGAGCAGCCCAAACTCTCCGCCAGACGGAAGCAGCGGTATCAGGCGAGGATGAGCTTTCAAGCTGGTTCCCCGCTCGTACAAGGCGGGGGGTCCGCGGCCCTCGGAGTGGCCGCGTATGGCTCTCAGAGACGTTCAGGTGAGCGCGCTCGAAACGTTTGTAAACTTGGCTGTCAAGCTTGTTCCGACCGACGAGACGACAGCAATGATTACGACTGCGATGAGGCCTGCGATCAGCCCATATTCGATAGCAGTGGCACCCGACTCGTTGGTGAAGAAATTAGAGATCAGTGAACGCATGCGCAGGTCCTTTTCGTTTAAACGCGCAGGAAGAACATGCACCCCGGAACATTCCGTGAAATCAACCAGGCGAGTTTGTCTATCTTTTGATCCAAACATGCTGACCGGTCCGCCGACTTGGGCGGACAGCAAGAAGCCCCAGCAGCATTCTGAGACGGCTGAGGCTTCGAGTTTGCCGGGCTAGGAACCAAGCCGGCTCACCGTATCCGACAACTGAGCTGCATTAAACAAAATATCCGCCTTTGCGCGGCACGCTGTACGAGGGTAAGGGACGCCCCTTAGAAAACCTTGATCCCGCCCCAGCTGAGAACGATGGACACCGCCGTGAACGATAAAAGCGCCGTCGCGAACATCTGCGCCGTGATCCCCGAGAGCTCAAGGAATTTGGCCGGTTTGCGCTCCGGCTTTCGTTCGCCAACGATCGTCATTCGAAACTTCGTCATTGTGCCTCCCAACACTTCAGCTGGTAAATTTTACTGTTAGAACCCTAATCAGTTCTGAATAGCGAGCAGGACGTTTCCGCCTGCTACCCCCCGCCACGCCGTTTGCGCGCCCGCGGAAAGCGCCTAAGCTCAGCCTAAGAACAAGCCAAGCCATGGCGACCGCTGGAGGGAATGATGCCCGAGAAGATCGTCGCAGCGGCGCCGGAACAGTCACTTCGTCCGCTTGCCCAACTGCTGGTCGGTTCACTGGAAGTCGCTTTTGAGAAGGTTGCTGCGTTGCGCAATCATGAAAACGGTCCATGGGTCTATGACTTCGAACAGCGCGTAATCGCCAGCACTTTCGGTCTCGCTGGGAAGGGGGACGACGCGGATGCCGTTCAGGTCGGGATTTCTGCCCTCCGTGCGTGCTTCCGACATTTGCGATCGCAGCTTCGATAGTGCGAACTGACCCTTTCTTGCTTCGGCGGGGCATGGGCATTCTCGGGTTTTAAGGGCTCGGAGTATGCACGTGGATATGGACCGCCTCGGAAACCGGCTCGTCAGTGCCTCCTGAACTGGAGTCAAAGACAGGGGTCCACTTCCAAGACGATCATCGCGCCGGGGTCCTGTGTCTTGGCGGCACCGATGATGTCATCGCAATAAGCCAGCGCCTCTGGCACTGAGTGAAACGTCGAACAATCCGCACACGTGTCATCATCGAGGAACACGGTCACCTGAATGGAGGCTGCCACCCTTCCGCGCTCGACTTTGATCAACAGGCCGAACTCTCCGTCGGTCGTAAGCAGTGGGATTGGCCGAACAATACGAGCTCTCAAGTGGCTTCCTCGCGTGCACGGCCCCTCAGCAGGGCCGTGACATTGATTTCAACCGTTCAGGTTCCGTTTTACCTTAAAAGCGCATCAACTATTGCCCGGTTCTTTTCGCACAACCTTTGCGCGTCGCGTGGTCTTTCTGCGCGTAAGAAGCGGAACCGGAAAGCGAGCAACCCCCCCGGCGGCGGCGACGAAGCATCCAGCCACCGGGTCGTTAGCCCACCGGCCCGCGTTTCTCGCGGTACTTAAAAGGCTGAGCGTTTACGCGATAGTCACGAACACTGGCGGATGGTGCTTGCAACAAGAAGTGCCGTTGAAGGGCCGCCATGTCAGGAACGTTTCGACTCCTATTAGCTTTGCTGGTGGCTATATCGCACCTCGTACAGGATGACAGAATTGGCCATTTTGGTCATTTCGCAGTCCGCGGATTCTTCGTCCTTTCCGGCTTTGCCATTACGGCGGCGCTCAACGAAGGGTACCACTTCGATATGCGCCGTTTTTGGGCAAACAGGCTGTTGCGACTGCTGCCTATGTATCTTTTGGCATGCTTGGCAACAGCACTGGTGATCTGCACCTGGCCTGATGAGGCGGGTGTGTTCATGCCGCGCTGGAGCATGGCCCACGATTGGACGGACGTTGCACAGAACCTGCTGATCATTCCGCTGGCCTTCGAGAACCTTCAGTTCCGATACGTTGAGCCCGCATGGTCAATCGCAGTCGAGCTGGTCATGTATATCCTTCTTTGCTTGGGAATTGCTCGCACCGAGCGTTCTGCCTTCCTCGCCTTCTGTGTGGGGACGATCTACCACTGCATTGCACTTTATGCTGACGTCCCGTTCGGCCTGAGGTACTTCGGGATTGAAGCCGCAATTCCCTCGTTCTGCATGGGAGCACTGGCGTATTTTAGCCTGAAGCGGGGCGTATTCAGGCCATCGGCTGGCTGGGTGGCCTTTACCGGAATCATCTGGCTGACGAACCTGCTCTTTGCGAACGGATCAGCCGTTCCAGCGGACTACGACGAGGACAGCGGCTTTTATTTGAACACGCTGCTGGTAGTTCCCCTCGTCGTCGGTCTGTCGCTAATCAAGCCTGGGGCGGTTATCCGAAAGATCGACGGTTTTCTCGGGGAACTCGCCTATCCATTCTTTTTAACGCAATGGATCGGTGGCTTTCTGGCTCACCAGCTTTTGTTGCCCAGCGAGTGGCGGGGTTGCGGCCTCGCTTTTGCCGCCGCACCCATCATTCTTGCGATTTCGGCCGTTTTCGTCCTGATGCAGAATTGGCTGGTCGAGCCGACGCGTGATCTGATCAGGGGCAAGGACCCCCAAACGGATCACAGCTCTGCCCGAAATGGCCTCAGACGAACCTCCTCCTGGGTGCATCCTTGAATTTACTGGTTCCGACCACGCCTCTACTCCGACAGCGGCCTGCGCCTGAGATCGCTCGAACACGGGCTGCCCTGTCGGTCCAAGGGGTGCCGGACGACCGGCTGCCGCCCGTCCCATGGGAATGAGCGACAGTTGGCGCGCGGCTTAGGGCGCGCTTTCAGCCTGCCTCTGGCTGCGGAACTCCTTCACGTAAACCTAACTCCTACTGGAGCGCATCAGTTTTCGACCTTGGCGGCCAGACAAGCCCGTTCGGCTTCGCTTGTGAGCATGTAGGCTACTGACGAGTGCTTTATCACAGAAAGCAGAGCCGATCGGCGCCGAAGTATGGCGCTTCGTCTCTCAGATGATCGCGCTCGACGGTTCGAAGACATAAGCCTCTTGCAAAGCGCTATCTGGTGGACGCACGGTTCATATAGGCTCGACAGCCTCGCCGTCAGTTTCAGCCCCGAGACACGCCCCAGTGACCCAAGCTTGTGCAGATAAGGGTTGATCCACGAAAAGGAGCCTTCGGTCGTAAGAATGCTGAAGGCGGCCATGACAGCCTCGCCGGACGTCAACCTGACGGGGTCTTTCTCGTTTTAGCGGCTCGTTATCGTCTTCTTTCTTCGGCGCAAATCAGCCGCGCCACCTTGGCAGAGTCACTGACCTGCCAATTCGCGTCAACCATACCGCCGAGTTGTGCTGTTCTAGCTGGCCCGGCCCGCGTAACCTAGCCTTGGGCTCGGCTCTCCTCGTACGACCCGAAGTGCTGGCCTTGGATCGGTCCCGGCCACAGACCGGGGGCCGTTTCGATTTGCAGCCGCGGCACAAGCTGCTCGGCCCTGGTGCCGCAACCCTAGGGACTTAGGATGGTTGAAGGGGCGTCTCGGGTGCTCGGCCA
>JAQGKD010000058.1 GCA_028290285.1 Hyphomicrobiales bacterium
ACCACGATGCGGTCGGCATGCCGCACCGTGGAGAGGCGATGGGCGACCACCAGCACAGTGCGGCCCTTGCAAATCGACAGCATGTTGGTCTGGATGATTCGCTCCGATTCATAGTCTAGCGCCGAGGTCGCCTCATCGAAAATCAGCACGCGCGGATTGGTCACCAGCGCGCGGGCAATGGCAATGCGCTGACGCTGGCCGCCCGAAAGATTGGAGCCGCGTTCCTCCAGAATGGTGTCATAGCCATGCGTCAGTTCGAGAATGAACTCGTGCGCACCGGCCAGCTGCGCGGCGCGCATCACCTCCTCGAGCGACAAGGCAGGATTGGCCAGCGCGATGTTCTCGCGGATCGACCTGTTGAAGAGAACATTCTCCTGCAGCACAACGCCGACCTGCCGGCGCAGCCAGGAGGGATCGAGCAGCCCGATGTCGATTCCATCGACGAGAATGCGCCCGCGCTCGGGCGCATAGAGACGTTGCAGCAGCTTGGTCAATGTCGATTTGCCCGACCCTGAGCGCCCGACGATTCCGATGACTTCCCCCGCATGAATTTGCAGGGAGAAATCGCGCAGGACCTCCTGGCCGCCGGGCTTGTAGCGGAAGAGAATCTGGTCGAAGACGATATCGCCCTTCACCGGCGGTAGATCCTGCTTGGCGCTCGCCCCCTGTTTCTCGGTCGGGGTGTTGACGATGTCGCCCAGCCGGTCGATTGAAAGCTTGAATTGCTGAAAATCCTGCCACAGCTGCGCAAGCCGCAACACGGGCGCGCTGATCTGGCCCGCCAGCATGTTGAACGCGACCAGCTCGCCGATCGTCATCTCGTTGGCGATGACCGCCTTCGCGCCGAACCACAGAATGGCAGCCGTTGTCAGCTTGTTGACGAGGCTCACCAATTGTGCCCCGCTGGCGCCAAGCGTCACGACGCGGAGCGACGCCTGTATATAGGCGGCGAGCTGCTGTTCCCACCGCGCGCGAACCTGTGGCTCAACCGCCATGGCTTTCAGCGTCTGGATGCCGGAAAGCGTTTCTACCAGAAGCGATTGATTGACGGCGCCATGCGCGAATTTCTCCTTCACCCGCGACTGCAAGCCCGGTGTCACCGAGACCGAGATGATTGCGTAGAGAGGGATCGACACAAGCACTACGAGCGTCAGTGTCCAGCTGTAATAGGCCATGACAGCGAGGGAGATCACACCAAACACGACATCGATCACGAGGGTCAGGGCTGACGACGTGATGAATTGGCGCACATTTTCCAATTCGCGAACGCGCGCGACGGTCTGGCCAGTGGCGCGATTTTCGAAATAGGCGATCGGCAGCGCAAGAAGATGCTTGAACAAAAGCGAGCCAAGGATCGCATCCATCCGGCTGGTGGTGTGGGCAAAAGCGTAGGTTCGCAACCAGTTCAGGGCCACGTCGGCAACATTGATGACGACGAGACCAATGATCAGCACCTGCAGCGTCGTGAGGCCGCGATGCACGAGAACCTTGTCGATGACCACTTGGAAAAACAGCGGCGACACCAGGCCGATCAACTGGATAAACACCGAGATGACGAGGATCTCGGCCAGGATACTGCGGAAGCGATGGACCACGGGCAAGAACCAGCGGAGCCCAAATTGCAGGACATCGCCGCCCAGCAGCTCGCGCTTGGTGAGAAAGATCACCTCGCCTGACCAGTGGGCGTCGAGTTCAGACAACGCCCACTCGGCCGGAGGCTGTCCGGCCAGCGCAACCAGCACGCGCCCCTCATTCGCCCGTGCAATGACAAAGAACGTACCGTCCCGCGCTGCTGCGATGACCGGCAGCGGCAGATGGGCGAGACGGCCGATAGTGGAGCGGCCGCGCCGTGATTTCAGTTTCTCGCCTCGGGCGATACGAATGAGATCGTCGGCAGTCGCAAACGCGCCTGGTGCGATATGTTCGTGCCGCAACCGTTCGATATCAAGACGCTCGCCGAGCACCGACGCGCTCAGCCACAGCGACGCCAATCCAGAATCGAGAGCGGGCGGCTCTGGCCGCTCCACTTCGCTGTTTGGCACGACCGCTCCGCGGTCGAACATAACGAGGCTTTCGAAAATGATTCAAAAAAGCTTATTGCAACTAATGATTGTAAGTATTTGCACGTCCGCAGCAGCGGAAGCATCCATAGCTTGCGGGCGATGGAAATTGAATCATTCTTAACGTCAGGTCCACGAGCAAATTGGGCGGTAAATCGAATTGCTATTACGGATCAGTCGTTTGCAATATTCACCTGCTGGGCGGGCTGGTTAAGATGTTAAGATGTGTGATAAATCAGCAACCATAATGGGCGTAAGTTTGGTTTAATGAGCTACAATCGCTGCTTGTGTTGGAGGTGGAATCGGGACGCGCGTCTGAGCTCAGACAGCGCTGACCGGGTCAAAGTTGACGGTTGCAAAGGTGACCAACGCGGAGACGGGTGCCTGCTAAGGTCGACGTTAGTTGGGATTTGGACACCGGTTAGCCCGTTTTGGAGCGAGATTGGCATCTGATCGACGTGATGCAGCAAAAGAGCCGAATGGGGACGCATGTCGGAAAATTTCAATTACATCTCATTCGGCAACTGGGAATATCTCGAAGGTAACGTCGATAACGTCACCATGGGACGGGGACGTATGTTCGAATATACCCCGTCCGACACCGAAAAGAGGCTTGAAAGCCTAGACGGCACGGCGATCGCCTTTCTGGAAAAGCTGCCGACATTCGTATGCAGTGAAATCAAAACAAGTGGAGACACGGTCTCCATGATCATTAAGTACGGTCGAATTTCCAAAACCGATCCCGGACGCAAGGAGGTCTCCGCTGCCTTCGAGACCGTGATCGACTTCGGCAAGGTCGAATTCGAGGACATCGAAGCCGCGCGAAAGGTGTTTGGTGCAGATAGGTTCCAACTCTATCGCACCCACTGGGCTGTCCGTGAAGGCGATGCTCGTGACATCCTCGATCGGCTGGCTGAGGCCAAGCCAGATCTTGCCAAGTTCATCGGGACACAGGAAGCTTCCGTGCTCGATGGCGCGGATGTCCAGCCGCCCCCGCGCGACAAGAAGATTCTTGGCGTCGCAGATAGCGTAGAGCGATTTCTTGAGCTGCTTTACAACTCGCCGGCGAAGGAGGGGACCGAGACCTTCTTCCGGGGGCACAGCGATGCACGCTATGAGTTGACGCCGTCCCTTCTACGCAAATGGGATAATGGAGACTGGAAGTTCATGCCGAGCGAGGAGCGGCTGTGCAAGGAGCTGCTGATTGCCCATCATGAAGAGTTCCGAGGCGATCAGTATTGCTTTGACCGTCTAGTGCGGATGCAGCATTACGATCTGCCGACGCGGCTGCTTGACATTTCTGGGAATCCGCTGGTAGCGCTATTCTTCGCCTGCTCGTGTAAGCCCGATCAACTCGAAATCGACGGCGAGGTCATCGTCTTCCAGGTCGTATCGGATAGCGTAAAATATTATGATTCCGACACGGTGAGCTGCCTTTCCAACCTCTCGAACCTGAGCTACGCGCAGAAGAACAACATTGACCTGAGCCTCAACCCTGATGCCTTCAACGCGACCGACGTTGCCCGCAAGCTGCTCCACCACATCAAGTCGGAGAAGGGCTTTTTCGAGGGACGGATTGTTCCTGACGACTTGGGATCGATTGTCTGTGTGAAAGCGAAGCGCACGAACACGCATAAAATCACAGTCCGGTGCCTTCCTGCTGTTCGGTCACGAGGCCGCGCTTCCCGACGCGGGACAGGACGGCATTGAGATCAGCCGAGTCACGGTTAAGAACAAGACGCACATTCTCGCCCAGCTCGAACGGATCAACATCAACGCCACGACCGTCTATCCGAGCATCGACCAGACGGCAGTTCATCTGCGAGATCTGCACCAATCGCCGCATCCTATCAAGACAGCCCCAAGCGCCGTACCCGACAACTTTCCAAAAGTTTGACGGAACGGCTTTGGCATGGCGAAGTATCGGGGCCGTAGCGTAAAGTCGACGTTTCCCCTATCGCATGGTGGTCTGCGGCAACGGGCGGGAGTATCGCGCTATAGTGGGAAATTAGCCTAGCTGTCGGACCGGTTGGGATCCAAACGCGTATACTGAAAATAATAGACAAGCATACGGACAAGGTTTGAGGTCGGGAAACCTAGCTTGGCCGTCGAAATGGGGACCAGCTAAATGTCCATTTCCAAGAAATAATCTACTGTCGCCTTCTGGCGCAACCGGGACCTTACGTGCCTCCCACAACGCGTTGGTGCCGCCCACACTGCCTGCGTTCTTCCGCGACTGGACTTCCACTCACAACCGAGCATTGTTTGTTTCAGGACGCCGACGCACCCGCGCGCTCCTGACCCCGCATGGTGATCCGATTGCGGGGTTGCGCTGGTGACAGCCGATGCTGTCGCAGCAAGGAGCAAATCATGACGAAACTCACTACGACGCAGCTCAGTGTCTTGTCGCGCGCCGCCGCTCGCGATGATGGCGCCGCAAGCCTTCCGGAACACCTCACACGGTCAGCCGCCGCGAAGGTCGCCGCAAGTCTCGTCTCACGCAAGCTGATGCGCGAGGTTCGGGCCAAGGCCGGGATGCCCGTGTGGCGGGTGGATGGAGATCGTAAGGTTGCGCTCGTCATCCTGAAGGCGGGGCGGAGCGCTATCCTCGTCGATACGCAGCCGACGGAGCGGCCTGCAGACACCAAGCGAACGCCTCCTCCAACGGCGCCTGATGAGGCGAAGGAGCCGTCTTCAAAGCCCCTTCAAGACGCCTTGAACACGCCGCCGCCCATTGCAGCGGATGCGCCGCGCCAGGGGTCTAAGCAGGCGCTTGTCGTCGAACTGCTCGCACGTCGGGAGGGCGCAACGATCGACGCTCTCATCGAGGCGACGGGCTGGCTACCGCATACCACGCGCGCCGCGCTCACGGGCTTGCGCAGGCGCGGATACGGCATTGAGCGAACGCGCGGGGTGGACGGCGCGACGCGCTATTGGCTGAGCCCTGTGCCTGCCGATGTACAGGCCTGATCCGATGGTCCCGGGACGCAAACGTAACCGGTCGCTGGATCCAGCGGCCGGCGAGGACCTGGCAGCTGCGATCGCACGCATGGCTTCGATGGGCGTTGAGCAACTGCGCGATGTCTGGCGCCAGCGATGCGGCGGTGAACCACCGTCCGCACTCACCAAGGACCTGCTGCTGCGCGCCTTGTGCCATCAGTTGCAGGAACAGCGCCTTGGCGCCCTGGACAAGCCGCTGAAGCGGCTGCTGGCCCAGGCGGGTCGCAACGGGTCGGCGCCCCCTGCACGGATCAAGGTCGGGTCGGTGATCGTGCGCGAGTATCAGGGCACAGTGCATGAGGTCGTCGTCGTGCAGGATGGGTTCCTCTGGCAGGGAGGAACCTACGCAAGTCTGTCCAGCATCGCCCAGAAGATCACCGGCACGATCTGGAATGGACCACGGTTCTTTGGCTTGCGCACCCGTCCGCGGGGAACCGAGCAGCCATGAAGGCGCCGCTCCAGAAGCCGCAGCGCTGCGCGATCTACACGCGCAAGTCGACCGATCACAATCTCGATCTCGCCTTCAACTCGCTCGATGCGCAGCGCGAGGCTTGCGAGGCCTATATCAAAAGCCAGGCGCATGAGGGCTGGCGGCTGGTTCCCGATCGCTTAGACGATGGAGCCTTCTCGGGAGCGTCACTGGATCGGCCGGCCCTGCAAGCTCTCATCGAGGCGATCAAGGCGCGCCGCATCGATGTCGTGGTGGTCTACAAGGTGGACCGACTCACGCGCTCACTCGCCGACTTCGCCAAGCTCGTCGAGCTGTTCGACGCGCACGACGTCTCGTTCGTCTCTGTCACCCAATCGTTCAACACCACCTCCAGCATGGGACGCCTGACGCTCAACGTGTTGCTGTCCTTCGCGCAGTTCGAGCGGGAGGTCATCGGCGAGCGGGTGCGCGACAAGATCGCCGCCTCCAAGCGCAAGGGGATCTGGGTTGGCGGGCCTTTGGCGCTTGGATATCGCAGCGTCGACAAGAAGCTGGAGGTCGTGACCGAGGAAGCAGCGCTCGTCAGGATCATCTTCGAGACCTATGTGCGCGTAGGGTCGATACGCGCGTTGATCGCGGAGTTGAAAGCGCAGGGCCTCGCGCCGCTGGATCGGCAGCTGACCAGTGGCCGCAAGATCGTGGCGGCGCACTGGAGGCCCGGCCCTTTGGCCCACCTGCTCAAGAACCGCTTCTACGTCGGCGAGGTCGCCTATCGCGGCGAGATCCACAAAGGCGAGCATGAAGCTATTGTCGATCGGCCCCTGTTCGAGGCTGCTCAAGCCCGGCTCGCCGCGCAGGCCGTGGTGCGGACGACGGCAAACAAGGCGTCGTCATCGTTTCTGAAGGGGTTGCTGTTCGACGACGCCGGCAATGCGATGAGCCCGAGCCACGCCAACAAGAAAGGCGTTCGCTACTGTTACTATGTCTCTCAGGCCATATTGCAGGGGCGGGCTGCCGAGGCGGGCTCGGTGACGCGGGTTTCGGCGCCCGATGTGGAGGGACGCGTGCTGGAAGCGCTTCAGGCTTCCCATCGAGCGGATGGTTTGCAGGTCGATGAGGCAATCGTCCGTGAGTTGGTCACCCGAGTGGTCGTTGAAGGGAGGCACCTCGTGGTCCACCTTCATCAGCCCGGTGAGATCGGCGCTGCCTCGGAAGAACCTGTGGCGACCGCGACCGAGCTCAGGATGCCATACACGCCCAGTCTAAAGCTGCGCAAAGGCGTTGCTCATGCACCCCCGGTCAGTGGGCCGGCTCTCGATCCGCAATCCCGCGAAAAGCTGCTGCGCGCCATCGCTCGCGCCCGCGGCTGGCATGATGCGATGCTGGCCGGGACAACGAGTCTCGACGATATCGCGAAGTCCGAAGGCTTGGCCGAGCGCTACCTTCGTCGGCTTGTGCTCCTGGCCTTCCTGTCGCCAGCGATCATTCGGGCGATTGCGGATGGCTCTGCGCCTGCGACCCTCACTTCATCGAACCTAACGGACTCGCTGCCGCTTTCGTGGGCGGAGCAGGAACGCGTCTTCCTCACGCACTGCCGCGCGCAGACTGCATCGACGCCTCCCGCCTCGGAAGTGCGCCGTTGGCGACCCCCGCATTTCGATTCAGGCCGGAAGACACGCACCTAAATTGCGAACCGGTCTGGGCCAAACGCGAACCGGTCTGGACATGGCCACCCGGGAAAATACGGACATTCAAAAATCGCGACCAGAGACTGGCGGCCCGGTACAGCCCTCCTGCCCTCAAAAACCCGCCCGTCGCGGTCTGCAATGTCCCGCAGCCTACTGTAAGACTCTGAAAATACGGCGCCTTCGCCCAGACCGTCACAAAGTCTCGTGAAACGGGAATGGTTGGCTGGGGCGGGAGGATTCGAACCTCCGCATGGTGGAATCAAAATCCACTGCCTTACCGCTTGGCGACGCCCCAAGGCCTTCGGGTTTTTGACAAACCCAGCCGGTGGGGCGAACGCCCCGCTCCGGCGCGCGGAACATAGTGGGGCGCGCCCTGCGCCGCAACACTTCTGTTTCAGGTTCGAAGAACTTCGTGAAAACCGTGCACGAGGGAGCCCGAACCCCTTGCTACCCCTGCCCTCGGTCGCTATAACCCGGCTCACCAGAACGACGGGCGCTTGCCGCCAATGTCGGTGTCGGAGTGTAGCGCAGCCTGGTAGCGCACCTCGTTCGGGACGAGGGGGTCGGAGGTTCGAATCCTCTCACTCCGACCATTTCATTCCAGAAAAATTAGATACTTAGACAAACACCTAGACGGTGGCTGGTTGCCGGCTGAACGAAACCTTCGCGTTGCATACGCGGGACAAACCGATGAGACCCCCGATGGGCCATGCCGCGGCCTCCCGGGCCGAACGGCCTAATCGAGCTCTGGCGCTACTTGTCCAAAGTTCAGGGCTGCGACCAGCGCGACACCGCCCAGCACGTTGCCGATAAGCGTCGGCAGGAAGAATCGCAGCGCATAGTCCGTCAAGCCGACCTGCCCTATTTCGACGAGATAGAAGGCGTCGACGGAGCCCGCGATCAGATGCGAGAACCCCCCGATCGCCACCAGCCAGGTTACGATGATGATCACCGCGACACGTGCACTCTCCGCGCCCGGCAGCAGCCACACCATCAGAGCAATCAGCCAGCCCGCGAAAACGGCCTTCAATAAGGTCGTCATAAACGGTGACCCAATGACATGCTGGGAAACTGAGGCGAAAGCCTCCTTCATCTGCGCGTCGAAGATGGACGTATGTGCGATTACCGCCGCAATCACCCATGTAGCCGCGATATTCGCGACGAGCACGATTACCCACAAGCGCAGGACGCCGAGAAGCGTGATGACGTCCCGGTTATGCAGGAGTGGCAGAATGGGTGTCAGGGTGTTCTCGGTGAAGAGTTGCTGCCTTCCGAGCACCACGATCAGAAATCCAACCGTGTAGCCAAGGCCGCTCACGAGCGGCGCCCACGACGCATCGGGCAAGTGCGCGTGCAGAACGCCTTCCGCAATCAGCGAGAAGCCCATGGAGAGACCCGCCGCCAAGCCGGACAGGAAAAGCGCCGAGACCGCGCGGTGAAGCTCCGTTTCGCCTTCCACGCGGATCGTCTCGTGAATCAGGACAGCATTAGGCCTGCTCTGGTTCGCGATCGCAGCTTTTTGTTTGCTGGAAAGATCGTTCATCCCTTCGACGGCGCTGAAGCTGCGCTCCTCGGCTTTGGCTTCAGGCTCATGCGAACTGGACGACATTTGTTGGCGCTCCGGACGATCCAGCCCCTCAAGGCGCTACGCGCATATCAGTTCCTCAACGCAGCCCTCGAGGCATCTCAGTGGGGCGCTCATCTCCTGCAGCCACTTCAATCCGCTCCGCGTCCTGGGCCAGCCTGAGGCGTTCTCGACACGCTCAGACAGCAAGACGCCCAACTCCGTCCAAAGCGCGGGGCTGATACAATCCTCGGCGCGTGCGGCGCACACTTTCATTCCGGACGCGGGCCTGTGTACAACTGTTCAGCGGCTCATTTCCATGCCGCGCAGAGCGTCTAGGTCCGCTTTCACGTCCGGCAGATATTGTTGCGCGAAGTTGCGGAAGCTTGCCTCTGTTCCGTTCCGCGCGAATCCTTCAAGCAGTCTCTGCTGTTGCTGGAGCTCGCCGATCATCGCTTGAACGTAGCGCGTGCTCAATTGCATTTCGTTCAGACGACCCAGTTGGTTGATTTCCTGCTGCTGATCGCCTGAGAACTGTGGCTGAGCACCAGTGGTCCCGGTCCCCTGGAATGCGGCGGCCTGGATACCGGCGAGCGCGACCTGCGCATGCTCCCGCAAGCGGCCGGCGATCTGCTTGACATCGTCCCTTTGCAGCTTGGACGAGACGATCTCGGTGGCGTCGAGCAGGAACTTTGCGCCTGCTGAGCGCTTCGCAAACACAGACGCATCTTCCACATCACTGTGCGCTGGAGGCCGAACGTCGCCGCCAGGCAGACTTGGGCCCGTCTGAGCACTGGCGGGCGGCAAACCGGTAATGGCAGCGGTGGCGACGATGAAAATTCGGCTAAGGACTGCAGCAAAGGTCATCTCATCCCCCCTGGAGACATTCTTAATTCCGGAGGAGGAGAAACGTTCGGTGATCCCATTGCGAAGGGAGAGACCAAGCCGCTGGCTCCAGACGATCCCTTGGGCAGGCGGGCCGTGCTCGAGTGCTAATCCCGGGCGGAGCTGAGTTGCCCTCGAATCGCGGCGAAGGAACCCAACCGGCTCGGGTTTGTTCACGCGGCGCACTGGTCGCGGAGCGCCCTCATGACACAAGTCGCCCTTCCTGAAGCCGCTGTTGCCATTCACCCCGCGCAGGATGCGGCGCGCTCCGACGGGACCCATGAGATCGCCTCGCATCTGGCCTATCGGCGTCTCGGCATCGTGAACGTCGTATTCTTCGGGGAGCCTGGGGCCGGAGATCGAAATTGGGTTCTCGTCGATGCGGGTCTCTACGGGACGAAGAGCCTGATCGCCAATGCGGCAAGTGCCCGCTTCGGCGAAGGAGCGAGGCCTTCGGCGATCATCCTGACGCACGGTCACTGCGACCATACCGGCGCGCTTGAGGACCTCGCGGCGGAGTGGGATGTACCCGTTTACGCGCATCCGCTGGAGCATCCCTATCTCGATGGGAGAGCATCCTATCCTCCCGGAGATCCGACCGTCGGCGGCGGTGCAATGGCTGCGCTGGCAGGTCTCTATCCGCGCGGGCCCGTAGACGTTGGGGACCGGTTGCGCAACCTGCCCGAGGACGGCTCAGTGCCTGGGATGCCAGGCTGGCGCTGGATCCACACGCCGGGCCACAGCGCAGGGCACGTGTCTTTATGGCGAGAGGCGGACCGTAGCCTGATCGTGGGTGACGCCTTCGTCACGACGCGGCAGGAGGCCATCTATGCCGTCGCGTTGCAGAGCGCCGAAATGCACGGGCCGCCGATGTATTACACGACCGAGTGGGACAAGGCGAAAACCTCGGTCGAGCGACTTGCCATGCTGGAGCCTCAACTCGTGATCACCGGACATGGCCGTGCGATGGCTGGGCCCGATATGCAGCACGCTTTGCAGCGGTTGGCGAAAGATTTCGACGAGGTCGCCCGGCCAAAGCAGGGCACCTATCTGGAGCACCCCGCCCGCGCTGAGGATGGTTCCGCCTACCTGTCGCCCGGTCGGCGGGGTCGCCTTCTCACGCTGCCCGTCGCGCTCTTGCTCGGGACAGCGGCGGTGGCGGCTCTCTGGATGATTCGGGGAAGGCGGAAGGCTGCCTGACGATTTCGGGCGTTCCTTATGGCGTCAGGATCCAGTCAACAAAGTGGAGTTTAAATGGCCAGAGCAGAAACACCGAACCCGAACGAACCGCCGCGAAATGCCTCCCAGGTCCGGGGGGACATCGACAGCGGCAAAACTGGCGAGAAAGTTGCGTTTCCAGATCCCGCGGCCGCCCCTATGGGAACAGACGACGAGGCAGGGGGCACGAGCGCGCTGGACCAAGCCGCAGCATTATCGGCGGCACCAGAATTGCCCGCCGCGACACTTCCCTCGGGCAAACACTTCAGCCCCGTTTGGGCGATGGTGATTGCCGGAGCCTTGGTTATTGCTGCCGCAATTGCAGCGCTGTATTGGCGCACCTGAGAGACGAAGGGCCTCGTCCAAGTCGCTCCCGCCTGCCCGATAACGGCGGCAGTCGCCAGCCGGCGAACCGCCTCGAGGACCGAGGGCGGAGAGCTCACTGGAATTACGGCCGAGGCCGTTGCTGAATGCTGAGCTGAGACGACAAGCGATTCTCGCCCTTCTGCGTGCCGGGAATGCAACCCTCGTTTGTCCCTGGGGTTTCCAGTATTGAACGGACGAGCCCGTCAGGGACGAAACCACCGGCATCCCGCGTTCACCCCGACCGAGACGAACGGAACATCCTACGTCGGTCATTGTCGTTCCGGTCCAATGGATGATCAAAAGTACGAGGGACGATGTCTTCTCCCGCAGCCCACAACTTGGTTCTCCGGCGGCTTGCGCGTGAGGATTATCTGAGGCTAGAGCCCTTTCTCGACCGCGTCAGCCTCACATTGAAACAAGAACTCATCCTTCCCGGTGAACCTATCAGCCATGTCTGGTTTCCGGAAAGCGGCATGTGCTCCGTGATTGCTCAGGTAGAGGGCTCGGAAAAAATCGAGGTGGCTATTGTGGGCGACGAGGGCATGACCGACCACATCACTGACGTGGGCGACACCTCAGTCCTCAGGTCCATTGTTCAATTAAAAGGTGCAGCCTTGGCCGTGCCGGCCTTGAGATATGTCGAATGGCTAAGGGACTGTCCGGCTGCTTTCAAAATTGTCCTGAAATACCAGCAGACCCTCATTGTGCAGATGGCGTACACGGCCCTCTCGCACGGTAGTTTCAATATCGAGGAACGTCTGTGCCGCTGGCTGCTCATGAGCTTCGACCGGAGCCATGGCGAAGACCTGCCCTTCGTTCACGATTTTCTCGCCTCAATGCTGGGCGTCCGCCGATCGGGGGTCAGTACGGCCGTCGCCATAATCGAGGGCAAGGGGGCCATCAAGGCCACGCGCGCGCGGATCAAGTTGCGTGATCGCGCCAATCTACAAGAGCTGAGCGGGGGGAGCTATGGCCCGCCTGAGGCCGAGTATGACCGGCTCATGGGCCCGCTTCCGCCTGCCTGAGAGGATTCCTTCGATCGGCCGCCCGCTGGAACCACGGTCACCTCCGTTTATTCTAGGGACGCGGGAGATAGATCCACGGAGATAGATCCAGATGACGACGAAAAACACGGGCGGAGACTCCGGCTCTCAGTCGAACCAGCAAGGCGGGCGCGGAGTGAGCGGCGGCAAGAGCGGCCACGCCGGTCAGAGCGGGAAAGACCGCAAGAACCAGTTGAAGCCCGCTGGCGACCAGCCGAGCGGGTCTGAGCTGGACGCTGAAAACAAAGACGACAGCAAGAGCCATTCTTGATAGCCAAGCGGGCCTCCGGGCCGTTCCGGAGAGCCCGCTTCGCTGAGCACTTTAACTGCGGACGCGGGCGCGGCTTTGGCGGCGCTGTGCTCCGTTGCCCCTCTCGCCTGTCGGGTGAGGTGCATCCGCAGCGTTGTTGCCACCATGGCTTTCGGTCGGGGCCGGCGGCTTCACATCCTGCTGCTTTTGTTTTTCAGTCGGTGGACGGGAATGCGACATCGCGTTCTCCTGCTGCTTCAAAGCGCGCTCTACCGGAATCAGCTTTTGGTCTTCGGATCATGGGTATGATGAAGATCTTGCTCGCCGCCGCCGGTGCCGACGCGCGAATGGCGGCTGCTCGTCGGTTCGCCCGGACGCGGCCCCCGGCTTGCAGTCGGATCCTGCAGATCCGGGCGCTGATGAGAGCTGCCGGGCCCACCGTGATGGCGGTTCGCTTCCGATACTTTCTTGGATGACGACATGGCTCACCGATCCTGCTGATAGCCCTGGTGGGTCGTGTTTTGCTTGATATTTCCTTGGCGACCCTGCTCGCCCAGGTGGCGCTTTCGATCCGAGTCGTGCTTGTCGATTGATGCTTCGGCGGAAATTGCCGGGTCGCTGCCCGGCCCTTTGTGGCTGCGATTTGCCGGCGGCACGGGCGGCATCTTCTGTGTCATGGGTAACCTCCATTGCGGTGCAGGCCTGGTGAATTCCTCAGGATGAAGGTCGTTCCTGCCGGTGAATTTTGAATCGACGACGGGTGCCTCATCCCTCAGCCGGCCTCGTGACCGAAGTGTCGCGATCAAATCGCGTTGCGCAAAGCTGGAACGAGAACCGCTGGTCCTTGTTGGACAGCACCCCGATGCGCAACGCCCCGCGAAAACGAAAAGCGGAGCAACGATTAACTTGCAACGCGGAGAGAGAAAACCATATGAGCGATCCAATTGTTGATGAAGAAATCCATATCCAAAGCTCGAACGTGGATCTTGGTGACGCACTCGTGGAACATTGCCGTTCGCGCGTGCTGGAAACTGGAGGCAAGTACTTTGGCAAGCTGACGCGCGCCACCGTTCACTTTCGCCACGAGGGCCAGGCCTTCGCGTGCTCCGTCAAGATACGAAGCGGAGCACTGGAGCCTCATGCGGCTGAGTGTATCGACCGAGACGCGCACCGCGCCTTCAACCTTGCGTTGGAAAAGGTCGCCAAGCAGCTCCGCCGAGAAAAGCGCCTCCTGCGTGAGGACAAGCCACACCGTCCCGAGAAGGACCGGAGCATGATAGGTCGGGAGCTAGGACCGAAAGAGGGATGAAAGGCGCCATTGGGGACTGTATTTACGCTCCAGTTGAAACACTCGGCCGAGGAGGTTTTCAATGCCAGGCAACAAGACGCACGAACAGCAGATTCGCACCTTCGAACGCAAGGATGACGTGCCTAAACAGGGCGAGTACCCAACGCATGTGTCCAACGCCGAAATAGCAGAGCGCGCCGCAAAGTCGGCGGCAAGCCGCGAAACGTCCGATGAGGCCGGCATTTCCACTGGTCATCGCGCCGATGACCAAGAGAGCCGCGATCACAACACGCACAATCATGGCGGCCAGGACGGCCACGGCCCGCAGAAGCACAATCGTGCTGAAGAAAAGCACGGAGGCTGACATGAGCAACAAACATCTCAAGACCACCGAGCCGACAGACGCCGATCTCAAGGGAAACCCTGGCATTGGCAGCAGCAAAGGCGTGACGATGTCGCAGTCGAGCCCGGAGGATCTGGAAGACATCCAGGGTGAAAACACAATAGAAGGCGACGTTGAAAACGACACCAACCCTCAAGGCGGAATCAACAAGGACGTGGCCCGGGGAGAGTGAAGCATATATTGGAACGCGCAAGCGCACTTGATCAGAGCGGCTGTCTTTCGCGTGCTCGGATACCCAGTGCTCAGGCTGAGCGACCTTACCAACGAACCTGAGGAGCGTGACCATGGCAAACAAAGGTATGGGCACAAAGGACGGCCACACCGGGTCGGACGAGTGGAAGAACTCGTCTCAAAACCAGCAGAGGGGTGGCGATCAGAAAGGGGAAACCGGCGCTGCAGGTGGCCAAGGCCACTCGGCCAAGGACAATCAGAGCGGCATGGCCGGTGAGCCCGGACAGAGCCAAGGAATGGAAGGGCAAACCGGTAAGGGCAGCGGTCTCTCTGGCGCGTCTGCAGGTAGCAAGGAGTCCCGTGGCTAGTGCCCTCGGCGCGCGCCGGTCGCGAACTTGCCTTTCAGCCGCGCTGACGATGCCCCCCGGGTTCTTTGCCCGCAGCGCGGTACAAGTTGCACGTGACCTGATTGGCGCCAAATTGAATGTTTCGGATTGTGGCGGCGTAATCGTCGAGACTGAGGCGTACGACACGAGCGATCCGGCTTCGCATAGCTTCCGGGGCATGACAAAGCGAAACACGGTCATGTTTGGCGCGCCGGGGCATGCCTACGTCTATCGTATCTACGGCTTGCATTGGTGCCTCAACTTCGTTTGCGAGCCGGGGAGCGCCGTTTTGATCAGAGCTCTCGAACCGACGTCTGGCTTGGATGCCATGCGACAGAGGCGCGGAATCGCGGATACTCGCCTTCTTTGCTCGGGGCCAGGCCGTCTGTGTCATGCGTTGGGCGTCACAGGTGATCTGAATGGAAGGTCGCTTGAAAAGGCGCCCTTTCGCCTGGCGACGCGGGACAGCGCACCGGTCATTGCAGCCGGGCCGCGCGTCGGTATTCGCCTGGGCGTGGAAAGAAGGTGGCGATTTGTGCTGTCTGGATCACTATTCATCAGCCGCAAAATCGCGGCCGATTAGGCTTCGGCAGGAGGGCGGCGTTCCCGAGCAGGCTAAGGCTTTGAGGACAGTTCGAACTCGGGATAACGACACGGTGCATAGCCCACGCGACGAGACAATCGAAGCTAATGTTGGTTAGAGCCAAGCGTCTCCGTCCCAAGGCCGAAGCGTGACCGACGCTTCGGTTTCATCTTGGCGAGCAAGCAGTGGCTTGCCCTCTCGGTACATCGCGCGGCCCCTCATGTGATCGGGAATGCAATGGTCGACAACAGGGAAATGTGAGGGTCACGGGAGTCGAGACGGGTATGCTGGACGACGATGGGAACGTCGGACCTGATCACGCAGGCATAGGGCGTGTCTCGCGGAACCGGCTCCGGGTCGCGAAGATCGTTGAATCGCAGGTGCAACGTGCGCTTCGCGCCGACCACCACGCGGTAAGGGCCTACAGGCTCACGGTCTTCGAAGAGGACCTCGATCGTGACATTTGCCGGGGCACCGCCTGCATTCAGGATGCACGCAGTCTCATGCGAAACGAATTCCCTCTCTGACTGGAAGCTCTTTCCGGGGATGTAGCCCTCCGGAATCGCCCACATCCGATGCCCTACATCCATGAGCCGCTCTCCCTTCTCCGATGTAACTTGGTTCACGCCATCCAATGGTCATCCGCCATGGGCGAAGGCTGGATAGTTTGTCATGCCTCCGTCTACGAAAAGTGTTGTAGCGACCACATAGTCTGATGCATCCGAGGCGAGCCACACCGCCGCTGCAGCAATATCCTCTGGCTCGCCTATGCGTCCGTACGGAACGAGCTTCATCAACTCGGCGTATGCTTCGTCCGTTTCCCAAGCCTCACGGTTGATCGGCGTGCGGATAGCGCCGGGCGCAATGCTGTTCACGCGAATGCCGAACGGCGCCGCTTCCTGCGCAAGCGACTGCATCATCATCAGGACCCCACCCTTGGACGCTGCGTAATTTGCGTGTCCCGCCCACGCGATTTTCTCGTGCACCGAACTCACGCAGATGATCTTGCCGGCTGCCCGCGAAACCTGCGGCCGCCGCTCCTGCGTCTTGAAGCGCCGCATCGCCTCTCGCGAACAGAGGAACTGGCCCGTCAGATTGACTCGCAACACAGTGTCCCAGTCGGCCAACGTCATATCCGTGAAAGAAGCGTCACGCTGCAACCCCGCGTTGTTCACGAGGATGTCGAGCCGGCCAAATACGTCGTCGGTCCGCCCGAACATTTCCTGCACCTGGGCCTCTTGGCCCACGTCCGCCCTGACCGCCAAGCCACGGCGGCCGATCGCCTCAACAACTCGTACGACCTCAGAAGCTTCGTCCTCATTTGCGACGTAGTTGACCACCACATCCGCGCCTGCCTGAGCCAAGCCAATCGCGATCGCGCGCCCAATGCCGGAACTTGCCCCTGTGACCAGGGCAATCTGCCCCGCGAGGACCCCACTGCCATCACTTTGTACGTTGGGACTGACTTCGGGCTGCGTCATGGAGCTGGACCTTGTGGCATTGCAGATGAGCCGTAGAGCCTGAAATCAATTCCATACGAAAAAGATCATGCGCGCTTTCTGACGGACGGTTCGTTTCTTTCGGGGCGATCTCGCCGCGTTTGGGCAGACGCGATTGCGAACACCGTGCGCGGGACACCGCAAGACCAAATGGCTGAGACGCGCGAAGCTGTTGCCAATGTCACTGAGAATGGCAGAGGTCTAGTCAGTTAGGAGAGGCGCTTCGCAGCGACCTCTTCCGCTTCTGGCTTCATGTAGTCCATCTGAGCAGCACTCGGCTTGTCCGGCCGACCCGCGAAGCCGAACGGGTCCGGCTGCAGGGTGACCAGGCGGACGCCGCGCTGGAAGGTCAAGTAAGTCCACGCCCAGCTCAGCGCGACGATGAGCCTGTTCCGCACACCTATCAGGAAGTAGACATGTGCGAGACTCCAGGCCAGCCATCCCAGAAGCCCTGTCAGCTTCATGCGGCCGATCTTCACCACAGCCGCCTTCCGGCCGATCGTGGCGAGGTCGCCCCCATGGCTATAGGAGAATGGCGCCGTGGCGCGCCCGACCAGATTTGCGCGGATTGCCTCGGCCGCGTAGCTGCCCATCTGCTTCGCCGCCGGGGCGATCCCGGGCACGGGCTTTCCATCCGGACCGGAGACCGCGGCGGTGTCGCCAATAACAAAGATCTTGTCGTCATCGGGCAGGCTGAGCCCTGTTGTCACCCGCACTCGGCCGGCCCGGTCGGCTTCCGCGCCGAGCCAAGCGGCCGCAGGCGAGGCCATCACTCCGGCCGCCCACAGAATTGTCCCGGCGGCGATGCGGCCCTCGCTGGAGTCCACCCCGTGTGGATCGACGCCGGTGACCCGGGTGTTGACCCGGATCTCGCAGCCCATCTTTTCCAGCATTTTTCGCGCGTAGTCGGACAGATCCTCCGGGAAAGCGGGCAGCAGCCGCGGGCCTGCCTCCACCACGACGATACAGGCAGTGCGCGGGTCGACCCGGCGGAAATCGCGGGCGAGCGTCTGCCGCGCCACCTCCGAAATTGCGCCCGCCAACTCCACGCCGGTCGCGCCGCCCCCGACGACGACGAAGTTCAGAAGGCGACCGCGTTCATCCAAGTCATCTGTCAGCTCCGCGCGCTCGAACGCCAGCAGGATGTTGCGCCTGATGCGCGTCGCGTCCTCGATGCGCTTCAGCCCCGGGGCGACGGCTGCCCAATCGTCATGGCCGAAGTAGGAGTGCGTGGCACCCGTAGCTACAACCAGGTAGTCATACGGGATGACCTTGCCGCCTGCGACAACTGTCTGTGCCGCGCGGTCGATGCCGGTCACCTCCGCCATGAGCACGGTGGCGTTCGCTTGCTTGCGCAGGATCGCCCGGATCGGCCACGCCACCTCTGCTGGTGAGAGGGCGGCAGTCGCCACCTGATAAAGCAGCGGCTGGAAGCAATGGTGATTTTCCCGGTCGATCAGCGTCAGGTCGACGTCGGCGCCGGCCATGCTCTTGGCAAACTCCAGTCCGCCGAAGCCTCCCCCGACGACCACCACTTGAGCTCTCGCCGGCATCTTCGCTAGTTTCGGATCGCGCAGGGCCCTTACTCCTTCGCAAACTGCGGCAGCGCGTTGCGGCCTGATTCTCTCAAGAACGCAATGTGGTGGCGCCCGACCCGGCGCAACATCAGCTCGCTCGCCGAGGTACCGGAACTCGCCTCTGGCCACAGGCCCTCTCAGGCATTGTGCGGCGGCGCACCCCTTGAGAGGCGCCTTGCGCTCCGTCATTTGCGGCCGGTGAAGTGCGGTCGGCAGGGCGAACCTTCAAACTACCATGACGGGCCGCCGCCCATCCTCGGGCGTCTAGTCCCTGCAATTCATCCGGTCGATGAAGGTTTCGCGTGCATCGCAAGATCCTCCACCGTCGAACAGACCTGCCGAGACGGAGAAGCTATTTTCGCAATCCGGATTGCCGTCCCAGCGCCGAAACCTATTTGCTCCAGCGCGAGAACCGTTTCGCTATGGGACTAGTCAGGCAACAAGCAGGAGCACGCGTGTGAAAGCGGTGATCTTCGACATGGACGGAACGTTGATCGACAGCGTCGAATTCCACGCGCTGGCGTGGCAGGCAGCGTTCCGCGAGTTCGGACACGACTTCGATCTCGCAACGATACGCCGTCAAATCGGCAAAGGCGGCGACCAGCTCATGCCAGTGTTCATAGCCAAGCCGGAGATCGAAAGGATCGGCAAGCAGATCGAGGATCGCCGCGGAAAGATTTTCGCCGAACGGTACCTTTCCCAGATCAAGCCCTTCCCTGCGGTCCGGGACCTGTTCGAGCGCCTGCTCGCGGATGGCACACGCGTTGCCTTGGCATCGTCGGCGAAGTCGGAGGAACTGAAAGCCTACAAACGGATCGCCGGCATTTCCGATTTGCTCGATGCGGAGACCTCGTCCGACGATGCTGAAGAAAGCAAGCCGCATCCGGACATCTTTGAAGCCGCGCTAGAGAAGCTGGGAGGCCTTGCGCCGGCAGAAGTTATCGCAATCGGCGACACGCCCTATGACGCTCAAGCCGCCGGCAAAGCCGGAATCCGGACGATTGGGCTGCTGTGCGGCGGCTGGTCGGAGCCTGACCTGCGAGAGGCGGGCTGCGTCGAAGTATATCGCGATCCCGCAGATCTGCTGGCGCACTACGAGGCGTCGGCGCTCAGCTAGCGTGAACGCGCCCCCCCGGCGTCAAGCCGCGGCGAGCGGGTTGGGCGCATGAGCCTCAACACCGTCGTCATCACAATGTCCGCCACCCGTGTTTTGACGAGCACATCGCACTCGCGCGCAGGGACATCGCAACGGGCGATTTTTTTTGAAAGCCATCCTTGACGCCGAAAATCTAGTTTCCTACCTCGTCGCTGACCGGGCGCTCGCGAGAGGTCCGGTGTAGTTGGCGCCTGGTTGCGCTCTTGTACTCACGTTGCTCAATGGAGGATGTGGTTATGAGGACTTACGATTTCTCCCCGCTTTATCGCTCGACGGTCGGCTTCGACCGGCTTGCCCGCCTGCTCGAACAGGCAACTGACGTGCAGCAGTTCGATAGCTGGCCGCCCTACGACATCCAGCGGACCGGCGAAAACGAATACCGCGTCGAGATGGCTGTCGCAGGCTTCGCCCCCCAGGACATCGAGATGACGCAGGAAGGCGGCAAGCTCGTCGTCATCGGCAAGAAGCAGCCGGCCGACGGCAAGGGTGAGTATCTGCATCGCGGCATTGCCTGGCGGCCGTTCAAGCAGACGTTCAGCCTCGCCGACCGCGTCGAAGTCTCCAGCGCCAGTCTCATCAACGGCGTGCTGAAGATCGATCTGCAGCGCGAGATCCCCGAAGCGCTGCGCCCGCGCAAAATCGCCATCGGCAGCTCGCAGGCGCCCGAGGTCAGCAGGACCATCGAGCACGAGCAGCAGCCCGAAGCGGCGTGACGGGCGACCAGATGAAGTGACGCATAGAGCCGGGCTCGCGGGCCCGGCTCCCGTGACCACGTTTGCTCCGCTGAGGATGTGGCCATGGTCGACGCACGCGACCGGCCATCACTCCGGGCGGACACGAGCCATTCGGAAGGTGATCCATGACGATGCACAGCATTCCGAGCGCGCAGACCAGCATGCCCCTAGACTGGCTGGTGACGCCGGCGCTCGCCTTCAGCCATCCAAGCGAGGTGCTGACCAACCCCGACCTGACCGACCCAGAGCGCAGGGTGATCCTCGCCTCCTGGGCCTCAGACGCGCACGCAATCGAGAACATGCCGTGGCTGCGCCGGCTGGAGGACGGGCCGACGGTGCCGCTCGCCGATGTGCTCGCCGCCCTGCGCGCGCTCGATCGCGGCATGGTCGATGGACCAAAGCCCACTTTGACGCGGCGGGTCGGACGGATGGCCGGGCTCCTGCATCGCCGCTCCCGGCCCAACGTCTCGCTGGAGGCGGCCCCATGACCCCCGCCCCGATCGAGCCAGAGTTGTTGAAGCGGCTCGATGCTGTCCTCGCTGCATCGAGCCGACATCGCATGGCGCTGTCGGAAATCCAGATTCCCTTGGCGCGGTATCCAAACCTCGCTCACACCTTCGGGCACGTCCCCATCGTGGACTCGCTCGCCCCTGCGGTGCGCCTCGTCTACTCCGCCGGCCCGGCAAGCCAGGAGGCGCGACAACACTAGCGCGGACCGCACCGAGGCGACTGCCCGCGAAACCTGAGATGGCCGAGGCGCGTTGCGGTGTTCAACGCCGTCAGCCTCGGCCATCCCCCGGAAGGTGTTTATGTCCCGCATCGGCTACCACGCGTCACATGAGCAGTTCTCGCCATCGGAGCTGTTGCGCTTCGTGCGGCACGCCGAGGCGACGGGCTTTGGATGCGCCATGTCGTCGGACCACTTCAAGCCATGGGGCGCAGCGCAAGGCCATTCGGGCTTTGCCTGGTCGTGGCTCGGGTCGGCCCTCCAGGCGACCTTGCTGCCTTTCGGCGTAATTTCGGCGCCGGGCTATCGCTACCATCCCGCCGTTCTCGCGCAGGGCGCGGCGACCCTGGCGGAAATGTTCCCCCGCCGATTCTGGCTGGCGCTCGGAAGCGGGCAGCGTCTGAACGAGGACGTCACGGGAGTTCACTGGCCGCACAAGCCGGAGCGCAACGCGCGGCTGAAGGAATGCGCCGACATCATCCGGGCGTTGCTCGACGGCGAGCGGGTGACACACCGCGGGCTCGTCACCGCCGTCGACGCGCAGATCTATTCGAGGCCTGCGGTTCGTCCTCTGCTGTACGGCGCCGCGGTCACCGAAGAAACCGCCGCCTTCGTCGCCGGCTGGGCGGATGGGCTGCTCACGGCCGGCGGATCGCTGGACCAAACGCGCAAGGTCGTCGACGCTTTCCGGCGCGGTGGCGGCGAGGGCAAGCCGATGGCCGTGCAGGTGACGATGAGCTGGGCGCCGAGGCGCTTCCAGGCGCTCGGCGGCGAGGCCAGCTGGGACCTGCGGACACCGGAAGATTTCGAGCATGCGACGCGCTTCGTCCGTCGCGAGGACATGCGGGAATGCGTGCTCGTTTCAAGTGACCTCGGACAGCACACCGCGTGGATGAACGAGTTCGTGGAAATGGGCTTCAACGACGTGCTGCTTCATCAGGTGGGGCGCAATCAGATCGAGTTCCTGGACGCATTCGGCTTGAAGGTGCTCACACAGTTTGCGTGAAGAAGTCAGGTCCTGACCTGCGAACCAGGAGAGAACGATCGGGCGCTTGAACCGGAGAATCCGGATTTGCACGTCCGGCAGGCTCGCCGTGTCCTCCTTGACGGAATTCAATGCGCATGTGAGCCTAACCCAAAGATAAACGCCTGGGGGAAAACACAATGGGGACTTGGACCTCGCGCGCCGGAGGCGCGCTCGCGCTCTGTGCATGTCTGGTGGGAGCCACAGCAGCGCACGCTCAGGTTCCTGAACGCACCATCGATGAAATCAAGGCCGAAGCGACCGACCGCGTCCAGCGAGGCGCCTATCCAATGCTGGGGCTTGATCCCAAGGATGTTGCGGAGGCCTTCTCGAAAATTCAATCCCGTGACAGGGACGAGTGGGCGCGCGGCTTCGAGGCCGTTGCAGATAAATACTTGCGGGATGCGGCCGCCACGTCCGACCCCAAGGTAGCAAACGCAGATTACCTGAAGGCCTGGCGCCTGCTCTATTTCGCGCAATGGCCGGTGCCCTCGTCAGATGGCAAGCGCGCCGCATACGCGAAGGCGGTAGATGCCTATATGAAGCACGCAGCGACGCTCGACCCGCCGGTGGAGCGCGTGTCCATTCCCTTTGAAGGCAAGAGCATCATCGGCTATTTGCGGCTGCCCAAGGCTGCGACAGGACCTGCTCCCCTCGTGCTTGCCATCAGCGGCCTCGACTCGCGCAAGGAGACTGTCGCTGAGAGCTACAATCAACTCCTCGACAAAGGCGTTGGCTATTTCGCCGTAGACGGACCGGGAACAGGCGAGGCGCCTTTGAAGGTCAGCGTGAACGCGGAACGCATGTTCAGCCGCGTACTCGATTATCTCGTCTCGCGGCCCGAGATCGACAAGTCGCGCATCCTGGTTCACGGCGTCAGCTTCGGAGCCTATTGGGCCACAAAGCTGGCCGTTGTGGAGCGCGAGCGCCTCATAGGCTCGGTTGCGCAATCTGCGCCGGTACATGAATTCTTTTCTGAAAAATTCACGCGCGAAGGAACGCTCGGAAATCGTGAATATCTGTTCGACCTCGCTCCAGCCTTTATCGCCGTGGTCGATGGTGCGACGGATGTGGAGAGCCTAGCGCGCATCTTCCCGGCCATGTCCCTCAAAACCCAGGGTGTTCTGGACCGGAAGACCGCACCGATGCTGATTGTCGCCGGCGTCAAGGACACGCAAGTGCCCATGTCCGATCAGGACTTGCTTTTGCACACGGGCGACGTCCCCAAAGACGCCTGGATCAATCCCGTCGGCGGTCATCTGGGCCGGGAGGCGAAGGGCTGGACCGATCCGGTCATCTTCCAAAAGGTCATCATGCCATGGGAGCTTCGCCTCCTCGGCCTAGCCCGATAACCAGTAAATGGGAGTGAAACGCAATGCGGCACGTATCAATGCGGCCATGCGCCGTCGTGATTGCCTTCGCCACGACCTTTGGCGCAGCCTCCGCGCAGACCCAGAAGGTCGGCGCTCCACCGGAGGCCGTGAACATGCAGCTGCTGGGCGCCAACGACCTGCAAGGGCGTAGCGCCTACCAACCGACCATCCACAGGCAGGGAAGCCGCTACATCGCCTACATCGGCCATCATGGCGGCACTGAGGCGGACCCAAAGCCGCTCAATCCACTGACGGGCGAAAAGGAGTTCAATGGCACGTCAGTCGTCGATGTGACCGATCCCGCCAAGCCGGTCTACCTCGTCCATATTCCCGGGGAAGAAGGTCTTGACGAATCCGGGGGCGGGCAGATGACGCGCGTCTGTGACGGCGGACGTTTACCAAAGGGAGATCCCGCCGCCGTTTATTTGCTGCGGACTTTCGGCAACTCCGCGCATGAGATCTGGAATGTGGCCGATCCGGCCAAACCCGTGCTGGTCACGCGCGTCACCGGGATCAAGGGCACGCACAAGAACTGGTGGGAATGCGATACGGGCGTCGCCTATCTCGTCTCAGGCATCGAGGGTTGGCGCACGCGTCGCATGACGCAGGTCTACGACCTCTCGGACCCCGCACATCCCCGCAAGATCCGCGATTACGGCCTGCCCGGTCAGGAGCCCGGCAGCACCGGGCCGATGTCGACCGAACTGCACGGCCCAATCTCGCTCGGCCCCGACTCCAATCGCATCTATTTTGGCTATGGCACCAACAAGGATGGCCTTCTTCAGATCGTCGACCGAAAAAAGCTCATCGAAGGCGCACCCGACCCGACGGCCGAAAACCTGCGCATTCCGGAGGTCTCGCGCCTCTATCTCTCCGCCTTCAACGGAGCACACACGGCCTACCCGCTCCCGCGCATGCCGATCGCGGAATTTGCGAAGGGGAAGCAGGAGCCGCTGCGCGACTTCGTGATGATCGTGGATGAATCGCTCGTCAACGAATGCGCCGAGCCACGCCAGATGGTCTGGTTTGCAGACGTGACCGTTGAAAGCCGTCCACTGATCGTTTCAAGTTATACGGTCAAGGAGAGCAGCGGCCAGTTCTGCGATCGCGGTGGGCGCTTCGGCTCTCACTCCTCGAACGAAAGCTTTGCACCTGTTTACTACAAGAAGCTGGCTTTCATTGCCTTCTTCAATGCCGGCGTACGCGCTGTCGATATCCGAGATCCCTATCACCCGACCGAGGTCGCCAGTTTCATTCCCGCCATCACGGATCGGACCACGAAGCGCTGCGTGAAAATCGACGGACAGGACCGCTGCAAGGTCGCCATTCAAACCAACAACGTGGAGACGGATGACCGCGGGTATATCTACATTGTGGATCGCGCCAATACCGGACTGCACATTCTGGATCTCGCTGGTGACGCCAAAGCCATTGCGCAGCGATGAAAAGCGCGGCCTGAAGCTGTTCGCGCATTGCATATGTCCATCGTGAGGTACAATCCTCTGCGCTGGCGTTGCAATGAGCGCGGCTGTCACGCGAGAAAACCGGTGGCGACCGATGTACGCAGCCGGAACTCCATGCAATTTAACATCAGCGGCGGGTAAATGACGCTGCTGGTTAGGACGTGACGCGGATGGAGAGTCACCGCGGCCTTCGCGACCGCGGCTCATTTCGAGGGACAACAGGTTCCATCGAACCGCGAGCATCTCGGCTTTTGAGGACCACGCTCCGTGCGGGCAATGGGCCAGCTCGGTCCGGCCTGCATCAGCGGCTCAAAGCCGTTCCAGACGCGTGGCGCGAATGACCACCTCCTCCTGACTTAGCAAAGCTTCCAGGCGTATTCGCCACGCGCCCCACCACGGCCGGTCGAGACCACGCGCCATGACTTCCAGAACTACGATGTCGTCGCGGCTGTCCCCCGCTGCCGATGTCCACACGCCTTCGGCTGGGCTCCTTGTGAACGCGGTCAGTCCGCCGAAACGGTCTACGAGTTCCTGCCGAATCGCGCTCATCACGTCCTGGTCCACCGGCGAGCCGTCGTTGTGGGTCAGAGGCAGCAATATCTCCACGAGCCAGTCAGTGTCGAAGTCTTCCAACATCCCTACTCCCAAGCTGATGCGATTTCCACGTCCCTCGCGGTCCGACCTTGCTGGCCGTAGCAGCCGCTGCAATTTGCGTCTTCGCGGCAGTGACTCGATAGCCGCGGTCGGCGCGGAGATGAACGGCGTGCGAGCTGAGCTTTTGCTTCACTGCGGACCCTCTTTCAAAGGGGGGGAACGCAGATGCGCGCGGCGTCGCCCAGCGTTCGACAGACCTTCAGGCGTTTTGTGGGCAACATGCCCACCAGCGGGCGCAAGAGAGTCCAGCGGCCGGCCGGCACATGCGCCGCCCGCGCCCCAAGCCGCAGGACAGGAAGGACGTCCTGCGTGAGAGCGTCGCCGATCATCAGGAAACGACCCGGCTCGACGCCGGCCGCTGCCAGAATTCGTCGGTAGGTGGGAGCCGTCTTGCGCGGCACGATCTCGATGCGCGAGAAGCGGTGGCACTGTGCGAAGCGCGCGAGCTTGATCGACTGCAGGACTACGTCGCCCTTGGTGATGATCCAGAGCACGTGGCCTGCCTCGCTGAACCGATCCAGAGCCTCATCCACATCCGCGGTCGGTTCGATCTTTAGCGTCCCCGCGAGTTCCGGAAGCGTCTCGACTTCCGCCAGCCATTCGGGCGGAAGCTGCTCGCCGCACGCCTCGCGCCCGCTCGCCAGCAGCGCGTCCCGGACGCCATCGATGGTGAAGCCGGTCTGTTTCAGGCGGGCTCGTAAGTCTTCCTCCATGGCCCGCGAGGGTAACCTGCCGGCAGCGAGATGCTTGAAGCGTCGCTCCCAGTCCTGCTCGCTGGTGCCGTCGCGCCAGAGCGTGTCGTCTCCATCGAAGGCGACGACGGACGGCTCGCATGGACCCATGGACGCGAGTGTCGGCGCGACGGTCATGGCGTGGTCCGGTGCGTCGCGCGGGCAAGAACGGGATAGACCAGCCAGGCGCCTGTCAGCCCGCAAAACACCACCCCCCCGATCCATGCGGCCGCGACCGGCGCGTCCAGAGCGTGCGCGCTGACGACATAGGTGTCGAGGGCGAGCGCGGCACTCAACGGAAAGGTCGCAAAGGTTACGGTCCGGCTGCCGACGCGCAGGACATCTTGCGAGTCCTCGCCCGCGTAGAGGATACGGTGGTAGGCGGCCGGCGTCATGAGCAACAGCACTGTAACCGCCACAAAGAGGAGCGCTGAGACATGCGCCACCTTCAGGCCGCTCGACAATCTCGCGAAGCTCTCCGCGAGAAATGCCGTGAGCTGGAAGCCGAGCAGCGCCTGCGCCCCGGGCAGCACGGTGCGCGCCTCGGTGAGCATCTGCTCAATCTGCTTGGGAAGCGGGGTCTCTTCGGACTTCCGATGCGCGGCCATCTTTCGCTCCTGAATTCCCTTGCTGGATCGAGCGACAAGCGCCCAGGCAAACCAAAGCCCCAGAGCCGTGACGAATATCGCTGCCGCGACCGCGATGGCGAACGCATCGTCCATGCTCGTCCGCAGGGCGACGCCGACATCCAGGCTAAGGGCCGCTGCCAGTGGCATCAGCGAGAGGTCGAGACATCGGGTCAGGATTGTTTCGATCCGCCGTGTCGCTCGAAAACGCTCGGCGATGATGTGCTGGGTCGAGGGGACGATCAGGGCGCCAAGGCTGGCGAGCAGTAGCAGCAGACCGACAATCTGAGCCATCTTCGAGGATGGCGGCAGGTCGGCGAATCGCGGCTGGAAAACGCCGTGGAACTGAAATCCGACGAGAACCTGCACCCCGAGCGCCAGCATGCGGCATTCATCGAGACCTATCTTGACCTTCTCCACCGTGCTCATGTGCCCATAACGGCAGAGCCAGTCACTGGTTTCCGGACGGGCGCAGCACAGCGGCCAGATTCAGGGCTGCCTCCCCCGACCGGGCATGAGAGTAGTGTTGTCGAAGATGCACCCGGTCACGGCGCCGGCCGCCGCGTCCCAAGAGTCAGCCTACCCAGCAGGAGCAAACATGCAGTTGTCATTCGTTGAACTCGCGCTCATCACCCTCGGAATCGGGATCGGCTTCTGGCTCATCGGGCGCAGGCGACGCTAACCCCTACAGACCCGCGAGAACTCTCCAACTGTTCAACAAACCACCAGACCCTGCCCACGCCCTGCACAACTTGCCCGCACCCCGCTCAACCGTGCCGAAAAGCACCTCCAAGATCGGAAGATAGCACCACCGGCTGTTGCGCGTGGCTGCAGAGCGGTCCAAAATTGGGACAAGTTACACGCGAAGGGACAGCTATGGCTCGCAATTGGATCAGGACATGCGTCGGGGCACTGGCTTTGCTCGCAGCACCCTTCGCGCACGCGCAGGACAAGCCGGAGCCCTTCTACAAGGGCAAGACGATCAACATTGTGGTCGGCTTCGGTCCCGGCGGCGGCTACGACCTGTATGCGCGCCTGCTGGCCCGCTTTCTCGGCAATTACATTCCAGGCAATCCCAACGTCATCGTGCAGAACCTGACCGGCGCGGGCGGCGTGCGGGCGGCCAATCAGGTTTATGCCAGCGCTCCCAAGGACGGGACCTACATCGCGGGCGTCAACCAAGGCACCGCCATGTTCCAGATGCTCGGCGGCAAGGGCGCGCAATATGACCCCGCCAAGTTTCAGTGGCTCGGCAGCATGGCCCATTCCAACAACACCGTTTACATGTGGCGCGCCTCGGGAATCGTCTCGATCGACGATGCACGCAAGCGCGAAGTCTCGCTGGCGGGAAGCGGCGTGATCTCGGATGCCAACATTTATCCGGCGGTGCTCAATGCACTCCTGGATACCAAGTTCAAGATCATCAACGGCTACACCGGCACCAACGACAGCAATCTCGCGCTAGAACGCGGCGAAGTCGAAGGGCGCGGCGGCGGCGCCTATTCGAGCCTCGTCAGCACCAAGCCCGATTGGCTGCGCGACAACAAGCTGGCCATCATCTGCCAGATCGGCTTCGAGAAGGAGCCCGACCTGCCCGACGTGCCGCTGCTGCTCGATCTCGTGAAGGGCGAGGAAGCCCGGCAGATCGCGACGGTCGTCACGCTGCCGACAGCCATCGGCTACAATCATTGGGTCGCGCCGGAAGTGCCTGCGGATCGCGTGGAAATCCTCCGCAAGGCCTATGAGCAGGCCCTGAAGGATCCCGAACTCATCGCAGAAGCCGCCAAGCAATCGCTGGAAATTCGCCCCAAGACCGGCGAGGAACTGGCTGCCATGGTGAAGAAGGCTTCCGCCATTCCACAGCCTATTCTCGACAAGACCGCGAAAATTCTCGAATGGTGACAGCTACCGTTCGCGCATGAAAAAAGCCCCGCCGGGTGCAACCGGCGGGGCTGATGTTTGAGCGACTACGTCTCACATGCGGGCGCGCGCATCCTCGATCAACTCCCAAACGCGCGACGGCGACAGCGGCAGGATCTTGGGCTGCACACCGAAGGACGACAGCGCATTCGCAACCGCATTGGCGACAACGCCACCAACCGGAATGATGCCGCCCTCGCCGGCGCCCTTGGCACCGAGCGGATTGGTTGGCGAGGGATAGGACTCCATCGAGACGCAGCGCACATGCGGATAATCGGTCGCGAGCGGGATGAGATAATCCGCAAGCGAGCCGACCAGCAGCTGCCCTTCCGAATTATAAACCAGCTCTTCGGAGAACACGCTGCCGAACCCCTGCACCGCCGCGCCCATCACCTGCCCATGCAGCGTCATGGAATTGATGATGCGGCCGACATCGTCGACCACCACGTAATCGACGACCTCCACATGACCTGTGCCGGCATCGACCGCGACATGCGCCATGGCAGCGCCGTAAGTGTAAGTCGGCGTCGAGTTCTTGAAGCTGCCGTCGACTTCCAGATCGTCGGCTGCCACTTCGGCCAAAGGCACGGAACGCCCGTCGGGCGCCCTGGCGACACCCTCCGCGACGGTCAGCACGTCTGCCGCGACATCCAACCTGCGCGCGGCTGAAGCACGGAAGAGATCGAGCATCTTCTTGCACGCATCGAGCACCGCCGAACCACCCATGACGGTGGCGCGCGATCCATAGGAACCCCAGCCCATCTTGAGATAGGTCGTGGACCCGTGGAACACGCGGATGCGCTCCATGGGAATCTCCAGCGCATCCGCCGCGATCTGCGTGAGAATGGTCTCGAGCCCCTGCCCGATTGCCGACGATCCCGCGTAAAGCGAGATGGTGCCATCGGCCTCGAGCTGCATGCGCACATTTTCCTGCGGCCCCGAAGCGCCACCCTCGATGAAACAGCCGATGGCGAGGCCCTGATAGCGGCCATCGACGAGCTTGCCCTGAAGATGCGCCTTCTCGGCCCAATTCGATTCCTTCACGCAGGTTTCGAACGTGACGCGATGATCGCCGCTGTCGCAGGACGTATCCGCGCGCCCATCGCTCGGCAGAACGGTGGCGAGCGGATAAGGCATCTCATCCTGCGTCAACAGGTTGCGCCGCCGGATTTCGAGGCGATCGATGCCCATCTGCCCCGCCGCCTGGTCCATCAGGCGCTCCATGAAGAAACAGCCCTCATAGCGTCCCGGTCCGCGATAGGTGCCAGCCGGAGTCTTGTTGCTGACGCACGCATGCGCCTTGATCGCAATGGCCGGGACGCGATACGGCCCCGACATGAACTGCGCGGCATTGCGCACAGGCGTCATGCCGTTCGGACGCACATACGCGCCAATGTTGATGTACAGATCGCCGCGCATGCCGACAATGGTTCCGTCCTTGCGGAAGGCCAACTCGACATCGCACGACGCCTCGCGCGAATGGCCGATAGCCATCAGATGTTCGCGGCGATCTTCGATCCACTTGACGGGATGCCCGAACTTCCGCGCACCGAGCGCGACGAGATAATCTTCCGGATAAAATTCGCCGCGTGCGCCGAAACCGCCACCGACGTCGAGCTCGATGTAATCCACGGCTTCATCGGGCAGGTTCATCATCTTCGCCATGGTGGCGCGATTGAAGAACGGCAATTTCGCCGCGCCCGAAATGGTGAGACGCCCGAGTTGCGCGTCCCATTCGGCCAGCAATCCGCGTGTTTCCATCGGCAGCGCCGTCTGACGCTGCGTGCTGAACTGGTCGCGGATCACAAAATCCGCTGTTTCGAAAGCACCCTCGATATCCCCCTTGTCCGCATTGAAGACGCTGGGGATGTTGGTGCCTGTCGCTTCGAACAACAGCACCTTGTCCGCCATGGCGGTCTCGCGATCGACCACGGCGGGCAGCGCGTCGATCACGACGACAATGCCTTGCAGCGCATCCTCGGCAAGCTCCGGCGAATCCGCGAGCACCATGGCGAGCGGCTCACCGAAATAACGCACCTTGTCGCGCGCGATCACCGGCTGGGCATAGGGACCGATGGTCGGGTTGGGCCGGCGGAACGGAATCGTGGGAATCTCACCCTCTACATCGGCCGCCGTGATCACGCCGCGCACACCCGGCATCGCCAGGGCTGCGGAAACATCCATGGAGCCGATATGCCCATGCGCGACCGAACTGCGCAGGAACGCCGCGTGCCACTGCCCCTCGCGCGAAATGTCGTCGAGATACTGGCCTTCTCCGCGAAGCAGGCGATAATCTTCGACGCGCTCGATATGGCCGCCGACATAAGTGTTCTGGCTCGTCTTCATGACTTGTCGCTCCGCGCCTGCTGGTAGGACGCGCGAGCATCCATCGCCGCCTCAACGATCGTGATGTAGCCGGTGCAGCGGCAGAGATTGCCCGAGATGACGTCGCGAATGCGGTCTTCGCTGGCGTCGGGCTCTTCGCTGAGCAGCGCATGCAATGTCGTCAGCATGCCCGGCGTGCAGAAGCCGCATTGCAGGCCATGATGCGTCTTGAACGCGGTCTGTAGCGGCGTAAGGCCCTCTGCCTCGCAGAGACCTTCGACGGTCACGACAGACGCGCCTTGCGCCTGAACCGCGAGCATGAGGCAGGAGCGCACGGCATCGCCGTTCACGATTACCGTGCAGGCGCCACACACACCATGTTCACATCCGACATGCGTGCCGGTGAGCTTGAGATCGTGCCGCAGACAATCAGCCAGCGTGGTGCGCGGCGTGACATCGACGGTCACGGCCTTGCCATTGACTTCGAATGAAATCGACATGTCAGTTCGCCTTCCGGTGCGTGGCATCTTCGAGCGCCCGGCTCAACAATGTGCCGACGAGCGACTTGCGATAGCGCGCGCTGGCGTGAATATCACCGGCCGGATCAACCTCCGCCGACGCGGCCTTGGCCGCAGCCGCGATGGACGTGGCATCGACCGGCTTGCCGGACAACGCGGTCTCGGCCTGCGTCAGGCGCAACGGCGTATCGGCGACGGAAATTGCGCCGATGCGCACGTTCTGCGCCTTGCCCTGAGCATCTTCATCGTAGCAGACGGCCACACCGGCGAGCGCGAAATCGCCGCGGCGGCGTGAGAACTCCTGGAACCCCCAGCGCCGCGTCGCAGGCCATGCAGCGAACGTCACGGCGACGATGATCTCGTCAGCGGCCAGTGAGGTCATCAGCGGGCCCACGAACAGATCGGCTGCCGCGATGATGCGCTTGCCATGCGATCCCACGACCTCGATCTGCGCATCGCAGGTGAGAGCGATGGTCGGCATTTCCGCAGCGGGATCTGCATGCGCCAGACTGCCACCGACCGTCCCGCGATTGCGGATCTGGTAATGCGCGACATGGTCGATTGCCGCCGACAGCAAGGGAAAAGCCGTGTGCAGGCGCGCGTCGTCGAGCACGTCGCGCCACCGCACCATCGCGCCGATGCGCACACCGCCGCTGGAGATCTCGATTTTGTTGAGATCGGGAATGTTCCTGAGGTCGACGAGCATGCTCGGCTCGGCAAGCCGGAAGGCCATCACCGGGACGAAGCTCTGCCCCCCGGCGATGGGCCGCGCCTGGCCGTCGCCTGCTGCGAGAAGCGCGACTGCATCCGCGAGGCTGCTGGGCGCCTGATATTCGAAATGAGGAAGTTTCATGAGTCTTTCACATCGGTCGAGTGATCGAAAAGCGTGATGCCGCCGAACGCGAGCCGCATCCGGCGACGTCACGCATGAACATGGTCAGACGCGAAACACATGCCCACGCTTGTGGCCCTGCGACACGTCGAGGAACAATTCGTCCAGCGGAATTTGGCGGCCGATCAGCCCCTGCTCGTGCGAGAAGCGCACAAGCATTTCGAGCTGCTTCGTGTTCTTCTCTGTCAGGCCGTTCTCCCACGGATCGGACCCCAGGATCTCTTCCTGCTCTTCCCAGGCTTCACGATACCAGGCGAGCGGCGCGACGCGGGGGTTTTCCATCCGCTTCATCCCGAGATCCTTCGCCTTGTTGAAGGCGTGGAACAGGTTGATCGGCACCCACGGGTATTTCTCGACGATCTCGCGCTTGATCCCCATCGTATGCATGATCGGGAAGATCTTGGTCCGTTTGTAGAACGCGATCTCTTCTTCCTTGTAGTTTGGAAACAGGCGCCCGACGCGAGGGTCCTTGTCGATCAGCGGTTGGATGAGGTCGGGGTGGATCAGCGCATCGAGTTCGCCCTCGGCCAGCATCTTCTCGACCGACTGGTCGTCGCGCACGCGGGATAGCTTCAATCCTTCAGGCGGCGTGAAATCAATGCTCTCCTGAAGCTCGCTGAACCATTCGATCGACTTGAACGGCACGCCGTATTCATGTTCCAGCAGGCCGCGCAGCCACAAAATGGCGCTCGACTGATATTGCTTCAGGCCGATCCGCTTGCCTATCAGGTCCTTCGGTGTCTTGATCCCCTTCGTCGTGTTGATGAAGATGAATCCGTGCCGGAAGCGCCGATGCAGGAACACCGGAATGGACTCGAAGGGAAAGCCCTTGTCCTTCGACGCGATGTAGGACGAGCAGGAAACCTCGGCGACATCGAAGTCCTGATTGCGCAGGAAGCGCCAATGGCGCGTCGTCGAATCCATCTCTGTCAGAACATTGAGTTCGATGCCGTCCGGCTTGACGGTGCCGTCCTTCAGCGCGCGTGTGATTTCGTAATCACCCACGGCCAGCGTCAGCTTCAGCTTGCCACTCATCCTGCCTGTCTCCCTCCGCACCGATGCGATTGTCTTGTTATGTTCAGCCCGCGCCGAGGCGGCGCACATTCTTGGCAGGCGGGTCCACCGCCGCGAGCAGGTCGCGCAGATAGGCGCTTGCGGCGCTGCCCTTTAGCGCCGTGCTCCACATTTCGTTGACCGACTTCTCGTGCAATGCCAGCGCTTCTGGCGCCGACGTAATCATGGCGACGCCCACGCGTACATTCGGGTGTTCGCCGAGGCGGAAGGGACTGATCGACAGGATCTTGCGGTCGGGCTGGCGAAAGATCTGGAACCCCATATGCGGCAGGGTGTCCGTCACGAGCCCGATCTGGACGCCTATAGGATCCTCAGCGACGAGCTTTGCGAAATACTCCACCTCCGCGCGCGCAAGTGCACGGCGGCGTTGATACTCATCTTCAGGCACAAGCGCCTTGCCAGTGAATCCATTGCGCAAGAGCCGCTCTATTTCGAGCGCCGACATCAGGTTCACAATGGCAGGCTTGCGCTTGCGGTAGGTTTCCTTGCGCTCGCGCAGAATCTCCAGCGTCTTCTGCACGTCGTCGAGCGCCCGCTCGCGGTTCGGCAGATCAACGGGGATACTCTCCTTCAGCATCTCCTCGAGCACGCTTTCGAAGCGCTCGGACGCGAGGAGAAAGGAAATCGGCCCCGCGAGCACGATGATATGCTCGGCCGTCTGCTCGATCTGGCGCATGCGCTCGAAATAGCTGACAGCCGACGAGATATATTCGATGCCGACGCCAAGCAGCGTCGGAATGGACACTTCGAGCAATTCGGCGAGCCGTTCGATCGTCTCGATTTTGGCGAGTTCGCCCTTCTCGAAACGATAGAGAGCCGTGCGCGAAATGCCGATGCTGCGCGCAACCTCGTCGGCGCTCAAACCAGAGCCGAGCCTGAACGCCTTCAGCCGCTGGCCAATTTCATCGTATCGAAACGCCACGTTCCGCTCCTCTGGTCGAACACCCTAAAACGGGTGCAAAGTTGTCATCTTGGCAGAAGCACGATACGTCCCGTCGTCTTCCGTTCCTCAATCATTTTTAAGCCCGCCCTGAAATCTTCAAGCGGCATCGTGCGATGCGGCAACGGCTTCAATGTTCCCTTCTCGAAAAAGCCGAACACTTCCCTGTAACATTCAGCCACCTGTTCGGGGCGGCGTTTGCGGTAGTCACTCACCTGGAGGCCGCTGACCTCGATATTCTTCACCAGCAGGTAATTTGTCTTGATCGTCGGTATACGCCCTGCCGCGAAGCCGATGACCACGAGGCGTCCGCGCCAAGCGAGCGCACGGATCGCGGCGTCGAAAATATCCCCGCCCAGCATATCGAGAACGATGTCCACGCCCTTGCCGTCAGTCACCGCATACACCTGCGCGCGAAGGCTTTCTCGCAGATCGGCAGCCGACAGATCGATAACCTCGTCCGCACCGGCCGCCAGCGCAATGTCCGCCTTCGCGAGCGAAGAGATGCCTGCCAGGACACGCGCGCCCATTGCCTTGGCCAGTTGCACGGACGCAAGCCCGACACCACCTGTTGCGCCCAGAACGAGCACTGTCTCACCCGGCGCTATCCGCGCGCGCTCGCGCAGCGCGAACCAGGACGTGTCGAAGACCAGCGAAGCCGCGCCCGCATCGGCGAACGACAGCGCATCCGGAAGCCGGTAGCACTGGCTCGCATCCACGGCGATCTTCTCAGCATAGCCGCCGTATTCCGCCATCGCCAACACGCGATCTCCAACCGCAAGGCTCGTCACGCCTGCGCCCAGCGCCCGCACGATACCGGCAGGTCCCTTGCCGGGCGTGAACGGCAGCTTCGGAAGAAATTGATACTTCCCGCCGATGACGAGCAGATCTACGAAATTCAACGGAACCGCATGAATATCGAGAAGCACCTGCCCGGGCCCCGCGACGGGATCGGCAACCTCGGCGACATCGGCGAGTTCGTACGACCCGAACTCCAGCACTTGTACTGCGCGCATCAAAACCTCCCCTGGCGACGCATCCGCATCGGTCAGGCCTTCGACTGGAATCGGACCGGTTCAGGCACGAGCCTGCCTTCGGTAATGGCTGCGACGAGGTCGCGTTTCAGAATCTTGCCGCTCGGCGTCAGAGGAATCTGATCGAGCGACATGAAGAATTCCGGCATGTCGAACTTGGACAGGCCGACATCGTCGAGGTGTTGCAGCATGTCCTCTGCTGAAATCACCTGCCCCGCGCGCGGCATGATAGCGAGGCAGACCTTTTCGCCGAGACGCGCATCCGCGACCGGCAAAACGGCGGCGCGTTCGACGCCAGGATAGCGCATGACGAGGGACTCGATGCGCGCGGGATAGATGTTGTGCCCGCCACGGATGATGACGTCCTTCTTGCGTCCGGTGATGCGCAAGTAACCGCGCTCGTCCATCCAGCCGAGATCGCCGGTCATGAACCAGCCTGTCGCATTGAAGGACGTTTCAGTCGCGAACTGATCGTCGAAATAGCCGAGCATCAGGCTGGCGCCCCGCCCGCCGATCTGCCCGACTTCGCCGGAAGCGGCCTCGCAGTTCTCGTCTTCGCGCGACCAGATCTTCACCTCGTAACCCGCGCAGGCGCGCCCCGACGTTTCGATGATCAACTGCGCGGGATCATCTGGCAAAGTGTAATGATGCGAGCCTGCCTCTGTCATGCCATATCCGCTCTGCGGCACGACACCACGGTCGAGCAGATCTGCCGCGACGGTAGGCGGAACGGCCGCGCCGGAAATGCGGAAGCCTTTCACGGCGCCCAGAGCCTTTAACCCGCGATCGCGCAATTCGGAAAGGAGATCGATCGCATGGGTTGGCACGCCGATGGCGAATGTCGCACCCGTCTCGACAATGCGGTCGACGAGCGATTCACGACGCGGCAGATCGTGCACCACGAATTCACCGCCACGCGCGAGCGTCATCACGAGGGCGCCGAGCCCGAGGTTGTGACTCAGCGGGCTCATCGAATAGATCACCGACTTTTCATCGATAGACCAATCGTGCGAGATGGCGCGCGCGTTGGCGAGCAACGTGTTGTCACTATGCATCACGCCCTTCGGCACGCCTGTCGTGCCCGACGTGAAGGCGAGATAGACGATCGTGTCGGGGTCCGAGGCGAGGCCGTTCTCACCACCTGCGCCCTCAGGAATCGCTGAGAACAGAGGCTTTTCGCGATCTGCGTCAGAGAGCGGCTCAAGTCGCAACACGAGATCGAGGCCAGTCACATTCTTGGCGCGTTCGAAGATGTCGTGGCGGTTCGTGTCCGCGCCGTAGCCGGTTTCCGCGATCAGCGCGGACGCACGCATGCGCGTGAGCAGTTCTTCGATGTCGCCGACCGTGTGGTCGCGATGCAGGGAGGGGCAGCACACATAGCCATTGCGCGAACAGGCCAGCAAGGTCACTGCGATCTCGAATCGGCTCGGCAGCCAGACCGCGATCCGCTGCCCGCTCCTCAAGCCACTGGCATGCAGATGCGCGGCAAGCCGGTCCGCAGCGTCAACAAGAGCACGATAGGTGAAACGGCGAAGCCGGTCACGCAGCGCAAAGGACTCCGGTGTGCGCTCGGCCCATCCCTTCGCCAGCGCGTAGATCGTATCCTCGCGCCAGAATCCGGCCTCGTAGAAGGCCCGCATCTGCGTCGCGCTCAGGGTTGTCAGCATCGTATTGAACATGAACCCGCTCGACCTTCACTTCGAGAATACAAACTGCCCATGCGGACCCCACCGAATGAGCGGCCTTTTTCAGCTACGCTTGAAGACGCGAACCAGCGAGTTCCAGAGCACACGAAAAATCAGCGAAAACCCGCCGATTGGCTTGGGCGCGAATGACGGCGGCAAGGCAGCCGGAGCACCCACAGCACCAGCACCGGTTGCATCATTCGAAGCAATGGTCGCGGGCTCGCTCTTCTCTTGCGCGTTCAGCATGTCCTGAAGCGCGCGCGCGAACTGCCCGATGAGCTGCTGGGCAACATCCTGCAACATGCCCGCCCCTCGGCCATATTGCGCGACCGCGCCCGTGAGCGTGAGGTCCGTACTGACACTCACCTTCGTGCCGTTAGGTACTGCTTCCAGCAAAAAACTGACCATGGCACTGGCATTTCCGCGCCCCTTCTGGTCCGAGCCCTGAGCCTTCAAACGCGCCTTATGCGCGACATTGTCGATCTCTTCGAATTTTGCCGTTCCGGTGAAAGACAGCGCGACCGGTCCAAGACGCACGGAGACCTTGCCGCGATAGGCGTTGTCAGGGAGAGCTTCCAGCAGTTCAGCTCCCGGCAGACACGGCGCGATGCGCGGCACATCCATGAGAACCGGCCAGGCCTGATCGGGTGGCAAGGGAATTTCGAATGAATTCGAGATCAGCACGCGTTCATCTCCGTCTCACTCCATCTGCCCATGCACGCCTGCGCGCGCGATGAGCCAATGAGCGGCATCGAGTAATTTACGATCGCCATAGCGCGGCGCGATCATCTGCACGCCGACCGGCATGCCGTGAGGTCCCTTGCCCGCAGGCAGGGAAATTGTCGGGACATGAAGCAGCGTCCACAAGCCCTGAAAACTCGGATCGCCCGCGTAGGCGATACCTTCCGGCGCTTCGCCGTTGGCGCTGGGTGCCAGAAGCACATCGACCGAATTGAACATTGTATCGAGCTCGAGTCGGCACCATTCCGCGAGGCGCAGAGCGGCGCGATATTGATCGTCGCTGGTGGCGAGCCCGAGTTCGACAGACCGCGTCAGGGCGGGACTGATCTGCGAGCGGTGATGCGTCCATTCATGAGCGAGCGAGCGGGCGCGCTCGACATTGTTCAGAATTTCGCGCGTCTCCGTCAGCTGCGAAAACGGCGGCGGCAGGACGAACTCCTCCACATGAGCGCCCGCATCGCGCGCTGCACTGACGCTGCGCTCGAGCGCGGCGCGTGAGGCCGGTTCGGCCTTGTGCCAGAGGTAAGTCTGGCACACACCTATGCGCAAGCGCGTCTGCGGAAAGGCAGGGGCTATTGCCGCGCTGTTCGTCAGCACAGCATTCATCAAGGCGAGATCGTCGAGTTCACGCGCGATCAAACCGATCGTATCGAGGCTCTCCGCGGCGAATTTCACGCCCGCACGATTATAGGTGCCAAATGTCGGCTTAAATCCGATAACACCGCAGAAGGAGGCTGGCCGCAAAACGGATCCGCCAGTCTGCGTCCCAAACGCCAGCGGTACCATGAAGTCGGCAACAGCCGCGCCGGAACCGCTCGACGAACCACCCGGCGTGCGCGAAGCATCGTGCGGATTTGTGGTCGCGCCCGGTGCCATGCCTGCGAACTCGCAGGTCACAGTCTTGCCCAGAATGACAGCACCCGCCGCGCGCGCCATTGCAACGCAGGACGCATCCCATGCGGGACGCAGGCCCTTGTAGATCGAAGACCCCATTTCCGTGGGCATATCGAACGTATCGAGCACATCCTTCACGCCGATGGGCACGCCATGCAGAAGCCCGCGCGGCGGACCTGCATCGCAGGCGCGAGCCTGCGCGAGCGCGTGCTCCGGATCGATCGACGACCACGCCTGCAAAACAGCTTCGCGCGCTTCGATCCGCCCGAGACAGGCGGTGACGAGCGCCTCCGACGTCAGTGCGCCCGACGCGATGAGGCGCGCCGCTTCCGCGAGGCCGAGCTGGTGAAGTGGTTTGTCGATCGACATCGTCATGTGTCCAATCAGGCCGACACGACGCGCCAGGGAATGACTTCTCCGCCACGATATATCAGGGCGCGTTCTTCCGGTCCCTCGACCTTCATCTCTTCAGGCGCAACCCAGGTCTGACGCTCAAGCGTGATCGTTTCCTCGTTGGGCGGCAGGCCATAATGACGCGGGCCGTTGAGCGATGCGAAGGCCTCGAGCTTATGTAGCGCACCTTCTTCGTCGAACACCTGCGCATAGGTCTCGATTGCGACGGGCGCATTGAACAACCCGGCAGCCCCAACCACGGCAAGCTTCTTGGCTACCGAATGCGGCGCTGAATCGGTGCCGAGGAAGAAGCAGGCATCGCCCGAGGTCGCGGCATCGCGCAGCGCGAGGCGATCCGCCTCCGTCTTGATGACGGGCATGCAATACATATAAGGCTTGTTACCCCAGCCCAGCCAGTCCGTGCGGTTCAGCTGCAGATGATAGGGCGTGATCGACGCGCCCACCTGCGGCGCGGCGGAACGGATATAGTCGACACCGATCTTCGACGACAGATGCTCGAGGATGATCTTCAGCCCCGGGAATTTCTTTGTCATCGGAATGAGACGGCGCTCGATGAACACAGCTTCGCGGTCGAACACGTCGATGGCCGGATCGACCTCCTCGCCGTGGATCAGGAAGCGCATGCCGAGCTTTTCCATTCGCTCGAGCACACGCTCGATCTTCGCAAAATCCGTCACGCCGGCAGCCGAGTTCGTCGTCGCATTGGCGGGATAGAGTTTGACGCCGGTGAACACGCCGTCCTTGAAGCCGCGCTCGACGTCGTCGGGATCGGTATCGTCGGTCAGATAGCAGGTGATCAGCGGCTGGAATGTGGAGCCCTTCGGAAGCGCGGCCATCGCCCGTTCGCGATAGGCGATGCCGTCAGCCATGGTGCGCACGGGCGGCAGCAGGTTGGGCATGAAGATCGCGCGGCCGAAATTGCGCGCCGTGTAAGGCAGGCAAGCGCGCATCATGTCGTTGTCGCGCACATGCAAGTGCCAGTCGTCGGGCTTGCGGATGGTGATGCGGTCGATCATGGGCGCTCCGATCGGCTGAAGGATGGGAAGAGCGAACTCATGCGGACACCTGCGTTCCCGCGTGAATGAGCGCGATGAGATCTGGCGGCGAGAGAGGCACTTTGGTGATCGAGACACCGAACGAGGCCAGCGCATCCTCGACGGCGGAGGCAACCGCTGCCGTCATCGGAATGACGCCGGATTCACCGACACCCTTGATGCCCAGTTCGTTCAGCGGCGACGGCGATTCGAGATGGATGATCTCGATAGGCGGCGGCATTTCCGTCGAACTCATGAGCAGATATTCGGCGAGCGTCGTTGAGACGGGCTGCGCATTTTCGTCGAAGCCCATCCATTCGAGCAGCGCATTGCCGAGGCCATGAGCAATGCCGCCGATGATCTGGCCCTCGACGATCTTGGGATGCAGCACGCGTCCGCAATCATGCGCGAAGATCACGCGCGACACGCCGACATGGCCGGTTTCGACATCGACCTCGACCTCGACGACGCACGTCCCGTTCGCATAGGTCATATCATTGATGATGACGTGCTCGGTCGCCTGGAGTCCGGGCTCGACGTTGCCTGGGATATAATAGCCAGGGAGCCCGGCAACCGCGCGCGCGATTTCCGAAAGCTGCACTTCAGCGCCACCCTCGCCTTTCAGCTTGACGACACGCCCCTCGATTTCGAGCGCCTGCTCGCCGACCTGCAGCATGTGGCTGGCAACCAGCAGCGCCTTCTGGCGAACCTTCAGCGCGGCCGCATGCGCGGATGAGCCTGCCATCACGGCCTGGCGGCTGTTGAAGCCGCCCATTCCCAGTTCGATGGCACCCGTGTCACCCGCGACGACGGTGATGTTCGACATATCGAAGCCGAGCTGCTCAGCCACGACCTGCGCGAGCATCGTCTTCGTGCTTTGCCCCATTGCGGCAGCGCCGGAAGCCACGTGAATGCGACCATTCTCGGCAACGCGCACGCTGACAGGCTCGAAGGGTCCACGCCCCGTGCCTTCGACATAGTTGGCGAGACCGAGGCCGATAAAGCGGCCGTTCTCGCGCGCCTGTTTCTGGCGGGCGCGGAAATCGTCCCATCCCGAGCGTTCGAGCGCCGCTGCCTGACACGCCGGATAATCGCCACTGTCGAGCACCACCTGCATGCCACCACGCGTCTTCAGCGGCGTCTTGTAGGGGATCTGCGCGCCGCTCACGAGGTTGCGGCGGCGTACTTCCGCGCGGTCGATCTTCAACTCGCGTGCGACGAGATCCAGCAGCCGCTCCATCACGAACACGGCTTGCGGCTGGCCTGCACCACGGATCGGCGTCACGGAGACCTTGTTGGTAACGACGAGCTTGATGTCGAGGAAATAGGCCGGGATGACGTAAGGCAGCGTGATCGCAGCCGCCGAACCGTAGGCGACATTCACGCCGCGCGCCGTATAGGCGCCGTGGTCATGCAGCAGGGTGCCGCGCAGGCCGAGCACCTTGCCCTGCGCATCGACCGCGATTTCCATGTCCCAATGCTGGTCGCGTTCCTGCGTCGTCGAGACGAAATGCTCGCGGCGATCCTCGATCCATTTGATCGGGCGCTTCAGCATTTGCGCGGCGAGCGCAACCACGGCCTCTTCCGGATAGAACACGAGCTTGGGGCCGAAGCCTCCGCCGACATCTGGCGTGATGACGCGCATCTTGTCTTCGTCGCGGCCTAGCAGTCCGCAGAGCACGCGCTTGCCGGCATGCGGCGTCTGCGTCGAGCTCCACATGGTCAGAACATCGCTCATCGGCTCGAGCGCTGCCACGACACCACGGCATTCCATGGACTGCGCGACGCCGCGATGCTGCCAATAGCTCTCGCGAAATACATGCGCTGCGCCAGCGAATGCGGCATCGCAATCGCCATAGCCCATGTCGAATTCAGCGGCGATGTTATGCGGCGCATCTTTGTGAGCACGCGGCGCATCGGCGCCCAGCCCATCGCGGCAATCGGCGACGGCGGGCAAGGGATCGTAGTCCACCATCACAATCGCAGCCGCATCTTCGGCGATGTAGCGACTGTCTGCGATCACGGCGGCGATAGCCTCGCCCACATGCACGACCTCGACATCAGCCAGAACCGGGCGGTGCAATTCCTGCCGGTAGGCCGGGCTCGGCAAGGCCACGCGCAGCAGACGATCGGAGAGGTAAGGCGCGATATCCGCCATGGTGAGGACGGCATGAACGCCGGCAATTTCGAGCGCCGCGCTGGTGTCGATGCCGTTGATCAGCGCATGCGCATGGGAGCTGCGCACGAAAGCGACATGCAACATGCCTGGAAACGAGATGTCATCGACGAAGCGAGCCTCGCCGCGCAGCAGCGCACGATCTTCGAGTCGTTCAACACTGGTGCCGACGATGCGCCCGCTCAAGACACGGCCTCCGTGCCCGCGCGCATCCTCGCAGCGGCCTCGATGGTCGCAGCGACGATGCCTTCATAGCCCGTGCAGCGGCAGAGATTGCCCGAGATGGCGACGCGCACCTCTTCCGCGCTCGGCGAGGGATTGTCGCCCAGCAATTCAACCAGTGTCGTCAGCATGCCCGGAGTGCAAAACCCGCATTGCAGGCCATGATGTTCGCTAAGCGCCGCCTGCAATGGGTGCATCGCTGAACCATTGGCAAGGCCCTCGACCGTCGTGATCTCATGCCCACTGGCCTGCACCGCGAGCATCAGGCAGGAGCGCGCACTCCGGCCATCGAACAGGATGGTGCAGGCGCCGCACACGCCATGTTCGCAGCCGACATGCGTTCCCGTCAGCCCGAGTTCATGACGCAGAAAATCCGACAACATCATGCGCACAGGCGCGGCCTTCGAGTAGGCTTTGCCGTTGACGACGATATCGATCGTGCGGACTTCCATTTCGTGTCCTCAATTCAGCGCGGCGGCGGATCGACCCGCGCGCGCGAAAGCTGTGTCCAGGGCGCGGCGGCTCATGACGCACGCGAGGTGCTGGCGATAGGAAGCCGGCACATAAACGTCGCCCACGGCCTCGACCGTGCGGCACATCTCCGCCACACGACGGAAGAGTTCGGGTGAGCCGACCTCGCCGACGAGCGCTGCCTCCACTACGCTCATGCGCAGCGGAACAGCCCCAACGCCACCCAGCGCCAGCGCGGCCCGCGTGATGCGGCCGGCATCATCGAGCAGCAGCATGACGGCTGCGGAAACGATTGCGAAATCGCCGTGACGGCGCGAGAACTCGACGAAGGAGTGCCCCGCATCGGCGGGCCAGACAGGAACTGTGATACGCGTCACCAATTCCGCGAAGTCGATGGACGGCGTCATATAGCCGACGGGGAACTCAGCGAAGGGAATGCTGCGGCGGCCCTCGGGGCCGACCACTTCGATGATGGCATCCAGCGCAGCCGCGACTGTCGGCAACTCGGCAGCGGGATCGAGATGGCAAAGCGAGCCGCCGATCGTGCCCCGATTGCGCGTCTGGCGATGCCCGACATAGGTCAGCGCCTCGCTCATCAGCGGGCAGGCTTGCGCGACCTCCGCACTGAACTCGAGATCGCGCTGGCGTGTCATCGCGCCGATCTCGAGGGTGTCGCCCCGGCGCGTGATGCCGGCAAGTTCGGCGATGCGGTTGAGATCCACGACGTGGTCGGGCAGCACGAAACGCATATTCAGCATCGGCATCAGGGATTGCCCCCCGGCGAGCGCCTTCGCATTATCGAGCGTGGCCAAAAGTTCGACCGCCTGCTCCAGTGTCGCTGGATCGTGGTAGCTGAACGGCGGCGGCTTCATCCGGCACTCACCCTCGCGGTATTGGCCGGATCCCGGCACGCACGTCGATTTCTGGACTTACCCCATATTTGGGACACTCGCAACTGTTCCCTCCGGCTGCGTGGTTTGGCACAAGTCCTGTGCAAGCCCGCGCGAAATTGTCACAAGTGACTGTAAAATAAGCATCGCGAGCCTCGTCGAGGCATTCACGCGATTGCACGTTGACTGCCACCGCCAGAAGTGATCCAATTTTGGGACGAAGCCGGATGCGCGCGAGACAGCGCGCGCGTCCGCGCAGCTGTGGCCGTTGTCGCCAGCCCATTGCGGGGCGCGGGTCGGACCGCTCGATATGCGATCAGGAGGAGCTTGAATGACTTCGGAAAACAGGGTGGTGCGTGGTCAAGATCTGCGCTCCTGGCTTGAGTTGATGCAGGAAGCCGGTGAGCTCGTGACCGTCAAGGGCGCGGATCGCGAATCGGAAATCGGCGGCATCGTCGACATTTCGATGCGCAAGATGGGCCGCCCCGCGGTGTTGTTCGAAGACATTCCGGGCTACAAGCCCGGCCACCGCGTGGTCGCCAACCTGTTCACCTCGGTCAAGCGCATTGCCCTCACGTGCGGTCTTCCCGAGAACACGACCGAAGTGGAGCTGGTTCGCTTCTGGCGCGATTACATGCGCAACGCCCCGACCATGCCCACCAAGCAGGTCAATAGTGGCGCGCTGCTCGAAAACACTTTTACGGGCGACGACATCGACCTGCTCTCGATCCCGGCCCCGCGCTGGCACGAGCAGGACGGCGGCTATTACATCGGCACCGGCGGCATGGTCATCATGCGCGACCGTGACTCGGGCTGGGTGAATTACGGCGCCTACCGCATTCAGGCGCACGACAAGAAGACCGCCTCGGTGATGATCTCCAAGGGCAAGCACGGCGACATCCTCATGCGCCGCTATCACGACGCTGGCGAGCCCTGCCCCATCGCTGTCGTGGCAGGCGTACACCCCGGCCTCTTCGCCGTTGCCGGGCTCGAAATTCCCTATGGCAAGAACGAGTTTGAGGCCGCGGGCGGCCTGCTCGGCCAGGAAATCCGCACGATCAATGGCCCGAAGACCGGCCTGCCGATTCCCGCCGAGGCGGAAATCGCCTTCGAGGGCTTTATTTATCCCGACGACCTGATCGAGGAAGGCCCGCTCGGCGAATGGACCGGCTATTACGCCGGCGGCCGCAAGCTGGAGCCCGCCATCCGCATCGAGACGCTCTGGCACCGCGACAACCCGATCCTGACCGGCGCGATTCCGGGCATCCCGCCCAACGACGACACCTTCTATCGCGGCACGGCACGCGCGGGCGTCGTCTGGCACGAGCTGGAGGCCGCCGGCGTTCCCGAAGTGCGGGGCGTCTGGTCGCATGAGGCGGGCGGCAGCCGCATGTGGCTGACGGTCTCCATCAAGCAACAATATGCGGGTCACTCGAAACAGGCGGGCTACATCGCCTCGCAATGCCACGCGGGCGCATATGCGAACCGCGTTGTCGTCGTGGTCGACGAGGACATCGATCCCGCGGACATGGACAAGGTCGTCTGGGCAATCTGCACGCGCTGCGATCCGAAGGACGACGTGGACATTCTCAAGGGCTGCTGGTCCACCACGCTGGACCCGATGGCCTACCCGCCCGAGCGCCGCAACATGAACTCGCGCATGATCATCGACGCCTGCAAGCCGTGGAACCGCATGCACGAATGGCCCGATACCGTGTGCAACACGGATGGGCTGGAAAAGCAGGTGCGTGACAAGTTCGGCAGCATGCTGCCGCCCGGCTGGTAGGATTTGCGACCTGACATGAACATAGAAGGCCGGGTTTTCCCCGGCCTTTTTCAGTTCACCCGAACATGCCCCGCAATTGCGCGCCGACCAGCGGGATCTGCCCGACCATCGCCACCAACGCGACCACGATCGGCAATGTGAACGCGAAGGCCAGCAGCACCACGCCCATCGGGGTTTCCTCCGGAGCCGGCCTGCCCGCCCAGAGGGTGACGAGAGCGGCGAAGGTGCAATAGATCGTCACTACGATGAAGGGCATGGCGACATAGATCGCCATGGATGTGAGCCCGACCGGCAGTGCCAGCCATCCGGCCGCCTCGCTTCGGCCCGCCAGAACGAAGCCGCCTGCCGCCACTGCCAGTGCGAGCATCAGCAGGAAGCCACGGTCGAGCCCCCCGCCGAACACGCGACGGCGGCCCTGTTCGACGGCGGATCGCAGCAAGCCAGTTGGCGGGCTGGTCGTCATGGGCGTCCGTCTCCTCAAAACCGGCCGAACATCCGACCACCGTGAAAATGCACGAGACAGGTCTTCCCCCGCAAGTCCCGCCTTTCGGAGCGGCGCGCCGCTTGACCCGCCGCGCCTTTCATGGTGCTCCCTTGTTCATGCGTGGATGGATCGAAACCCTTGGGTTGCTCCTCCGGCGAGGCCTCCCGGCGCTCGCTCTCTATGCCATGTTGCTGCAAGCCTTCCTGACCGCAGCGAGCCCGGCGGCGCAGGCCGGCTTCGACCCCCTCACATCCCCCCTCTGCGGCGAGATGGAGCACGCACCCGATGGTTCGGGATCGGGCGCGCCCCACCATCATGCCTGCATCTGCCCCGCCTTTTGTGCGCAGTCATTTCACGCGGGCGGCCTGCCCGAAGCCGCGCCACTTCTGGCGACACGCCACGCCGTCCAGCAAGCCCGGGCGGAAATTCCTTCCTACGCTCCCCCGCGCGAGCCACGCTCGTCGTCCGGCTTTCGTGCGCGCGCGCCGCCTTTGCGCTGATCTGCCCGCCAGCATCAACCCAAAGGCCGGCCCGCCGGCGCAAAATGACGAGACATTGCATGTTCATCATCCGCAACGCGGCCGCGGCCGCCTTTCTTCTTCTGCCAGCCGGGGCGGCTCTCGCCCATGTCACGCTCGAAAAGCCTGAGGCGACGTCAGGCGCGAGCTACAAGGCGGTCCTGCGCATTGGCCACGGCTGCGATGGTGCCGCCACGACTGGCCTCTCGGTCGAGATCCCCGAAGGACTCGTGGCCGTGAAACCCATGCCCAAGGCAGGCTGGCAGCTCACGACGCAGACTGGCGCCTATGCGACGCCCGTCACCCTGCACGGCCAGAAGCTCGAATCCGGCACACGCAAGATCAGCTGGACCGGCGGCAAGGTGCAGGACAGCGAATATGACGAGTTCATCTTCGTCGGCCAGCTGGGCGATGTGAAGGCCGGGAGCACCCTCTATTTCCCCGTCGTCCAGACCTGCGAAAAGGGCGAGAACCGCTGGGTCGAGATCCCGAACGGGCAGGCGATGCGCTTCCCCGCCGCCGCCCTGAAGATCAGCGGCGCGAAGGTGCAGGACAAGGCGGCCGTCACACTCGGCCCGATCCGCATCGAACAGGCCTGGGCGCGAGCCACTCCCGGCGGCTCGACCATCGGCGGCGCCTATCTGAAGGTAACGAACACCGGCACGACAGCGGACCGCCTCGTCTCAGGCGAGACCGGCATCGCCGAGCGCTTCGAACTGCATGAAATGAGCATGACGGACGGCGTCATGAAAATGCGCCCCTTGGCCGATGGCATCGCGCTTGCCCCCGGCCAGACAGTGGAACTGCGCCCCGGCGGATTGCACGTCATGCTCGTCGGGCTGAAGCAGCCGCTCAAGGCCGGAGAGACCTTCCCGAGCGTTCTGAAGTTCGAAAAGGCGGGAACGATCAGCGTGCCCTTCGTCGTCCAGCCCATCGGTGCGGGCGCGCCCGGCGCCATGGGCGGCGGAATGCCGGAGATGGATCATTCGCAGCACATGGGCGCCCCCGCGTCGAAGTGAGCCTCACCGCCCCTTGAAAACCGGCGCGCGTTTCTCGGCAAAGGCGCGCCGGCCCTCCGCATAATCATAGCTGGCGAAACAGGCCGCCACGGCGCGGTCGACAAGAGCCTCGTCGCGCAGTCGCTCGGGCCGGGCGAGTTGGCGCAGGGCCAGCGTGATTGCCGCCAGAGTCAGGGGCGCATTGGCTGCGAGCCCCGCCAGATAGTCCGCACTGCCGGCCGCGAATTCCTCCTGCGTCCAGACCTTCGTCGCGACACCCAGGCGAAGCGCTTCGTCGGCGGCAAAGGCGCGTGCCGACAGGAGAATGTCGGCTGCCGGGCCCGGCCCCAGCCGCCGCACCATCATCTCGATGTTGGAAAAGGCATAGCCGAGCCCAAGCCGCGCGGCCGGGATTCGGAAGCGCGCGCCCTCCGCCACGAGCCGCAGGTCGCAGGACAGTGCCAGCGCCATCCCGCCCCCAAAGCAGATGCCTCGCACCAGCGCGACGCTCGGTTTCGCTCCGCCCGCAAGCGCGGCAAGCCCGGCGCTGACAGCCGTGTCATAGGCGGCCACGGCGCCCTCCCCGCTGCGCTTCTCCCCGAATTGCGAGATATCCGCGCCCGAACAGAAGGCGCGATCGCCCCCGCCCGCGACAACGATGGCCCGCACGGCCGGATCCGCCTCCGCCCGCGCCACGAGGCCCGGCAGGCTCGACCACATGTCGAAACTCATGGCATTGAGCCTGGCGGGCTGATCGATGGTCAGCCGCGCCAGTCCGTTTTCGAGGGCATAAGTGATCCGCGCATCCATGAGCGTCCCCTGTCTGATGCCCCAGCGCTAACGCGGGAGGCGTCACCATGCAACCCGGCCCCGCGCTTGCCGTTGACCCTGCACAGGCGTCGCGGGAGGACATATGGCATCGGGACAGACCGCGCGGGAAGTCCCGCAGCAGGGCATCTACACCACCAACGTGCCCCGCCGCCTCGAACGCCTTCCCTGGGGCCGCTTCCACACGCTCGTCGTCATGGCGCTGGGCATCACCTGGATTCTCGACGGCCTTGAGGTGACGCTTGCCGGCTCGGTGGCGGGCGCCCTGAAGACGAGCCCTGCCCTGCAATTCACCGACAGCGACGTCGGCCTCGCCGGCTCGTTCTATCTGGCGGGCGCAGTGGTCGGCGCGATCTTCTTCGGCTGGCTCACCGACCGGCTCGGACGAAAGAAGCTGTTCTTCATCACCCTGGCGCTCTATCTCATTGCCACCGCTGCGACCGCCTTTTCGTGGAATGGCTGGAGCTTCTTCCTGTTCCGCTTTCTGACAGGTGCGGGGATCGGCGGGGAATACACGGCCATCAACTCGACCATTCAGGAGCTCGTGCCGGCCCGCTATCGCGGCTGGACGGACCTCGTCATCAACGGCAGCTTCTGGATCGGTGCGGCCATGGGAGCCTCTGGCGCCATCGTACTGCTCGACCCCGCCCATCTCGCGCCCGACCATGGGTGGCGGGCTGCCTTCCTCATAGGTGCAATCCTCGGGCTAGGGATTCTCGTGATGCGCCTCTGGATTCCAGAAAGCCCCCGCTGGCTCGTCATTCACGGCCGCCCGAAGGAGGCCGAGCGCATCGTCGAAGGTATCGAGGCCGACTTCCGGCGCGAGGGCCACAAGTTGCAGGCGCTCGACGCCTCGCATGTCATCAGCCTGCGCGGGCGCACACACACCCCGCTGGGCCAGGTGTTCCAGAGCCTCTTCGTGGATCATCGCGGACGCACGGCCGTTGGCCTCGTGCTGATGGCCTCGCAGGCCTTCTTCTACAATGCGATCTTCTTCACCTATGCACTGATTCTGACGCGCTTCTATGCCATACCCTCGCAGGATGTCGGCTGGTACATCCTGCCCTTCGCGCTCGGCAATGTTATGGGGCCCATCCTGCTCGGCAGATTCTTCGACACCATCGGCCGCCGCCGCATGATCGCCTTCACCTATGGTGTCTCCGGCCTCCTTCTGGCGATCGTCGGCGCGCTGTTTCAGCAGGACATGCTGAGCGCCTCGCAATTGACGATCGGCTGGATGATCATCTTCTTTTTCGCCTCGCCTGCCGCGAGTTCGGCTTATTTGACGGTGAGCGAAAGCTTCCCGCTCGAGATCCGCGCACTCGCTATCGCCATATTCTATGCAGTGGGAACAGCGCTCGGCGGCGTGGCCGCGCCGCTGATTTTCGGGGCGCTGATCGAAAGCGGGTCACGGACGAGCGTCTTCGGCGGCTACATGTTCGGCGCGGTGCTCATGCTGGTGGGGGCCGGTGTCGCCTCGCGCTATGCCGTCGCCGCCGAAAGAAAGTCTCTTGAAGAGGTCGCGAGCCCGTTGTCGCTTGCCGAATGATCAGGCGGCGCGGGGGAGATGGCGCGCAGCATCGGCCAGCATCGACCGAAGCTTGGCCGGCTGGCAGGGCTTTTGCAGGCATCCGAGAGAGATCGGTGCGAGATCCTCGCGCGCGCATTCCTCTGCCTGCGCGCTCAGGAACACGCAGGGAATATCGTACCGCGCCCTGATCGAGCGAGCTGCGTCGATCCCGCTCGTACCGCGCGCCAGACAAATGTCGGTGAGCACGAGGTCGGGCTTGAGTTCTTCAGCCATCTGTTCGGCGTCGCCTGCGGTGCTGGCTATTCCGCAGACCGCGTAGCCGAAGTCCGTCAGCAGGTCTTCGAGATCGAGTGCGAGCAGAACCTCGTCCTCGACGATCAGAATGCGGAGCTGCGTCATGTGAGCCTCTTCATTCCATCCAGCCAGCGCGCCGGTCTGCTTCTCCAACCGGCTCAAAGGGCTGGCGGTTCTCCGACCGGGCAATATTAGCTCAAATCTTTTCGATCATGGTTGAGGAAGCGTGAATGCACTTGCCAGACCACAGGGACTTGCTCTAGGGCGACGGCATCGTGATAGTGAAGACGAGTTCCGAAGCGCCATCGAAGGTGCCGCCCTATCGAGGCTGGGAACGCAGGAGGAAACAAAATGCATATCGCCAAGCATCCCGCCAAACATGTCGTGCGCGCCGCCCTGGTCGGCCTCGCCCTCTGCGCGGGACCAGCCCAAGCGGCCGATACCGACTTCTACAAAGGCAACACCGTCAACCTCTACGTCGGCTACAGCCCCGGCGGCGGCTACGACGTTTATGCGCGCTTGCTGGCCCGGTTCATGGGCAAGCACATTCCCGGCAGCCCGACCGTCGTCGTACAGAACATGCCGGGCGCCGGCAGCCTGCGCGCCGCCAACTGGCTTTACAATGTCGCGCCCAAGGACGGCACTGCCTTTGCGATCGTGGCGCGCGGCGCGGCCTTCGATCCGCTCTTCGGCCTGCCCGGCACGCAATTCGACGCGACCAAGTTCAACTGGCTCGGCAGCGCCAACGATGAAGTCAGCGTCTGCGTTTCTTGGAACCCGACGCAGGTGAAAACCTATGAAGACCTCCTCACGAAGGAACTCGTCGTGGGCGGCACGGGCGGCAGCGCCGATACCGACCAGTTTCCCCGCGTGATGAACGGGGTGCTCGGCACGAAGATGAAAATGGTCGTCGGCTATCCCGGCGGCAACGACGTCAATCTTGCCATGGAACGCGGCGAAGTGCAGGGCCGCTGCGGCTGGTCGTGGTCGAGCGTGAAATCGACCCAGCCCGATTGGCTGAAGAACAAGAAAATCAACGTGCTGATCCAGCTGTCGATGAACAAGCACGAGGACCTGCCCGACGTCCCCGCCGTGATCGAAAAGGCGACCACGGACGAACAGCGCCAGATCCTGAAGCTGGTGTTCGCGCGCCAGATCATGGGCCGCCCCTTCATGGCGCCTCCCGGCGTCCCGCCGGAGCGCGTCGCCATCCTCCGCAAGGCATTCATGGAAACCATGAAGGATACTGACTTCCTGGCCGAGGCCGAGAAGGCGAAGCTCGAAGTGACGCCCGTCAGCGGCGAGGAGATCCAGAAGCTCGTCAGCGATTCCTACAAGGTAGCGCCCGAGATCGCGAAAAAGGCCGGCGACCTGCTGAAGTAAGCAAGCGAACAGAAACAAGTGTGCGAGGACCGACGAGTGCCGGTCTCTCGCGCTCCTAAGAAAAAGCACTCGCCGGGAGGGAAGAGTATGGGCAGGAACACCGACGACAAATTGCGTGGCTGGCAGTCCGACATCATCGTCGACCTCATCAAGCGCTATGACTTCGAATATATTTCGATGAACCCAGGCGCGAGCTTCCGCGGCCTGCACGATTCCATCGTCAACTATGGCATGCAGGATCCGCCGATGCTGCTTTGCCAGCATGAGGAGATCGCGGTCCAGATTGCCCATGGCTATGCCAAGGCCTCGGGTAAGCCCATGGCCGTCATCCTGCACAATCTCGTCGGCCTGCTTCACGCGACCATGGCCATCTATTACGCCTATATCGACCGAGTGCCGATCTTCATCATGGGTGCCACCGGCCCCATGGACGAAGGCAAGCGCCGCCCGCACATCGACTGGACGCATACGGCCCTCGTCCAGGGCAATGCGATCCGCGACTACGTGAAATGGGATTATCAGCCCTATTCCATCGACGGCGTTCCTGAATCCTTCGCCCGCGCCTATTCAGTCATGACCACTGAGCCGCAGGGCCCGGTCTACATGTGCTACGACGCGGACCTGCAGGAGCAGAAGCTCACGCGCGAGATTCCCCTGCCGCCGATCGATTCCGTGCGCACGCCCGCGCCGATGATGCCAGATCCGCGCGCCATAGAGGCCATCGCCGATAAGCTGCTCGCCTGCGAAAACCCGCTGCTGATGCCGGAATATGTGGGCCGTCGCGAAGGCGGCTTCGAGGCCATGGTGAAACTGGCCGAGACAATCGGCGCTGGTGTGTGGGACATCAACAATGCGTTGAACTTCCCCAACAAGCATCCGCTGTGCCTGAGCCTGGACAAGGGCGCGCTCAAGACCGTCGATCTCGTTCTCGGCCTTGATTGCAAGGACGTGGAGAAGGCGACGCGCGAACTCGACAGCACCAAGCGCGAAGTCGTGCCTGTCGTTGCCGAGAATTGCGACTGGCTCGAGATGGGCTTCGCTGAAATCAACATGAGCAAATGGTCCATGGACTATTGCCGCATGCAGCCCTGCTCCATCCGCGCGCTCGGCGATACTGCGCTCGGCATTCCCGCGCTGACGAAAGTCATCGAGGAGAAGGTCGCGGCCAACCCTGCCCTGAAGGACAAGATCGCAAAGCGCAGCGCCGCCATCGGCAAGCGCCACGACGAGACCTGGGCAAAGTGGCAGGACGAGGCCCGCAAGGACTGGGATGCCGCGCCCATGACCGTGCCGCGTCTCGCCGCCGAAGTCTGGGACGTCATCAAGGACGAGGATTGGGTTCTCACTGCGAACACACTGAAGAACCAGGTCCGCAAGATGTGGGACTTCGACAAGCCGCACCGCCACCCCGGCGTCGAGCTCGGAACCTCCACGCAGATCGGCATCTCGATGGGTGTTGCCCTGGCCCACAAGAACAAGGGCCGCATCATCGTCGATCTTCAGCCCGACGGCGATCTCATGTTCGACGCGGGCGCCCTTTGGGTCGCGGCGAAATACGAAATCCCGATGCTGATCGTCATGTACAACAATCGTGCCTATTACAACGATTGGGAACACCAGATCCGCATGGCACGCCTGCGCGGGACCGATCTTGAGAAGGCCCATATCGGCATGGATCTATTTGGACCGGAGCCCGACTTTGGCGCACTCGCACGCTCCATGGGCATGTGGGGCGAAGGACCCATCGAAGACCCGAAGGACTTGCGCCCGGCCTTGCTGCGCGCGCTGGAACAGGTCAAGGCCGGCAAGCCCGCGCTCATCGACGCGATCACGCGTCACCGTTGATCGTCCTTCTGGACGCAAAGATCCCGCGCATGCAGATGCGCGGGATTTTGCGTTTCAGAGCGGCCGAAGTTCTCTGCTCAGCGCAGGAAAGCGAGCAGCAGAATGATGGGAATCGGAATGCCGATCAGCCAGAGAAGAATACCGCGACCCATGTCGTCCTCCTGATTTCATCTGGCTGCTCAACTCACGTTCCGCCGTGCGGTTCCGTTCAGGCCTGTCCGTCCTGAGCGGAACTTTAATCCGGCTTTGCGGTTTCCCCGCCGCAAATGATGGCAGCTCGTGGGCTGCCGATGGAATGGCGGCACCGCTTCCGGGGAGGCCGCCGCAAGGGAGACTACGCCGATGGCAAATACCTACACGACCCCTGCTGGACGACCGGCTGCGGACGACTTCGACGGTGCAAGCGCGTCCGCCGTGTCATGGGCTGCGATTTTCGCCGGAGCCGTCGGGGCCGCGGCGGTCACCCTCGTCCTCATCACGCTCAGCACAGGCCTCGGTTTCGCTTCGATCTCGCCCTTCGCCAATTCGGGCGTCTCGGCATCCACCTTCACCATCGTGACCGCCGTCTGGCTGATCGTGGTTCACGCGATCGCAGCCGGCATCGGCGGCTATCTCGCCGGCCGTCTTCGCACCAAGTGGGTCGGCGTCCACACCGATGAAGTCTATTTCCGCGACACCGCGCACGGCTTCATGTCGTGGGCGCTGGGCACGCTCCTCGGGGCACTTCTCCTGACCTCCGTCGTATCCTCCATCCTTGGCGCAGGGGCGCAGGCGGGCGCAACACTTGCCTCGGGCGCCGCCCAGAGCGCGACCGCCAGCCTTACCGCGGGGGCTGCGAACGCGTCAGGGTCTCCCGCTGACCCGACGAGCTATTTCGTCGACATGATGTTCCGCAGCGACCGCCCCTCGCCGGATGCCAACGACGCCGCTGTGCGCACCGAAGTCGGCCGTATCGTCGCCAACGCCATCCGCAACGGCGATCTCCCCGCTGCCGACCGCACCTATGTCGCGCAGGTGATCGCGGCTCGCACCGGCGTGCCGCAGGCCGACGCCGAAAAGCGTATCGACGACACGATTGCTAAGGCGAAACAGGCTGCAGCGACGACCGCTGACAAAGCGAAACAGGCTGCGGAAGCCACCCGCAAGGCTGCCACCTACGCTGCGCTCTGGATGGCAGCTGCCATGCTGATCGGCGCCTTCTGCGCCAGCATCGCGGCAACTTGGGGCGGTCGCTCGCGCGACTTCTGATCCACTCGTCGACAGATGAAAAGGGCCCGCAACTGCGGGCCCTTTTTTATTCCGCCGCTTCGCGCAGCGCCTGCGTGGCAAAAGCCGCCGACGGCACATAAAGCGTGCCATCGAACAGCAGCCGCGCCGTTCGCAACAGACCAGAACGCTCGATCACCGGCTGATCGACAGTGCCACCGACTTCCATCCGCACGGAGAATTCGCCGGTGGGATGTTCGACGGAAAGGGTCTTCACGCGCCCATCGGGCACTCGCGCGGCGCGCGACCCCGGAGAATTGGGCAGCACGCAGGCCGTCGCCACCGACACCGCCGCGAACACGCCGATCGACGCGTGGCATTCATGCGGGATGAAACTGCGCGTCGACACGTGGCCGCCATGCATGGGCGGCGAAACCAACGCGATCTTCGGCACGACCTTGTCGCGCACATCGCCGAGATTCATCAAGGGCCCCGCCGCGATACGGATTTCTTCGAGGCGCGCTTTCAATTCCATGTCGGTGTTGAGCTGGTCGCGCGGCTCATAGCCGGTGCGCCCCACCGACTTGGCTTCGAGCACGATGACGGGCATGCCATTGTCGATCAGCGTGCATTCCACACCAGCGACAACGTCCACAGCATTACCCGTCGGCAGCAGCGAACCGCAGACGGAGCCCGCTGCATCGAGGAAGTCGATGGCAATGGGGGCCGCCGTTCCCGGCACGCCGTCGATCCGCGCCGAGCCTTCATAATTGACGTGGCCGCCCGGTGTCTCGATCAGCAGCTCGGCAATCGTGCCGGTGTTGAGCGTGCGTACCCTCACCCGCGTCACCGGGTCCTGCGCCGCGATAAGCCCGCGCTCGATGGCAAAGGGCGCGACGCCCGAAAGAATATTCCCGCAGTTCGGCGTCGTATCCACCATCGGCTTGTCGATCACCACCTGGCAGAACAGGAAGTCGATATCGCAATCCGCCAACGTCGACTTCGACACGAGCGCGACCTTGCTGGTCAGCGGATGTGCGCCACCGACGCCATCCACCTGACGCGGATCGGGCGAACCCATGGCTGCCAGCAGCACGCGATCGCGCGCCACCTGCTCGACAGGCAGATCGTCGGCGAGGAAATAAGCGCCCTTGGACGTGCCGCCCCGCATGAGCATGCATTTGATGCCGATGAGCATGGCCTTCTCCTAATCGTCGAAGCCGTAGAGCCGCGCAGGATTGTCCACGAGGATACGCTTCTGTGTCGCCGCGTCGGGCGCGAACAGCGGGATGAGATCCACGAGATCGCCGTCGTTGGGCATGGACTTTACATTTGGATGCGGCCAATCCGTTCCCCAGACGCAACGGTCGGGCGCGGTCTCGATGAGCTTGGCCGCGAAGGGCGCTGCATCGTGGAAGGGAGGTCCCGCCGAGGACACTCGCTCGGAACCGCAGACCTTCACCCAGGCCTTCTGATCGTTGCGCATCAGGCTGAGAAGAATGCGGAACGGCTCCTGGTCGAGACCGTCGGACGCCTTCACCCGACCCATATGGTCGATGATATAGGGCACCGGAAGCTTGCTCAGCATGCCCGCATATTGCGGCAGGTCTATTGCATCGAAATGCAGGTTGAGATGCCAGCCGAGCGGCGCGATCATCGACACCACGCGATTGAAGATGGACATGTCGGGCACGCCACCGAGATGGCGCACGAAGTTGAACCGGCAGCCACGGAAGCCGCCTTCGTGCAGGACGCGCAACTCACGCTCGCTGATCGTGTCGTCAAGATTGGCCACGGCGCGATAAGCGCCGTTGCTCACCGCGATGGCGTCGAGCGCGACGCGATTATCCGTGCCGTGCGCACTGGCGTTGACGATGACCGCGCGCTGGATGCCGAGTTTGGCGTGCAGCGCCCGGAACATTTCGAGCGGCGCATCGGGCGGCGTATAGGTGCGGTCGGGTGCGTAAGGGTATTTGTCGCCGGGCCCGAAGATGTGGCAATGCGCGTCGCAGGACAGCGGCGGCAGCTTGAATTTCGGCGTCTTCGTATCCGGGTCCGGTCCCGGAATTGTCGGAGCATTCGTGGGCAAGTTCTGTCCTCCGGGTTTCGCCTGAATTTATGTCCCGGCCTTGCCGGCGCCACGCTCCTGCGCGGCTGCCACGGCAATGGCCAGCTCGGGGTTCATGTCGAGATCGGCGAGCATCATCGCGGCTTCGCGCATTTCGGCGCCACGCCTGACACCATGCTGGCGTACGCGCCCGGCCATCGTCACGGCCATCGCGGGCCAGTCGATCGAGGGGTAGCTTTCGGTCAGGCTGCCGTAGACCTCGGCCTCGACATCCCACGATTTGGCCGCCTTGGCGCAATCGACGATCAGCGCCTCCAGCCCCTTGATCATGATCGAACGGCAGAGCTTCATCGCCGAGGCCCGGCCGAATTCCGGCGAGACTGGGCGGATGTTCATGCCCAGCGCATTGAGGCGCGGCGCAAGGTCTTCGGCGCTCGGTCCCCCTGCGAGGATCGATACGCGAATCCCCGGTCCGGGCACGGGCGCCATGACGGCCCCCTCCACATAGGAGGCACCGGTCGCGACGACCGCCTTAGCGGCCTGTGTCTTGGTGCCGGGCGAAGCGGAATTGATATCGAAGAACGTCTGGCCGGGAACCAGAAAGGCGCAGGCCCCATGGGCGACATCCAGCACCGACGCCGCCGTGACTGCCGATATCACGACATCGGCGCCCTTCGCGGCGGCGCGTGCATCCGCCGCCAGGGTGACGCCATCCTTTACCGCAAGGGCGCGCTGGACGGCCGAGCGTTCAGGCTGGGCGAAAAGAATGTCGTAGGCAGTTACCGCCTCCGCCCCGCCCGCGAGCAATTCGCGCGCGAAGATCTGGCCGACTTCACCATATCCGATGAGTGCAATTTTCATGGCGGCGCGTGTCCTCGATATTTTGTGGCCAAGATGCGCCGGGCGATCGGCCGATGCAAATGACTGCTTTTCTGCAATCCATGAGCCTGGTTCACGCGGAACGCAGGCGCGGCACGACGGGCTTCATACGCGCCAGACCGTCAGCGCGCACGAGCCGCTCCATTCTCTGGCGCAAATCCTCCGCGACGGGACTCAATGGCCGCCCGCGCGCGCTGATAAGCCCGATTGTCCGCGTGATGCCCGGATTGTGCAGCGGCAAGGCCACGAGGTCGCGCATGTCGATCCCATCGATGGCGAGACGTGGGATGATCGTCAGCCCGACACCCGCTGTCACCATGGCGACGGCGGTCGCGATGTGCAGAACTTCCCAGCGCCAATCGAGCTGATCGCGGCGCGGCCCGAGCGCATCGTCGATCAGCAGGCGATTGCCCGCCTGTCGGCTCGTGCGGACGAGCGGAATGCCCGCGAGCTGGCTCCAGTTCACCTCCCCATCCCCGGCGATCGGGTGGTTCTTCGGGCAAAGGAGCACGAAGGGCTCCTTCATGAGCGGCTTCACTTCGAGATCGGGATGTGTGTCCGAGGCGAGCGTCAGGCCGAATTCCGCCGTCCCGGATCGCACGAGTTCGCAGATCTCGGTCGCTGAATTGTCGTAGAGGCGCACGGAGACATCCGGATGGCTCCCGTGAAAATCCCGCATCAGGCGCGGCAGGTAATGCACGGCCAACGTCGGCAGGCAGCACACGGATATTCGTTGCTGCCGCTGCTGCCCCTTCTGGCGGATCTCGTCGAAGGACACTTCCAGCTCGCCGATGATACGCTGCGCATTGGGCAGCAATTGCGCGCCCGCCTCCGTCATGGTCACCTGGCGCGTCGTGCGCACGAAGAGTTTGAGCCCGAGATCCTGCTCGAGCTTCTTCATGCGATGACTCAGCGCGGTCTGGGAGAGATTGAGCTGCGCCGCCGCCCGCTGGAAACTGCCGCGTTCGGCAATCGCCAGAAAGGCTTGCAGCCCGAGAAAATCGATACGCGCGCTCATGGGTCGCTTCCACCGCTCGCCGGTGTTACCCCGGCCCCAAGATGCAACCATTTCATCAATCAGCGTGCAAGGTCAATTACATGCACCCTTTGGATACCACGAAGGCTGCCGCTTTTCCCTGAAGGCTGCGACGCCTTCCACCGCCTCCGGTGAACGCTCCAGTCCACGGGGCGCGGGGCCTCCGGACGGAAACAGCAGGTCGCGCGGCGGCGACGAAAGGCCAGCGATGGTCGCCTTCAGCTCCGCCGTCGCGCCCGGTGCATTGTGCAGGATCGAATCCGAGATCGCATCGAGCCGCGTGGCGATTGCTGCGCCGGCAACGAGTTCATGGACTAGCCCGATCCGCAGGGCGTCAGCCGCGGAGAACCGTTCGCCCGTCAGCCCGTATCGCCGCAATGCGCGATGCCCCATTGCGCGCGCGAGCAGGCCGGCCAGCTCCGGTGAGGGCGCGATGCCAACGCGCAATTCCGGCACGCCGAAGGACGCAGCCTCGGTCGCCAGCACGAGGTCGCAGCAGGCCGCGAGGCCCAGCCCGCCGCCCAGGCACCCGCCTTCGATCACCGCTATGGTGGGTTTCGGGAAAGCATCGAGGCGCGACAGCACCGCGTTGAACGTGAGGCCGGACGTCCCCGCCTCCCCGCGCGCTTTCAAATCCGCCCCCGTGCAGAAATGACGGCCCCTGGCGCGCAACACCAGCAGCCTGACGGACTCGTCCCGCCCATCCACATCGAGGACAGCGCCGAGTTCGTCGAGCATGGCCTGATCGAACGCGTTCCCCCGGTCGGGCCGGTCGAGCGTCACGCTTAGGCGTCCACGCATGTCGCGTTCGATGAGAATGGTCTGCGGCATGGTTCCCCCCTGGTTTTTTCGCAGTCTAGGCGCGCGCATCGAGATCGGCCAGCCTTCGAAACCATTGCCGGGGCGCAACGGCCTACCTACACTGCGCGCCAAAAGACGGAGGACGCCTGATGATGCGCATTGCCATTCTCGACGACTACCAGCGCCTCTCCCTGAGGCTCGCCGACTGGTCGCGCATTCAGGCGCAATGCGAGATCACGGTGTTCGACCGGAACATCGGCAGCATCGATGAAGCCGCGCGCCTGCTCGCCCCATTCGACATTCTCGTCGTGATGCGCGAGCGCATGCCGGTGCCCCGCGCTCTCATCGAGCGGCTGCCCAACCTGAAGATGATGGTCTCGACAGGCACGCGCAATCGCGGGCTCGACTCGGTGGCTGCCCGCGAGCGCGGCATTCTCGTCACCCACACAACCGGCCTGCACGCGACAGCAACAACGCTCGAACTCACCTGGGCACTGATTCTCGCAGCCGCGCGCAACATCCCTTACGAAGACCGCGTCATGCGCGCGGGTGGATGGCAGGAGACGCTCGGCATGCGGCTTGTCGACCGCACTTTGGGCCTGTGCGGCTTCGGCAAGCTCGGTTCCGCCGTCGCAAAAATCGGCCAGGCTTTCGGCATGAAGACCATCGCATGGAGCCAGAACCTCGACGCAGCGCGAGCGCAGGCCGGCGGTGCGGAGTTGGTCACCAAGCAGGAGCTGTTCGCACGCTCCGACATCGTGTCCGTTCATCTCGTGCTCAGCGAGCGCACACGCGGCCTGATCGGTGCCCCGGAATTCTCGGCCATGCGCAAGGATGCGATCTTCGTCAACACGTCGCGTGGCCCCATCGTCGATGAAGCAGCCCTCGTCAACGCGATGCAGCGCAAGGCTATCCGCCGTGCCGCGCTCGATGTCTACGACGTCGAGCCGCTGCCCGAGGACCACCCTCTGCGCAGCATGGACAACGTCGTACTCAGTCCGCATCTCGGATATGCGTCCGAGGACAACATTCGCCAGTATTACGAAGACACCGTCGAGAACATCGAGGCGTTTCTCAAGGGAGCACCGATCCGGATCGTCCAGGACTGATCCGGACCGGCATGGTTCAGGCGTGCTCGGCTTCGCCCGTCGCCAACGCGCTCAGGATGCGGGCGACGAGTGCACGGGCGGAGTCCGCGCTGAGCTCGACCGCCACCCGCTGGCCCGAGTCCGGCGTCAGGAAATCGATGCTGAGCGCATGGTCGAGCGCCGCATGATACGGGTGGTCGAAGTACACGTTTGCGCTGGTCACATTGACCCAGCCGTCAGGCCCCTTGGCGCTGCCCACGAGCGCGGTCGTCTCGGTAATGTAGGAACACATGGCGCGCCTCCTCAGTCGAGGTTCTTGTGGAAGAAGGAAACAACCTTCTGCCAGCCGTCCTTCGCCTGCTCGGGACGATAGCCGGGACGGTCGGCGGCGAAGAAGCCATGTCCCGCGCCGTCGTAGCGGTGGAACTCGTAATACTTGTGCAGGCTCTTCAGCTTGGCTTCCAGCGTGTTCACCTGCGCAGGTGAAGGGTTCTTGTCGTCGTTGCCGAAAAGTCCGAGCAAGGGAGCACGAAGCTTTTCCGTGAGATCGATGGGCGCGACGGGCCGCTGCGGCGTCAGCTGCGCGGGATCATCCACGACGATATTGCCGCCCCAGCAATCGACAATGGCATCCACCCCATCGAGCCGGCAGGCCGACAGGAAGGCCTGCCTGCCGCCGGAACAGAAGCCCATGACGCCGACCTTGCCGTTGGATTCGGGCTGCGCGCGCAGGAAGGCCATGGCTCCCGCGACATCTCCCACCACCTGGTCGTCATACACGCCGCCCGCGGCACGCGCCTTGGCTGCGAGATCGTCCGGCGTGCCGGGGCCCTCCCGAAAATACAGATGCGGCGCGATGGCCGCGATGCCGAAATGCGCAAGCTTGCGCGTCGCTTCCATGCACCAGTCGTCCCAGCCGGGCATGTGATGGATCAGCACGACGCCCGGAAAGGGGCCTTCGCCCGCAGGCCGCGCATAATAGGCTTCGCCGACATCGCCCTGATGTGCCTTGAACGACACTATTCCCGCGACCATCCCACGATAGGACATAAGCACTCCCCGTTCTTTTTCTAAAACCGGCGCGATGCTAAGAGCCCCCGCCGGAAAGTCCAGCCCTGCCGTCAGCCATAGGCGAGACGGCGCACGGTCTCGAGATCGGCGACGAAGGCGTCATATTCGCGCGCTTTCTCGGCTTCGTCGCGGAGCCGCAACAGGAACGAGGGATGTACGGTAACGAAAACGTCGCCGACGAACGGCGAGGCGAGAACCTGCCCACGCGTCTTCAACACGGAGTGGCTCTCCCCTGTGAGGCTCCGCACCGCCGTCGCACCCATGGCGATGGTCAGCCTCGGCTTCAGGAGGGCCGACTCCTGTTCGATCCACCAGCGGCAAGCATTGATTTCGGAAACGTTCGGCGACTTGTGCAAGCGCCGCTTGCCGCGTGGCTCGTTCTTGAAATGCTTCACCGCGTTCGTGACATAGGCTGCCTCCCGGTCGATCCCCGCCGCCGCCAGCGCCCGGTCGAACAATTGTCCTGCCGGTCCGATGAAGGGACGCCCGGCAAGATCCTCCTTATCGCCCGGCTGCTCGCCCACGAACAGTAGCTGCGCATCGGCACGGCCCTCGCCGAATACCGTCTGCGTCGCATTGGCCCAGAGCGGACAGCGCTTGCAGCCTTCCGCCGCGTGGCGAAGCCCATCGAGCCCACCCTCATGCCGGGCAGCGGGCTTTCCCGCTTCCTGCTGCGCAAGGATCTTCGGCGAGCGTTTCGGGGCAGCCATCGGCACGGACGCAATCATGCCGTCCGACTGCGCAGAGGCCTTCTGGATCAGGCCCGGAATGAGGCTGCTCTCGGGCAGATTCTTCCAGTAGCGCATCGGCATCTCCCGTTTCATCGCACCGATCTTCAGCCGAGCCGGATTGAAGATATTGGCGTAATAGGTCCGCCAATGCTCCTCCAGCCGGTCGTCGTCGGGCGCGAAATCGCGTGTCGTCCCCGGCGTGAAGGTCAACGCCTGAAGGTCCCAATGGGCGCACACCTCCGGCGTCAGGATCGACCAGCGCATCGCGGCGAAACGGTCGACGAAGAATGGCGCGCTGAGCCGCTCCACATGATGCTCGGGTTCAAACCAGGTAATGAACGCCGGACCATCGTCGGTGACGATCTCGCGGAAGCGGACGTAGGCCGTCATCTTGTGCCGCTCGCGCCGCACAGCCTTGGCCATGGCATCGGCCCTGAACACATCGTCGTCGGTGGCATGATCGAGCAGACGGTGTTGCTCCTGAAGCCGCAGAAGCAAACGATAGAGCAGAGCGAACCGCGTGGGATCGCGGTGACAGACCACGCGCTCGGCGAGATCGAGGAAGTGCCGGGACACCGTCAGCGCTCCCGCCGCGCTCTGCGCAGGCATCGGTCCCTTCGGCTCATCGCCAAAAAGATCGGCTGCGTCGCCTTTCACGCGCCACACGACGCTCTCCCCTGCGACAGCGGCTCCCGCGAGGCTCCGCGCCGCGGCTCTCCACCCATCGAAATCGGCGGCGTGGGCGAGTTCGACCGCGATCACGCAAACAGGCTCAATTGCTGCGGCTTCTCGATCTTCGGCGTGACCTGCGCCGCGAGCGCCATCGAATCCGTCGCCATGCCGGGGTTCCAGTCGAGCGTCACGATGAACGGCCGCACGCTCTTCAACGAGCGCGTGAGACGTGCCACATCGGACAAGCGCAGGGCAGCGAGCCGCCGCATTCGCAAGATCTTTTCGACGCTCTTCACTCCAAGGCCGGGAATTCGCAGCAGGGTCTCACGCGGCGCGCGATTGATATCGACAGGGAATCCCGCGCGGTGACCGAGCGCCCACGCGAGCTTCGGATCGACGGCCAGGTCGAGCATGCCGCCGCTGGTAGAATCGACGATCTCATCCATGGTGAATCCATAAAAGCGATAAAGCCAGTCGGCCTGATACAGGCGGTGTTCACGCATCATCGGCGGCCGTGCGGATGGCAGCGCCGCCGGACTGCCGGGAATGGGACTGAAGGCCGAGTAATAGACGCGCTTCAAATTGTACCCACCGTAGAGCGACGCGCTGGTGCGCAGGATCTCGGCGTCAGGCGCGCCATCAGCGCCCACGATCATCTGGGTGCTCTGGCCGGCTGGCGCAAACATCGGCGCGCGCTTCGACTTGGTGCGCTCCTCGCGCGATTCATCGAGCTTCAGCCGCAGCCCGCCCATGGCCTTGCGGATCGAGCGAGCATCCTTTTGAGGAGCCAGTGCGCCGAAACTCGCCTCTCGTGGGAGTTCGATGTTGATGGACAGGCGGTCGGCATAAAGCCCGGCCTGCGCGATCAGGCCCGGATCGGCGTCAGGGATCGTCTTCAGGTGGATATAACCCTTGAAGCCATGCACCTCGCGCAGCAATTGCGCGACCCGCACCAATTGCTCCATCGTATAATCGGGAGTGCGGATAATGCCGGACGAAAGAAAAAGCCCCTCGATATAATTGCGCTTGTAGAATCCGATGGTGAGATCGACCACCTCTTCCGGCGTAAAACGCGCCCGCTGCACGTTGCTTGAAACGCGGTTGACGCAATACAGGCAATCGAAAATGCAATGATTGGTCAGCAGAAGCTTCAGGAGCGAGATACAGCGTCCATCTGGCGCATAGGAGTGGCAGATGCCCATGCCCTCGGTCGAGCCGAGTCCGCCTGCCCTGGAATTGCGGGCATTCGTGCCGCTTGAGGCACAGGACGCGTCATATTTTGCGGCATCCGCGAGGACCGCCAGTTTCGCCATGCTGTCGAGCTGCGCCATACTTACCCCGGCTGATGTTCTTCCTTTGTTCTAAGGTGCCCCACCCCGCCGGTCAATGCTCAACGACTGCCTGCGCCTCCACGTTTTCGTGACAGGCGCGCGCTCTGGCAGGCCCCTGGACCCGATGCAGATTGAGCGCGCTGTTGATCAGGCCGACATGGCTGAAGGCCTGCGGGAAATTGCCAAGCATCTCGCCGGTACGCGGATCATGCTCCTCAGCCAGAAGTCCGACATCGTTAGTTAGCGAGACGAGCCGGTCGAACAACGCCCGCGCCTCATCCCAGCGGCCGACGAGGGTGAGGTTGTCGACGAGCCAGAAGCTGCAGGCGAGAAACACCCCTTCTCCCGGCGGCAATCCATCGTTCACGACCCCTGAATCATAGCGACGCACGAGCCCGTTCGACATGAGCCGCGTCATCACGGCATCAATCGTGCCCAGAATGCGCGGATCTTCGGGAGGCAGGAAGCCGACCAGCGCGATCTGCAGCAGGCTCGCGTCCAGCTGCTTCGACCCATAGGATTGCACGAAACTGTTCAACTGCGGGTCGAAGCCTTTGGCGCAAACCTCGGCATGGATTTCGTCGGCGACCGCCCGCCATCTTCGATTTGTCGCGGCCTCATCAGGCGTGGTCGCAACCGCGGAAGCCGCGCGATCGAAGGCGACCCAGGACATGACCTTGGAATGCGTGAAATGCTGGCGTGCGCCGCGCACTTCCCAGATGCCCTCGTCTGGCTCGCGCCAGAGGCCGGCAAGATACTCCAGCGCAACGGCACGCAGCGCGCCGGTTCGGGGATGGGGCGGCAGGCCACCCTTGTAGGCCTGCATCAGCGCATCCGCGACCTCGCCATAGACATCGAGCTGCAACTGGCTCGCAGCCGCATTGCCGATACGCACGGGCCTGGAGCCACGAAAGCCCTTCAGCCACGTCACTTCCCATTCCGGCAATTGGCGCTCACCTGCGACGCCATACATGATCTGGAGTTGCGAGGGATCGCCGGCGACCGCGCGCAGGAGCCAGTCACGCCAGCATTTCGCCTCCTCGAAATAACCGAGGTGCATGAAGGCTTGCAGGGTGAACGTCGCATCGCGCAGCCAGCAATAGCGATAGTCCCAATTACGCGAACCACCGATCCACTCCGGCAGCGAGGTCGTGACGGCGGCGACCATGCCGCCGGTCGGCTCATAGGTCAGCGCCTTGAGGGTGATGAGCGAGCGCTTCACCGCAGCCGACCACGGGCCCACTGCTGGGCATCGGTCCGAAAAGGCGTGCCAGAACCCTTCGGTACGCTCGAGCGCGGCGAAAGCATCGCCTGTCACGATATGCGTCGCCATCGAACTGCAATGTGTCAAAACGAACGGGATCTGATCCCCGGCCCGCACAGTGAATGCACCAACGGTGCGATGGTCGGTGCCCCTCAAGTGGACGGGCGTGCGCAGCACGAGCTGGTCGGGCCCGGCAACCGCCGTCAGCGTCTCGTCATCGGCGCGGGTTACCCAGGGTACCGTGCGCCCGTAATCAAAGCGGAGCACGAACAGGGTCTCGAAATCCACCTCTCCCCATTCGCCGATGACGATGCGCACGAGATCGGCCAGCGGTTCCCGCGGCGGCATGAAGTCGACGAGAACAGCGGCGCCCGTCTGGGTTTCGAAACGAGTTTCAAGGATGAGCGTGCCTTCGCGATAGCGGCGCGACACGCGTGCCTCGCGGTCCACCGGCGCAATCGACCAGCAGCCGTTCTCCTCATCGCCTAGCAGCGCGGCAAAACAGGCCGCTGAGTCGAAACGCGGCAAGCCGAGCCAGTCGATCGAACCGCGATTTGACACGAGGGCTGCGGTTTCGCAGTCCCCGATCAGGGCATAGTCCTCGATGCGACGCGTCAATCCTCACCCCGGCCCTGTCAGAGTTTCGCACTCACTCAACTCGTCCCAGGAGCTTCGGAGTCAACCGTGGCATTGCAATGGCGTCTCAGGCAACGATGCGCACGCGATCGGCGACGGCGACGGAAAGCTTGCAAAGCTGGGGAATGACGATGTCCGAAA
>JAQGKD010000094.1 GCA_028290285.1 Hyphomicrobiales bacterium
TTAATGGACGCTCGCCCGAGGCGGTAGCCCGCGACCTGATCCATGCCTGGTACGCAGGCGACAGCCACCACGGGCTGGAAATCCGCGGCGCTACCCGCGCTTAGCGGGGACCGACTTCGCAGCCCGCGCCGCTGGCTTTCAGCGATTCACAAATCTCGGCTGCGCGCGATTGTGAAAGGCCGCTCATGCGCACGCGGAACATGTAGCCGTCGCCGACCCGAACGCGGCGATAGGTCAACCGACCGCCGGCCAGTTGGCCGGCGTATTTCTTCTGAACTTCGCCCAACAGCGAACGCGCTTCTGGTTCGCCAGGGGCCGCTTCATCGAAATAGATGGCGTATTCGGCTCCATCGGCCCCAGGCTCGCCCGTCGTGGAAGCTGGCGTCTGTGTGGGGAAGGCGCCTGCGAGGTTGACGGGCTTCTGTTCGACGGGCGCCACCGCCGCCGGGGCCGCATCTTCCGGGATGGAACTGGCCACGGCCGGCGGGTCGGGCGTCACCATCGCGGGTTCAGGCGGGCTGGGGGAGCGGGCCGCAGGAGCAACGGGCGACGGCAGAATGGTGCGCACCGCTGGCGTCTCGGGCAGGCGCGGCGGCTCGTATTCGGCGCTTCTGGGCGGCGGTGTGGAGTCGGCCGGCTTCGAGGACGACAACAAGGGTGGCGTAGCCGTGGCCCTCGGCGTGAAGTCGACGATCAAAACGGTCAGGCTTGCGATCACCACCAGCGGAGCCACAAGCGCGACGAGAGCAGGCAAGCGGCTGCGGCGCTGCCGAATGGCGGTCGAGGACAGCCACTTGACACCGCCGTCTGGCGGTTCCGGACGTTTGAGGCGGTTCGAGACCATATGTGGGTGTGGCTCCTCATGTATCGGCCCCGCTGCCGTGAGCGCAGGCTACGGCGATTCAGCTAATTCGTCCCGCCGCAAGAAAGGACCGCATACCGGTCCGTTCGTTCCCAATCCATATTCTGCGTGGACAGTCGCAGGTTGAACGCCGGAATCCCGACTGACACGATTCGGGCGCCGGGCGGGCCAGTTTCGTCCGCCGATAATGGCGCCACGATGGCGGCTGGCGCGTCGCTGCGACGGCACACGGTGCCGAACGCCTCGGCCGTTAGTGTGCGTGACCACGCCGCGCCGATTTCCCAAGGCTCCAGCAGTTGCGGTGGTTCAAGGCCGGCGCGGACGAGCGCAGCCGCTCGTTCCCTCCACTTCAGCGCAGTCGGACGCGAGAAGACGAGGGCCGCCCCCTGTATGGCCGCAGCCCAGTTCGGTCGCGCCAGCCAGTACCACGTTTCCTTGCCACCGCCGAGCCAGAGCACGGGCGACTTTCCGGGCGGCAGGGCTGCGACGAGTTCGGCCGGCGCCTCACGCGCCTCCAGAGCCGCCTGGAAGGCCGGGCGATCGTCCCACGTCACAGCGGCGAGGCCGATGGCGACAAGCGACGTCAGCGAAAGGAGGGCGACCGGCACCCGGCGCGGTGTCAGGGCCCAGGCAACGGCCAAGGCGCCGAGGGGCAGCGCCAGCGGGCTCAGAGTCCAGACGTAGCTCAGTTGAAGGCGCAGGCCCGGCGGAGCGCGCCAAATGCTGTTCAGCAGACTGTAAAGGGGAAAGCCAGTCATCAGCAGCCATGTGCCTACGACCGATGTCCAAAGTATGGGTCCCCAGATGCTGGAGATCCGATCGTTCCATCGGTCCCCTTCGAGGTGAAGCACGAAAGCCGTGAGACACAGGGGGACCGAGAGCTCCATCTCGCTCCGTGCGAGCCACGCGATCGCGAGGCATGCGAGGACCAGCCGGTCGCTGCGTGTGCCGTGCCAGAGTCGCAATGCCAGAATGCCCATTGCCATGGGCGCCAAAACGCTGGCGATCCAGAGGACGCGCCATGGCTGCAGTTGCAGGATAAGAACGGAGGCCCAGCGGTCAGCAAACAGATATGACAGCAGCAGCCCGACGAGGGCGGCCACAATCGTCGAAACGATCAGCCGCCGTGCCAGCCCATGGCAGACGCGAGCGCAGATGAAGAAGGTCACGAGTGAAACAAGCTGGCTGGCCCAGAACGACCCCGTCGCCAGCCCGAGAAACAGATAGCGCGTCCGCTTTTCGAGCAGCGCGCGCCACTCCGGATCCAGATGCACGAACAATTGATTGGCGAGCGGCACGTCCGCCAAAGCCGCCGCGACCAAAGTGACCAGCCCCGCGGCACCAGCCCACAGCCAGCGCCGGTCGCCAGCGACCAGATAGACGTAGACGACGCCCAGTCCGGCAAGTGCCATCAGGGGATGGACGAGGAATGCGCCCCCGAGGCACGCAGCCGCGAGGCCGCCACGCTGCATCAGCAGGAAGGCGAAACAGGCCAGCACCAGCGCTTCGGCGAAGGGCCTCGGAATGGCGAGTGCCTCTGCTGCCGAGAATGTGGCATCGGGCGCGTAAGTGAGCGGAAAGACAGCCACGAAGATCGTGATGACGATGGCCTCGCGCCATGCCAGCAGCGGCGTTTCGTCTTGCGTGCGCAGGAGCGCGAAAGCGAACAGGGCGGCAGCAGCGAACCAGAGCGCCAGGGCGGCGAACGCCAGCCCTTGCGCGACCGCTCCCGGAGACAAGTGCTGATTTAACAGCCAGCCCACCAGACGGGCATAAATCGTGAAATCCGTCTGCCTGTCGCTGACGAACATAAAGTCGCGCCCGAGCCCGTTGGGATCGAAGCGCGCGACTTCTCGCGTGACATAAATCAGCGCATCGCCGATGATCCCGCGATAGGGATGCAGGATCAGGAAAATAGCGAAGGCTGCGATGGTCGCGAATGCGCACCCGAGCCAGGTGCGGGAATGGCTCTCCGATGCGATCACGGCGCGCCTCCGCCCGCGAAAAGCGCCAGCCGCCGCGCGCTGAAGTTGAACATGAACACCAAGCCCGCCGTGAGAATTTTTGCGGGCGCGACCGATAGTTCAGCGCGTTCTACCAGTACATGAAGAAGGCCCTGCGTGAGCAGGAGACCGAAAAGGCCAATCACTACGAAACCCGTGAATTCAGCACCGCGGTTTTCGATACTGCGGGTGCGGAACGCGTAGCGCACGCTCGTGGCATAGGCGACGCCGAGTCCGCAGGCGAAGCCGAGGCCGGCCGCCAGCTGATAGTGCAACCCGAAGACTTTGTGGGTGAACAGCAGCACGCCCATGTCGCAGGCGAGTGCGAAGGCGCTGCACAGACCATAACGGAGAAACTCACCGCTCAAGGCGCGGATGCGCAGCCCATGCGTGGACGGGGGATCCTGCACGAAGCTGCCGATTGCCCTTTCAGGCTGCACGGCGCGGCACCAGCCGAACGCTGCTTAAGGCTTCCTGCGCGCCCGAGGCTCCCTGCTCGCCATATTCGGCGTCTTCGTTCACCTGCCACACGTCGTAGAGCGTCTCACCCGCCATGATGTTCATGGCGGTCAGGAGACCGGTCATCATCGCGTGGTCCTGGTTGTTATATTTGTGCATGCCGTTGCGGCCCACGAGATGCAGCGTCGGATAGCGGCTGGCGATTTCGCGACGGATCAGCGCGACGTGATCGGCGTAGGAATCGTCGTAGACCGGATAGGCCTTGGCCTGGCGCACGACCGTCGCATCCACCACGTCCTGCCCGCGCATGAGACCGATCTTGCTGATTTCAGTCTTGGCGAGTTCGACGAGGTCTGCGTCGCTCGCGTTCCAGAGACCATCGCCTTCGAAGCAGAAATATTCCAGACCGAGACACGTCGAGTCGGCATCCGGGATCATGTCGGGCGACCATGAGCGAAAATTCTGGACGCGGCCGACCTTCACGGAGGGGTCGTGGATATAGACCCAATTGTCGGGCAGCACGATGTCCGAGCGGCCGATGAGGACGACCGTCAGAAAGTCCCGGTATTTCAGTTCGCGCGCATGCAACAGGCTGAGCGGCGTCGGCTGGATGGCGCGCATCAGATCGCGGATTGGGGCGGATGAGACGACGCGGCGGGCCTGATAGACGTGCTCCGCGCCGGACGCGTCGCGCGCGGTCACGGTCCAGAGTGCGCGCCCCTCGTCCCATGCCAGCGCGGCCACGGCGCGGTCCATGTCGATCGTGCCGCCGAAGCCAAGGATCTTGGCTGCCGCGGCTTCCCACATCATGCCCGGCCCGCGACGCGGATAGCGAAATGATTCGATCAGGCTTTTCGCGCCGCCGGCCTTGCCGGGCGCGCGGCCGAACGAGCGGCGCAGCCCATCCATCACGGCGGCCCACAGGTCCAGGCCCTTGATGCGCTGCGCGGCCCAGTCGGCCGAAATCTCGTCGCAGCCCATGCCCCACACCTTTTCGGTGTAGGTCTTGAAGAAGATCGAGAACAGGCGTTCGCCGAAATTGTTGCGCACCCATTGATGGAACGTCTTGGGCGCCTCTATCGGAAAGAGCTTCGCCCAACCGAATGACGCGACGCAGGCGGCGCTCTGAAGGATGCCCAGATTACGTAAGGCCTCGAAGGCCTTGAGTGGATAGGAATAGAACTTGCCACGGTAGTAGATGCGCGAAAGACGCGGACGTTCGATGAAATCGTCGGGCAGGATCTCGTCCCAGAGATCGACGATTTCCTTTGATTTCGAGAAGAACCGGTGGCCGCCGATGTCGAACAAAAAGCCCTTGTAGCCAGCCGTGCGGCTGATGCCGCCGACGTAGACGGTATCCTGCTCGAGCACGGTCACGCCATGCCCCGCCTTGGCGAGGGAATAGGCCGTGGTCAGGCCGGCCGGTCCAGCGCCGACAACCAGGGTCTCAATAATTTGCGTCATAATGGCTCCGCGTCTTGGTCGCAGAGTGAGGGTTTGAGGTTAACGTCACGTTTAGGAATGACCGAAGCTTGGCAAATGTGCCCGCCGTGCCCAGAGGCACTAGCCAATGGTCGCGACGAGGCCCGAATGCTGGACGCGAGGCTTGATACGGCGGCCGTGTCGGGGCAAGGATCAGCCGGGAAAAGGGCCGAGCGGTCGGCCACAGGGAACGCGGGAGCCAAACCCATGAGTCGCACCATTGTCGCCGGCCTGTCGGTCGCCACCGTCCTGCACGATTTTATTCGCGACGAGGCCCTGCCCGGCACCGGCGTCTCCGCCGATTCCTTCTTCGGAGGTCTCGCGGGGCTGGTGGCCGATCTCGCTCCGCGCAATAGCGCCCTTCTCGACGTGCGCGACCAGTTGCAATCCAGGATCGACGCTTGGCACCTCGCCCATAAGGGCGAACGGCACGACCCCGCCGCCTACCGGGCGATGCTGCGGGACATCGGCTATCTGCGCGATGCGCCGGCATCGTTCAGCGTCAAGACGCAGAATGTCGACGACGAAATCGCCCATCTCGCGGGGCCGCAACTCGTCGTGCCCATGTCCAACGCGCGCTACGCGCTCAACGCCGCCAATGCCCGCTGGGGCAGCCTCTACGATGCCCTCTACGGCACGGATGCCGTTGTCGCGGAGCCCGCCGCCAAGGGCTATGACAAGGCGCGCGGCGCCAAGGTCATCGCCTACGCGAAGGCGGCCCTCGACAAGATCGCGCCGCTCGCAAAGGGCTCGCATGCGGATGCCACCGGCTATGCGATCAAGGACGGTGCGCTCGTCGTGTCGCTTCCCTCTGGCGCCACCGGCCTTGCCGATCCCTCTGCGCTGGCGGGATGGCACGGCGGCCCGGAGGCCCCGAGCCTCGTTCTTTTGCGCCACAACGGCATCCATGCGGAGATCCGCATCGACCGCACGAACATGATCGGCCGCGACGACGCGGCCGCTGTCGCCGACGTCGTGCTCGAATCCGCGCTGTCCACCATCGTGGACATGGAGGACAGCGTCGCCGCCGTCGACGCGCAGGACAAGGTGGAGATCTATCGCAACTGGCTCGGCCTGATGCGCGGAACGCTGAGTGCGGAATTCGAGAAAGGCGGGCGCACCCTCGAGCGCAAGCTCAACGAAGACCGCAGCTACGAAACTGCCAACGGCCCATATCGCCTGCACGGCCGCAGCCTCATGCTGATCCGCAACGTCGGCCATCACATGTATACGGATGCCGTATTGGACGCGCAGGGCCAGGAGATTCCCGAGGGGCTGCTGGACGCCGCCGTCAGCGTGCTGATCGCGATCCACGATCTCAAGAGCCAAGGCCCGCTGCGGAACAGCCGCACAGGCTCGGTCTATATCGTGAAGCCCAAAATGCATGGGCCTGACGAAGTCGCCTTCGCCAATGAGCTCTTCGGGCGCGTGGAAGACATGCTCGGCCTCACGCGCAACACCGTGAAGATGGGCATCATGGACGAGGAGCGCCGCACCACGGTCAACCTGCCGGCCTGCATCCAGGCCGCGGGCGACCGCGTCGTGTTCATCAACACGGGCTTCCTGGATCGCACGGGCGACGAAATCCACACCTCCATCGAGGCCGGCCCTGTCGTGCGCAAGAACGACATGAAGGGCACGGCCTGGATCAAGGCCTATGAGGATTCCAACGTCGACGCGGGTCTTGCATGCGGCCTTCCCGGCCATGCCCAGATCGGCAAGGGCATGTGGGCCGCGCCCGACCGCATGGCTGACATGCTGGCCCAGAAGATCGGCCACCCGAAGTCCGGCGCCACCACAGCCTGGGTGCCCTCCCCGACCGCCGCGACGCTGCACGCCCTGCACTATCACGACGTCGATGTCTTTGCGCGGCAGGCGGAACTGAAGAGCCGCCCCTATGCGTCGCTCGACGACATCCTGACCATTCCGCTCGCCGAATCCAACTTCGCGCCAGAGGACGTGAAGCAGGAACTCGACAACAATTGCCAGGGCATCCTCGGTTACGTCGTGCGCTGGATCGACCAGGGCGTGGGCTGCTCGAAAGTGCCCGACATTCACGACGTCGGCCTGATGGAAGACCGCGCGACCCTGCGCATTTCCAGCCAGCACATCGCCAACTGGCTGCTGCACGGCGTGGTCACGGAAGCACAGGTGATGGAAGCCATGAAGCGCATGGCCGTCATCGTCGACCGGCAGAATGCCGGCGATGCGCTCTACCAGCCGATGGCGCCCGCCTTTGACGGCGTGGCTTTCGCGGCGGCCTGCGATCTCGTGTTCAAGGGCCGCGCACAGCCCAACGGCTACACCGAGTGGATTCTCCACCAGCGCCGCCGCGAAGCCAAGGCCAAGGCCGGGGCGTGATCGTACGACGACGAGCCGCGCCTGTGCGCGGCTCGTTTCCTTGCGTCAGGACTGCACGAGCACCGTCTTGATGTTCACGAATTCATGGATGCCGAAGCGCGCACATTCGCGGCCATAGCCCGAATGCTTCACGCCGCCGAACGGCAGGCGTGGATCCGACCGCACATTTGCATTGACGAAACTCATGCCCGCTTCGAGCCGCTCGGCGGCGATCTGCTCTCCCCGCGCGAGATCGCGCGTGAGCACGCCCGAGCCCAGCCCGAATTCGGAGGCGTTGGCGATGCGGATCGCATCTTCCTCGTCGCGCGCTTCGATGATGGCAGCGACCGGGCCGAACACCTCCTCGTCGTAAGCGGGCTGCCCGGGCTTCACGTCGGTCAGGATCGTCGCAGGGTAATAGGCGCCTGCCCGATCGGGGATCTTGCCGCCGAGCAGGATACGCGCGCCGGCCGCAACGCTCTTCTCCACCTGCTCATGGATGCCGTCGCGCGCCTCCGCGCTCTGCAGGGGGCCGAGCGTCGTGCCCTCCTTGCGCGGGTCGCCCATTGCGTAGGCCTGCATGGCTTCCACCAGGGCGGTCTCAAAGGCGGCACGGATTTCGCCGACCACGATGAATCGCTTGCCCGCGATACAGCTCTGCCCGCCGTTGACCATCCGCGCCGCAGCGGCGATTTTCGCAGCAGCCTTCACGTCGGCGTCGGCGAGCACGAGATAGGCGTCTGAGCCACCGAGTTCGAGCACGGTTTTCTTGAGCGCCCCGCCAGCCGCCGCAGCCACCGAGCGACCGGCTGCGACGCTACCGGTGAGCGTCACGGCGGCGATTGCGTCGTTATTGACCAGGGCTTCAATGTCTCGGCTCGGCAGCAGCAAGGTGCGAAACAGGTTTTCCGGGAAACCAGCATCGTGGAAAAGCTCCTCGATCGCCAGCGCACAGCCCGGCACGTTGCTGGCGTGCTTCAGCACCGCGCCGTTCCCGGCCATCAGCGCGGGAGCGGCAAAGCGGATGCACTGCCAGAACGGAAAATTCCACGGCATGATCGCGAGCACCACGCCGAGCGGATTATAGGTCACGAAGGCGCGCGGGCCGCCCATGTCGATCATCTCGCGCGCGAGGAAGTTCTCGGCATGTTCGGCGAAGAAGTCGCAATGGGTGGCGCATTTCTCGATCTCGGCGCGACCCTCCTCGAGCGTCTTGCCCATCTCGTCGGTCATGATCGAAGCATAGCGGTCTCGCCTTTCCCGGAGGAGGCGAGCGGCTCGCTTCATCAGTTCGGCGCGATTCTGGAAGGACGTCCGGCGCCACTCGATGAAAGCCCGATGCGCGCTCAGCGCAATGTCGCCCGCCTGCTGCGGCGAATGGCTTTGATAGCTACGCCCGCGCTTGCCGGTCGCAGGATCCGTCGTCGTGATCTCACGCTTTTCCACCATGATTTTCCCCTTATGCTCGGCGCCAGACGCGCCCAATCAGCTATCAACGCGCGTGGGGCGCCCGGCGGAGATGCTGCGGCGCAAAATTCTGCAAGATTTTTCTGCATCGTCCGGGAACTCAAGGCCGCGCTTCTCGTTCCGATCTGAGCCGTTCTGTATGCATTCGCGCCGGGACTTCTGCCCTCCTGTCCGAGAGAGACCCCGGAGATATGCCTTTTGCCGCCAAGCTTCGACGGTCTGGTCACACGGCGCGCTGGAATCTGGCCGTGTTCGCGCTGGCTCTCAGCCTCCCGGTTCTCGCCTTCGTGGCGTTCCTGCTCTGGCAATTTACGGATTCCGAACGCACCCGCCTGCAAGGCAGCGCGATCAACCTCGCTGGCCAGGTCAGCGTGGCGATCGACCGGGAGCTGACCGGGCTGATCTCGGGGCTCGATGTCCTGTCGCTCTCGAGCTTCCTGCAGCAAGGCGACCTCGAAGGATTTTATGCGCAGGCCGAACAGGTCCAAGAACATCAAGGCGTCTCTCCTGTACTGCGCGATCTGAGCGGCCAGCAGCTGGTGAATACGCGGCTACCCTTTGGTGCACCCCTCCCGGTCGCGCATCTCTCGGTCGACGACAAAGTGCTAGCCACCCGTAAACCGCAGGTCTCGGATCTGTTCATCGGCCAGGTGACGGGACAACCGCTGTTCGCAGTCGTTGTGCCGGTGCTTTCGGGCGAGCGGGTGATCTACACCCTGTCGCTCAGCCTGCCGCTGGAGCGCATCCGTGCCCTCTTCGCCGATCAGGAAATTCCGGATGGCTGGACCGTCGCCGTGGTCGATCGCGCCGGCATCATCATGGCGCGCAATATGCGCAGCGACGATTTCGTTGGGAAACCTGCCACGCAGGACATGCAGACCAACACCAAAGGCGCCCGCGGGACGTGGACCGGCAATACCGTCGATGGAGCGCCCGTCTTCGGCGCCTACAATCGCAGCCGCCTCTCCGACTGGCGCGTGGGCGTCGGCGTCAGACAGAGCCTGCTCAATCAATCGCTGACGCGTTCGTTCTGGCTCTTCGTGGGGCTGGGTGCCCTGCTGCTCGCCCTGTCGACCCTGCTCGCGGCCTTCTTTGCACGGCGCATCACGCAGCCGATGTATGCGTTGTCCGAGCGAGCCACAGCGTTGGGGCGCGGCGAGGACGTCGCCCCTCTGGAAACGACCTTGCGAGAGGCGGACGCCGTGGGGGACGTGCTGGCTACAGCATCTCTACGCCTGCGCCAGCGCGCGCATGAGCGCGACCAGGCTGTGGCTGCGCTCAGCGAAGAAACCCTGCGCCTCGACACACTCAACCGCGCCGGCACCTCACTGGCTGGGGAGCTCGATCTCGCCCAACTCATCGAAAACGTCACAACGTCGGCCACGCGCCTGGCCAGCGCGCAGTACGGCGCCTTCTTCCAGCGGGTCCCGCCAGGGCCGCTGAATGATACCGAATCGTGGCGCCTCGGCACCTTGAGCGGCGCCGACCCTGAAGCGTTCACGCGCTTCGGATTTCCACGGGCGACGGCTCTGTTCGGGCCGAGTTTCCGCGGAGAAGGCGTGGTGCGTTCCGACGACGTGCGACTCGATCCACGCTATGGGTCCCATGGCGGAATGCCCGAAGGCCACCTGCCCGTGCGGTCCTATCTCGCTGCGCCCGTGATCTCGCGCGCCGGCGAGACGCTGGGCGTATTGTTGTTCGGCCATGCAGAGCCTGGGCGCTTCGGCGACCGTGAAGAAAAGCTCATCGTGGGCTTTGCCGCACAGGCCTCGATCGCACTCGACAATGCGCAGCTGTTCCGCTCGGTGCAACTGGAGCAGGATCGCTTCAAGGCTGCCGTCAGCGCGGTCCGGGGCGTGCTCTGGACGAATGACTCGGAAGGACGCATGCGGGGCGAACAGCCGGGATGGTCGGCGCTCACCGGCCAGACGCGCGCGGAATATCAGGACCACGGATGGGCCTCGGCCGTTCACCCCGACGACGCCGAGGCGAGCGTCGCGGCCTGGAACGAGGCGGTCGCGGAGCGCAAGACCTTCATCTTCGAGCATCGCGTGCGCAGGCATGACGGTGTGTGGCGCACCTTCGCCATTCGCGCTGTGCCCGTCATCGATGCCGACGGCTCTCTGCGCGAATGGGTGGGCGTACACACCGACATCACGGAGCAACGCGATGCCGAGGCGGAGCTGAAGGAATCGAACGAGGAAATCCAGCGTTACGCCTATATCGTCAGCCACGACCTTCGCGCGCCCCTGGTCAATATCATGGGCTTTACCGGCGAACTCGAAGCGGTGCGCGACGAGATCGCTGCCGAACTCCGCGACAACCCGAAACGCGAGGCCATCGAGCGCGACTTCGCGGAGGCGATTTCGTTCATCAAGGCGGCCATCAACAAGATGGACGGCCTGATCAATGCGATCCTGCGTCTCTCCCGCGAGGGACGGCGCACGTTCAGGCCCGAAGCGCTGGACATGGCGCAGCTGCTCCAAGGACTGGCCGACTCGCAGCGCCACCAAGCGGACGCCACGCATACAGAGGTGGTGATCGGCGAGATGCCGCTGCTGGTCGCTGACCGGCTCGCTATCGAGCAGATCTTCGGCAATCTCATCGACAACGCGATTAAATATCTCACACCCGGACGGCCCGGCCGGATCGAAATTACCGGCGAAAAAATCGGATCGCGCGTGCGCTTCGAAGTGCGCGACAACGGACGCGGCATTGCTCCGCACGATCACGCCCGCGTCTTCGAGTTGTTCCGCCGCTCGGGCATGCAGGACAAGCCCGGCGAAGGCATAGGCCTCGCGCACGTGCGCACGCTCGTTCGCAGTCTCGGTGGCCGGATCGACCTTGCATCTGAGCTCGGAATCGGTACGACATTCATCATCACGATGCCGCAATCACCCCTGCGTGTATCGACAGCCGCGCTTGCGGCAGAGTGACTTCGGGAGTTTTTGAGTGCAGCCAGTCAGTATAGTCATGATCGAGGACGACGCGGGTCATGCCCGTCTGATCGAGCGCAACATTCGTCGCGCGGGCGTCAACAACGATATCATTCCCTTCACCAACGGAACGGACGCGCTGAACTATCTGTTCGGCGAGGACGGCTCAGGTGAAGCCAGCATCAATCGACACCTTCTGGTTCTTCTGGATCTCAACCTGCCCGACATGACGGGCGTCGACATCCTGCAAAAGATCAAATCGAACCCGCATACGAAGCGCTCGCCGGTGGTCGTTCTGACGACGACCGACGACCAGCGTGAAATTCAGCGTTGCTACGATCTTGGATGTAATGTCTATATCACGAAGCCCGTGAACTATGAGGGCTTCGCGACGGCGATCCGTCAGCTCGGCCTGTTCTTCACCGTGATCAAGGTTCCCGAAAATCCATGACAGCCGCGCCGCAACCGGCACATGTACTCTACATCGAGGACGACCCCGGGCTTGGCCGTCTCGTTCGCCGGGCGCTGGAGGCGCGAGGTTACAGCGTCGATCTCGCTACTGACGGTGCCTCCGGCCTCGACCGGATCCTGCTGGGCGGCATCGATGTCGTGGCCCTCGACCATCACATGCCCGGCCATACCGGTCTCGACATTCTGCCGCGCATCCGCTCGCTTCCTGACGCTCCGCCCGTCATCTATGTCACGGGGTCGGAGGACAGCCGCGTGGCCGTGGCCGCGCTCAAGGCAGGAGCCGTCGATTACGTCTGGAAGGACGTACAGGGGCATTTCCGCGACCTGCTCGTCGAGGCCGTCGGCACTGCGCTGCATCAGGAGCGTCTGCGGCGCGAGAAGGAAGAGGCCGACCTGGCGGTGCGCGAGGCACGCGACAGGGCCGAACTGCTGCTGATCGAAGTGAATCACCGCGTGGCCAACTCCCTCGCCATCGTCGCCGCCATGGCGCGCATGCAGACGAGCGCCGTCACGGACCCGGCTGCGCGCGAAGCCCTGCAGGAAATGCAGGCGCGCATCGCGGCCATCGCCGGCATCCATCGTTCGCTCTACACCTCGGACGATGTGCGCGTCGTGAATGTGGCGACCTACCTGGGCAAGCTTGTCGAGGAGCTGGCCGAGGCGATGAAGGAATCGGGACGCGAATATCCGATCCGGTTGGCGGCCGAGCACCTGCAGGTGCCGACCGACAAGGCGGTCTCCGTCGGGGTAATCGTGACCGAACTCGTCACCAATGCCTACAAATACGCCTATCCGGCGGAGGCAATCGGGGAGATTCGGGTCCGAATCGAGGCCGAGGGCGAAAATGGCGCCCAACTTGTCGTCGAGGACGACGGAGTTGGGTGGGTGGAGGAGGACGCCCCCAAGGGTACGGGCCTCGGCACCCGTATCATCAAGGCCATGGCCGCGAATCTGCGCTCAGCCGTCCACTTCGAGCCGACCCATCCGGGCACCCGCGCCACCCTGGCTTTCCAGTTCCAAGACCTGAAAACCTGATTTCAGCCGGACGGTGGGATTGCGACGGGCGGCCTTGGCGGTTAGGAGAAGGGTCATCGGACAGGGCCCAGACAGGGGCCGCTTGCTCCCGCGAGGCTTTCAGGATGACAGGGCAGATGGACCACTCGATCAGCGGCCAGCCGGAAATCCGGCACGACTGGACCACCGCGGAGGCGCGGGCGCTCTATGACCTGCCCTTCAACGATCTGCTGCTGCGCGCGCAACTGACCCACCGCGCCTATTTCGACCCCAATCGCATCCAGCGCAGCCAGTTGCTCAGCATCAAGACGGGCGGCTGCGCCGAGGATTGCGGCTATTGCAGCCAGTCGGCGCATCACAATACGGGGCTCAAGGCCTCAAAGCTCATCGAGGTCGAGCGCGTACTCGCTGAAGCGCGCAAGGCGCGCGATGCAGGCTCCACGCGCTATTGCATGGGCGCTGCCTGGCGCAGCCCGAAAGAGCGCGACATGGACGCGATCTGCGCGATGGTCGAGGGCGTGAAGGCGCTTGGCATGGAAACATGCATGACCCTGGGCATGCTGAGCCCCAAGGACACGATTCGCCTGAAGGATGCCGGGCTCGATTATTACAACCACAACATCGACACGTCCGAGCGCCACTACGCCAAGGTGATCACGACGCGCACCTTCGCAGACCGGCTCGATACACTCGCCAATGTGCGCGAAGCCGGCATCAAGGTCTGCTGCGGCGGCATCGTCGGCATGGGCGAGGAGGCGCTGGACCGGGTGGACATGCTGGTGACACTCGCCAATCTGCCCGAACATCCCGAAAGCGTGCCGATCAACCTGCTGATTCCGGTGGCGGGCACGCCGCTTGAAAACTCCGGGGATATCGACCCCATCGAATTCGTGCGCACGATCGCCGTCGCCCGCCTGCTGATGCCCGCCTCCACCGTGAGGCTTTCGGCTGGCCGCACCGCTATGAGCGCGGAAATGCAGGCGCTCTGTTTCTTCGCTGGCGCGAATTCCGTTTTTGCGGGCGAGACGCTGCTCACCAAGGACAATCCGGGTGAGGATGAGGATGCCGCGCTGTTCCGCCGGCTCGGTCTCGCGAGCTTGCAGCCCGGCGAGGTCTGCGAGAGACGCAATGCAGAGCCGGTATGAACAGGCGCTCGAAGCACTGAACAGACGCGGCCGGCTGCGCGGCCTCGAAGGCCGCGCAGGACTTGATTTTACCTCCAACGACTACCTCGGCCTTGCCGAATCCCCCGCGCTGCGCGACGCCGCAATGGAGGCGCTCGCGCGTGGCGTGCCCGTCGGCGCGGGAGGATCGCGACTGCTGCGGGGCAATCACCCTGAACATGAAGCGCTCGAAGCCGAAGCTGCCCGATTTTTCTGCGCCGAGAGCGCGCTGTTCTTCGGCTCGGGCTTTGCCGCCAATGCGGCCTTGATCTCGACGCTTCCCCAACGCGGCGACCTGATCGTGCATGATGCGTTGATCCATGCAAGCGCGCGTGAAGGGCTCGCCGGCACGCGCGCGGAGCATCGCGAGGTCGCGCATAACGACGTCACGCAGATCGAGGACGTCATCCGCCATTGGCGCGCGGATCACGCGAGCGAGCGGTGTTTCATTGCGGTGGAAAGCCTCTACAGCATGGATGGAGACGTGGCGCCGCTCGACGCGCTCGCCACCATCGCGGATCGCTACGACACCGTGCTGCTGATCGACGAGGCACATGCGACCGGCGTCTGCGGACCGCAGGGCCGTGGCCTCGCCGCGCGTCTCGAGGGGCGCGCCAATGTCGTCTCGCTGCACACATGCGGCAAGGCACTCGGCGCATCGGGCGCGCTGCTGTTGATGCCCGACGTGCTCCGCCGCTTCATGATCAATCGCTGCCGCCCTTTTATCTACGCAACAGCCCCCTCGCCTCTCATTGCCGCGACCGTGCGCGCGGCCTTGCGCATCTGCGAAGGCGCGGACGCATCGCGCGCGGCTCTGGCGGAGCGCATCGCGCATCTGGGCGGGCATCTCGCTCGTCTCGGCCTGCCCTCCAGCGGGTCGCAGATTCAGCCGGTCATTCTGGGGGCGGACCGAAAGGCCGTGGCCGTCGCTGCCGCACTAGCTGCCGACGGCTTCGATGTGCGCGCAATACGCCCGCCGACCGTGCCGGAAGGAACATCGCGCCTGCGCATCACGCTCGGCACGCGGCGCACCCTGGCCGAAGTCGATGCGCTGGCTGAGAGCCTCGGCCGTCATCTCGAAGGGCTTGCGGCATGAGCGCGGCTTTCGTCGTCACCGGGACGGATACGGGCGTCGGAAAGACCGTTTTCAGCGCGGCGTTGGCAGGCGCTTTGAACGCATTTTACTGGAAGCCCGTGCAGGCGGGGCTCGACGACGCAACGGATCGCGATGTCGTCGCACGCCTGTCGGGCCTGCCCGAAGACCGTCTTCTGCCCGAGGCCTATCGCCTGAACGCGCCGCTCTCGCCCCATCGCGCGGCGGAACTCGATCACGTCGAGATCCTGCCTGGCGCCTTGCAGGTGCCCGCGCAAAGGCCGCTCGTGATCGAGGGCGCCGGTGGACTGATGGTGCCGCTGCGCCGCGACCTATTGTTCATCGACCTCTACGCGGAATGGGACCTGCCGGTCATTCTCTGCGCGCGCACAACGCTGGGCACGATCAACCATACGCTGCTTTCCATCGAAGCCCTGCGCAATCGCAAGATCCCGCTGTTCGGCATCGCCTTCATCGGGCCGCAGAATGCAGACACCGAGGCGACCATCGTGGAGATGGGACAGGTGCGCAGGCTCGGGCGGTTGCCCCACTTGCCCGTTCTGGACGCGGCGTCGCTGGCGGAAGCGTTTGCCGGCGGGTTCGACATGCAGCTGTTTGGAACCGCGCGATGACAGGCTCACCCGTCTGGCACCCGTTCACGCAACATGCGCTGCAACCGGCCGCCATCGAGATCGCGCGCGGCGAAGGAGCCTGGCTGGAAACGCGCGAGGGTACGCGGCTTCTGGACATGATCTCCTCCTGGTGGGTCGTCACGCACGGCCATCGCCATCCGCGCATTGTGCGGGCCATCAAGGACCAGGCGGATCGTCTCGATCAGGTTATTTTCGCAGGCTTCACCCATGCGCCCGCAGAAGAACTGGCACGACGGCTGGTCGCGCGGCTCGGGCCGGCGCTCGCGCATGTGTTCTACTCGGACAGCGGCTCGACCTCGGTGGAAGTCGCGCTGAAGATGGCACTGGGTTTCTGGAAAAATCGAGGCGAGAGACGCACGAGGATCGTCGCGCTCGAACATGCCTATCACGGCGACACGATCGGCACGATGTCGACGGGCGCACGCGGCGTGTTCAACAGCGCCTATGAACCGATGCTGTTCGACGTGGTGCGTGTGCCCTTCCCGCATGAGGGCCGCGAAGACGCAACGCTCGACGCGCTCAAAGCCGCCTGCGCGGATGGCTCGGCGGCTGCGCTTCTCGTCGAGCCGCTGCTTCTGGGCGCGGGAGGAATGCTGACCTATGCGCCGCGCGTCCTGCGTGAGATGCGCGAAATCTGCGCCGCATCGGGAACGCTGTTCATCGCAGACGAGGTGATGACGGGCTTTGGCCGCACCGGCACGTTTCTCGCCTGCGATCAGGCGGGTGTGACGCCGGACATTCTATGCCTCGCCAAAGGCATCACGGGCGGGTCGCTGCCGCTCGCCGTGACCCTGTGCAGCGCGGAGATTTTCGACGCGCATTATTCGACGGACCGTTCCAAGACATTCTTCCATTCGAGTTCCTACACAGCCAACCCCATTGCCTGCGCGGCGGCGGTTGCGAACCTCGATATCTGGGACGAGGAGCCTGTCGCCGCCCGCATCGCGGAGATCGCTCGTGAACACGCGCTTTTCCTCGAAGGGCTGCGCATGGACGCGAGATTCTCGGGCATCCGCCAGTGTGGGACCATCGCGGCGCTCGATCTGTGCGTGGCTGACGAGGGTTATCTCGCAGGCGTCGGGCCCGCGCTCTACGAATTCTTTCTGTCTCGCGGGCTGCTGCTGCGCCCGCTCGGCAACACAATTTATCTGATGCCGCCCTTTTGCGTGACGAAGGACGAGCTCGGCCGCGCCTACGAGGCGATCATGGACGCGGCCGCTACATTCGGGCGAGGTGCGCGATGATCTCGGGCACGCGCATCGCCGGTCTCGGACACCACGCGCCCGAGCGCATCGTGCCCAACGCAGAGATCGAGACACGCCTGGGCCTTGAGCCCGGCTGGATTCTCTCGCGTGTCGGCATCGAGTCCCGGCGTTATGCGGCGGCTGACGAAGCGCTGACCGATCTCGCGCGGCCCGCCGCCGCCATGGCGCTGCGGGCTGCGGGAGCGCAGGACATCGGCTTCCTGCTGCTGGCGACCAGTACGCCCGACCACCTGCTGCCGCCGTCCGCGCCGCTTCTTGCGCATCAACTCGGCCTTTCCTGCGGCGCGCTGGACCTGGCGGGCGCCTGCGCCGGGTTTCTGCATGCGCTCGTCCTGGCCGACGGCCTCGTGCGCACGCACGGGCGCAGCGTTCTCGTCGTCGCCGCCAATATTCTCAGCCGGCGCATCGACCCCGCCGATCGCTCGACCTCGGCGCTCTTCGCCGATGCCGCCGGCGCGGTCGTTCTCGCGCCAGCGCCCGGTGCATCGTCGGGCGTTGTCGGCGCAGATCTCGTCTCCGATGGATCGGGCTACGATCTCATCAAGATTCCCGGTGGCGGCAGCCGCCTGCCATTCTCGCCGGCCCTGTCGCCGCAAGACCTCTACATGCAAATGCCCGACGGACGCGAAGTGTTCACGCGCGCGGTCGAGACCATGACCCGGAGTTCGCAGAAGGCCCTCGCAGCGGCGGGCCTGTCGGCGGGTTACGTCGATCATTGGGTGCCGCATCAGGCCAATGTGCGGATCACGGCGGCTGTCGAACGGCGGCTGGGCCTCGCACCTGCCGCCGGGCTATCGACGCTGGAAGACTTCGGCAATTCGTCGGCAGCCACGATCCCCTTCACCCTGTCGCGCGCGGGAACGCAGCGCGGGTTTTCGTCCGGCGACATGCTCCTGCTCAGCGCTGTCGGCGCGGGCTTGTCGGGAGGCGCAGTCGTCTTCCGCTGGTAAGGGCTGCGGCGTTGACGGCAAGGCTCTGGCAATTCAGACGACGATGTCGCAGTCTGGAACAGGTTTCGCATAGAGATCCCCCGGAGTTCCGGGGCAAGCCCGAGTTCCTATCTCGATCGAGGATTTTGCCAATGAACGGCTTCTTGAAATGTGCGATCGCTGCTGTCGCGGCGGTCGGATTTACCGCCGGCGCGTCCGCTGCGGAAAAACTGAAAGTGGGCTTCGTATACGTCGGCCCGGTCGGCGATTTTGGCTATTCGTATCAGCATGATCAGGGCCGGCAGGCGCTGCAGAAGGCGCTCGGCGACCAGGTTGAGACGACCTTCCTCGAGAACGTGCCCGAGAACGACAGCGAGCGCTCGATCGAGCAGCTTGCTCGCTCCGGTCACAAGTTGATCTTCACGACGTCCTTCGGCTTCATGGAGCCGACGCTGAAAGTCGCCAAGAAATTCCCGAACGTGAAGTTCGAACATGCGACCGGCTACAAGCGCTCGACCAATGTCGCCACCTATTCCGCGCGCTTCTACGAGGGACGTTACGTCATCGGCCAGATGGCCGGGAAGATGACCAAATCCAACACGATTGGCTATGTCGCCGCCTTCCCGATCCCGGAAGTCGTGTCCGGCATCAACGCTTTCTATCTCGGCGCGAAGTCGGTGAACCCGAACGTCAAACTGAAGATCGTATGGGCGAACACCTGGTTCGACCCGGGCAAGGAAGCCGATGCCGCCAAGGCCCTGCTGGCTCAGGGCGCCGACATCATTACCCAGCACACCGATTCGGCCGCGCCGCTGCAGGAGGCCGAGAAGGCCGGCAAGCTCGGCTTCGGCCAAGCGTCCGACATGATCCGCTTCGCGCCCAAGGCGCAGCTCAGCGCGATCGTAGACGACTGGAGCGGCTATTACATTGCCCGCACCAAGGCCGTTCTCGACGGAAGCTGGAAGGCTGACGACACCTGGGGCGGCATCAAGGCGCACATGGTGGTCATGGCCCCCTTCACCAATGCACCCGACGACGTGAAGGCGCTGGCGACGAAGACCACTGCCGAGATCAGCGCCGGCACACTTCTGCCCTTCGCCTGCCCCGTCCTCGACCAGACCGGCAAGGCCGTCGAATGCAAGGGTGACAAGACGCTGTCCGACGAGCAGATCCTCGGCATGAACTGGTATGTCCAGGGCATCGACGACAAGGTTCCCCAATAGGACCTTTGCTGACGCGAAGCCTAAAGGCCCCTTCCCGCGGAAGGGGCCTTTTTTACGAAGGTAAAGATGTGTTAAAAATACCATAGTTTCGTACGGACTCGCGCGAACTGCCCGTGATCGAGGCTAATTGCTCAGTTCAAGTCATTCTGTGTGTTTTCTCGCCTTTCGGAATCGCCGACCCCGTGTTGAAACGGCTCAGTCAGTTTCCTGATGAACCATTTCGCATCACCCGGGGGCGCTTTATGATCTCGAAATATTTGCTTTCGGCCGCTGTATCGGTCGCCTGCCTGTCGCAAGTCGCGGCCGCCGATCTCGGCTCCAGGGCGCCGCTGGCGCCCGCGCCCGCACCGGCCTTCTTCCTCTTCGCCGACACACAGATCAGCTACCGCTACGAGGCGTTCGCACGCGAGCCCGGCATCTCCCCGGCGATCCAGAAGAACGTCATCACCATCACGCATTTCGACGTGTGGAAGTACGGCACGAACTTCGCCAACATCGACTTTCTGAAGTCGAACAGCCGTGATCCGGCTGCCGGCGGCGGACAGGGCGCGTTCGAAGTGTACGGCCTCTATCGCGGCACGCTGAGCGGCAATGCCCTGACGGGCAGCAAGAACTTTTCATTCGGCTTCGTGAAGGACGTGTCGCTGAGCTACGGCTTCGACGCGAACACGAAGAACACAGCCTTCGCCCCCGAGAAGAAAGACCTCGTCGCGGGTGTGCAGGTCGCCTTCGATGTTCCCGGCTACCTGACCGTGTCGGCCCATGCCTACAAGGAATGGAACCATTGCGGCGTCTGCGGCGTGGGCGGAAAGAACCCTGAGTTCAACACGACCGCAGAATTCGAAATCGGCTACATGCAGCCGCTCTCCTTCACCGGCCTGCCCCTGCGCTTCAGCGGCTTCACCAACATCGTTCTTCCCAAGGGCAAGGACGGCTTCGGTGACAGCACGAAGACCGAAGTGCTCAGCAACAACCGCCTGACGCTCGATGTCGGCCAGCTTGTTACCGGCAAGCCCAACCAGATCGACGCCTTCGTCGGTTACAAGTACTGGCACAACAAGTTCGGCAACAACTACAAGATCGACAATGGCGCGATCGAGAACACTGTGTACATGGGCCTCGCCTGGCACGCTTTCTAAGCCAGCCAGCCGCTGCAAGGATCGGAAGGACGGCGCCCCAAGCGCCGTCCTTTTTATTTGAGCTTACACCGCGGTGAGAAAGGCCTTCGCAGCGGCGCCGTGCTCGCGGCGCAGACGGGCAATGTCCGTGCCGACGGGCATGCCGTCGATGACACGCCAGCGGCCCTCGACCATCACGCGATCTGCCCGATGCGCGCCGCAGAGAACCAGCGCGGCCAGAGGGTCGCCCGCACCCGAGAAGCGCAACTCGTCCAGCGTGAACATGCCGAGATCCGCCCGCTT
>JAQGKD010000137.1 GCA_028290285.1 Hyphomicrobiales bacterium
GTCTCCTTCTCCTGCTCATAAGTTTCGCGGGCGAATTTTGCATAGCCTTCGCTATCGAGATAAATGATGGGCTGGTCAAATTTCTCAAGCGTTTGCACCACCGCCGGGTCTTCCAGGGTTTTCTTGAAAGCGGCATCCAGGCGCTTGATCAGCGCCGGATCCATGCCTTTCGGACCGGCCACGCCGAACGGCGAATCCGACACGGTGGCATAACCGAGTTCGTTCAGCGTTGGCACATTCGGCCAGCGCTTGGTGCGCTTGCTGCCATAGGTGGCAAGCAGCCGGCAGCGCCCGGCCTCGACTTGCGAAGCCCAGCCGGTGGCGTCGCTATGCGACATCACGTGACCGCCGAGCACGGCCTGCATGCCCTCGGCATTGCCTTTGTAGGGCACGTGCAGCAGCTTGATGCCGGCTCTCCTGGCGAACTGTTCCACTGCCAGGTGCGGCGTGGTGCCGGTGCCGGTGGAGCCGTAGCTGAATTTGCCGGGATTGGCGCGCGCATACTCCACCAGGTCCTTGATGCTCATGATGGGCGAATCGGAGCGGACCACCATGCCGAAGGTATAGCCAGTCAGGCAGGAGATATAACTGAAGTCTTTCAGCGGATCGAAATTAACCTTTTGCATATGCGGCAGGCGGAACACGCCGAGCGGGATCTGCGAAAGCGTATAGCCGTCGGGCCTGGCATTGACCAGTTCCTGGGCGCCGAGGATGCCGCCGGCGCCGGGCTTGTTTTCGATGATGACGGTGGTGCCAAGCTGGCGGCCCAGGCTCTCGCCAAAGGAACGCATGACAACGTCGGTGGAACCACCGGCGGGCCATGGACAGAGCAGGCGGATCGGGCGCGACGGATAGCCTTGCTGGGCGAAAGCTGGCAGTGCCAGCATGGCGCCGGCGGCAGCGCCTGCCTTGAGGAAATCGCGGCGTGTGTAACGGGTCATGATGTCTCTCTCCTTGTTTTGGCCTTAGTGAACGGCTGTTCGTTTTTTAAGCGAGTGTATCCAGCGGGAGGTGGGGTGTAAACCTGATTCGTCCTGCAAGCGCGGGCATGAATGACGGCGCTTGTCCTTCCGACGGCTCAGGCAAAATCGCGGCTGGTGGTTGCCAGTGGCCCCAGCATCCAGGACAAATCGACCAGGCGCCTTGCCACCAGGTGGCTCACGCCGCGCTCGCTTTGCCAGACGCCATAGACGCCGAGCAGGGATGAATCCAGCACTTCCTTGCGCTGCTTCTCGACCAGCGTGGGCCATACAATCACGTTCACCAGGCCAGTCTCATCCTCGTTGGTGATAAACTTCACGCCCTTGGCCGTGCCAGGGCGCTGGCGCATGGTGACAATGCCGCAGCCGCGCGCCAGCTGGCCATTGGCAAAGCCACGCAATGTCGCGGCTGGCAAGAAACGCTTTTCGGCCAGGCTGGCGCGCAACAGGGCCAGCGGATGCCGTCCCAGTGTCAGGCCCAGGGTCTTGTAATCCTGCACGATGCCATCGGCTTCCGAGGGCGGTTCCAGCACCAGTTCCTCCTCATGGATGCCTGCCGGCCGCAACAGGCCGCGCTCGGGCACGCCAGCCAGCGCCTGCCACAAGGCCTGGCGCCGGTTGCCAGCCAGGCCTTGCAGCGCATTGGCGGCGGCCAGGACCTGCAAGTCATGGCGCGTGAGATGGGCGCGCAGCGCCAGGTCCCGCAAATCGGCAAACACCCGCACGGCGCGCGCTTCCTCGATGCGCCAGCCCGCTTCCTGCTGCAAGCCGCTCACCATATTCAAACCCAGGCGCACGGCTGTCTTGCCGGCTGGGTCAGCCGGATCAGGCACCAGCCTTGCTTCCCAATCGCTGGCGCAGACATCGACCGCCAGCACGGTGACCTGGTGACGGCGCGCATCCTGCACCAGTTGCGAGGGTGAGTAAAAGCCCATCGGCTGGCTGTTGAGCAAGGCCGCCAGGAATGCTGCCGGCTCATGGCACTTCAGCCAGGAACTGGCATAGGCCAGCAAGGCAAAACTGGCTGCATGGCTTTCGGGAAAACCATATTCGGCAAAGCCCTGGATCTGGCGGTAGATCGAGTCAGCGAATTCGCGCGTATAGCCGCGCTCGCGCATGCCCTGGATCAGCTTTTCCTCGAAGCGCCCGAGGCCGCCCTTGCGCCGCCAGGCCGCCATGGCGCGCCGCAACTGGTCGGCTTCGCCGGCGGTAAAACCGGCGGCCAGCATGGCGATCTGCATGACCTGTTCCTGGAAAATCGGCACGCCCAGGGTGCGCCGCAAGGCTTTTTCCATGTCAGGACTGGGGTAGCTTACCGGCTCAAGCCCCTGGCGGCGCAGGAGGTAGGGATGGATCATGCCGCCCTGTATGGGGCCGGGACGGATGATCGCCACTTCAATCACCAGGTCGTAAAAGGTGCGCGGACGCATGCGCGGCAACATCGACATCTGGGCCCGGCTTTCGATCTGGAACACGCCCACCGTATCAGCATTGCAAATCATGTCGTAAGTGGCAGGGTCTTCGGCGGGAATGTCCTGCATTTCAAAAGGCTCGCCGCGCTGCCCGGCGACAAAGGCCAGCGCGCGCCGGATCACCGACAGCATGCCCAGGCCAAGTATGTCGACCTTTAACAGGCCCAGGGAATCGAGGTCGTTCTTGTCCCATTGCACGACGCTGCGCTCAGCCATGGCGGCGTTTTCAATCGGCACCAGGCGCGACAGCTTGCCGCGCGAAATGACGAAGCCGCCGGGATGCTGCGACAGGTGGCGCGGAAAACCCATCAGTCGCTCCGACAGCCCTCCCCAGTGGCGCGCCAGTTCGGACTGCGCATCCACGCCATTCTCGGCAAACCGCTCAGCCAGGCCAGTCTTGCCGTCCCACCAGCGATGCGACTTGGCGATCTGGTCGACCACACCGAGGTCCACGCCCA
>JAQGKD010000029.1 GCA_028290285.1 Hyphomicrobiales bacterium
GAACATCCACCCGGCAAAGGCCGAGAGGAGGCAAAGCCATTGGTACGACGTAATTTTGGATTCGGCGGTCGCATCGACCATGATTGCGTTTGCCATCCTTGAGCTCCCCTTGGCGCGAGCCGCGCCCCTTGGACCGGCGGTTCTTTTCGACCGCCTGAATCTATGCTCTTCCGCAGGCTCCTCCATTGGCCGAACCTTCCGGCCAAGGCGGTTACTGCCCACCTAAATTATTCTACTCAGTAGAATTTAATTTCTATTAGTGGAACATGAGGTTTCTGGGCTGTCAATTCCAGCTTCAACTTCCAGACAATTCTTTATGCGCCGCACTGCACAATAAACGCTCAGCTTATTTCGCGCCGCAGCAGAGCTTTGAGCCGCGAAGACTGAATGTCCCGCTTGACAGCTGACGTTCCATTGGTTCCAATGATCGGTATAGTATTCTACTGAGTAGAACAAATGTCCGGGAATAAGTGACGTCAAGTCGCGCCGCCGGCATTGAGCACGGGATGAAACGCTCCGATCGGACATACGCCCGCGTGTGACGAGCCCGGCCCGTTTCCTCTCAAATCGGGCATCTGATCAGAGGCGGCCATGAAAACCGATTTCTCCCGCGAGGTTTGTGTCGTCGGCACGGGCATGATCCCGTTTTCGAAATATCCGGACAAGACGCTCGCCGAGATCGGCTGGCCTGCCGTCAAGGAGGCCATTGTCGAAGCGGGCCTGCCGCCCAAGCAGATCGGCGCGGTGTTTTGCGGTACGGCGCTCGGCGGCATGCTGGCCGGACAACGCGTCATGAAAACTCTCGGTATCACCGGGATGCCGATCATCAACGTCGAGAATGCGTGCTCGTCGAGTTCCTCCGCGCTGGCGCTCGCCTGGCTCTCCGTCGCGAGCGGCCAGCATGACGTCGTCGTCGTCATAGGTGTCGAAAAGCTGACCAAGTTCGGCGGCGGCACGCTGCCGCTCGAGCGCGAGGACTGGGAGGTCAACCAGGGCATGGTCATGCCCGCGCTCTATGCGATGCGCGCCCGCCGCTACATGCATGAATACGGCCTGACGAATGAGCAACTCGCACAGGTTTCCGTCAAGGCTCACGACCATGGCGCGACGAACCCGTTTGCCCAGATCCGAAAGCGCGTGAGTCTCGAAGAGGTCATGGCATCTCGCCCCGTGGCCGATCCCTTCACGCTCTGGCACTGCTGCCCGACCGGGGACGGTGCTGCCGCCGTCGTTCTCGCGGCCGGACACATCGCACGCCGCACCGACACGAAGCCTGTTCGTATCGTCGCCTCCGACGTGACGTCCGGTCTCTTCACAGACGGGTTCCGCGACATGACCTGGCCCGAACTGACCGCACGCGGCGCCCTGGAAGCCTATGAAATGGCGGGGCTGGGCCCAGAAGACATTGACGTCGCCGAAATCCACGACGCATTCACCATCGCCGAGTTGATGTACTACGAGGCCTTCGGCTTCTGCCCTCGCGGCGCGGCCTACGGGCTGCTGTCGAGCGGCGAGACGTCGCTGGGGGGCAAGCGGCCAGTCAATCCGTCGGGAGGTCTGCTCTCGCGCGGCCATCCGGTGGGGGCGACAGGTGTCGCCCAGGCCGTCGAGGTTGTGCGGCAATTGCAGGGCCGCGCCGGTGCGCATCAGGTGGAGGGCGCACGCGTCGGGCTGACCCACGCGACGGGCGGCGGCATCGCAGGCGTCGACCACGGCGCATGCTCCATCCATGTGTTTGCCCGATGAAGGCCGCCCCTTTCGAATATCACGCCCCCTCGGGACTGGCGGAAGCAGCGGGATTGCTGGCTCAACTCGAAAACGCCAAGGTCGTCGCGGGCGGTCAATCGCTCGTGGCCATGATGAACTTTCGCTATGTGATCGTCGATCATCTGGTCGATCTGAACAATGTGGCAGGGCTGTCCGGCATTGAACTCGCCGGTGATCGCCTTCGCATCGGAGCCATGACACGGCAGCGCGATCTCGAAGATTCGAGTCTCGTCGGCCGCCACTGCCCGTTGCTGCACGAAGCACTCCGATATGTCGGACACCGGCAGACGCGCAACCGGGGCACCATCGGCGGCAGCCTCGCCCATGCCGATCCCTCGGCAGAGCAGCCCGCCGTCTGCGCCACCTACGATGCCGATGTACAACTGGTCTCCGTGCGCGGAACGAGGACCGTGCCCTTCGCTCAATTCGGCGTGGACTTCATGGCCACCGCCATCGAGCCCGACGAGATCCTCGCCGCCATCGAGTTTCCTCTTTGGTCGCCGAAGCACGGCTTCGGTTTCCGGGAGTTCGCACGCCGGCATGGCGACTTCGCCGTCGTAGCCTGTGCGGCCCTGCTGGAGATGAACCCGGATCGAAGCATCGCGCGTGCCGCCATCACGCTCGCAGGCGTCGGCGTCAAGCCGGTGCGCGTGACCGCCGCCGAACAGGCGCTCTTGAACAGGCCGCTCGACGAGGCCAGCCTCAAAATGGCGGCTTCGATAGCAGGCGACATCCAGCCGATCTCCGACATCCATGCCGGCCCCGACTATCGACGCCATCTGGCCCGCGTGCTGACGCGCCAGGCCATCATGGACGCCGCGAGCAGGGCGAGCTGAGGGAACGACATGACGTCACGCACCATCACACTCCAGGTCAACGGCACGAGCTACACGGCCGATGCGGAACCACGCGTTACGCTGGCCGATTTCCTTCGCAATCAACTCGATCTCACGGGAACGCATGTCGGCTGCGAACATGGCGTCTGCGGCGCCTGCACCGTGCTGGTCGATGGCCGCGCAATGCGCTCGTGCCTGATGTTCGCAGTCCAGGCGGCCGGTCACGCGATCACGACGGTCGAGGGTCTGGGGCCGCGCCCCGGCGAGATGGGCGTTCTTCAGGAAGCGTTCCAGCAGCACCACGGCTTGCAATGCGGCTTCTGCACGCCCGGCATGCTGACGACGCTGACCGAACTGCTGGCGGATCATCCCGACCCGACCGAGCAGGAGGTGCGTGAGGTCATCACGGGCAATCTGTGCCGGTGCACGGGATATTCCGGAATCGTCGCCGCAACGCTCGACGCAGCCGAACGCATTCGCGCAGGGAAGGTCTGACCATGGGTGTCAAACACGTCGGAGCCCGCGTCGCCCGTCTCGAAGATTCCGCCCTCCTGACAGGAAACGGCCGGTTCACCGACGACATCAAGATTCCCGGCATGGTTCACGCCTGTTTCGTGCGCTCGTCGCACGCCCATGCCCGCATTCTCGGCATCGATGTCGAGGATATCCGCAAGATGCCGGGCGTCCTCGCGGTCTACACGGTGGACGATCTGCCGGGCCTGATGAGCCGCGACCGCATGCCGATGCTCGTGCCCAACACGTCCATCGCGGCCATGCGAACTCAGCATTGCCTGGCGAAGGACGAGGTCTGCTACGTCGGCCAGGCGATGGCGGTCGTCATCGCGACGACACGTCATCTCGCCGAGGATGCAGCCAATGCGGTCTTCGCCGACCTCGAGCCGCTTCCCGCCGTCAGCGATTGCGTGCTGGCCCTGCAGGCCGGTTCGCCGGCCACCCATGCCGATCTGCCGGGCAATGTCGCGTCGAACTTCGTCTCGACCTATGGCGATGTAGACGCGGCCTTTTCCGGCGCAGCGCACGTCTTCCGTGAGACGATGTTCCAGCACCGGGGCGGCGGCATGGCCATCGAGACGCGCTGCGTCGTGGCGAACTACGACCGCGCGGCCGATCTGCTGACGGTCTGGGCGGCGACACAGACACCGCATATTGCCAGACGCATGCTCTCCGACCTGATCGGCAGGAGCGTCGAGAAGATACGCGTCGTTGCTCCCGATGTCGGCGGCGGCTTCGGGCCCAAGGCGATCTATTACCCCGAGGAGGCGGTCATCGCGGCGACGAGCCTCATGCTCGGACTCCCCGTGAAATGGACGGAAGATCGCCGCGAACATTTCATGTGCGCGACGCAGGAACGCGACCAGCATTGGGATGTCGAGATCGCAGTCGACAAGGACGCACGCATTCGTGGCGTTCGCGGCACCATGCTGCATGACAGCGGCGCCTTCATGCCCTGGGGCATCATCATGCCCTATATCGCCTCCACGACGGTGCCCGGACCCTATGTCGTCCCGGCCTACAAGCTCGATGTGACGGTCGTACTCACCAACAAGGTGGCCACGACACCGGTCCGTGGGGCAGGCCGGCCGCAAGCGGTCTTCGCGATGGAGCGGTTGCTCGACCGGGTCGCGCGCGAACTCTCCATCGACACGGTCGAGGTGCGTCGCCGCAACCTGATTCAGCCCGAGCAGATGCCCTATTCGGTAGGCCTCATTTTCCGTGACGGAAAGCCGCTCATCTACGACAGCGGCGATTACCCCAAGGCGCAGGAAGCCGCGGTCTCGCTCTCCGGCTATGCCGGATTCAAGGAGCGGCAGAAGTCGGCGCTTCAGGCTGGCAAATACCTCGGGATCGGTATCGCAAATTACGTCGAGGGAAGCGGGCTCGGGCCCTTCGAGGGCGTCACCATCAGGGTGCAGCCCAACGGCAAGATCGCCGTTGCCACCGGCGCGACCAACCAGGGGCAGGGGACACGCACGACCCTGACCCAGATCGTGGCCGATCATCTCGACTGCTCGATTGACGATATTGAAATGACCATCGGCGACACTTCGGCCATCGCCAACGGTGTCGGCGCCTTTGCGAGCCGTCAGGCCGTGAACGCGGGATCGTCCGCCATGATCGCGGCCAAGGCCGTGCGGGCACGGGTCGTCACACTCGCCGCCAAGGCGCTGGGCGTCGAGGAGGACGATATCGTCGTCGACAACGGACGCGCCTCCGCGAAGGGCGGCAACAAGCCCGAAATCGGCTTCGGCGATCTGGCGCGCATAACACAGGGCATGCCGGGTTTCGCGATGGCGCCCGGAGACCAGCCGGGGCTCGAGCACACCGCCTATTTCACGCCCCCGCAGGCGACCTATTGCAGTGGCACCCATGTGGTCGAGGTCGAAGTCGACATCGACACGGGCAACGTGCACATCGTCAACTACACCGTCGCACACGACAGCGGGACCATCATCAATCCGCTCGTCGTCGACGGGCAGGTGCAGGGTGGCGTGGCCCACGGCATCGGCAATGCGCTCTTCGAATTCATGCGCTACGACGAGAACGCCCAGCCCTTGACTGTGACCTTCGCGGATTATCTCCTGCCCATGGCCACCGATGTTCCTACCTGCCGGATCGCGCATGTCGAGACGCCCAGCCCCCACAATCCACTGGGTGTGAAGGGCGCGGGCGAAGGCGGTACAATTCCAGCGCCGGCCGCCATCATTTCAGCGATCGAGAACGCACTCGCGCCCTTCGGCGTCCATTTCGCGGAAACGCCGCTCACGCCCGAGAGGATCGTGGAAAAGCTCGAGGCCGCCGGCGCCTATCGGGAGGTGGCGTCATGAGCGAACGAACTTCGGGCGAGGCGCTTGGCACGGTGCAGCGGGTGATCGAAGTCCTGCGGCACCTCGCGGAGAGCGGCGAGACGACGGTGACAGCCACCTCCACCGCCGTCGGCCTCGCGCCCAGCACCTGCCACCGCATGCTGGACCTGCTGGCCAAGGACGGCATCGTGGAGCGCGACGCCGCGAAGCGAAGCTACCGCGTCGGCCCGGAGTTCTACCGACTCGCGGCTCTCGTGCAATCGCGGCACGATGTGCGCTCCATCGCACGCCCCTTCCTGAAACAGGTTGTGGATGCTTGTGACGAAACCTGCGTGCTCAGCCTCTATCTGCCGACGGAAGGTCACATGACCTTCGCCGAGAAGATCGATTCGAGCCACATGCTGCGCTATCAGCTGCCCATGAACAGCCCCCTTTCCGTGCTGTGGGGAGCCAGCGGGCGCGCCATACTGGCTTATCTGCCTGCCTCGGAGTTCGCGAGCCTCTATGCGAGGGGACAGCGCGCCCCGGCATCCGGCGAAGCGCTGCCGCGCCGGGACATTCTTGAAGCCGAGCTGAACGCGATCCGTCTTCGTGGCTACGCCGTGTCTCGCGGCCAGAAGATCGCGGGCGCGGTCGGAATCAATGCACCCGTTTTCGGCGCCGATGGCCGCGTGGTCGGCAGCTTCGGTGTGACGGTGCCCGAACAGCGCATCACACCAGCGCAGGAAAACAGGCTGGGCAGGCTCGTCTGTGAACACGCGGCCGCGCTCTCGCGCGCGCTCGGGTCGACAAAACATTCCGTTCCTCAGATCGAGTTGGTTCAAGAATGAGTGCACGTTCAGCACAGGACGCCGCGTCTCCGGTCACCTCCCGGCCGCTCAGCCATCTGAGGGTGCTCGATCTCACCCAGTTCCTCGCGGGGCCATACGCCACGCAGATTCTTGGCGACCTCGGGGCCGACGTGATCAAGGTCGAGAGTCCCGAAGGCGACATGACACGCGTGCTCCCGCCGCATTTCGTCGGTCCGGACAGCGCCTATTATCTCAGCGTCAATCGGAACAAGCGAAGTCTCGCCGTCGACATGAAGACCGCGGAAGGACTTGCGATCGTGCGGGCGCTGGCGCTGGCCAGCGACGTCGTGGTGGAAAATTTTCGGCCGGGCGTCCTCGACAGGCTGGGTATTTCCTATGCCGACCTCCTGAGCGAAAAGCCCGCTCTCGTCTGGTGTTCGATCAGCGGCTTCGGCCAGGACGGTCCCTATCGTGATCGTCCCGCCTACGACATGATCGTGCAGGCCATGTCGGGAGGCATGTCGATCACGGGCGAACCGGAGGGGCATTACGTCCGCTCCGGAATTCCGCTGGGCGATCTTTCGGCTGGCATGTACGGCGTGATTGGCGTCCTGGCCGCGCTCGCGGAGAGCGCACGAACCGGCAAGGGCCGCCGTGTCGATGTCGCGATGCTCGATTGCCAGGTGGCCATGCTGAGCTATCAGGCGGCCTATTACTTCGCCTCGGGCATCGTGCCTGGACGACAGGGCAGGGCGCACGACTCCATCCCGACCTATCGGTCCTTCACCTGTGAGGACGACGCCGATGTCGTCATCACCGCCAACACCGAGCGGATGTGGCAGTCGCTCTGCGGCGTTCTCGGGCGGGCCGACCTTCTGACCGATGAGCGCTTTCTGATCAACGACGCTCGGTACCAAAACCGCCAGGCGCTATGGACGATCATCGAGGCCGAATTTCGCAAGCGTCCCGCTGCCGACTGGGTCGAGCGGCTGCTTGCCGAGGGTATTCCGGCGGCAGTCGTCAATACACTCGATCGTAGTCTTTCGGATGCGCAGGTTCTCCACCGCGATATGGTCGTCGAGATGGACGGCCCGACCGGAGATCACATTCGCGTCGCGGGCAATCCGATCAAATTCACCGGCGAGAGCGAACCGCACCACCGCTACCCTCCGGCGCTCGGAGCCGATCAGGCGGACGTGCTGCAAAACGTCCTCGGATATACGCAGGATCGGATCGAGGGGCTGCTCGAAGCCCGGGTCATCGGATCCCGCAAGAACGCAAAACGCGCCTGAAGGCGCTGCTGACAAATGGGAGGAAACGCCATGAACAATGCAGAGCATCCATCCGTCCGCATTACGGATGTCGATCAGGTCCGCACCATCACCATTGACAGGGCAGAAAAGTCGAACCTCCTGACGCTGGAGATGATCGCGGTTCTTGCCCGCGCTTTCGCAGGCACGCCTGAAACCGCCAAGGCGATCCATTTCACGGGCACAGGCGCGGACTTCTGCAAGGGGCGCGACCCGCAGGGCAACCCCGTCACCACCAATGCGCTCGAACTGCGTGCCGCACTCGTCGAGCCGATCCTGACGCTCTACGATGCCATGGCTGCCTGCCCGGTTCCGATCGTCTGCAGCGCTCGGGGTCTTTCCAACGGGCTCGGGGCGGCGCTCGTCACGGCCAGCGACATCAGCATCGCCTCAACAAATGCGCGGTTCCGCCTTTCCGAAATGGAGAAGAACCTTCCGCCGACGCTCGCCATGTCGGCCATGATGCGGCGCGTGCCGCAGAAGGCGCTCACGTTCCTGGTTCTGGGCATGGACGAGATCGATGCGGCCACGGCTCTATCGATGGGCCTCGTCAGTTCTGTCGTGGAAGACGAGCGTCTCGAAGCGGAGGTCGCGCGTTATCTGGCGACCCTCGTCGCGCGCTCCCGCCCGGCGCTTGTCGCAGTGAAGGACTACCTGCGGGTGGCGCCGGAACTCGGCCCCCGAAGCGCCCGGGATCTCGCGGCCAATCTGCTGGCCGCCGTGCTGACGTCTCAATGAAGCTGACATGGATGGCAAGCTTATTCCGGAGAAACACGCCATGACGGACATCTCATCCCGCCCCGACCTCGAGTCGTTGAACCTCATCTCGACCTCGCTGGTGGACGTGGCGACCGACGGCCACATCCGGCTCCTGGGCGGCAGGTGCCGCGCGTGCGAGGACCTGAGCTTTCCGCGCGCCGCCGTCTGCACGAACTGCCTTTCGGAAGACATAGAGACGGTGGACCTCCCCGATCAGGGCACGCTCTATTCCTATTCTATCGTGCATCAGGCCCCCAAGGGATGGAACGTCCCCTACGTGCTCGGATACGTCGACCTGCCGAATACGGTGCGTGTCTTCGCCCATATCGACGTGCCGCACGCGGAACTGACAGTCGACATGAGGGTCAAGCTCTCCATCGGCGTCGTGGGGACCGACCCGGCGGGGGCGCCACGCTCCACCTACACGTTCGTTGCAGCCTGAAGGATCGCAGATGACGCAGGTTGGACCCGACGTGACCGACACGAGCGAGACGACGGCGGGCCGCTGCTATGCGGATCTGCATGAGCATATCGAACGGCTCGACGCCGCCGGACTGCTCTATCGGATCGACGCGCCGATCAACAAGGACACGGAGATGCATCCCCTCGTGCGCTGGCAGTTCCGGGGCGGGATTCAGGAAAAGGATCGGCGGGCCTTTCTCTTTACCAACATCGTCGACAGCAAGGGCCGCCGCTACGACATGCCGATGATCGTCGGCGCCTTCGCTGCCTCCTCCGACATCTATCGTGTCGGCATGAATGTCGACAGCATCGAGAAGATCGGTCCGAAATGGGCGCACGCGATGTCCCATCCCGTGGCCGCCAATGTGGTCACGAGCGCGCCGTGCCAGGAGATCGTTCTGAGCGGGGCTGAACTCGAAGGCCGTGGCCAAGGGCTGGAATCGCTCCCAATCCCGATCTCGACACCGGGTTTCGATGCGGCCCCGTATCTGACCGCGACATGCGTGATCACATCGGACCCCGAGACCGGCACCCAGAACATGGGCACCTATCGCGCGCAGCTGAAATCGCCGACGCGGCTCGGGATGATGATGGCGGTCAGCACACGGCCCGGCGGTTTCGAGCACTGGAAGAAGTATCAGGCTCTGGGGCGCAGGATGCCCATTTGTCTCGTCGTCGGCTGTCCGCCTATCGTCGGCTTTCTGGGGCCGCAGAAACTGCCGATCGGCGTGGACGAAATCGAGGTCGCCGGCGGCCTTGCGGGCGGACCGATCAACATGGTGCACGCGACAAGCGTCGATCTCATGGTTCCCGCCGAATCCGAACTCGTCATCGAGGGTTACGTCGATCCCGACTACCTGGAACCGGAGGGGCCGTTCGGGGAGTCCCACGGCTATGTCGCGCTCGAGGAATATAGCGTCGTTGTCGAAGTCACCGCGATCACGCGGCGTCGCAACGCGATCCTGACGTCGATTATCTCGCAGGTCACGCCGAGCGAATCGAGCGTCGTCAAGCGTCTCGCCTACGAGCCGCAATATATGACCCATCTGCGCGATCATCTGGCGATCAAGGGCATCAAGCGCGTGTCCATGCACGAGCCGCTGACGAACCTGCGCCGCATCGTCATCCTGCAGTTCGCGCCCGGCACGCCACGCACCGAGATCTGGCGGGCGCTCTACGGCACGCTGACGCTTCAGGCCGCGATCGGCAAGTTCGTCATCGCAGTCGATGAAGATATCGATCCCGAAAGCACCGACGCCGTGTTCTGGGCGATGTCCTACCGCTGCAATCCCGCCGAGGACACGCGCATCGTCGATGAGCGCGACAAGGGCCACGGCCCACGCACGACGGAAAAGCCGGGCGCCGATTCCGCCATGCTCGTCGATGCCACCATGAAACATCCGATGCCGCCACTGGCGCTGCCGAAGCGCGAGTTCATGGAGAACGCCAAGGCGCTGTGGGAGCGGCTGGATCTTCCGCAGTTGCGGCCCGAAGCGCCATGGTTCGGCTATTCGCTCGGCGACTGGACAGACGAATGGGACAAGACGGCCATGGATGCCACGCGCGGCGACTGGATGGACAAAAGCGAATCCTACCGGCAGCGCCGCCGCAAAGGCGTCGACCTGAACACGCCCTGCCGAAGCGTCCCGCCCGAAGATGCCAAATAGGAAATCCGCCGGGCTTCCCGGCTGAGCAAGAGAAGACATGCAGACGCATACGCCAGCAACGACGTAGCGAACAAAAATCATCAGGGAGTGTACCGATGCATCGTTCGATCTATCTGGGACTCAGCGCGACTTTCGCAGCCTTGGTCTGCGCCACAGGCGTAAATGCGCAAGCGCCCGAGGAATTCTACAAGGGCAGGACGATCGACATGATCATCGGCTACGCGCCCGGTGGCAGCAACGACACCTACGCGCGCATTCTTTCGAACCACATGGGAAAACATATTCCCGGGCACCCCGGCATCGTCATTCGCAACATGCCGGGGGCCGGAAGCTTTCTTGCCGTGAACCAGGTCTACAGCGCTTCGCCGCGCGACGGGACCGTCATCGGGCTGGGTGCTCCCACCATCGCTCTCGATGAACGTCTCGGGACCAACGGCGTTCGTTTCAAGACGAAGGACCTGAACTGGATCGGCCGCACCAATTCCATCGTCAATATCGTGATGACGTGGAAGACGTCGCCGGTAAAGAAGATCGAGGACGCATTCACGCGGGACGTAAATCTGTCCGGGACCGGAGCAGGGTCCACGGTCTCGATCTATCCCAACGTGCTCAACAAGATCGTCGGCACGAAGTTCAAGCTCATCATGGGCTATCGCGGTTCGAGCGAGGCGATGCTCGCCATGGAGCGCGGCGAGGCGGAAGGGCATTCCACATCGTGGGAAGCGGTCAAGACCGCGCATCCGGCATGGATCACGGACGGCAGCATCAACAACATCCTTCAGTTCGGGCTGACACGCCATCCTGAAATGAAGGACGTGCCGACTGCGATTGAATTGGCAAAGACCCCCGAACAGAAGGCCATCCTCACGGCCGTGATGAATGCGACCGAGGTCGGGACGGGCTTCTTCACGACGCCCGGCGTTCCCGCTGATCGCCTGAACACGCTCCGCCGTGCTTTCGACCAGACCATGAAGGATCCGGACTTCCTGAAGGAGGCGGAAAAGATGCGGGTCGATATTCAGCCGCTCACGGGTGAGAAACTTCAGGAGCTCGTGGCCAGCGTGTCCGACCTCTCACCGGAGCTGACAGAAAAGCTCCGCGCTGCCTATGTTCAGGACCAATAGTCTGGCGTTCAGGAGGTGTAAGCATGAAGATCAAGAACGAAGTCCTCATCAAGCGCCCGATCGACGAAGTCTGGGCTGCGATCAGCGATATCCCCCGCGTGGCGCGCTGCGCCCCGGGGGCTGAACTCATCGAGTCGCGCAGCGACGACACGCATGTGGGCACGATCGGCGTTCGGCTTGGGCCGGTGGCACTCAAGTTTAAGGGAATCGTGCAGTTCGTCGAGCGGGACGAGGCTGGATACCGGATCGTCGCCAAGGCGCAGGGCAACGAGGAGAAGGCGCGCGGCAACGCCAATGCCGACGTCGTCTTTGCACTCACGCCAGCTGACGGGGGCACCCGTATTTCCGTCGACTCAGACATACAGCTCGCAGGAGCGATCGCACAATACGGGCGAGGCACCGCGCTCATTCAGGGCACTGCGCAGGCCCTGATGACGCAGTTCGCCAAGAACCTCGAAGCCAGCCTGTCCGATCCCGACAGCGCGCAGGCCGGCGCGAGCAAGGAAATCGGACTGACCAGCACGTTGGCGAAAGGCATCTGGAACGCCGGGGCAGGGATGCTTCGGCGCGGCGACCCCGACAAGGCTTAGGTCCGGCGCGTCCTTTAGAGGTGGTGCTAACGTGCCTCGAGGTGCTCGGTCTGATATAAGCTCGTCCACAAGAAGAGACGAGCTTAAGGGAAGAGACATGGCAGGCGCATCCGACACTCCGATTTCAGCCGAAGCCGCGACTCTCGCTGCCTATGTCGCCGGCACGATGGACCGGCCGCTTCCCGCGGACGTGCTGCAAAAAACCAAGTTCCATGTGCTCGACACGCTGGCCGCGATCCTTTCCGGCTCGCGCCTGCGCGCCGGCGTTTTAGGCGCAAAATATGTCGCAGGACTTAACGGCGGCGGCGACGCCACCGTCATCGGCACGCAATGGCGCGTGCCGGCTGAAAGCGCGGCCCTCGCCAACGGCATGGCGGGCCATGGCGACGAGACGGACGATTCTCATCTCGGCGGTCGCTTCCATCCGGGCTGCGGCATCATTCCCGCCGCTCTCGCCATCGCCGAGGAGCAGGATCTCGGCGGCGCAGATTTCCTGCGCGCAGTCGCGCTCGGCTACGACATCGGCGCCCGGCTCACCATGGCGCTGGGTTACACCCGTCCCGACACGGCGAAGCACAGCACGCATTCACTTGCGCCCGCCTTCGGCGCGGCGGCGGCCTGCGCGGCGCTGTTCCGCTTCGACGAGCAGCGCGTGCGCTGGGTCATGTCCTACGCCTCGCAGCAGGCGTCCGGCATTCCGTTCTGGCAGCGCGACACGCACCATGTGGAGAAAGCCTTCGACTTCGGCGGGATGGGCGCGCGCAACGGCGTTGCCGCCGCGCGCATGGTGGCCGCGGGCTTCTCCGCGGTGGAAGATCCCTTCTCGGGCAAGCACAATCTCTTCACCGCGCTGGGCGACGAGCCGGAACCCGCGAGACTTGTGGCCGAACTCGGCGAGCGCTACGAAATCATGCAGGCCTCCATCAAGAAATGGTGCGTCGGCTCGCCCATCCAGGCGATCCTCGACGCGACGACCGCGCTGGTGAAGGAGCATCGCGTGAAGTCCGCCGATGTGCGCCGCATCACCATCACCATGCCAGACGACCGGATCCACATCGTCGATGACCGCACCATGCCCGACATCTGCGCGCAGCACCTCTGCGCCATCGCTATTCTGGATGGGGGCATCACCTTCGAAAGCGCGCATGATTATGCCCGCATGGCCGACCCCGCCGTGCAGGCGCTCCGCGCGTGCATCGATCTCGTCGCCAGCGCGGAGCTCACGGTGGCTCTTCCGGCGCGTCAGGCCATCGTCCAGATCGAGACGGACAGGGGAGTGCTGCGCCACCACGCGCGCGCGGTGCGCGGGACGCCGGACAATCCGATGACGGCGGCGGAGATCGAGGTAAAGGCGCTGGATCTCGTCGCGCCGATCATCGGCGCGGACCGGGGCAGGGTGCTCGTCGCCGTTGTCGCGCAGCTCGAGCAACTTGGCTCCATGCGCGATCTGCGCGCCTGCCTAGAAGCGTGAGTGTGACCAGCAGCGGCTTACGTGACGCCGGCGTCTGCGAGCCCCTGGATCGCGGCGGGATCCAGCCCCAAAACGTCCGCGAGCACCTCGCGCGTATGTTGCCCGAGCATGGGCGGCGGCAGGCGGTATGCGACCGGCGCGTCCGATAGCCGGATCGGATTCCCGACAAGCGGCACGCTGCCTGCGAGCGGATGGTCCATCTCGATCCTGACGCCACGGTCCTGGACGTGCGGATCAGCAAACACTTCAGCCAGAGTGTTCACGGGACCGCAGGGCACGCCGACCTTTTCGAACATGGCGACCCATTCGGCAGTGGGGCGCAACATCGTTGCCTGCTGAAGGGATGGAATAAGCTCCAGCCGGTTCTCGACTCGCGCGCGATTGCTGATGAAGCGCGGGTCAGTCGCCCATTGGGGATGACCGAGGCACACACACATGCGCGCAAACTGCCCGTCGTTGCCAACGGCGACGATCATCGCGCCGTCGGCTGTGGGAAGGTCCTGATACGGAACGATGCTCGGGTGTGAATTTCCGAGGCGCACGGGCGACGTGCCTGTCAGGAGATAATTGGAACCCAGGTTCGCCATGGCGGCGATCTGGCTGTCGAGCAGCGCCATGTCGATATGCTGCCCCCGGCCGGTCGCGGTCCTGTGAGTCAGCGCGGCTAGAATTGCAACGGTCGCGTAAAGGCCGGTCAGGATGTCGGTGATGGCCACGCCGACCTTCTGCGGCCCGTCGCCCGGCTGCCCATCTGCGCGCCCCGTGACGCTCATCAGCCCGCCCATGGCCTGAACGAGAAAGTCGTAGCCAGCCCGATGCGAATAAGGACCCGTCTGCCCAAACCCCGTGATCGAGCAATAGACGAGCCGGGGGTTTAGCGCATGCATCGACGCATAGTCGAGGCCGTATTCTTGCAGGCCTCCGACCTTGAAATTCTCGATGAGAATATCCGAAGATTCCGCGAGCTTCAAAATCAGCTTGCGGCCCTCCGGATGCGTGATGTCTATCGTGACCGACTTCTTGTTCCTGTTGGCGCAGAGGAAATAGGCGGATTCGGACGTCTCCGCCCCCTCGGCATCGTGTAGATAAGGAGGCCCCCAGCCGCGCGTGTCGTCACCCGCGCCGGGCCGCTCGATCTTGATCACTTCCGCGCCGAGATCGCCCAGCATCTGGCTGGCCCACGGACCCGCGAGCACGCGCGACAAATCCAGCACGCGAAGCCCTTCGAGGCAGGCTGGCGAACCCAGTGGCGGCAATTGATCGCTCCTTCACTCACGCATTGGATGCTTCAGTCGAAGCGGGCTGCCTTGCGCATCAGCGCGTGAACTTCGACGGGTTGAACGACGTACTCGGCTATGCAGATCGACAAGCACGAGCGCCGCGCGGCTCGGTTCGTCAACAAGGTTCTTCATGAGAGGAGCCTTCGCCTTCAGAAAAAGGCCTGCAAGCCGGTTTGCGCGCGCCCGAGGATCAGCGCATGCACATCGTGCGTTCCCTCGTAGGTATTTACCGCTTCGAGATTCTGCGCGTGGCGCATGACGTGATAGCCGATCTGGATTCCATTGCCACCGTGCATGTCGCGGGCCTGTCGCGCGATATCGAGCGCCTTGCCGCAATTGTTGCGCTTGATCAGCGAAACCATCTCCGGCCGCGCGCGGCCTTCGTCGAAGAGACGCCCGACACGCAGGCTAGCCTGTAATCCCAGTGCGATTTCCGTCTGCATGTCGGCCAGTTTCTTCTGCACCAATTGAGTCTGCGCGAGCGGCCGTCCGAACTGCTGGCGATCCAGCGTGTATTGCCGGGCGCGATGCCAGCAATCTTCAGCTGCGCCCATCGTTCCCCATGCGATGCCGTATCGGGCGCGGTTGAGGCAACCGAACGGCCCCTTCAGGCCGCGCACATTCGGCAGCAATGCGCTTTCGGAAACCACGACGCCCTCCATCACGACTTCTCCCGTGACGGAGGCGCGCAGGCTCAGCTTGCCCTCGATCTTCGGCGCGGTAAGGCCCCTCATGCCTTTTTCGAGAATGAAGCCCCGGATCTCGTTGTCATGGGCCGAGGACTTCGCCCAGACGACGAAGACATCCGCAAGAGGCGCATTTGAAATCCAGGTCTTCGAACCGGTGAGACGATAACCGTCCGCCACTTTCTCGGCGCGCGTGCGCATGCCGGCGGGGTCCGATCCGGCGTCGGGTTCGGTAAGGCCGAAGCAGCCGATCCATTCGCCCGAAGCGAGCTTGGGCAGATAGCGGCGACGCTGCTCCTCGCTGCCGTAGGCGTAGATTGGATAAATGACGAGCGACGATTGCACGCTCATCATGGAACGGTAGCCTGAATCGACACGCTCGACCTCGCGCGCGACCAGGCCGTAGGACACATAGCTCGCACCTGCGCCGCCATATTCTTCCGGCAGCGTGACGCCGAGCAGGCCTAGTTCCCCCATCTCACGGAAAATCGCGGCATCCGTCTTTTCCTGCAGATAGGCATCGTTGATGCGCGGCATCAGCTTGTCCTGCGCATAGGAATGCGCGGCGTTCTGGATCTGGCGCTCCTCCTCGTTGAGCTGATCTTCCAGCAGGAACGGATCGAACCACGAGAACCCGCCCGCACGTCCAGCGATAGAACCGGCCTCACTCATTGCATTTTCTCCAGAAAACTCACGCCGTGGCACCGCTTCCGCGATCATCAAGCTGTCGGGCGCTTCCATATGAAAGCGCCCTGTGGGCCAACTTCGCATCCTGGGTTTGAAAGCGCGCGTAAGCAGATGCGGATTTTCATCATGCCACGATATTTGAGTCCGTTCTCGTCCGGTCGTATGTTCAACGAACCCTGCACGCGGACCGGTCGGGATAGCCGGGACAGATCCGCGGCCCGGGCTAGGGACCGTGCCCGCCGGGGGTGCTCTGAAACACTGAATAGGGCTCTGGCGGAAGAGGTGAGATTCGAACTCACGGTAGGCTTTCACCTACGGCGGTTTTCAAGACCGCTGCCTTAAACCACTCGGCCACCCTTCCAGGCCCAAACCAGGCCGGACGCGAGCGCGTCGTGGCGCTTCGCTTGCCTCCGCGCGACGCGCGGTGACATGGCGCGTTGATACCGAGCGTCGGGCGCCTTGTCGAGTGCCGAGCGCGCCTCGCGAAAATATCTCGCTTTCGTGTAGAGCCGTTTGGTCGATTGCCACGTAGCTTCCTCGGTCTAAACGATACGAGGAGCGGGCAATGGCACTATCGCGGGCAGCATCTTTCATCGGGGCTTTGCTGGCAGGCGGGCTGGTCGCGCCGCAAGCCGGCATGGCCGATGCGTCACTCTCGCTCTCGGGGCCCGACCTCGGACGCGCTGTCTCGGGACGGCAGATCTATCTTTCCACCCCGCTCGGGGGCGAGTTTCCGCTCAATTACCGCGCCGACGGCCGGGTCGACGGTACTGGCGACGCCGTTGGCCTGGGTAAGTTCATGCAGCCGAAGGATAGCGGGAGGTGGTGGGTCGCCGGGAACAAGCTCTGCCAGAAGTGGACAAGCTGGTATGATGGCAAGGTTTTCTGCTTCACGCTTCAGAAGGCAGGCGAAGATCGGCTCAGCTGGCGGCGGGACGACGGGATGAGCGGCACGGTGCGCGTGGGACGCTAGCTCAAGCTTCGGCGTAAAGCCGCGTAGCATTCCCCACGGTGCATGGCAGGGCTTCGCCGCAATTTGGTCCCAATTGCCGGGCCTAGCTGCCTCCTATCGGGGGCAGACCATCCGACTCGGGGCCGAAGTTGCGTCCCGACCGGGTTCGGTGGAAAACCTTTCCTTAACCGACCTCGCGCAAAGGTGGGGATTGCCGTGGATAGTTTCCTCGCGATCTCGACAGGCGCCGCCGAGACTTGAGGGACAGCCATCCATGCGCATCCGGTGGAATTTTGGTTTTGCGTACCGCCCCATGCGTCTTTGTGAACTTGTGCCCTTTGTTATCAGTGCGTCGCGCCTTGAAGGCTTGCGGGCGTGTTTTCCTGCGACCCTCACCTCGCTAGTCTGCCTGGCAGCGGTCGCCGGCTGCGCGCAGGCCCCGGCGGGTCGTCCGGGCTCCAAGGAATATTTCCCATCGTCCGTCTATGGCGCGGCGAGCCCGCGCGTGGTGGCGGACGGGGAGGCGGTGCCGCGCGGCGGCGGACGCTACCTCGTGGGACGCCCGTACACGGTCGCCGGCCGGATGTATTACCCGCGCGAGGTCAACGTTGCGACAGCGCAGACCGGCAAGGCATCCTGGTACGGCTCGGCCTTCCACGGTCGCCGCACCGCGAATGGCGAAGTCTACGACATGCGTTCTGTCACCGCCGCGCATCCGACCTGGCCGCTGCCGAGCTATGCGCGCGTGACCAATACCAGAAACGGCCGCTCGATGATCGTGCGGGTGAACGATCGCGGGCCCTATCACGCCGGGCGCGTGATGGACGTGTCGTCCCGCGTCGCCGATTCTCTCGATTTCAAGCGCTTCGGTACGGCGGAAGTGAAAATCGAATATGTCGGCAAGGCAGGCCTCGCTGGATCTGACGACCAGTTGCTGATGGCGAGCCTGCGGTCGGACGGACGTCCGGCAACGCTCGAGGGCAATCCCGGGACATCGCCCATCATGGTCGCGGAGGCCGAACCCGGGGCTTCGCAAACCACCGTGGTCGCAGCGGCCCCGACTCGCTCGATTTTTCAGGCGCCAGCAGTTTCGCCAATCCAGGTTGCCGAGGCCACAGCGCCGGAGGAGGCGACGAGCTTCGCCCCAACGACGACCATGCTGCCACTCATGCCGCCTTTGCCGCCCATTCGCCCGATGTCGCTCGGGGGCTTGCACGGACGTTCGCCCTCGAACGCCCTGAACTATGCCGCGAGCCGGCAGAGCAGAGCATTCTCGGGTCCGTTCGAGACGCTGAAACTCGATTGAAGCCTGCCGGGTGGGCCGCGCCTTTGACGCTGAGCGGGGCCCCTGGCGCGCTATGCGCCCGTTGCTTTTGACGTTTCGCCAGTGCACAGTCAGGGCTTATCTGGTGCGACTCCCCACTTATCGGGGACATGGCGATTACGGGGCGTTCGTGGCTTTCTCCTTCGGGCTTTTGCGGATCGCAACGATCGTTTTCGCAGGCCTGCTGGCCGCGGCCGGCGTGCCCGAGCGCGCACGGGCTCAGAGCCAGCCTTTTCAAACCAGCGTGCCCAGTGCGATCCTGATGGATGCGGAGAGCCATTCTGTGCTCTTCGAAAAGAATGCCGACCAGCTCATTTCACCCGCGTCGCTTGCCAAGATCATGACGGCGGAGATCGTCTTTCGTGAATTGAAGGAAGGGCGGCTGACACTCGACAAGACATTCACCGTTTCCGAAAACGCGTGGCGGCGCGGCGGCGCGATGGCAGGCGGGTCGGCGATGTTCGCCGCCCTTCACAGCACCATACGTCTGGAAGATCTGCTGCGCGGGCTGATTATCCAGTCCGGCAACGATGCAGCTATCGTGATTGCAGAGGGCATCAGCGGGACAGAAGAGACCTTTGCCGGGCTCATGAACCGCCGCGCGGCGGAACTCGGCTTCGACAAGATGACCTTCAGGAATTCCTGGGGAAAATACGACCCCGAGGAAAAGGTGACCGCGCGGCAGATGGCGATGCTGGCCGACCATGTCATCCGCACCTATCCTGAGTATTATCATTTCTTCGGCGAAAAGGAGTTCACCTGGAACAAGATCCGCCAGGTGAACCGGAACCCCCTGCTTTTCATGGATCTGGGCGCGGACGGTCTGAAAACCGGCAATGTCGGGGATTCCGGCTATGGGCTCGTCGGCTCGGCGGTTGAAAACGGCCAGCGCCTGATCGTCGTCGTCATGGGCGCGAAGACGGCGCGCGAGCGGGCGGACGAAGCACGCAAACTGCTGTCCTGGGGCCTGCGCTCCTTCGAATCCAAGATCGTGTTCGAGCCCGGCGCGGAGATCGGCGCTGCACAGGTTTACGGCGGCGCGAAGCGCAGCGTGCCACTGGTGGCGGATGGGCCGGTCAAGCTTCTCGTTCCGCGCGGCTCGGCCGAGCGTTTGATCGCTCAGATCGTTTATCAGGGGCCGCTCATGGCGCCCGTTGCGCGAGGCGCCACCGTTGCCAAACTGCGCATCATGCGCGGCAAGACGCTGGCGCTCGAGGCGCCCCTGCAAGCAGCCGAAAGCGTCGAAAATGGAACGCTTTCACAGCGCGCTATGGATGCGGGTCTGGAACTCGGCCTCGGCCTCTTCCGCAAATACGTGCTGAAAAACTGATGCCGGCGACTGCGAATAAGGCGCTTGGGCGCTTCATCACGTTCGAAGGCGGCGAGGGCGCAGGCAAGTCGACGCAGGTGAAGCGACTCGTCGCGGCCCTTCAGGCGGGCGGTCTTGAGACAGTCGCAACACGGGAGCCCGGCGGTTCGCCCAATGCCGAGGCACTGCGCAAGGCACTTCTCGCGGGCCTCGTCGCGCCGCTCGGGCCGGCGGCGGAAGCCCTCGTCTTCTCGGCGGCGCGCATCGATCATCTCGACAATCTCATCCGTCCGGCGCTGGATCGCGGGGCTTTTGTCGTCTGCGACCGCTTTGCGGATTCAACGCGCGCCTATCAGGGCGCATCGGGCAAATTGTCCGACACGTTCATCGACGGCCTTGAGAAAGTGACCGTCGGCGAAACGCGGCCCGACCTGACCTTCATGCTCGATCTTCCGGCGGAGGAGGGGCTTGCGCGGGCAGGCAAGCGGCGCGGGGCAGGGAAGGTGGATCGCTTCGAGGCGGAGGACCTGAGCTTCCATCAGGCATTGCGGCAAAGTTTTCTGGACATCGCGAAGGCACATCCCGAACGATGCGTTGTGATCGACGCTACGCGGCCGGTTGACGCCGTGGCGGCGGATATCTGGCGCGTCGTCGAGAGCCGGTTGTTCGGCGCGAAGAAGCCAGCTCCCCGGCGGCCGAAGAAGCCGACCGCGAAGGAGACGACATGAAGCGCGCCCGCGACGACGCAGCGGTTCCCGAAAGCGACCGCTTTCTGGACGCCCCGCATCCGCGCGACACAGAGCGGCTGTTCGGCCATGACGCGGCGCAGGCGCGGCTGCTCGATGCCTATCGCTCGAACCGCCTGCCGCAGGCCTGGATCATCGGCGGGCGCGAGGGCATTGGCAAGGCGACGCTGGCCTGGCACTTCGCCCGTTTCGTGCTGGCATATCCCAATGTAAACAGCGCCGAGGTGCGCCATGCTCAGGATCTCTCCGTGCCACCGGATCACCCCGTGGCGCGGCGGATCTCCTCGCTCTCCCATGGCGACCTGACGCTGACGCGGCGCGAATGGGATCCGAAGAGCAAAAAGCTCTTCACGGAAATCCGCGCACCCGACGTGCGGCGCCTGATCGATCTATTCCGGCAGGCGGCGGGGGAGGGCGGCTGGAGGATCTCCCTTCTCGACAGCGCCGACGACCTCAACAAGACCAGCGCCAATGCATTGCTGAAGCTCATCGAGGAGCCCCCGTCGCGGTCCCTCTTCTTGATGGTCGCCCACCGCCCGGCCTATGTGCTGCCCACAATCCGCTCGCGGTCGCGAATGCTGCACCTCGAGCCTCTGCAGCCGACCGATGTCGTTCGCGCCATGAAACAGGCGGGAGAACCGTGGTCGCGCGCGACGGTGGACGATCTGACGGCTGCGGCGGAGCGGGGGCAGGGCTCCGTACGAGAGGCCATGCGCCTGCTCGACGGCAAGGGCCTTGCTCTCGCCCGGCGCCTTGAGGCCTTGCTCGCACGCCTGCCCGATGTGGACTGGGTGGAAGTGCACGACCTGGCCGATATTCTCGTCGGCCGCGACGGGCAGGAGGATTTCGAGACGACGCTGACCACCGTCTTCGACTGGATCGACGCCACGGTGCGCAGGGCCTCGGCCGGGTCGCCGGCCAGTCTTGCGCCCTACGCCGAGGTATGGGAGAAGATCGCCGCGTCCGCGCGCGAAACGGAGGCCTATAATCTCGACAGAAGGCCGCTTATCCTGTCGATATTCGCCGGCCTCGCCGCCGCCGCGCGCGCCGCTCGTGCGTGATGGCGCGCCGAAACACGGACAGGATTTTCGATGGCCGCGCGCCAGACCTTCTACATCACGACTGCGATTCCCTACGCCAATGGCGCGCCGCATATCGGGCATGCCTATGAGCGCATCGCCACCGATGCGATTGCGCGGTTCAACCGGCTTGACGGTCGCGATGTCCTGTTTGTCACCGGCATGGACGAGCATGGCCTGAAGATGCAGCAGACGGCCATCCGCGAGGGCATCACCCCCCAGGCGCTGGCCGACCGCACAGCCGCGCAGTTCGAAGCCATGGGCGAGAAGCTCGACGCGCGCGCCGACGATATCGTACGCACGACGCAGCCCCGCCACCGCGCCGCAGCCCAGGAAATCTGGGAGCGCATGAAGGCGCGCGGCGACATCTACCTGTCGAAATATTCGGGCTGGTACTCGGTGCGCGACGAAGCCTATTTCGACGAGAGCGAACTGACGATCCGCGACGACAAGCGCTATGCCCCCACCGGCACGCCCGTCGAATGGGTCGAGGAGGAGAGCTATTTCTTCAAGCTCTCCGCCTATGCGGAGCGACTGCTCGCGCATTACGAGGCGCATCCGGACTTTGTCACGCCCGACAAATACCGCAACGAGATCGTCGCCTTCGTGAAGCGCGGGCTGAACGACCTGTCGATCAGCCGCACGACCTTCGACTGGGGCGTTCCCGTGCCGGGCGATCAGAGGCACGTCATGTATGTGTGGGTAGATGCGCTCACCAATTACATCACGGGTACTGGCTTCCCGGATGCGGGCGCGGAGCGTGCGCGGTTCTGGCCCGCCGATGCGCACGTGATCGGCAAGGACATCACGCGCTTTCACGCGGTCTACTGGCCGGCCTTCCTGATGTCGGCGGGGATCGACTTGCCGAAGCAGATCGTGGTGCACGGGTTCCTGTTCAACCGCGGCGAGAAGATGTCGAAGTCGGTCGGCAATGTGATCGACCCCTTCACGCTGGCCGATCATTATGGTGTCGATCAGCTTCGCTATTTCTTCCTGCGCGAAGTGCCGTTCGGACAGGACGGCAATTATTCGCATGAAGCGATCGTGAATCGCATCAATGCAGATCTCGCCAACGATCTCGGCAATCTCGCGCAGCGCTCCTTGTCCATGATCGCGAAGAACTGCGATGCGCGCGTTCCCGAGCCCGGCGTATTCACCGAGGCCGATGTCACGATCCTCGAAGATGCCTATGGGCTCGCGGACAAGGCGCGCATTGCCATGAACGATTTCGCGCTGCACCAGATGCTGGCCGAGATCTGGCGCGTCGTCTCGGAAGCCAATCGCTATTTCGCGTCCGAAGAGCCGTGGATCAAGCGCAAGACCGACCCGGCGCGCATGGCCACCGTCCTCTATGTCACGGCGGAAGTGCTGCGCAACGTGGCCATTCTCGCGCAGCCGGTGATCCCGAGCGCCATGCGCAAGCTGCTCGATCTGCTGTGCATCGATGCGGCATCGCGCGACTTCGCCCATACTGGGGCAGGCTTTCCGCTGATCGCGGGCACGGAACTCCCGGCGCCCGCGCCGATCTTTCCACGCTATGTCGAGCCAGAAAGCGCCGAGGGGAGCAAGGCCTGATGCTGATCGACAGCCATTGCCATCTCGACTTCCCGGACTTCGCGCCGGAGCGCGACGCCGTCGTGGAGCGGGCGCGGGCGGCTGGCGTCGGGCGTCTGATCACGATCTCGACGCATGTCGCGCGCTACGACAACTATCGCGCTATCGCGGACGCCTACGACAATGTGTGGTTCACGGTGGGCACCCATCCGCATCAGGCGCATGAGGAGCCCGACGTTCCGGTCAGTCGCCTGGTCGAACTCGCCGGCCATCCGCGTTGCATCGGCATCGGCGAAGCCGGGCTCGATTATCATTACGACCGCAGCCCGCGCGACGTCGCCGCGCAGGTGTTTCGCAGGCATATCGCAGCGGCGCGCGAGACAGGACTGCCGCTTGTCATCCACGCCCGCGACGCCGACGACGATGTTGCCGCAATCCTGCGCGAGGAAATGGGGAAGGGGGCTTTCAAGGCCCTGCTCCATTGCTTCACAGCCTCGCGCGCGCTCGCGGAAACCGGCCTCGAACTCGGGCTCTACGTTTCCTTCTCGGGCGTCATCACCTTCAAGAATTCGCAAGCCCTGCGCGACATCGCCCGCGATGTCCCGCTCGACCGGTTGCTGGTGGAAACCGACGCGCCATTCCTGGCGCCGGTGCCTTATCGCGGCAAGCGTAACGAGCCGGCCTATGTCGCCTCGACTGCCGCCGTTCTGGCGGACGTGAAAGGCGTCAGCGCCGAGCAATTGGCGCAGGCCACGACGGCCAATGTGCTTCGGCTGTTCTCCAAAATGCCGCCCATCGAAACGACGGCGGCCGCATGAGCTTTGCGATTACCATCCTCGGTTGTGGCTCGTCTGGCGGCGTTCCTCGGGTCGGCGGCGATTGGGGAGCTTGCGACAGAGCCAACCCGAAGAACCGGCGGCGCCGCTGCTCCATTCTTGTGGAGCGCGCGCAGGGCGATGCGCGCACGGTTGTGCTGGTCGACACCTCGCCCGACCTGCGCGAGCAATTGCTGGGCGCGGAGGTGACGCGGCTCGACGGCATTCTCATGACGCATGCCCATGCGGACCATACGCACGGCATCGACGATGTGCGGCCGCTCGTCATCTCGATGCGCAAGCGGATCGAGATCTTCATGGACGAGCCGACCGCAGCCGATATGCGGGTGAAGTTCGCCTATGTCTTCGAGACGCCTGAGGGCAGCCAATATCCCCCGCTGCTCGACGAGCGCGCTCTGACGCCGGGCCACCGTGCCGTCATCAAGGGGCCGGGCGGTCCAATCGAGAGCATGCCGTTCCGGCTCGAACATGGCGAGATCGACGCGCTCGGCTTCCGTTTCGGCGACGTGGCCTATACGCCCGACGTGAGCGCCGTGCCGCGAGACAGCTGGCGCTTTCTCGAAGGACTCGATATCTGGATCATAGATGCCCTGCGCTACACACGCCATCCCAGCCATTTGTCCCTGGGCGAATCGCTCGACCTGATCCGGCAGCTGAAGCCGCGCCGGGCGATCGTGACCAATCTGCACACTGACCTCGATTTCGAGCGGCTGCGGCAGGAACTGCCTGAAAACGTTGAGCCTGCCTACGACGGGATGCGGATCACGTTCTGAACGGGCAGGGCTCGTCACCGCGTCACCTAGGCTTCGCGGGCTGCATGCGCTAGGGTGCGAACCTTCACAGAAGGAGCCCGAAAGAAGGGCGTTTGCCTCCCCTTGTTCGAATTAGCGGTCGCCGCGCTTTTGATAGCGCTGAACGGTGTTTTTGCAGTTTCGGAACTCGCGCTGGTTTCCGCGCGCGCCTCGCGTCTGAGGGTTTTGGCCGAAGGAGGCCGCCGAGGCGCGCGCACGGCCTTGAACCTCGCCGAAAACCCGGGCAAATTTCTGTCGACGGTTCAGATTGGCATCACGCTCATCGGCGTCCTCGCGGGTGCGTTCTCAGGCGCCGCGCTGGGTGCCGATCTCGTCGAAATCCTGCGCGCACGCGACGTGCCTCCATGGATCGCGGACCCCCTGGGCTACGGGCTGGTGATCAGCGCCATCACCTATCTATCTGTTGTAATTGGAGAACTGGTCCCAAAACAGCTCGCCTTGCGCAATCCGGAGGCGATTGCCTGCGCGGTGGCTCCCGGAATGCTGCTGCTATCCCGGATCGGCGCTCCCATCGTCTGGCTGCTCGATGCTTCGTCGCGCCTGATCTTCGGCCTGCTCGGGCTCGGCGAAGCCCCGGCCAGCGCCGTGACCGAAGAAGAGATCAAGAACATGGTCGAGGAAGCGACGAGCGCAGGCATCATCGAAGTGGACGAGCGCCGGATGATCTCAGGCGTGCTGCGCCTGGGAGATCGTGCCGTGCGCGCTGTCATGACGCCGCGCACCGATGTCGACTGGATCGACCTGGCCGACGACGACGAGCATATCCGGGCAAAGCTGATCCAGACGACTCATTCGCGCCTGCCTGTGGGCGAAGGATCTTCGGACAATATCGTGGGCATTATCCAGTTGCGTGACCTTTTGCCGGCTTACATGCGTGGCGACCACGTCGACTTGAGATCCTTCGTTCGCGCAGCGCCCGTGGTGCCGGACCGGATCGACGCGCTGGAGGCGCTGAACGTCCTGCGCGAGGCTCTGGTGCCGATTGCGCTCGTCCATGACGAATACGGCCATTTCGAAGGCCTGGTGACGCCAGCCGACATTCTCGACGCCATCGCAGGCGCCTTCAAGTCGGACGACGATACGGCAGAGCCGGAGGCCGTCGAGCGCGAGGATGGAAGCTGGCTGCTGGCCGGCTGGATGCCCGTGGACGAGATGTCGGACCAGCTCGGCATCAACCTGCCGCGCACGCGCGAATATGAGACCGTGGCCGGACTGGTCATCGACAAGCTGCACCATCTGCCGGCCACGGGAGAGTATATCGAGACGCTCGGCTGGCGCTTCGAGGTCGTGGATCTGGACGGTCGCAGGATCGACAAGGTGCTGGCGCGCAAGCTGGAGGATGCTGAAGCGGACGGCTGATGTGGACGATGCCGGGTCGCCTGGCCGAAGCTGATTTTCATCGAGATTTCAAGCGCAAGCGTTTCGCGCGGCCTTCCGGGTCAGAGATTAGGTTCCATAATATACCTTATGCGAATATCCTGTGTCCCAGCGCCCAAAGCCCCCGCCAATACCCCCGGAGTGAAAAAACCGGCGTCTTGCGCACCGCGCGCTGAAGCGGATCGGCGGCGGCCGGCGCTCGAAAGCTAGTCCAGCCGCACGAGCACGCTGTCGCTCGCGCCTTTCGCATCGATCACGGAGACTCGGGCAAAGCCGGCGCCATCGGGTTGCCAGATGGATTGCCGCCGTAGATCTGGCGGGGCGACGGGAGCGCCATTGATCATCCAGGTAAAAGGCGCGACGCCGCCCTGCGCCTTCAGGGCAAGTGCCGTGGAAGCGCCGACGCGCAGACCCAGATCGACCCGCGCGCCATCGGGCGGAAAGGCGATCTTCAATTGCGCGGTCCGAACCGCCTCCAGCGTCTTCGGCGCGTCCTTGCGCAGATGACGCAGTGGCGGCGGCAGTTGCGATGTGTGGGCGACGAACGCCCCGCGGGGCTGCGGAATCGGCGCGTAATCGGCGCCAGCGCGTGCGAATGCGTCGAACAGGACGGGCGCTGCGACCTGCCGTGCAACGAGCCCGGGAACCGCGCCATTGTCCGCGCGTCCGAACCAGACCGCGATCGTGAGCTTGCGGTCGAAGCCAATGGCGAAACCGTCCCGATAGCCGTAGGACGTGCCAGTCTTGAAGGAGATGCGCCCGGCGGCGGAATTCACCGGCGGCGGCGCGCCGCGCAGGACATCGGCCACGTACCAGCTGGCGACCGGCTCCGCAATGCGCCGGTCCTTCACCTCCGGCGGCGGCACATCCAGACGCTCCATGAGTTCTGGCGCGCGGCCACCCCGCGCAAGCCCCGCATAGAGCCGCGCAAGGTCGGTCAGTGTGATGCCGAGCCCGCCGAGGCCTATGGAAAGGCCCGGCGCGGCATCGGCCGAGAGCGCGATATGCGCACCCGCATTGCGCAGCCGGGCCAGGAAATGCGCGGCGCCGACCTCGTTGAGAAGAACGATGGCTGGAATGTTCAGCGAGTTCTGCAAGGCAACACGCGCCGTCACCTGCCCCTGAAACGTCAGGTCGAAATTCTCCGGCGCATAAAGCCCGAAGCGGGATGGGCGGTCGTCGAGCACGGTCTCTGGATGGGCGATGCCGTTCTCGAAGGCCAAGGCATAGATGAACGGCTTCAGCGCAGAGCCCGGCGAGCGAAGCGCCTGAGTCATGTCAACGGCCCCTGCCCGTGCCTCCGCGTAATAATCCGCCGAGCCGACACGCGCGCGAATGTCGCCCGTGGCGTTGTCGATCACGATCATCGCCCCGGTCACTTTCGGCCCGAGGCGCTCGGCGGCCTCCTTCACCAACTGTTCGAGCGAGATCTGCAGTTTCTGGTCGAATGTAAAGCGCAGGATACGCCTTGCCGGGTCGACCTTGTGCGCGGCTTCCGTCGCGTGCGCGGCGAGCACGGGAAAGGTCCTACGCTCCTGCGGCACGATATCGGCCTTCGCTGCTTCGGCCTCTGCAGGCGAAATCAGGCCATACCGCGCGACTCGATCGAGCACACGGTTTCGCGCGAGAAGCGCGGCCTGCGGGCTGCGGTCGGGGCGTCGAAACTCGGGCGACTGCGGCAACGCGACCAGCAGCGCCTGTTCGGATAGTGACAGACGCCGCGGTTCCTTGCCGAAATAGGCGAGGCTCGCAGCGCGCAACCCCTCCAGATTGCCGCCGTAGGGGGCGAGCACGAGATAAAGATCGAGGATTTCGGCCTTGCTGAAACGCGCCTCGAGTTCGAGTGCGCGTGCGATCTGGCGCAGTTTCGCCGAGGGCGTGCGCAGGTCGCGTGGCTCCAGCAGGCGCGCAACCTGCATGGTGAGCGTCGAGCCCCCGGAGACCACACGCAGATGCGACGCGAGTTGAAATACGGCGCGGGCGAAGGCGCGCCAATCGAGCCCGCCATGCGCGTAAAACCGCCGGTCCTCATAGCTGCGTAGCATGTCGATGAAACGCGGATCGACATCGCCCGCGGCGAGCGGCAGCCGCCAGCGGCCATCCTCCGTCGTGAACGCGCGCAGCAGCCTGCCCTCGCGATCGACTGCGATGGACGAGCCCTGCCCCGCCCTCGTGAGATCCAGCGGGCCGAGCGATCGTACATATTGCGCCCAGCCCACGGGAAGCCCGAGGCCGAGCACGGCTGTCGCGATCATGGCGGCGGCGAAGCGCCTGCGTGACCGGGATGCGCGCATGTTCACCTGCCTGCGCCGACCTCGAGCGTGCCGAAACCGGTGCGCCCGAACCGTTCGGGGCGATACATGTCCTCGATGGTCGCAGGCGGATAGGCATAGCGCCCGGGCGTCACGGCACGCACGATATAGGCGACGTTGAAACTCGCCTTTTCCGATCCGTCTCGCTCGAACGCCGCGACGAAACGGTCGTCGCGATATTCGGTGTAGGTCGCCTCGACCGTCGGCTTGGCGAAGGCCAGCGCCTCCACGGAACCGCCGTCGAACAGTTTGGGATTGTCGATCTCGAGTCCGGCGGGCAGGTGATCGACCAGCAGCAGCCGTCCATATGCGGCCTCTAGCTCCGTGACTTTCAGCGCGATGACGAAACGGTCGTTCTGCTTGATGTCGGCCATGTTCTTGGGCTTGCCGTCGAGCGCGAAGAAGCTGCGCTCGACCTGATAGCCCTGCGACGCCGCCGGCTCCGGCTGGGTGGGATGGCCCGACGTGGTCACGACGATCTGTGTCTGGCCCTGCCCCGCGTTGCCGATTGCGATGGCATCCCCCGCGAGCGCCTTTGCAGGAAAGGTGCGATAAAGTGCGCCTTCATGCGGCTGACCCCCGACGGTCAGCGACATGCCTTGAGCCTGGGCCGAGACGGCGGAAGCGGCCAGCACCATCCAGTTCATTTCCTGCGTGCTGACGTAGCGTGTGGTTGCGCGGTCCTGCTGCACGGCGACGCCCGCAAGCGAGATCAGGTTGCGGTCGGCATCCGTCTCGGCGGCCAACGCCATCAGGCCTGCGCTGTCACGCAGACGCGAGCCGTAGTCCGGTCGCGAAAGGCGGGAGGTCTGCGTCTGGCGCAGGAGCGTCGCAGCGGAGGCGAAGACCGTCTGTGCCCGTGCGCGGTCGCCCAGCATGGCGAGCGCCGCGCCGAGTTGCGCGCGTGCCAGCACGGTCTCGAAGCTTGCCAGCTTGGTGTCCGAGAGATAGCGCAAATCGCCCATGATCGGGCGGCCGTTTCGCGCGAGAACGTAGATCGCGTAAGCGATTGCAGGTCCCTGCTCGCGTTTCACCTCGCCGGAATTGACCACCTGATTGCGCAGCCGTGTCAGCGCCTGATCGAAGGATCGTTGCGGCACGGCATATCCCGCTTCGCGCGCCCGCGTCAGGAAGTCGGAAACGAAGGCATCGAGCCAGAGATCGTTGCCAGCACCCTCGGTCGACCAGAGCCCGAATGCCCCGTCACCGTCCTGGCGCGCCAGCACGCGATCGATTGATTCCTTCACGCGTCCAGCGACATCGCCGTCGATACCGAGCATCTGCTGGCTGGCGAGCTTGTTGACGTAAAGCAGTGGCATGGCGCGGCTGACGGTCTGCTCGGAACAGCCGTAGGGATAGCGATCGAGCGCCTGCAACAGGGCGGGCACGTCGATGCCGCCGAATGGGGAGACGGCCACCGAGACCGCACCGGTTCCGGGCAGGAACTCGGACAACAGGTCGTTGGAGATGGATACGCTGCCACCAGCCGGCAGCGGTCGCACGACGCGGCGATAGATCTCACCCGAGCCCGGCTGGACATTGACCACGAAACTCTGTGTCGCATCCACGCCCGGACCCGTGAGGCGGAGATCTATGACCCCCTGCCCGAGGCCCGATCCCGTCAGCGGAATGCTCAGTGGCACGCGCTCGCCCTTGGCGAGCGAGATCGTGCGGCGGCGCGAATTGGGGGCGACGGTGAGTGGCCCGCGCACATCGAGCGCGATGGAATAATCGCCTGCCGCGCCTTCCACATTGTCGAGTTGCACATGCAGGCGCGAAACATCGCCCAGCGACAGGAAGCGCGGCAATGTCGCCTGAACGACCACGGGATCGCGGATGATGACATCCTTCGACGCCTGTCCGACCCTGGTCTTGGACCAGGCAACTGCCATCACGCGCACGGAGCCGTTGAACGCGGGGATGTCGAAGGTCACCTGAGCCGTGCCGTCCGGCCCGACCTTCACGACGCCGGAATAGCGCGCCAGCGGCTCCTGCGTGGGCCGATTGCCCTGCGCACTGCCGCCCGCGTCACCACCCGAGCGGATCGCGCCGCGCGAGCCCTGCATGCCGTCGATCAGCAGGCCGTAGAGATCACGGATCTCGTTCGAGAGTTGCTTCTGGCCGAAGAAATAGGCCGAGGCATTGGGCGCCTCATAGCGGGTCAGCGAGAGAATGCCGACGTCGACCGCAGCCAGCGTGATCTCAGCATCCTCGCCAGGCGCGAGCCCGCCGATGCGAACGGGAATCGTCAGCGGCCTGCGCGGCTCCATTTTCTCGGGTGTTCCGAGATCGACCGTCAGGCGACGTACGTCCTTGTCGATATCGAACCATGACAGCCCGAGCGCACGTCCGGGCATCCGCTTCGCCTGCTGGTCCAGCGGACGATGCACGAAGGCCACGGCATAGGCGCCCGCGCCCCACTCTCTCTTGACCGGGATGACGACCTCGTTGTCGCCCGCCTTGATGTCGGCGACGCGGATGTCATGCACCTTGTCGCTGACGATGGCGACATTCGCCTTGCCCGCAAAGCGAGAGGCAATGCGCAGCTTCATCTGGTCGCCATTCTTGTAGTCGGTCTTGTCGAGCGTGACTTCCAGCAGGTCGGGCGTATCGGCCGTGGCCTCGCCAGACCATCCCACATTGAAGCGGACGCTGGTCGGGGCCAACGTCCCATCGTCGCTCGTGATGTCGAGCCGGTGCGCGCCCCAGCCGACGGAGGCAGAGATGCGCGCGAGATCGGTCGAAGATACGTCGACGCGGCCATCGGCGATGCGGCGCGTCGACTTCACGCGCTCGAAGCCCCAGCGTCCGTCGGAATTGTACCATTGGTATTCATTGTTGATGCGCGACAGCGACCATTGCAGGTTGCGGCCGGGAACGCGGGTGCCATCGGCCGAGACCGTCGCCACGTCGAAGGTCGCGACTGACCCCTCCGACAGATCAGTAAAATTCTTGCGGATGGCAATGAGCCCGTTGGTGGGCCGGACCGGCAGCATCAGGACACGCTCCACCGCGCGCCCGCCGGGCTCGCCTGCGCGCAAAACGATCTTCGCTTCGACGGGTCGCGGCGCTGTGACTTCGGGGATGGGCACCTCCACGGTGACGCGCCCCTGCGCGTCGGTGGTTGCCGCCCCCTCGATATCGCTGCGAACGGCCTCGAAGCTCTCGTCCTCGAGACCCGCGATGAAGCCGCTGAGGCCCGGGATGTTCATGGTCCGGGCGACGTCTATGACGAGTTCGCCCGTCACTTCCAGCCCCGCGCCCGGTGCGCCGTAGAGATAGCGGGCCTGCGCGTCGATGCGCGCTGGCTGGCCCGGGATGAGCAGATTGTCCTTCGGCTTCAGCGTCAAGTCGAGACGTTCGGGCACGTAATCCTCGACGAGAAATCCGACGTCGCCGATGGCGGGGCTCTTTGGATCGGCGAAGGCCTGCACGTGCCACGCGCCCGTGGCCGCGCCTGAAAGCAGCGTGAAGGAAAAGGCCCTGCCGCCGAGCCCCTGGTCCTCGACGCGTTCGCGCTTGTATTCGACGCCGTCGGGACGCTTCACGACCAGCGTCACGGGGAGTCCGGTCACCGCGCCGCCGAGCGCATCGCGCAAGAGCGCCGTGACATTGACAGTCTCGCCCGAGCGATAGACACCCCGTTCGGGGTACACGTAGGCGTCCAGCTTCTGCGTCAAGGCGCGTCCCTTGACGCCGCGATCGGTCAGGTCGAACGGCGTCTGGCCGAGATCGAGGAAACCATAGTCGTCCTCTTTCGCGGCGGCGATGATGCCCGGCGCCATGCCGCCGGTTCCGCGCGACAGGCCGGGATCGAAGCGAACATGCCCGTCGGCCCCCGTCGTCTGCGTGGCGAGGATCTCGTTGTTGCGCGCGATGAGGCGCAGTTCGACGCCAGAGATCGGATCGGCGGTGGCCAGCGACCGCGCGAAGGCATGCACGCCGTCGTCGCCTGAGAAGGTGGTGAGGCCGATTTCGGACACGACGAACCATTGCGTCGCCTGCGCCTCGTAGAGATCGCTCTGCTCCTGGGATGAGGACTGCGAAATCGGCGTCCCGCCTGCCCTCGCCGTCATCACATAGACGCCGGGCTCCAGGCGTCCGATGGCCTCCGTCACCGGAAAGGCGGTCACGACATCGCGGTTAAGTTCGGATCGAACATCGAGCGTTCCCGACCAGACCTTCACACCCGCATCGTCGATGATCTTTCGCGCGCCCTCGCCTGCGAGCTGGGAAAGAAATTCGCTGGAGCGAAGGGTGGGCAAAAGATTGCGGTCGCCGATGCGCATCACGTCGATGCCGACGCGATCCGTGTTCACCGACACGACGGGAATGCCTTCCTGCCCCACGCGCGGCAGCACGTAGTTCTTGCCCGTGAAACGCACGCGCGCCGAGCGGTCCTTGACGTAGATCTCGTAGTCGGCCGACTTCAGCAGGCTTTCACCGACCGACGACGGCAGGCCCTGGCGCAGCACGACGGAATAGCGGTCGCCATGTTTCAGGCCTTCGACGCACAATTGCTGGTCTTCGGTGGAGATCGCCCCATTAGCGGAGCCCGAGATGGCAACGAAAGGCGCGAAATCGACTTTTCCGCGCGCCAGCGGCTCGGAAAACTGGAAACAGGCACGAGGAGAAGCGGCATCGTTGTCGATCTTGTAGGCAACGATGCGGAAGCCCTGCTCGGCACGCAGCTTTTCGTAGGTCGCGCGCAGCGCGGCATCGTCGGCAAGGTCGAGGCTTGCGCGATAGGCGTTGAGCGCGAGGCGATACGACCCTTGCGAATTCTGCACGGCGCCGATCAACGCCAGCGCCTCGGCCTCGTCCTTCGGCATCGAGGCCCGCAGATACCCGACATAGGCGGCGGCCAGCGCGTTGCGCGACCATTGCCAGCTGTTGTTGGTCTCCTGCTGCGCCAACATCCTGGAAACGCGCGCATAGGCGAGCCAGCTCTGCGCATCCCGCGGTGCGGCTGAAATGGCGGTGCCGAGGGGCGCGAGCGCCGCGCGTGGATTTCTGGGTAGGGACGTCAGGGCCGCCGAGCGAAGATCTTCAACCGTCCGCGTACCCGCCGCCGGACTCTCCTTGCGCAATTGCTCTTCCAGCCGAATTGCATTGCTGGCGAGATCGTCACGTACATAGGCCTTCTGGGCGAAGGCGGGCGCCGCGAATGTGAGTGTAAAGACGACGGCAAGCAGCTTGATGACCGCACGCATGGAAGGCACTCCGCTGACCGCTCTGTCGGGAATGCAACCTGCCACGTTCAGGTCGCTGCGGGAAGGTGGGCGTTTTCATTAGGCTGCAGAAACGGGCTCCGACGCGTCCACCGGGACCGGAACGGCCGCTTTGGGTGCACGCACGGATAGATAGAGCACTATCACGCCGAGCGCGCCGGGAACGACGGCCAGCGATGGCGCGTCGGTGGCCCAGACCAACGCGGCTGCGATCAGGCAGCCGGATGCCGCCCCCGCGTCCCACCCCGCTTCCGCGGCAAAATGGAAGCGGTAGGCGGCACCCGTTTGCTGTGCACGATCGTATATGACGCTCATCAGGACGGGAACATAGATCCCCATGACTGCGGCGCCCGTTGCATTGGCGATGGTCGCGGCGATGGGAGACCATGTGGCGCTGGCGCGCAGCGCAAAGCCGAGGGCCAGAGCCCAGCAGACAATGACGAGTGAGCGCTGGCGCCCGCCCCGGTCGATCGCACGCCCACCGGCCAACCCGGTTGCGGCACCGGCGAGCGCCGCCGCAGCATTCGCGATGCCGAAGGAGTCGTAGTGCGAGCCCAGCGACACGAAGAGCACCATGGGCCAGGCCAGCGCGAGGCCGGACGCAATCCAGCCGTCTGAGGCGAAGGCCAGCATCGCCCCTCGATCGATCCCCTGCATCGATTCGCGGGCGCGCGGAACCGGACCCGCCGGGATCGACCCCATGAGGACGAGCGGCACGGCGGAGGCCACCATCAGAACCCCCGCGACGGCAAAGTCGAAAGCCGGGCCGAAATGCTGGAGCAGAACGCCGCCCGCCAGCGGACCGAGAACGCCGACCAGCGCGCCGACCGCTGTCCGAATCCCGAGCTCCCGCCCGCGGGAGCCGTCGACGCCCGTGACGGCCACGGCCGCGTGATAGACCGGGCCAATATAGAGCCTCGGACAAGGCGACCGCCGTCAGCCAGACGACGAGCCAGATCACCTGATCGGCGTATGCGAGCGGAATGAACTGGGTCGCGCCGAGCATGGCTCCGCTGACGATCGCGCCTCGATAGCCCAGCCGCCGCACGACGCCGAGCCCGACAAACCGCAGAGCGCACCGAATAATCAATAGCGAGGCATAGGCGACGAGTGCTTCGGAAAGGCTGAACCCGAGCTGAAGCAGGTATGCGCCCACGAAGCCCGCCGCCATGGCGACCGACAGCTGATAGAAGGCATAGTGGAGCGTGAGCAGCCGGAACCGGCTGAAACGGGACACGGTACAAATCCTTCGGAAGGCGCGGTTTTCAAGCGTCCTGAATGGCTCGCATCAGGCCAGTTCAAAGACGATCTTCTGCGCGCCCTTCCACAATACGGTCTTGCCGAGCGCCGTGAGGTTCTCAAGCCCGGATGTCAGCGTGATGAAATGATTGCCCGCCAGCTGCCCGGCCTTGCTCGCGAACTGCACCGCGCCGTAGCCCAGCAGGATCTCGGTCTCGCTGACACCACCCGGATAGAGGATGATCTGGCCCGGAGCCGGATAGCTGGTCGCATTCTCGTAGCCGACCCCGAAGTGCAGGTCGCCGAGCGGCATCCACACGCCCTCGCCGCTCCACCGGACGTGAATGACCTGGCTGTGGAAAGGCAAGTGCTTGCGAAACATCGCGCATGTTTGGGGGGCGAGTTCGTCCTCGAAACGAGCGCCGAACGTAAAGTCACCTGCTGTGATGCGAAGCTCGCTCATCCCGATCAATCCTCAAGAAATCTGATGCGCGAGGGGTAGCATAGGAATGACCGGGCGCAAAAGCGTTCCCGGCTCCGTCGCTGCTGAAATTCCAGCCACAAGGCGTGTCAAAAAAGGCCTGAGGCGCTGCGAGCCAAGCTCGAAACGGTGCAATCCACAGTGGCGTTGAAATCAGGAGTTTCGCAGCAGAAGTCGTTGGCTGGCAGGCGAGTCTACCTCAGCACGCAGGCGCGCAATAAAGACGATACAACGTCTCTAGCACGGCGCGCACTTCCACGCTCGCGAGCCTGTAGTAGATGGTCTGCCCGTCACGGCGTGTTTCGACAAGGCGAAGCGAACGCATCTTGCCCAGATGCTGCGAAAGTGCCGACGGCATGAGGCCGACGATGACAGCGAGCTCGCCGACAGACTTTTCCCCTTCGAGAAGCGAGCAGAGGACCATCAGACGCTTTGCATTCGCCATCGCCGTCAGGAGGCGTGACGCTTCATCCGCCCGCGCTTCAAGACCGATCATCAATGTGTCGTCCATTCCAGCTTCCATCTTGACATTTTAGCAGCTTCGCAATTACGTAGTAATTATAGTTTTACGAGGAGAAATCAACAATGGCGAATATCGGTTCCATCGATCGCACAATCCGCCTCCTCCTGGGCGCCGTCCTCGTGATCGCTCCGTTCCTGCCCCAGACCGTCGACGTGTTCGGGAACTGGGGTCTGTGGAAATACGCCGTCTCGGCGGCCGGCCTCGTCATGATCGGCACGGCGGCGTTTCGCTTCTGCCCGGCCTACACATTGCTGGGCATACGAACCTGCACGCTCGCAGACAAGTAGCCGATTCATGTAAGCGCGCACCTCTCGGCTTTCCCCCGGTCGGTGCGCGGTCATTTTGCGGTTTCGCTTAAAGGTTCGCCCCTCTCCATATTTTGATCGGACGGCCCGCGAATCAGGAACCTCCTTCCGCCTCGGCAGTTTCTCGGCAGCCAAAAACGGCTTCTGGAGGGAACGTCAATGAGCGGAATTATTTACCTGGTTGGTCTGGTTGTCGTGGTGCTCGCCATTCTGTCCTTCTTCGGTCTTCGCTGATAAGCAGAGGGAGAGACAGGTCATGCAAACAACAGACACACCCGGCGGGCCTTGGTCCGCTTCGGAAATCGGATGGAGCGCGGTCATCGCCGCTGCCGCGATCACGGCGGCCCTTTTCTTGGTGTTCGTCACCTTTGGTTCAGCGCTGGGGCTGGGTGTCGCCTCCTCCGCGCCGACATGGCGTGACGCCTCCTTCGCTTTATGGCTGCTCTCGGGCGTCTATCTGCTCGTCGCAGCGCTCGTGAGCTTCGCGGTCGGTGGTTACATCGCCGGCCGGCTCCGTCCCAAAGAGGCTATAGACGACACGGACCAACCGGAATTCCGCGCGGGTCTCCGCGGACTCGTGGTCTGGGCACTGGCCGTTCTCGCCAGTGCTGTCCTGACGCTCGCGCTCGCGCGCAGCCTCACCCCGGCCGCTCCTTCTTCGGGTGGAAATGCCGGGCAGTCCAGTTCTGTTGGCGGCGAAAGTCTGATTGCCTACGAACTCGACCGCCTGTTCCGGGCTGAGCGTCGTCCGGGCGAAGACCTCAGCTATCCTCGTTCCGAGGCCGCCCGCATTCTGCTGACGACGTCCGGCCATGAGGATATCGTGCCCGAGGATCGCCGCTATCTCGCGACGCTGGTGCGTGCCGCAACGGGTCTTGCTCCCGCCGATGCCGATCGTCGCGTGGGAGACGTGGTCGCTCGGTCGCGCGAGGCCTTGTCGCGGGCGCGGCGCGTCACGGTTCTGCTCGGATTCATGTCGGCCGCGAGCCTGCTGCTTGGCGCTGCCGTGGCCTGGTTCGCCTCCATCCGGGGTGAGCGGGATGCGCGGGGGCTCGATGTTTCGGCCTTTCATACGATGTTTGGCGCGAGGGGCGTGCCGGGGTTCCCGAAAAGAGCGCCCGTTGGTGCGGGCGAATCCGAACAAACGCGCTATCCGCCTGTGTGAGCCGAAGCTTCTTTGCGTATCGCTTGCCGCCTCCGCACATGCGGGGGCGGTTCGCGTTCCGGGCATTGTGTTGTAGATACCCAACCGTTCGGAAAGAAGAATCATGGCTGAACCACACCATTATCCGCCCCTTCCACCCATGCTCACCGGCATTCGCGGCCGCTGTCCGAGGTGCGGCCAAGGCAAATTGTTTTCAGGTTATCTGAAGCTCGCGCGGCGCTGCGACGTATGCGATCTCGATTTCGCCTTCGCCGACCCCGCCGACGGCCCAGCCTTTTTCGCACTCACGATTATGAGCTTCCCCATCCTCGGTTTCATCTGGTGGCTGGACGCGACTTTTGTGCCGCCGTGGTGGGTGCACGCAGTGGTCAGCCTGCCGATCCTGATCCTCGCCTGCGTCCTGCCGCTGCGCCCGCTGAAGGGCTGGCTCGTCTGCTCGCAATATTTCCACAAGGCTGAAGAAGGACGCCTGGCCCCGCGCGATCTGCCGTAGGTCAGGTGCCCGAACCCGGCACATAGCAGTAAACAAACGGCTCCTTGGGCGGGCCTCCGAGAAAGATGACGATGTGGCCGGTGATATTGGGGTCCTTGTTGACCTTATGCGGCGGCACTTCGATCATTGTTCCGACTGGCACGCTATTGCCGCGATTGTCCGTAATTCGCGCGAACACCCTGCCCTCGCGTATCTCGTACTCATCGGCGAAATAGGCGTCGGCATCGCCACAGCAGCTGACCAGCGGGTGATCGGGCTGCCTCAGGTTTCGGAACCAGGCGCGTGTTTCGGGGTCGCTGCCATCCCACTGGCCGTTGTCTCGTGCCAGCAGAGGCCCGGAAAGAGCGCATAGACTGATGCATGCGACGACTAAGGAAAACGAGCCACCCACCATGTCGGGCCCCCCTGTTCGGTCACTTCAATAACGAAGCCCGGCGCAAGACTTTCCGTCAGCCTTTGCGGATGTCGTTACACCGCCAAGCAAAAGTCCTCAGTCCGTTTAGGCCCGCGTCGGCACTATGGCGGTGAAATTTCGCGTGGTTTTGATCTAGCGCAAAGCACGAGAGCCGCGCTTCCGCATAATTTCCCCTATGCGGAACAATGTTCTGCATGAAGGAACAATAAGCTGGCCAAAGTGCTGGCGGAAACGCGCGACGGAGATCTGCCATGCTATCCAGAGAACAGAATGCTCTCGTCACCCAGACGGGCCCCGGCACGATGATGGGCGACCTCTTCCGCTGCTATTGGCTACCCATTCTGCTCAGTGAGGAGCTACCCGAGGCCGATTGCCCGCCCGTGCGGGTGAAAATCCTCTCCGAGCGCCTGCTCGCCTTCCGCGACAGCAACGGCACGCTCGGCCTGATCGACGAGTTCTGCCCCCATCGTGGCGTCTCGCTCTGGTTCGGCCGCAACGAAGAATGCGGGCTTCGCTGCCCCTATCACGGCTGGAAATTCGACGTAAACGGACAGTGTCTTGAGGTCCCCTCCGAGGATCCGGCCTCTGGCTACGCCCAGAAGATCAAGCTGACGTCCTATCCCGTGATCGAGAAGGGCGGCGTGATCTGGACCTATATGGGCAAGCCGGAAAACAAGCCGGACGAACCCGGCTATGAGTTCGCGGTCGTTCCCCGCAAACAGTGCTTCATCTCGAAGCGCGAACAGGAATGCAACTGGCTTCAGTCACTCGAAGGCGGCATCGACTCGAGCCACGTGTCCTTCCTGCATCGCGGCGACGTGACGGCTGACCCGCTGTTCAAGGATGCCGGTGGCAACAAGTACAATCTCGCCGACCTGTCGCCCGTCTTCGAGGTGATCGAGAGCGAGGGAGGCCTCTACATCGGCGCACGTCGCATGGCCGAGGACGACCAGTATTACTGGCGCATAACCCCCTGGCTCATGCCCTGCTACACGGCTGTCCCGCCGCGCGGCGACTATCCGATGCACGGTCATTTCTGGGTTCCGCGCGACGACGAGACCTGCGTTGCCTGGAGCTTCGACTACCATCCCGTGCGCGAGCTGACGGCGGCTGAAGTCGGCCACATGAAGGCCGGCAAAGGCGTCCACTGCAAATACGTTCCGGGCACCTACAAGCCGCTCGCCAACAAGGACAACGATTACCTGATGGACCGCGAGGCACAGCGTCTCGGCACCACCTACAGTGGCATCGAGGGCATCGCGATCCAGGACGCATCCCTGCAGGAAAGCATGGGGCCGATCGTCGACCGCACGAAGGAAAACCTCGTCGGCTGCGACAACGGCATCATCATGGCCCGGCATCGGATCATGCGCGCTGCCAAGGCCTTGCGTGAAAAGGGCACTCTCCCGCCGGCTCGCACGCCCGAGCAGCAGAGCGTGCGCGCCACCGCAATCCTTCTGAAGCGCGACGTTCACTTCAAGGACGGCGCCAAGGAAGCCCTGAAAGCCAAGAAGGGTGTCCCGCAGACCACCGTCTGATCTCTTCCACCGTTCGACACGTCCTCCCGTCGTGTCCGACTTGAGCCCGCCGCAGCAATGTGGCGGGTTTTTTCTTTCGTTGCCCCCTGCTCGGACTTGCGCCAAAATAGCGTCAACGCGGCGATCAAGTCCGCATCGGGGGAGGGAAAATGCCTGGAGCGCTGGAGGGAATCCGCGTCGTCGAATTCGCAAATTACGTGTCGGGTCCCTATGCCGGCATGCTGCTCGGCGATCTCGGGGCTGATGTCATCAAGGTCGAAGAGCCCAAGCGCGGCGACCCATTTCGTGGCTGGGGCCGTGTCGAATATTCTCCGACCTTCGGCTCGGTCAATCGCAACAAGAAGAGCGTCACGCTCGACCTGAAGAGTGAACCCGGCAAGGCCGATGCACGCGCGCTGGTGGCCACCGCCGACGTGGTGATCGAGAACTTCCGCCCCGGCGCGATGGACCGTCTAGGCCTCGGCTACGACAGCTTCATCGCAGCAAATCCCGGCGTGATCTGGTGCTCCATCACCGGCTTCGGGTCCGACGGGCCGGACGCCCTGCGCCCCGGTTACGACACGGTGGGACAGGCGACGAGCGGCCTTTTGAGCCTCCTCACCGACACGACCGACCCCAAGCCCATGGGCATTTCCCTTTCCGATCACCTCGCCGGAATCACCGCGACGAACGGCATCCTCGCAGCACTCATTGCGCGCGGACGCACCGGCAAGGGACAGCGCGTCGAGACGTCGCTGCTCGAATCGACCCTGTCGTTCTGCGGCGAGAATGCGGCCCGCTTTTTCGAGAACGGCAAGGTGCCCGGCCGGGCCACGCGCACGCGTCAGGCGCAGGTCTATGCCTTCACCGCGGCGGACGGAAAAGCCTTCGTGGTGCATCTCTCCTCGCCGGCCAAGTTCTGGGAAGCGCTGGTGGGTGTCGTCGGGAAGCCCGAGTGGCTGAGCGATACACGTTTTATGAGCAAGGAAACGCGGGGCACGAACTACGACGATCTCAACGCGGCGCTGGCGGAAATCTTCCGTGGCGACACGCGCTCAGCATGGCTGAACCTCCTGCAGGCAGCCGACGTTCCCTCGGCGCCGCTCAACACGCTCGACGATGTCTTCTCCGATCCGCAGGTGCAGCACCTGAAGATGCGCGTCGATGTCCCCCATCCGAAACTCGGCTCCGTGGGATATGTGCGCAACGGCCTGCGACTGTCGGATACGCCGGCCTCCGTGCGCACATGCTCTCCGGAACTCGGGGAGCACAACGACGAGATACTCACTTCCCTGCGGCAGGCGGCGGAGACGACGGGAGCGCGCTCATGAAACAGCAATTTCTGCTCGCGGCAGCCATTGTTCTCACGGCCGCCATCCCGTCGCGCGCTGATTCCGTCTCGGATTTTTTCACCGGCAAAAAGATGATGCTGGTCACCTCGGCCTCGGTCGGTGGCGGCTACGATCAATATGCGCGCCTGCTGGCCCGGCACCTGCCTCGCTACATTCCGGGCGCGCCGACGATGACCGTGCAGAACATGCCGGGAGCCGAAGGCATCAAGGCCGCGAACTACCTTTACGCGGTCGCGCCCCACGACGGCACTGTCGTGGGCGGCCTGCAACGCAACACGGGGCTGGCGGCCTTCTACCATCCCGACAACAGCGGCGCGCAGTTCGACGCGCGCAAGTTCACCTGGCTCGGCTCGACCCAGCAGGAAATCGGCCTCTTCATCGTGCGCACCCAGACGGGCGTGAAGACCGTCCAGGACCTCAAGACACACGAAATCACGGGCAGTTCGACATCGCGTAATTCCCCGAGTTCGATCTATCCGCGCCTGCTCAACGCGCTCTACGGCACGAAGCTGCGCGTCATCGAAGGCTACGACGGATCGCAGGCAGCCCTGCTGGCGCTCGAACGCGGCGAGGTCGATTCGCACGTCTCGGGCGGCTCTTCGGCCGCCTTCCGGGCGCGTTTCCAGCCTTGGGAGAAGGACGGAAGCGCGCGCGTCGTCCTGCAACTCGGCATGGAGCGCGATGCGGAATATCCGGATGTTCCGACCGCGTTGGACATCGCGCCGACGCCCGACGCGCGCAATATTTTCGAGATCGCCTTCGTCGAGCAGGTCATGGGCCGCCCCTTCGTGCTGCCGCCCGGCGTCCCCAAGGATCGCGTCGAAGCTTTGCGCAAGGCCTTCGACCAGACGATGCGCGACAAGGACTTTCTCGAAGATGCGAAGAACCAGAAAGTCGAGATCGACCCCGTGAGCGGCGCGCGGATCAACGAACTGCTGGAAAAAGTCTACACCGCCCCGCCGGAACTGGCCCAGCGCGTGCGCGATCTCGTGAAATAGGCTGATACATGAACCTCGTCACTGAAGCTTCCCTCATCGAGCCAGCGCGCGAATTGCGCGACACCTGCGCCATCGTCGGCACTGCGACCAGCCGGCTCGGGAAAGTGCCCGGCGTCTCCAGCCTCGATCTTCTCGTCGAGGCCATTCGCGGCGCGCTGGACGACGCGGGATTGAAGGCCTCCGACATCGACGGCGTGCTCTGTCGCGGGCCGGACGAATCCTATTCGCATCACCAGATGGTGGCCGAAAGACTTGGCATCAACGCCCGTTTCTCGACAACGCTCACTAATGGCGGCGCGAGCCAGATCATGTCCGTCGCGCTCGCCGTCATGGCGATCCGCTTCGGCCTCGCAAAGACGATCGTCTGCGGATTCGGGCGCGATACCTGGTCGCGCACCCATGCGACGGAAGAGGCGCGCGTTCGCAACGAAACGCGACCCGCAGCCCTTCGCGCGCGCGAATTCGGCCCGGAATACGGCTATTTCGGTGCGACCGCGGCGCATGGACTGGGCGCGACCCGCCACATGCATCTCTACGGGACGACCCGCGATGATTTCGGTGCCATAGCGGTCGCCTTCCGCGAACATGCCCTGCGCAACCCCGATGCGCAGATGAAGAAGCCGCTTTCCATGTCGGACTACCACGCAGGCCGCGTCATCGTGGCGCCCTTCGGCATGTACGATTGCAGCCTGCGCTCCGACGCTGCGGGCGCCGTCATCGTCACCAGCCGAGACCGCGCGCGCGACCTGCGTCAACCGCCCGTGCTCATCAAGGGCTTCGGCACGCACAACAACACGCGCGGCTGGTTCGCCGACGACAATATGGTGGTGACGGCGGCAAAGCAGAGCGGCGAGGCGGCGTATCGCATGGCGGGCCTTGCGCCCTCCGATGTCGATACCGCGCAGATCTACGACTGCTTCACCTACATGGTGCTGGCGCAGCTCGAGGATTACGGCTTCTGCAGGAAGGGCGAAGGCGGCGCCTTCGTCTCGTCAGGCGCGTTGCGGCTCGGTGGCGCCCTGCCCTGCAACACGTCGGGCGGCCAGCTTTCCGAGGCCCATGCGGAAGGCATGCTCCAGATCGTCGAAGGTGTTCGCCAGCTGCGGCACACCTATTCGGCTGAGCGACAGGTGAAGGACGCGGAAATCGCACTCGTTTCAGGTCATGGCGGCAATCAGGTTTGCCATTCCACTCTCATTCTCGGACGCGCATGATGACCGACACGCGACCCAAGCCAACGCCCCGCCCCGCGCCCGAATCGCTGCCATATTGGCAGGCCGCGCGCGAGCATCGCCTGTCGATCCCGCGCTGCGACGACTGCGAGCGCTTCTGGTTCCCGCCCTCGCGCTCCTGCCCGCATTGCCTGTCGCCGAATTTCGCCTTCAGGGACGTCTCGGGACGAGGCAAGGTCTTCAGCTTCGTGACCTTTCACCGCGTCTATCATCCCGCCTTCGAGACCGAAGTGCCCTATGTCGTGGCGCTCGTTGAGCTCGAGGAAGGCCCGCGCCTGCTCACCAACATCCTCGGCATCTCGCATGAAGAGGTTCGCTGCGAGATGCCGGTGGAAGTGGTGTTCGACGATGTCGACGTGCAGACTACCGTGCCGAAGTTCAGGCCTTCGGCTTGAGCATTTCCGGCGTCGAGGTGCCCGTGACCTCGGCACGCGGCTCCTCGCTGAGGAAGCGATAGATCACGCCACCGAGCGCACCGCCGATCAGCGGCGCCACCCAGAACAGCCAAAGCTGCTGGATCGCCCAGCCGCCGACGAACAGCGCGGGGCCGGTGCTGCGCGCCGGGTTGACCGATGTATTGGTGACGGGAATGCTGACGAGATGGATCAGCGTGAGCGCGAGGCCGATGGCGAGAGGCGCGAAGCCGGCAGGCGCTTTCCCGTGCGTCGCACCCATGATGATGAACAGGAACATCATGGTCATCACCACCTCGGTGATGAAGGCCGCCACGAGGCTGTAATTCCCGGGCGAATGCTCGCCGTATCCATTCGACGCCATGCCCTTCGCGATATCGAAGCCGGGCGCACCGCTGGCGATGAAGTAAAGCAGGCCGGCGCCGATGAAGGCTCCGGCAACCTGCGCGACGATATAAGGCGCGACCTGACCTGCCGGAAATCGCCCCCCGGCCGCAAGCCCCACGGTCACGGCAGGGTTCAGATGGCAGCCCGAGATATGGCCGATGGCGTAGGCCATGGTCACGACGGTCAAGCCGAACGCGAGCGAGACGCCGAGCAGCCCGATTCCGACCTGAGGAAATCCAGCTGCGATGACAGCGCTGCCGCAGCCCCCGAAGGTCAACCAGAACGTACCGATAAATTCTGCGGCAAGCTTTCGAGCATCCATAACGATCTCCCAGGATCAGAACAAGGAGTCGAGAATAGCCTACGCCATCTGTACTGCAAAGCTTGGTCGAATTCGTACAATAGGTCAGGCGGTGAGGCGCTGGGAACTGACTAAAGCATTGCTCTAATTCTCTATTGCCAAGGTCAAGAATGAACCTGGCGGCGCGAGCCCCGGTCGTCAGATCTTTTTGAGCCGATTTAGCTCGGCCTGAATCAGCGTTTCAGCCTGCTTGATCGCGGCCTGCGCGGGCATGTCTGCCGGGACAGCAGGGAGATAGGACACGGTGATCGTGCCTGCCCGCTTGTGCTTCTGCTCGGTCCCCCAGAACGATCCGGCATTCACGGCCACCGGCAGCATCGGCGCATGGAGCTTTGCATAGAGCAGTTCAACGCCGCGCTTGAACTCCACAGGCGCCCCCGGTGCGCTACGCGTCCCCTCCGGAAAGATCAGCACGGGGCGGCCTTGCGCAAGGGCAGCCGCGCCCTCGTCGATCATCTTGCGGATCGCCTTGGACCCGCTCTCACGGTCGATCGTGATCATCGGGGACCTGCGCAGAAACCAGCCGAAAATCGGTACGTCGAGCAATTCCTGCTTCGTCACGATCGCCACGTCACGGAACAGGACGAGCGAAGCAATGGTCTCCCACGTCGACTGGTGGTTGGCGACCACGAGACAGGCTTGCGCAGGAATGTTCTCGCGGCCGACCTCGACATAACTCAAGCCCACGACCCATTTCAGCAGGAAGAGTACGCCGCCCGCCCATATGCGGCTGCCGGCACGGACCCAGCGCTCGGGGGTGCCCGCCAGCCAAATCGCGAGCAACACCGGAGAAAAGGCAGCCGTCCAGGCCGCCCAGAGGCCGGTGAAGACAAGAGATCGCATGCGTTGCATCGTCAGCCATTCGAAACAGGGTTGCCCGGCGCTGGTGAGATCCCGCGCCTTGCCCAGGGACCAAAACGCTCATCTACCATCGTTCAGGGCAAATCTGTAGCGCCCCGGAACGACAGGTCCCATCCATTTGGCTCAAACAACAAAGCGGCCGTGGCAACTGGCGTCTTGAAGTGGTACACTCTTCGAGAAGACGGCTGCGCGACGCGACCCTGTGAGCATGGGCGCTGATCGGTCCACTGGATCCATTGCAGATCCCGTGAGAGCAAGGCAGCTGCCTCCAGGCAAGATCACCAGCGTTCCCTATGCGCCAAACGCGTATATGATACGTGCTAAGTTTTTGAATCTTAAGGATGAAGTGGGATATGAAAGAGAAGGGTTTCAACGATCGGCTGAGCGCCTCCGTGAAAGCAAAACAGGAGATGGCAGCCAAGTTCCTGAAGCGCCCCGCGGAAGACGATCCGGCCATCCTCGAGCGCCAGGCGGCCCGCGCCGCCGTCAATGCAGCGCGAGAGATTCGCACGGCTGAGCGCGAAGCAAAGCGCCTTGAAGACGCAAAGATCGCGGCCGAAGCAGCCGTCCTCGCGGAAATCGCCGCAAAGGAACGGGCCGCTCAGGACGAAGTCGCAGCAGCGGAACGCGTGCTCGAGGAAGAGAAGCTTGAGCTCGAACGCAAGGCAGCCCGCGACGCGCGCTACGCAGCCCGCAAGGCCCGCAAGTAATCATTTTTCGTCTGGCCGGTGAGACGAACGAAGAGACTTCATTCCACACCGCGCCAAGGAAAAACGGTTATGCCGCACAAATTCAAATGCCAGCAGACGGTTCTGTTGAACCAGCTAGGGTTCGCCGACAGCCGGCAGATCACCACAACCATCTATGAGGTCGTCCGGCTCATGCCGGCCGACCAGACGGGCGAGCTATCCTATCGCATCAAGGCAGGCACGATAGAGCGCGCCGTGAGGGAAAGCGAAATCCGCAGCACCTGACGCTCGGATTCTTTCATCGGCTGACTTGTCCGCTTGCTACCGGCTCGTTGGCAGCGCAGAGGCGGCGCTGGAAACGGTACCGCCGAGACGGCCACCCAGATCTTCGAACTGATCTGCCAGTCCTTCGCGCGTGCGTCCGTCCACCAGCGCGACAGGTGCCGAAATGGCGATGCTGGCCGCGCGGCCCACTGTACTCGCAGCCCCCGTGGCGACCATTCCGAGTGTTTCGCCGAAGCCCGCCTGTGAATCGGACAGGGCCTGACCTGCCGTCAGACGACCGCTGATCATGCCGGCCACCGTTGAGCTTTCCGCGAACTTCCCGTGATTGAGGGAGTCCGTGGATTGCACGTTGGTGAGATCGATCACTTGAATATGCTCGTCGGCGAGCTGGGTGCGAACCGGCTCGCTGTTCGGATTGACTGCGCCCAGACGCGGCGTGTTTCCCCAAATGCGGCTCGACACAGCAAGCGCCTTGTCGTCCTGCGAGACAAAAAGGGTGAAAGGCGGGCGCTTGTCCCCGATGGTCGCGATCTGTCGGCGGAACACATCGACATCCACGTCGGGCGCCGCGAGCATGACATTCACGATCTTGGGCGCGATGCGGCCGTTGCGGATCGACATCTGGCGCAGCGCTTCCAGTGTGACCCAATTCCCCATGGAGTGCGCGAGTATGGTCACCTGCCCGACGGCGGGGTCCTTGGCGAGCGTCTGCAGGACCGCCTCGAGCGCGTCGCGCGAATAATTTCCGCTCTCCCGATCGTAGGTATAGGCCAGAAGGCGGCCGCGAGACGGCCACGTAAAGAGGATCGGCAAGGCCGGCGCCCGGGAATCGTGGACAATCTGCGCGAGACGATAGACAGCCTCTTCGAAGCGCGTGTTGTAGCCATGGACGAAGAGCAGTACGTCGCGCGTCTTCGCCTTCTTCAGCCGCGTATGGAAAATGGCCAGAGCCTGCCCCTGGTCGATGCGCTTGGCCTCGATCGTCGCGAACTCACGCTGCGGGTCGGGCGGCATGTGCGCGGGCCATTGCACGTCTCCGATCTGGCGGGCTGCATCGGGGGGGATCGAAACCGCGATTTCGGCGAAGCCCAGGCCGATGCCGCGCTCGCCTGTGAACATCTCCCCTTGCGTAGCGCCAACGCTGCTTCGCGTCGAGGCCACGAGCAGATCCACCCGCGACGTCCCGGGCACTTGAAGGCCAACTGGCGTCAGCACGCCCTCGGGCCGCCCGGCGCAAGCCGACAGAACGGTTGCAAACAGGATCACGAATGCGAACGCGGAAAATTGTTTCTGCAACGGAACGCCTCTGTAAAGATGCGCCAGTCTAGGACCTTGGACCGGCTGTGTACCGAGGCGTGCGACGATTTCAGAAGCTTGTCGCTTTCCGGCCACTTGAGTGTAAAAAGCTGAGCATAGACATTGGCTTGATCCGTTTAGCCCTGAGGTTTCAACGGGCGCGCTTGAGGAGCCGCGAATGAGCAGCCAAGCCTTTGCCGCAGATGTCATGGTCGTCGGAGCGGGTCCGACTGGTCTGGCGCTGGCCGCCGAATTGAGGCGGCTCGGCGTGTCCATCCATATCGTCGACGCGCAGGCCGAAGGCGCCAACACCTCCCGTGCAGCGGTCGTCCACGCCCGCACCCTCGAAGTGCTGGAACCACTCGGCGTGACAGCGCACCTGCTCCAGGACGGATTGAAAGTTCCCACCTTTCGCATTCGAGACCGCGACAACGTTCTGCTCAGCATCGATTTTTCGACGATCCCGAGCGCCTATCCCTTCGCGCTCATGTGCCCGCAGGATCGTACCGAAGCCATTCTCCTCGCGTCTCTCGAGAAACTGGGAGGGAAGGTCGACCGTCCCTGCGACTTCCTCGGTTTTGAAACCGAGGGATCGCAAGTGGTGGCCACGGTCCGAAGCGACGGAATCCGCCGGGGCATCCGCTCACGCTGGCTCGTGGGATGTGACGGCATGCACAGCCGCGTTCGCGACGTCGCGCAGATTGCATTCGAAGGCGCGGTCTATGAACAGAGCTTCGTCCTCGCCGATGTCAGGATGGATTGGCCCGGGAGCCGGGAGGAAGTAAGCCTGTTCCTCGCACCCGAGGGGCTGCTGGTCGTGGCTCCCCTGCCCGGCGATCGCTTTCGCATCGTGGCAACTATGGATGACGCGCCGGTCTCGCCATCTCTTGGCGACGTCAATGCGCTTCTCGCGACGCGCGGCCCGATCGCGGTGCGCGCGAACGTCCAGGATGTTCTCTGGAGTTCGCGTTTCCGCGTCCATCACCGCATTGCGACCAGTCCGCGCAAGGGACGAGTGCTTGTTTGCGGCGACGCTGCGCATGTTCACAGTCCGGCCGGTGGCCAGGGCATGAACACGGGCATCCAGGATGCGGTCTCGCTGGCGCAAGCGCTGGCCGAAACCCTGCGCGATGGCAACGAAACACGCATCGACGACTGGGCGACCGAACGTCACGAAGTCGCGGCGCGCGTGGTGACCCTGACCGATCGGCTGACGCGCATGGGAACGGCGAGATCTCCCACCGCACAAAAGCTTCGTAATGCCGCGATCCATTTTGCCGGCAGCCTGCCGATGGTCCGCGCGGCCCTCGCGCGTAACATCGCGGAATTGCCACCGCGCTGATGCGCAGCCCTTCACCGCTTCAGCGTCATCTTCTGCAATGCATCGTCCTTGGCGGGCAGATCGGCACTTCCCGCCGCATAGCCGTTGCGCAGCAGGATGAAGCTGACGATGTCGGCATAATTCCTGTCCGTCAGGCTGCCCGGATTGTCCGGCGGCATCGCGGTCTTGATGTATTCGAAGAGCGCCGCAACATCGCCATTCCCCCAATGGTCCCGGAACCACGAGCCTCGCAGCGGCGCGCCGCCGAAGTCGCCATCGTCGAGTCCCTCCCCGTGGCACATGACGCAGGAATGCACATAAGCCTCCTGCCCGCGCGCGGCCTGCGCCTGCGAGAAGGCCGGTGGTCCGGCCTCCTGTCCCGATGCGGATGCTGGCGCGAGCAGCGCCAGCATGGCAAGCGCGATGCGAATTCTCATGGCAGGGTGAAGACCCACAGCATGGACCCGCCATCGGGATTCTTGACCTCCGGCGTCAGCGTATTCAACGAGCGCAATTGCGATGAGCCATTTCCCACCGCGACCGCGACATATTGCTTGCCACCTGCGGTGAAACTGATCGGCGGTGCGTTCAGCGCATTGTTCGTGCGCACCTCCCACAAAACCTTTCCGGTCGTGTCGTCGAGCGCGCGGAACATGCGGTCGAGCGACCCCGTGAACACCACGCCGCCGGCGGTTGGCATCACCGCGCTGCTGGCCGATGTATGCTCCCGATACGACCAGGCCTGGCTTCGATCCGTCAGATTGATCGCGTCCACGCGGCCGAAATTCCCGTCGCTTTTCGGCACCGGAATACGCGCATAAACGGCGCGACCCCCGCCCGTATAGGCTTCGCCCGGGTCGAGCGGAGTCGGCGTCGTGTTCGAGCAGAATTCCGTGAGCGGCAGATAGAGCATCTGGGTTTTCGGACTGTAGGCGGTCGAGGGCCAGCCGCGTGCGCCGGGATCGGCGGGACAATTCACCGTCGTCTTGCCGATGTGCGGAATGGCGTCGGGATTGAGAGTCTTTTCGCCGGTCTTCGCATCGATAGCCGACACCACGTTCTGGTGAACGGTTTCCTTCGCCCAGAGGAACTTTCCATTGGTGCGGTCGAGCACTTCGACGATGGCGAGCTTGCCCGCCGTGACCACGGTCTTGCGCATCTGCCCGTCGACGGGGATATCCACTAGAATGCGCTCATAGGCATAGTCGAGATCCAGCGAGTCGTTCGCCAGATGCTGGTAATGCCATTTCAGTTTGCCCGTATCGGGATCGATCGCCAGCGTCGAGTCGGTGTAGAGCGCGCTGTTGTCGAAGCCCTCTTTCTTCGGCAGAGTGCCGCGCATTTCCGCGATCCAGGGATAGGGCTGGCCGACGCCGTGGAAGACGGTATTTGTCTCCGGGTCGTAGCTGCCCGCGATCCACGCGGAGCCACCGAAGCGCTGCTCGATGGGGAGCCCATTCCATGTCTTCTCGTTTGGATCTCCCGTCTGAGCGACGGTGTGGACGCGCCAGCGCTCGTCGCCAGTCTTGGGATCGTGCCCCGTGATGAAGCAGCCCCCCGCCTGCGCGGCATTGCATCCACTCATGGACGCGATAAGCGTTCCATTTGCCATGAACGGGCCGCTCGAATAGCGGAAGCCCTTGTTCCAGTCGGCGACGGTGTGGTCGAACGCGACCTTGCCCGTCCGCACGTCCAGCGCAACCAGGTGTGCATCAGACGTCGCTATGAAAAGCTTGTCCTCGTAGATCGCCATATTGCGCTTGGCGAGCGAATTGCCGCCCTGCGCGATCAGCTTGGGGGAGATATCGCGGCGATATTCCCAGAGCAGATCGCCATTCGCCGCGTTCAGCGCCTGGATCTTGTCGCCAGCATTTGTGATGAAAAGCACGCCGTCATGAACGAGCGGCTCGATCTCCGTCACGCCCGAGGTCAACGACCACGTCCATGCGACGCGGAGATTCTTCACATTGTCTTTGTTGATCTGGTCGAGCGGGCTGTATCCCCAATTGGCGTAGGTACGCCGCCACATGAGCCAGTCGCCATCCGGCGGCTTGCGCAGGATGTCCTCGGTCACCGGCGTCCAGCTCTTCAGCGGACTGGGGGGAGCTGTGGATTGCGCCTGCGCGCAGGAAAGCGCTGCCAGTACAGGCATGCTGAACGACAATGCAGCGAGCAACGACGCGCGAAGACGGCTCCCGACCATGGCTTCCCCCCCAATCGCGAGCCTGGCCGATGGCCAGACCGCGTCCCCTCTTTGCGAGGAGTTCGGGGGCATCATGGCGCGAGCCGACGATTGTGGCAATCGCCGGCGGACGCGGAGCGGGAAGGCTTGCGCCCCTCAGCCCTTCTTCTTCGGCCCGTTGACGGGCGCGGTCATGCCGCGCGTGAGCAGGGAAGATGCGGTCTCGGCTGAGGCGACCTTGGTGGCCTTCGGCTTTTTAACTTCGCGATTGCTGCGCTTCTGACTCTTGGCCATATCCGTCTCCTGCGCCTGGGTAAAAAAAAGCCCCGCGGCCGACATGCGGCGCGGGGCTTAGTGAGGTGCAGAGCACCTCGTCGTACAGAATGCTACCAAAACAATCTTAGCTGTCGCCAGTTCATCCGTGGTCGACGCACTTGATCGAGTTGGCTGCCGGCAGTCTCATGGTTGTCCACGGCCGCCAGCGATGCAATCAGTCGAGAGCCTTGAGATTGTCAGCCGACATCTTGCCGCTCTTACGGTCGGAGACGAGTTCGAACTCGACCTTCTGACCTTCGCGGAGATTGCCGATACCTGAACGCTCGACAGCGCTGATATGGACGAAAGCATCGCTTCCGCCGCCATCCGGCGCAATGAAGCCAAAGCCTTTTTCAGGGTTAAACCACTTCACAGTTCCCGTAGCCATGGAAACTTCCTTTTCAAGAACATAGATAGCTTGCCTGCGCGAACGCAGACCGTCGAATTTGCATTTTCGGGTGCGAAGAGTATCAGCAAGCGCGAAATTGCTTCAGCGCGAGACCAAGTCATCTGGCCGTCCATCGACAGTGCCCATATGCCCACCTTCCTGAAAAAACGCAAGCCATTTCTATGATTTATTCAAAATGAGCCAGCTCGGCCGCAGATAACAGGCTGCTGCGCTTCAGTTTATTCGAAGCCCTGCCCGCGACATGAGGGACCCTTCTGCTCCGGGCGTACATGCTAAGCCTAGCCATCGCATTCCCTTCGATTCGGCAGGACTTTGCTGATTTTTTCCGGGACACCTCCATGGACTTCACCTTCCTGCATGCGGCCGACTTGCACCTCGGCAGCCCGCTCACGGGTCTCGCCATGAAGGACGAGGACGTGGCCCGGCGCTTCGCGGCGGCCAGTCGCGAGGCCTTTTCCGAGCTCGTCGCGCGGGCCCTGACCGAGAAGGTGGCCTTCGTGCTCATCGCCGGGGATGTTTATGACGGCGACTGGAAGGACACGTCCATCGGGCTCTTCTTCAATCGCGAGGTGGCGCGTCTCGCGCGGGCGGAAATCCCGGTCTATTTCATTCGCGGCAATCATGATGCCGAAAGCGAAATCACCAAGGCCGTCCTCCTGCCCGACAGCGTGATGGAGTTTTCCACCCGCAAGGCCGAGACGAAGCGCATCGAGGCGTTGAAGGTCGCGATCCACGGGCGCAGCTTTCCCGACCGCGCGGCGAGCGACAATTATGCGCTCACCTATCCGGCCGCCGTTCCGGGCTGGTTCAACATCGGCATGCTGCACACCTCTCTCGAGGGCAATGCGGCCCATGCGGTCTATGCGCCCTGCTCCATGGGCGATCTCGTCAGTCGCGGTTACGATTACTGGGCGCTCGGCCATGTGCATGATTATGCGGTGCTCAATGAAAATCCGTGGGTCGTCTATTCCGGCAACTTGCAAGGCCGCAGCGTGCGCGAATGCGGTCCGAAGGGGGCCGTGCTCGTCGATGTAAGAGATGGCAGCATCGCCGGGCTGCGTCCGCTCATCGTGGACAAGGCCCGCTGGCTTCATGAGACGGTTGATATTTCCGGTCTCGATGATGAGCGTCTTCTCGACGACATGCTCCGCGAGTCGTTGCGGCTCCCTCTCGCCCAGAGCGAAGGCCGCCTCAGTGCGGTTCGGGTTACGCTCACGGGAACAACCCCGCTGCACGGCACAATCAAGGCGCAACTCGCGAGCAGGCGCGATGATCTACAAGCCCTGATGAACCATCTGCACGAAGACGCCTGGCTCGAAAGCCTGAAGATCACGACACGCGAGCCGCATGCCGCGCGCATCGAGGCGAGCGGCGGCCTGGATCCGCAGGCACTTCTCGCAGGGCTTGAAAGTGACGATGAAATCCGCGCTCAGGCGCGAGACATGATCGCGCTCGTCAAATCGAAGATGCCGGCGGCCTTCAGCGAAGACGGACTGGACGATCTCGACTCTCTTCTCGCCGATGCGCGCGCGCTTGCGACGGCGCGAGCTCTTAACGGGACGGGGCACTGAACGATGCGCATCGTCAATCTCGACCTCGATCGCTATGGCCCTTTCACCGACAAGCCTCTCGTCTTTCGGCCCGACGCGAAACTGCACATCGTCTTCGGCCGCAACGAGGCGGGTAAGAGCTGCTCGCTCGCGGCTGTCACCGATCTGCTGTTCGGCATCGAGCGTTCGACGCGTTTCGACTTCCTGCACCCGGGCAAGGATATGCGTGTCGGAGCGTGCATTCGTGACAGCAAGGGTGCCGAACTGTCGTTCCGCCGCCGCAAGAACAAGCCGGCACTGACGGACCTCTCAGACCGCCCCCTGCCCGACGATGCGCTCGCGCCCTTTCTTGGCGGACTGTCGCGCGACGTGTTCCGCCGCGCCTTTGGGCTCGATGCCGAGGCTTTGCGCAAGAGCAGCGACGAATTGAAACAGAGCGACGGTGAACTTGGCGCGGCGCTCTTTTCGGCAGCATCGGGGCTGCGCGGGTTCAGCGACGTGAAAGCGGCCCTCGAAGCAGATGCGCTGAAGCTTTTTGCCAAGTCGAAATCCAAGGATCGCCTGTTTTATCAGGCCAGCGACCGCTACGAAAAAGCCCGCAAGGATCTGCGCGACAGCGAGACGCGCGCGGGTGCTTTGAAGGCCTTGCGCGACGATCAGGCCATGCAACTGCGGCAGGTCGAGACGATCCGCGAAAGACGCGCTGTCATCGCAGCCGAACAGGCGCGCCTCGCTCGTCTCAGGCGCGCCGCGCCGGTTGTCCGGGCCATCGACGCGGATGCGGCGCGTGCCGACGCGCTGGGTGCCCTGCCTCAGGCGCATGAAGGCCTCGGGGACGCACTCGTCGCAGCGCTCGACACGGCGGCCAAAGCCGCTCGTGCGCAGGATGATGCTGAAAAGCGGGCAGAGAAGCTCGCCGCGGAACTGGACGCCATCGGGATCGATCCGGCACTGCTGGAACGCGCCGACGATATCGAGGTGCTGCAAAGGCAATCGGGCGAATATCTCAAGGCGCTTCGCGATCTGCCGGGTGTCGAACGCGAAGAGGACGCCGTCATCAGAAGCCTCGACGCGCTTGCGGCGCGTCTTGGCCTTGCCGACATCGCTGCACTTCTGGCGCACCAGCCAGACGACGCGAGCCGCGCCCATGTCGCCGAATGTATCGCACGGAGCAAGCGCCTCCAGGTCACGCTCGCCACGCGCACCACCGAGCGTGATCGCGAAAACGAAACGCTGGCGATCAAGAAGCAGGAGCGAGACAGGCGGGGGCCGCTGCGCGATCCCCGGCCCTTCAGGGAACGTCTCGCTGCCCTCGCCCCCGTTCTGAAGCTGATGGAGAAAACCATAGCGCAAGAAGCCGACATCGCAGCGGAGGCGGCGCGTATTGCCGATGCGGCGGCACGGCTCGCACCCTCCGTTCGCGACCTCGATGCGCTCGCGAAAACGCAGCTACCTTCACGCGGAACGATGGGCGCTTGCGCCACCCGTCTGGCCGAGGTCGATCAGAAGATCGCGCGGGACGAACAGAACCTCCATGCGGGCCGCGCCGAGATTGCGCGCCTCGTCACCACGCTCGCCGACCTTGCTGCCGCTGGCGCGGTTCCCACGCCCGAGTTGATCGCATCCACTCGCTCGGAGCGGGACGCGCATTGGAGCCTTTTGTCCGCGACCCTTTTCCAGAAGGCAGGCGCGCTCGACGCATCCGGGCTCGCGGCGACGGTCTCCGGCTTCGAGATCGCTAAAAGCGAGGCCGACCGTCTGGCGGACGCAGCTGCCAACGACGCCCAGCGCGTCGCCTCCCATGCTGAGGCGACGCGGCGGCTTGCCGAACAGGAAAAGCTCGCGAGCGGAATCGAAGCAAGGCTCGCCAGCCTGACGGAAGCCAAAGACATTGCTGTGGAGGACTGGCGCTTGCAATGGGTGCCTGCGAACGTCGCGCCGCTGTCCCCTACGGACATGACGGCATGGCTGGTGCAACTCGAAGCCCTGCTGGAGCGGCGCGAAAATCTTCAGCAGCATCGCTCCGAAGTCGCGTCGGCGAAGGGCAGCATCGATGCGGCGCAACCGGCCTTCGATGCTCTGGTGGCCGATCTCGGTCTGGCAACCATGCCGGGCCTGCCCGTGGGTGCGGTACAAGGGCGTATCGAAGCGGAGATCGCCCGCGCAGCCGAGATCTGGGACGCAGCGCGCGCCTCCGATGCGATCCTCGGCGACCTGGAAAGCCGGCTGCAAGCGGCCATCGCGGCTGCGGGCGAGGCGGAGCGCGCCATGACCGCCTGGCAGGAGACGTTCCGCGCCGCGCTGCCCCGCATAGGCCTGCCGGAAACCGCGACGGAGAACGAAGCCGAGGCGGTGCTGGCCGCGTGGAAGGACGTGCCTGCGACGGCCAGCCAGCACGAAACCCTGCGCCGCCGCATCGATGGAATGAAGCGCGACGCCGGAGCCTTTGAACGCGACGTCGGCGCGCTTGCAGCCAGGGCCGCGCCGGATCTGGCGGGGGGAAACGCCGACGCCAATCTGCGCGCGATCGTGCAACGTCTCACCCTTGCACGCGAAGCACAGGCGCGGCGAAAAGAACTGGCGCGCCGGGTCGACGAAGCACACATTTTGGCACGCGACGCGGTTGACGCGGAAGCCGCGGCCAATCGCGACCTGACCCATCTTGCACAAAGGGCTGGCCTCGCCGCAGACGCCGAACTCGAGGATCTCGCGCGGAAACTCTCAACCCGCGATGCGATCGAAGCAGACCTGCGCAAGCGCCGGGAAGAACTCGCCAACGCAGCCGACGGCCGCGACGAGATGAGCTTGCGGGAGGCTTTGTCGCTCTACGATCCGGACACGGCTGAAGGCGATCTCGCCCGCCTTAAGGAAGAGGATCGCGCGCTCGATCGTTCCGGCCAGGAGGCCTTCGCTGCCGCGCGCGAGGCCGCGCAGCGGCTGGAAGCTCGCGAAGGCTCGGTCGGCGCCGAAGTCGCGATCCAGCAGCGCCGGAACGCCGAGGCTGAAATGAGCGAGGCCGCGCGCGACTGGGTCGTGCTGAGCCTCGCGGCCGGCATGATCGGCACGGCCATCACGCGCCAGCGCCTCGGAGCGCAGGAGCCGATGATGGCGCGCGCCGGCCAGCTCTTCGCGCTGCTGACCGGAGGCGCATTCACCGCGCTCGGGCAATCCTACGACGAGGTTCCCGTGCTCACCGCCTGCCGGTCGAACGGCCGGGATGTCGAGGTCACCAATATGAGCGAGGGAACGCGCGACCAGCTCTATCTCGCCCTGCGGCTCGCCTATGTCGAGGATTACGCCAGCCGGGCCGAGCCGCCGCCCTTCATTGGGGATGACCTCTTCTCATCCTTCGACGACGCGCGCACCGCCAACGGCCTGCGCGCTCTGGCTGCGATTGGGGACAGCATTCAGCCAATTCTCTTCACACACCACGCCTTCGTGGTGGATATCGCACGCCAGGAGCTTGGAAGTTCCGTCGACGTAGTCCTAATTTGATGAAACGTCTGCCAAAAACACTCTTGGTCTTGAACTGATCGTCGATGGACCCACCCACCGCGATCGGGCGTTAGCTATGTGACAGGGGGCACGTCAATGTGGGCTTATGTTAGCGAGCTTCTGAATGCGGACAGCCTGTCGCCACATGGAATTTGCCTGCTGTGGCGGCCAGACCTGATCTGGACCCATGCGACATCGGACATGTTGATCGGTTTCTCCTATTTCTCCATCCCGGTCGCGTTGGGCTATCTCGTGTCCAAGCGTCCGGATGTCAGTTTCAATTGGGTCATCTGGTGTTTTGCCGCCTTCATCCTAGCCTGCGGCACGACGCATTTCCTGTCCATATGGACATTGTGGGTCCCTGACTACGGCCTTGAGGCCCTCGTCAAAGCCATCACCGCCGCTCTATCCGTCGCAACCGCCGTCTTGATGTGGCCCCTTCTCGGCAAGGCGCTCGCATGGCCCTCGCCGGCGCAACTCGCGGCTGCGAACAGGGACCTGACTGCCCTCATCAAGGAACGGGATGAGGCGCTCGTCGCGCTGCGCCGGGAATCGATAGACCGCCAGAAGGCAGAGGAAATGCTGCGGCAAGCGCAGAAGATGGAAGCCATCGGGCAGTTGACCGGCGGCATCGCCCACGATTTCAACAATCTTCTGACGGTTGTGAGCATGAACCTGGACCGCCTGGAAGGCGCGCTGCGCACCCATGCGGACGCCGGGGTCACGCGGTCGGTCGCACATGCCCGGTCCGCCGCCGAAAAGGCAGCTGGCATCACCGCGCGCATGCTGTCCTTCGCTCGCATGGGGCAGGTCGATCCCAAGGCTCTCGATGCCCGTGACGTTCTGAAAGATATGGAGCCACTCTTCCGCAATGCGGTCCAGAAGCCGCACGAACTGGTTTTCGATTTTGACATGAACCCATGTCCGGTCCACGTTGATCGGCAGCAATTCGAGAACGCCATCCTCAATCTCGCGATCAACGCGAGGGATGCGATTCCGAAGACGGGAATTGTCAAGATCACGGTCGTTGCGGAGCAGAAGATGATCGCAATCGGCGTTACGGACGATGGCGAAGGCATGCCCGAAAGCGTGCGCCAGCGAGTCTTCGAGCCATTTTTCACGACAAAGGACGTTGGCAAGGGCTCGGGTCTTGGCCTCAGTCAGGTCTACGGCTTCGTCCAGCAGTCCGGCGGCCTCGTGGATATTGTCAGTGCGCCCGGTCAGGGCACGGCAATCACCATCCGGCTTCCCAGGGCCGGGGCGGAAAAATGATCGACGCCACCCGGCCCGCCGCCCGCGCGCTTGTTGTCGAGGACGAAGAACTCGTCCGCGAAATCCTGATTTGGGCCTTCGAGGACCTGGGGTTCGAGGTGACGGTCGCGTCCAGTGGCGACGAGGCAGCTGGCATGTTCCGGTCCACCGCCCAATTCGACGTCCTTTTCACGGACATCCGTATGCCAGGCGCGATCGACGGCTGGACCCTGGCCGAGAAGGCCAGGGAGGTTTCCCCCGCCCTGCCCGTCATCTATGCCAGCGGCTTCAGTTCCGAGCCGCCCCGGCAGGTCCCGCAAAGCGTCTTCCTCCAGAAGCCGCTCCGAACCGATGCATTGCGTCAGGCGTTGATCGCACTCGGGATGCCTATTTCCTGATCGAGGAAGCCTCGCCGAGGAGCTTCGCATGACCCTGCAACTCTATTACTGGCCTGGCCTGCCGGGGCGTGGCGAATTCGTGCGTCTCGCCCTGGAACAGGCTGGCGCGCCCTATGTGGATCTGGTCCGCGACACGCCCAAGGGCATGGCCGCGCTCATGGAAATCATGGAGGATGAGGGGGCGACGCCGCCCTTCGCTCCGCCCTTCCTGAAAGATGGAAAGCATATCATCGGCCAGACCGCCGCGATCCTTTTACATCTGGGAGACACGCTCAACCTCACGCCGCGCGATCCTTTCAAGCGAATCTGGGTCCACCAGATGCAACTCACCATCGTGGATGCGGTCGCCGAGGTGCACAATGTGCATCATCCCATTGCAGTCAGCGCGTATTACGAAGACCAGAAGCCGGAAGCCCGCCGCGCCGCGAAAGCGTTTCGCGACGAGCGGATCCCAAAGTTCCTCGGCTGGTTCGAGCGAATTCTGGGCAATGACGAGCGCGGCGGAAAATGGCTTGCGGGTCGCTCCGTCAGTTATGCCGACCTATCGCTGTTTCACCTCGTGGAGGGCCTGCGTTACGCGTTCCCGAAGGCGATGAAACGACACCAGCCAGAGCTGCCTCGTGTCATGGCCCTCGCGGACGCGGTGCGGGATTTGCCCAATATTGCCGCCTATCTGAAAAGCCCGCGCCGCCTTGCCTTCAACGAGGACGGTATCTTCCGCCATTATCCAGAGCTGGACGGATGACGGTCACGCCCGCAAGCCGAGACGCTGCATGCGCGGCAGCACCTCATCGCGCATGGCCGGGAAATCGGAGATGTAGTTGACGAGCCCGAGCGCCGCCCCGTCCAGTCCCGCGTCGCTCATGCGCTTAAAGCTTTCCGCGGCATCGTCGTAGCTGCCGATGACGGGATAGGTGCCGACGCCGCTGATGAGCCGCTCCTTCAGCCGTTTCATCGCATCGAAGGCCGTCTTGCGGCCCTTGGTGCGGATGACCGCCGCATGTTCCGCAGCCTCCCAATCGCCCATGTCGTAGACGATGTAATGATAGTAATCCTCTGCTTCCTTGCGCGTGGGACGGCAGATCAAGTGTCCGCTCGCATAGACCCCGACCTTGCGTGCCGCATCGCTGGTCGATTCGCGCACTGTGCGGACCTCGTCGGCCAGGGTGTCGAGTTCGACGATCGTCATGAACAGGGCATCGGCGTGATTGGCTGCGAACGAGCGCCCTTCCGCTGAATTGCCGGCGCTGATCAGCAAGGGCTCGCCGTCACCCCATGGCTTTGGCTTCGACAGCACACCCTTCAAATCGAAGAAACGCCCGGCGAAATCGAAGGGCTCCGTCTCGCTCCAGACCCTCTTGCAGAGGGCGACCCATTCCTCCGTGTAGGCATAGCGCGCATCGTGATCGCGCAACTCGACGCCGAACATGTCGAATTCGCCCTTGTTCCAACCCGACACGATGTTGAGGCAGAAACGGCCGCGCCCGATATGATCGGCCGTGACGATCTGCTTGGCCGCAAATATCGGATTGATGAAAGCAACATGCAGCGTGCCGGAAACGGAGATGCCTTCGGTCGCCGCGAGCAGTCCGGCCGCCCAGGTCAGCGTCTCGAAGGATGAACCCTCGGTATCGGTCTCGCCTTTGTAGCCATGCCAGCGCCCGATGGGCAGCAGGAACTCGAGCCCAGCCTTGTCGGCCAGACGCGCCGCCGTGAGATTATTCTCGAAGGACGCGTCCCACCGCTCCGGTGCCTTGGTCATCGTCATGCCGCCGGAGCAGTTCATCGCGAACAGGCCGAGCTTGAATTTGTTCGGCCCGGCCATGCGGGTATTCGGTCTGATCATCGAAAGGTCCTGAAACTTTGCAGTTGAAATGCGCGGCAGCGAACCGGTGCCCCTATTTGAAGGGTCCCAGCGCCTTCACGGCGGCGTCCACGAAGGAGGAATCCACGATCTTTGAGAGATCGAGCTTGCTCTCGACCAGCCCCTGAGACGTATAGAAATCGAGGTCGCGCTGCAGGCTTTCAACATTCACCTTGCCGTCCGGGTCCATGCCCGTGGGCGTAATCTTGCGCAGCAGGTCGGCATTCTTCACCGAGGTATATTCGGTCAGGATGGCGATCACCTCATCCGACGTCTCGCCCGCGAGATGGCCGTCCTTGAGGGCTTTCAGGTAGAACCTGATGCCGCGCACATAGGCCTTCATGAAGCGCGTCGCGAGATCGGTCTTCTTGGCGAAATCCTCGGCGTATATGAGGGTCGCGATCTGATGGTTCGGATAAATCTGATCGTCTCGCGTGATCTCCACCGCTTGCCCGCCCTGCACGGCCAGTGTCGCGATGGGCTCGATAGTTGCGCCCGCATCCACCGACTTGTTCTGCATGGCGATGAGATGATCGGGGAAGGAGAGGTTCAGAGTATCGACATCGGCGTAGGTCAGGCCGACTGACGTCAGCATCACGTTGAGCATCGCCGTATTGCTGACACCTGGCGCGTTCATCGCGACCTTCATGCCTTTCAGGTCCTTCAGCGTCTTGAAACGCCCGGAATCGACGAGGTCTTTGCGGACGATCAGCTTTGTCGCGCCATAACCCGGCGTCGATTGCGCCTTGTCCGCGACGATGCGCAGGCTGATCTTGCGCGCGACCGCATTGTACATCCCCGCAGACGGTGACCCGGCGCCGACATCGAGCTGCCCTGCCCCCATCGGCGCAACCATCGTTGCAGCCGACTGGAAGACGGTCATCTTGACCTCGAGTCCCTCGTCCTTGAAGAATCCCTTCTTGTCGGCAATGAAGATCGGTGCGTCGCTGATGGCGCCCAGCGTTCCCACGCGCACTTCCGTCAGCCCCTGCGCACAGGCGTGACCAGCGGCAAATATCAGTGCGATGCGGATGGCAGCGCGACGCCAGTGTGCGGACATACAATTACCTCCCGAATGCCGGCCCGCCTGCTGGCGTTGGCCGTGCGCGCTTGGCGCTTGCCGGAACTATGGCGGCGCGTGCCTCCGGGATCAAGCGCCAGGCGCTATTGCGGTGGGGGCGTAAGGCGCATCGTGAACATGTTCACCTTGTCGTTCGGCCCGAACGGACCCGGCACCTTGTTGGAGATGGCCGGTAGGTTCTTGAGGTAGAGGGCAATCGAGCGGACATCGCTGTCCGTCAGGTTGGCGAAATCCCGCCAGGGCATGATGGGAGCCAGTTCCCGGCCATCCGGCCGCTTGCCGGTCTTGAGGGCCGTGACAATCTGGTCGACCGACCAGTTGCCGAGTCCCGTCTCCTTGTCCGGAGTGAGATTTGGCCCGGCAAAAGCGCCGAGTCCCTGGATGACGAACGCGACATCCGAACCACCCAGAGTACGGCTGACATCCCGCTTGCCCATGAAATTGCCCGGCGTATGGCAATCGTTGCAGCCGGCGAAGGACGCGAGATACTTGCCTCGCGCGACATTGGCGGTCTGCGCATGAGCAGCCCCGGTGCTCGCGGCGATGGCCGCCAGCAGAACGATTGCGGAATACTTCCCCATGGTCAGTCCTCCCCTTGTCATCGGGGATGATGAAACCAGATTGCTTGCTGTACTTCAAGTATATGCAGAATCGGTCGAAGTCAGCTCTTCAATTTGTATCCCGTCTTGAACATCCAGGCGACGATGGCCATGCAGACACCCAGGAACACGAGCGTCATGGTCAAGCTGACGCCGACGGAGACGTCGGCCTTGTCGTAAAAACTCCAGCGAAAGCCGCTGACGAGATAGACGACGGGGTTGAACAGGGTCACCTTCTGCCAGAACGGCGGAAGCATGTGGATGGAATAGAAACTGCCGCCCAGAAACGTGAGGGGCGTGATGATGAGAAGCGGCACGATCTGCAGCTTCTCGAAGCCGTCGGCCCAAATGCCGATGATGAATCCGAGCAGGCTGAAGCTCACGGATGTGAGAACGAGGAACACCAGCATCCAGATCGGGTGCTCGATGCGCAAGGGCACGAAGAGCCCGGCAGTGGCAAGGATGATGAGGCCCAGCACGATCGACTTTGTCGCGGCGGCGCCGACATAGCTCACCACGATTTCGAAGAACGAGATTGGCGCTGACAACAGCTCGTAGATCGTGCCTGTGAACTTCGGGAAGTAGATCCCGAACGAGGCATTGGCGATGCTCTGCGTCAGCAGCGACAGCATGACGAGGCCCGGCACGATGAAGGCCCCGTAGCTCACGCCGTCGATTTCCGTGATGCGTGAGCCGATGGCCGCGCCGAAGACCACAAAATAAAGAGAGGTGGAGATGACGGGCGAGACGATGCTCTGCAACAGAGTGCGCCATGTGCGCGCCATCTCGAACATGTAGATCGCGCGGATCGCATACGGGTTCATGGCCGATCCTTCACGAGGCTGACGAAAATATCTTCGAGCGACGATTGCTTGGTTTCGAGATCGCGGAAGCGGATGCCCTCCGTCGCGAGCCCATGCAGCAGCGTGGTGATGCCCGTTCGCTCGCTCTGCGTGTCGTAGACGTAGACGAGATCGTGGCCGTCGTTGGCAAGATGCAGATCGAATTCGGCGAGCGAAGCTGGCAGCTGTGTGAGCGGGTGATCGAGATGCAACAGCAGTTCCTTTTTGCCGAGCTTCCGCATCAACTCGGCCTTGTTCTCGACGAGGATCAATTCGCCGTTGCTGATGACGCCGATCCTGTCGGCCATCTCTTCGGCTTCCTCGATGTAATGCGTGGTGAGGATGATGGTGACGCCCGTCTCCCGAAGGGCACGGACCATGTTCCACATGTCGCGGCGCAGCTCGACATCGACACCGGCGGTGGGCTCGTCAAGGAAGAGGATGCTCGGCTCGTGCGACAAAGCCTTGGCGATCAGCACGCGCCGTTTCATGCCGCCAGAAAGCGTCATGATCCGGCTGTCGCGCTTGTCCCACAAGGACAGGTCCTTGAGCACTTTTTCGATATGCGCGGCGTTGCGCGGCTTGCCGAAAAGGCCCCGGCTGAATGTCACAGTTGCGATGACGGTCTCGAAGGCATCGGTCGTCAGTTCCTGTGGAACGAGGCCGATCTTGGCACGAGCGGCGCGATAGTCGCGCACGATATCGTGTCCATCCGCGAGCACCGTTCCACCGCTGGGCGTCACGATGCCGCAAATAATGCTGATGAGTGTCGTCTTTCCGGCGCCGTTCGGGCCGAGCAGCGCAAAGATTTCCCCGCGGCGAATGTCGAGGTCGATGCCTTTGAGGGCCTTGAAGCCGGTCGCGTAGGTCTTCGACAGATTGGATATGGAGATGATCGGCTGCATGAAGTCTCTTCGTTAGATGTCGTTGCGCCATTCATCATGGCCTGCGTGTGCATCGATGCACATCGCATCGACTCCTTACCGCCGCATTGTGTTGCGACCCTTGCGTCAGCCGGAAGGAGATTCGCCCATGACGACCTTCACGATCACCACCCACTACGATGGCAACCATGCCATGATCGTCTCTGTGAAAGACGAGAACGAACACGAGGTATCTTCGACTGAAGCCTTTACAGCCGAACATGCCAAGCGCATCGCCAATGGATATGCCGTGCTGGTGACAAAGACCAGAGCCGATGATGCGCTCGTCCTCGACACGTCTCTCCCCGAGAAACCGGCCGAGTGACAGCGGCTCAGAGGGCGCTGACCCGTGTCAGCTTCACGGCGACAGGACCGGAGGGCGTGTCGAGCCGGATGGACTCGGGTCGCGCCTGATCCTCGATCTTGAATGGCAAGCGGAGCGGCGCGGTCCCTTTTGAAATCGCGTCGCCATTGACCAATGTTCCGCCATTCGGAAAATCCATCGTCAGCTCGCCGCTGACGCTTGCGCCAGCCTCGGAATAAAGCCCGCGAAAGAAACCGCCGCCCGTGTCCCATCCAGCGACATGGCCGTCGGTGAAGACGACTGTGCCACCTGCCCCGCCGGGACGCGGGTAGTCCATCCGAAAAAATCCACGCATTCTCGTCTCTTTCTTTTGGATGCGAACTCCGTCGCAGTCCGGCAACGTCCCGCGCTTGCCATGGTTCAGCACTTCAAGCGGCTGTCCCAAATCGCGGCGGCGAGTCACCGAGTGGCCCGGCCGGCAAATCCCAGCGCATCGGGCATCCCGCGACTGTGACAGGCGGCTGAAGGCGCTGGGCTTCCCCCCAATGGGTCGCCTCGGTTTCCAGCGCGAGATCCTCTTCGCTCTCCGGCTTCAAGGGGGCCAGATCCGCAGAGCGATGAGCGGCGACAAACGCCGCCGTGCGCGCCAGCGATGCTCGGGCCAGCGACATCTCACCGGACGTGAGCCTGAGCGTGAGCGCGCGCACGGCCGCCGCGGCCATCAGGCAGCCCGTGCCGTAATCGAGCGCCTGAACCGGGAGCGGCACGGGCACCTCGGCCTGCCGGACGCGCATGCCCTCGGCTGCGAGCCCGGTGCTCATCTGCACGAGCGAGTCGAAGCCCCGCCGCGCCTGCCACGGCCCCGTCCAGCCATATGCGTCGAGTGCAACGTCGATGATCTCAGGCGAAAGCTGTTGCAGCCGTGCAGCATCATATCCGAGCGCGGACAGGGCATCGCTGCGATAGCCGTGCACGAGAATGTCGGCTGGCGCGAGCAGGTCCTCGAACAACTCGCGATCGCGCCTATCGTGAAGGTCGAGGCGCGCCCGGCGTTTGCCGAGCGCTACTTCGGCGAGGACAGCCGGTTCGTCCCAGCCGGGTGGGTCGATGCGGAGCACATCGGCGCCATAGCCCGCCAGAAAGCGCGTCGCCACGGGCCCGGCGAGGACGCGTGTCAAATCGAGCACGCGGATGCCGGCGAGCGGACGCCCCGGCGCGGCCGCCCAGCCCTTGCGTGTTCCCGACCTGGTCGTGACCGCCATCAGCGGCTCCGCGCTGACGGCCTGACCCTGTGGATGCGCGGCCCATTCCTCCAGCGAGCGCATTTTGGCCGCGCAGCCTCCAGCCGCGACCACAGCGTCTTCAAGATCCTGCGCCGGCCATTGCGCCACGGCCTTGCCGACTTCGGCGCGATCCTCCGCGACACCCAGCACCTTCAGCGCGGCTGCGCGATGATGCGGTGCGTTGGTGTGCAGCCGGATCCAGCCGTCCCGCGCCCGATAGTCGCCCGCGACCGCATCCCATTGTGGCGGCAGCGACCAGCCGGCGGGCCGGATCGACTTCGAAAACCACATGGACGCAAGCCGCCGGTCCACGGTGACATCGGGGAGCGGGCCGCCCTGCGCTCGGATGAGTTCCGCAACGGCAAGCCCCGCCGCCGCTGTGCTCGCTGCTGCGAAATCGCTGACCGCGAAGACCGAGCCGAGCGACCCCTCGCCTATCTCGCGCACGTGCCCAGGCAGATCGGCGCCGCCGCCGAGCCCACTCCAGATCTGTTCGAGCATCGGTCCTGTCTGGCTCATCCGATCTCCCATCCACGAAATCAAGGAGCATCGGATAGCATGGAAACCCCTGCCCCTTCTAGGAGGCGGGTTTTGCGAAGAGGTCCGCGTATTGCTCGCGAAGGACGTTCTTCTGCACCTTACCCATTGTATTGCGCGGCAGGTCGTCCACGAAAATGATCTTCTTCGGCTGCTTGAAACGCGCCAGCCGATCCTGAAGCGCGGCCATGATTCCAGCCTCGTCGATCGCGCCTGCCTTCGTGCAAACCACGACAGCCGTCACGCCTTCACCAAAGTCCGAGTGAGGCACACCGATGACGGCGCTCTCGAAGACGCCCGGCAGTGCATCGATCTCGGATTCGATCTCCTTCGGATAGACGTTGAAGCCACCCGTGATGATCAGGTCCTTGCCGCGTCCGACGATGTGCACATAATCTCGCTCGTCGATCTTGCCGAGATCGCCCGTGATGAAGAAGCCGTCGCGAAACTCGGCCGCGGTCTTTTCCGGCATGCGCCAATAGCCCTTGAATACATTCGCGCCCTTGACTTCGATCATGCCGATCTCGCCCTTCGGCAGCATCGCGCCGGTATCGGGATCGGTAATGCGCACGACGACTCCGGGAAGCGGAAAGCCCACCGCGCCAGGCACGCGATCGCCATCGTAGGGGTTCGACGTGTTCATGTTCGTCTCGGTCATGCCATAGCGCTCAAGGATCGCATGGCCCGTGCGCGCGTGCCATTCGCGATGCGTGTCGGCGAGCAGCGGGGCAGAGCCGGACACGAAAAGACGCATGTGCTTCGTCGCCTCGTGCGTCAGGCCCGCGTGCTGGAGCAGCCGAACGTAAAATGTCGGAACGCCCATCAGGACCGTCGCGCGCGGCATGAGCGATACGATCAGGTCCGGGTCGAACTTCGGCAGGAAGATCATCGACGCGCCCGAGAAGAACGTGACGTTGCTCGCCACGAACAGCCCATGCGTGTGATAGATGGGCAACGCGTGGATGAGCACGTCGTCCCTCGTGAAACGCCAGTATTCGCGCAGTGTCGCTGCGTTGGAATAAAGGTTGTCATGCGACAGCATGGCCCCCTTGGAACGGCCCGTAGTGCCCGACGTGTAGAGGATCGCCGCGAGATCGTCGGGGCCGCGCGCGATCGTGTCGAAGCTCGTGGGCTGCTGCGTCATCTTGCGCGTGAGGCTGCCCTGCCCCGCCGCGTCCAGCGTCTCGACATCCGCACCGACCTTCGCCGCGAGCTGCGCTATGCCCTCGCGGACCGAGGGATCACAGACGATCAGGCGAGGCTCGGAATCGCCGATGAAATAGTCCAGCTCCGCGAGCGTATAGGCGGTGTTCAACGGCAGATAGATGCCGCCCGCGCGCAGCGTCGCGAGATAGAGCACGAGCGCGGGCACGGACTTCTCGACCTGCACCGCGACGCGGTCGCCCGGCTTCACGCCGCTCTTCACGAGCACATGTGCCATTTGCGCCGTGAGCGCAAAGAGTTCGCGATAGGACCAGCTGGCACCGTCCGCCGTCGAAATGACGTTGCGCTCGACATCGGTCGTGGCGCGTTCGAGGAGATCGAAGAGATTGGAGCTCATGTTCAAATCCGAAGCAAAACGACGCGTCAGCGTACGCTCGCCCGTCCCATGACGAGATCGGGCAGGAATGTCGAGATCGAGGGGACGAAGCAGAGAAGGATCACTGCCAGTATCATCAGGACGACGAAGGGCAACGTTCCCATGATGACATCGCGCAGCGGAATGTCCGGCGCGATGTTGCGGATGACGAAGATGTTCAGCCCCACCGGTGGATGGATGAGGCCAAGTTCCATGACGATCGTCATCACCACCCCGAACCAGATGAGATCGAAACCGGCGGCCTTGATCGGCGGCAGGATGATCGGCGCGGTCATCAGAATGATCGACACCGGCGGCAGGAAGAAGCCGAGTACCACTACGAGCACCAGAATGGTTGCGAGCAGCAGCCATTTGTCCAGCTGCATGGCAACGATAGCCGTCGCCGCCCCCTGCGAGATATGCAGATAGCTCATCACGTACGAATACAGCAGGGACATGCCGATGATCATCATCAGCATGGTCGACTCGCGCAGCGTCGAGCTGAGAATGGGCTCGAGATCGCTGGGACGCCAGACGCCGTAGATCATCGCGATCAGCGCCAGTGCGAGCAACCCGCCGAGGCCCGCCGTCTCGGATGGCGTCGCATACCCGCCATAAAGCGCGAACATCACGCCCGTAAGCAAGAGCACGAAAGGCAGGACGCGCGGCAGAACATTGAGCTTTTGCGCCATCGTGTAAACGTGGCGTTCGAGGATCTCATGCGAACGCCCGGTCTGCTCGTAAACGCGCTTGGCCGTCGCATATTCCTGGCGGAAACGGATGACGGCATAGCCCGCGAACAATGTAACGAGCAGCAGGCCCGGGCCGATGCCGGCGAGGAACAGACGTCCCAGCGATTGCTCAGAAGCGACAGCATAGAGGATCATGGTGATCGACGGCGGCAGCAGAATGCCGAGCGTGCCGCCCGCTGCGATGATGCCCGCCGCGAAGGAGCCGGAGTAGCCGCGCTTACGCATCTCCGGAATGCCGGCGGACCCGATGGCCGAACAGGTCGCGGGCGACGATCCCGCCATGGCGGCGAACAGCGCGCAAGCGAAGACATTGGCAATACCGAGACCACCGGGCACCCGATGCATCCACGCGTGAAGCGCCGAATAAAGGTCTTGCCCCGCGCGCGATTTGCCGATGGCCGCGCCCTTCAGGATGAACAGCGGGATCGAGAGCAGCGTGATCGACGCCAGCTCTTCGAAGACGTTCTGCGTCACCGTGTCGAGTGAGGCGGCCGGCATGAGGAAATACATGAAGATGACGGCGACGGTGCCGAGCGCAAAAGCGATCGGCATGCCCACGAACATGGCCGTCAGCGTCGCTCCGCCGTAGAGAAGGCCGACTGCGAACGTGCTCATCTGCGGGCTTCTCCGTCGATGGCGACGATAATCTGCAACAACACCTGCGCGCAAAGCAAAGTCATACCGGCTGCCATGATGGAATATGGCATCCACAGAGGGGGCGCCCATGTCGAAGAGGTCACCTGCCCATCGGTCCACGCCTCTTCGAACAACGTCCACGATTTCCAGGAGAAGAAAGCGCAGAAGAGGAACGTCGCGATATCAACGATGAAAATTCGCGCACGGTTCACACGCGCCGAAAGAAGGCCCGCCAGAGCATCAATGGCGACATGCCCGCGCCGCGACTGCACATAGGCCGCCGTCAGGAACGTCGCGCCGACGAGCAGGAAGACGGATGCCTCGTCCTGCCAATAGGTCGCCGCCTTGAAGTAATAGCGCACGAGAACGCTGTAGCTCAGGATCAGGCTGGCCGCGATGAGCGCGATGGAAGATCCGACAAGAATGACCTTGTTGATCAGCGCGAGCGAGGCCTGCGCCCACGCAACGACGGGACTGGCCGTCGGCGTGGGTGCGGGCGCAACACCCGGCAGCTCGAACCCATGCGCGCTCATGCGGGGACAGCTTCAGCGAGTTTCAGCAGCTTCGCGCAATTCGCGTTTTTCGCCGCATAGTCCTTCCAGGCGGTGTCGCGTGCAATGACGCGCCATTTCTCGACCACGCTGTCGTCGAGATCGTGGATCTTGGCACCGGCCTTCTCGTAGATCTTGGCGACCAGTTCGTCATCGGCCATGGCGGCATCGCGACCATAGGCTTCAAGGCCCTCGCCGACTTCCATCACGAGGTCCTGCTGCTTTTTCGGCATCGCAGCGAAGATCGCTTTCGAGATCATCAGCGGCTCCAGCATGTACCAGTAGGATTTGCCACGCCCGGTGGTCAGGTGCTTGGCAATCTCCTCCAACCGGAACGAGATGAGGCTGGTGGACGAGGTGTAGCCAGCATCGCACGCACCCGTCTGCATGGCGGCATAAAGCTCGTTGGAAGGAAGCGAAAGCACCGCGGCTCCGGCGGCCTGCAGCATGAGATCCATCTCGCGCGAGCCGCCGCGGATCTTCATGCCCTTCGCATCTTCGGGATTGACCAGCGGCGTTGCGCGGCTCGCAACCCCGCCCGCCTGCCACAGCCAGGTGACGATCATGATCCCCTTGTCGTCGAGGAACTTCGTGAATTCCTGCCCGATGGCTGCCTTCTTCCAGGCGAGGCCCTGCGCATAGGAGCTGACGAGCGCGGGCATCAGGCCGATATTCACTTCGGGCATCTCGCCGCCCGCATAGGAAATCGGCACGAGAGACATGTCGAGCGCGCCCTTGCGCATCGAGGAGACCTGCGAATTCACCTTCATCAGCGACGAACCGGCATAAACCTGCGCTTCAACGTCTCCATTGCTCTTCTTGGCGATGTCCTCGGCGAACTTGCGGCAGAGCTGATCGCGAAAATCGCCGTCCTTGCCCGTGGAGCCCGGAAACTGGTGCGAGATCTTCAGCATGGTGGCTGCGCGCGCGCCGCCGAAGGTGAGGATGGCGGGCGCTGCGATGGAGCCGGCAAGAACATGGCGTCGGGTGAATTGCATCGGTGTTCCTCCTTGGGGCCGATCCTTGAGGGCGGCTCTTTTGCTGGCGCGTAGCTGTCCATAGCGTTATACGAGAGTCAATTGGATTGTATGCAGGATCTATCCCCAATAATACAAAAGGCTTGGGATGAAGCACACGTCGCCCCTCAAACAGCAGTTGGAAGATGCGATCGTCTCGGGCGAGTTCGCACCGGGCGCGCACCTGGACGAGCTGGGCCTGGCCGAACGCTATGGCGTGTCCCGCACCCCGATTCGGGAGGCGCTGGCGCAACTGGGCGCCGAAGGGCTGGTGGAAATCCGTCCGCGCCGGGGTGCCTTCGTCAGCACGCCCTCCCCGCAACGGCTCGTCGAAATGTTCGAGACCATGGCCGAGTTGGAAGCCGCATGCGGCCGCCTCGCCGCCCGTCGCTTGACGGCCCAGGACGAAAACGCGATCGCAGATGCCCACCATGCCTGCATAGGCGCGGCCCATGCGGAAGATACGGAAACCTACTACGCCGTGAACCGCACCTTTCACGAAGCCATCTATCGCGCGAGCCGCAACAGCTTCCTCGCCGAACAGGCCCACGCTTTGCACAAACGGCTGAGCCCCTACCGGCGCATCCAGCTACGCGCACGGCACCGGCTGAGCCGTTCGCTGGCAGAGCATGAAGGTGTGCTCGAGGCCCTGCGCGCAGGCGATGCCGATCTCACGGCGTCTCGCCTGCGGAGCCATATCCTCGTCCAGGGCGAGCGCTTTTCCGACATGCTGCTCGCGCTGGGCTCTGTTTGATCCTCAGCGCGGGGGACCCGGCGGGATGTTCTTGACCGGCTTCGTGTCGAGGCCGAAAAGCTTGGCCGCGTTGCCGCCGAGAATGTTGCGCTTCGCCGTTTCGTTGAGGAACGGAAGGTCGTAGATCACGCCCGGAAGGTCGAAATCCCAATGCGGATAGTCCGACGACCAGACGAGCTGCGTTTCTGCGTTGATCATCTTGAACGTCGCTTCGAGGATCGAGGGATCGTCCGGCATCTCCATCGGCTGCGAGCTGAAATACATCTCGCGCATATATTCGCTTGGCTTGCGCTTGAGCGACGGGCAGTCAGACGTGCGCATGAGATATGAATGATCGAGCCGCTGCATCAGGCTGTACGCCCAGGTGAGCCCGCTTTCGATCCACATCACCTTGAGCTTGGGGAAACGCTCGGGGATGCCGTTCACGACCCAGTTGGTCATGTGCACCATGTTGAACCACATGAAACCGAGCGCATGAACCGAGATGAACCGATTGAGGAGCGAAAGTGACTGATCGTTCCAGTTATAAGCGGCGTGGAACGAAATCGGCTTGCCCATTTCTTCCAGCAGCGCATAGGTCTTCATATAGGCATTGTCGTGCACCGGCTTGTAGCGCGGCGCGGTGACCATGAAGCCGACGACGCCCTTCTTGTCGCCGAAATCCTTGACCATCTGATAGGTCGCTTCTGGATCGTTGAAAGGCAGATAGAGCATCGAGACGATACGCGGCTCTTCGGCAAGCACCTTTTCACAAAGCCAGCGATTGTAGGCGCGGCTCAGCGCCACCTCGATTTCGACCTGCGGATGCGTTCCTAGGAACAGCATCGGCGTCGGGAACAGGCAGGCGTAATCTACGCCCATGGCATCCATCCAGCGCGTCGTGGTGACCACGTCGCGATGCTTGGGACCCTCGACCTTCTCGTGCTTGCGAAGCCAGTGGCGCGTGATGCGGCCGCTGATGTCCTGATAGCCGACGGAGCCCCCGAGCATGCTGGAGCGCCCGCCCCTGCTCGCCGATTCCATGAAGGATTTTCGCAGCACAGGGCTCTCGATGTACTGGAAGACCTCCGCATAGGATTCGCTTTCGTAGTGATGCGAATCCACGTCGACGATCAAAAAGTCCTGGTAATTGCGTTTGCGCGCCTGTTCGGCGGCCTTGGCGAGGGAATCGGATGATGAGAACCTGTCGAAGTGGAGCTCACGGACTTCATTCACGGGTGTCTGGACGTTCATGATGGGCCCCTTCGGTCAGGCGATGACGAAAATGTCGTCGCCACGGCGCACGACGTCGTATTTCTTCAGCTTGAGCTTGCGGTTACCCGCGCAGATGCCCGTCTTGAGCTCATATTCGTACCCATGCCACGGGCACACGAAATGCATCTCGTCGGAAAACACCTGACCCTGATAGGTGCGATCCTCTCCTATAACGTCGAGAACCTTGTGGATCATCACGCCCTCGCAGGCGGGGCCGCCCGAATGGACGCATTGATTGGCGTAGGCGTAATAGGCGCCCTCGTGATGGAACACGCCGATCTCGTTCTGCCCCGCCCGCACGATGCGCCGGTCTCCCTCACCGAAGTCCGACGCCTTGACGACGAATATCTCCGCCATTCCCAGATCCTCCCTCATTCGCGCTCGTTTTGCGGCGCTGCTTTATTCTGTCCACTCCAGAGCTTTCGCTGCCCTGTTGATGATGTCCTTGGGTGTATTCGCGACACGCTGCACAAGGGCCGTGAGCTGCTCTCCCGATTGCGGGCGCAGCATCATGTCGAGCTTCCTGGTCTCGGCCAGAAAGGCCGGATCCTGCATGGTCTTTGAATAAGCCGCGCGAAGGGCTGCGAGCCTGTCGGCTGGCACTTCGGGCGACACCCAATGCGCATAACCGAGGAACGTCGGCAGGCTGACGAGCGTCACGATCTGCTTGTCCGTATCGCTTTTCACAAGGTCGAGCAGGAGAGGAACGTCTGGCAGTTCAGGCTCGCGTTCGAGTCCGATTTGCACGATAAAATTCAGCTTCTTCTGGTCGAGCCATTCCTTGTTGCTGCTCTTCAGGCTGGCCCAGGCGTTGCCGCCACGCCCTTCCACCTCGCCGCGTTCAAGCGCGAGATGTACTTCCTTGCTGCCGCCGGAATAGCCGTTGATGACCTTGAATTTCGTCCCGAGCAGATTGTTGATAAGCGTCGGAAAAATGTGGGAGTCTGAATTGGTGCCTGTGCCACCGAGCATGACGACGTTCCTCTTCGCATCGTCGATCGTTTTCGTCTTGCTGGTGTGCCAGGTGTAGAGGAGGCCGTTCGAACCTCCCATGCTGCCGATCCACGCGAGCTTGCCTGCATCGAACTGCGCGGCCTTGCCGCCGAGTAGCTGATACATCGGCATGTTCTGGTTCACGGCCGCGATCGTGGTCCCGTCCTTTGCCGCCGTCACATAAACGTAGTTCGCGGCGCGGACGCTGCCGGCGCCCTCCATGTTCTGCACCAGGACATTCGGCTTCCCGGGAATGTAATTGCCGATGTAGCGAGCAAGAACGCGTGCATAGAGATCGTAGCCCCCGCCAGGTCCGAAGCCCGCGATGATCGTGACCGTCTTGCCCTTGTAGAATTCCTCCGCTGTCTGGGCCTTTGCGCCAGCACCCGGCCCGAAGGCGAATGCGGCTACGCAAACGCAGAAAGACGCCAAAGCCCGTCGGCTCACTCGCAGCATCTGCTCCTCCCGGATCACTTTTTTGTTGGGAGCAGTGTAGCTGTCGCACGCCGTCTGTCTACGCCTCCGACGGCACATTTGAACCTTTGGCGCTGCGGTATTTTTTGCTGCACCACAACAAAACTGGAAACCTGCACAGGCGCCGGAGCCATCAGGCAATTTAGCCTAACGCAAGCACAGCTGAAGCCTGCTCCCAACGTCGCCGCTTTTCTGTACTGGAAATTGCTCTTCCCCGTTTGCATTGCCTCGCCGCTTGCGTTTATGAAGTTTACAGAGTCGGCCTCATTTGGCGTGGGATGTTTTCACGACATCCCGCCCAGAAATCGGAGAATTCTTCTGTTCCGGAACGCCAGCCTGGACCGCGTCGACATTGCGGAATTGTTCGACTCGTCTCCGAATCCCTACGTCATCATCGATCCGAACCTGATCATCATCGGAATGAACAGGGCGTATCTGCACGTCACGATGAGAGAACGCGAAGACATCGTGGGACGAAACATCTTCGATGCCTTTCCCAGCGACCCCGAGGAGGAAAGCGGCCGCGCCTTGCGCCAGTCCTTCGCGCGCGTGCTCGAAACAAGGGCTGTCGACGAAATCCCCCTAATTCGCTACGCCATTGCCAATCCCGATGGCACGCTCGATGACAGGTACTGGAGCGCGACGCACACGCCCCTCCTCGCCGCAGACGGTTCAGTCACCTTCATCCTTCAGCATACAGTCGATGTGACCGAGCTACACCTGCTGCGCCAAGCCGCAAAATCCGCGTCGTCCATGCAGATCGAAGGCAAGGTGTTCAAGCGGGCGCAGGCCCTCGAAATGGCCAATCAGGTCCTGCAGGAAGAGCATAGCCGTCTTCGGGATCTGTTCGAGATGACGCCGAGCTTCATGGCCCTGCTCGTCGGCCCCACACATATTTTTCAGCTCGCGAATTCCGCCTATCTGAACCTTGTCGGCCAGCGCGACGTCGTTGGCCGCCGGGTCGCGGATGCCTTGCCCGAGGTCGTCGCGCAGGGCTTCGCAGCCCTGCTCGATCGGGTATTCACGACAGGCGAACCCTTCGTCGGACGAGCGGTAGAAGTTCAGCTGAAGGCGACGCCGCAACAACCAAGCGAGAGCCGCTTCCTCGACTTCGTCTATCAGCCGATCCGCGCACCGGACGGTGCGGTCACTGGAATTTTCGTGCAAGGCCACGACATCACCGAGCAGAAGCGTGCGGAACACGCCCTACAGTCACTTAATGCAACGCTCGAGCAGCAGGTGGAGGAGCGCACGCGCTCGCTTCGGCTCAACGAAGAGCAGTTGCGGCAGGCGCAGAAGATGGAAGCCGTGGGTCAACTCACCGGAGGCGTCGCCCACGACTTCAACAATCTGCTGCAGATCGTGTGCGGTAACCTGGAAACCTTGCAGCGCAATCTTCCTCATGAGCAGGCGCGCCTGCGCAGGGCTGCCGATCATGCGATGACCGGCGCACGCCGTGCGGCGTCCCTTACACAAAGGCTTCTTGCCTTCTCACGCAAGCAACCGCTCGATCCCAAGCCGGTCGACATCAATACTCTCGTGGGCGGAATGTCCGAGCTCGTCCACCGTACCTTGGGCGAAACCATTGCCATCGAGACCGTGCTGTCGGCCGGCCTCTGGCGCGTCGAGGTCGATTCCAACCAGTTGGAAAGCACGCTTCTCAACCTCGCGGTCAATGCGCGCGATGCAATGATCACGGGCGGCAAGCTGACCATCGAAACGGCGAACGCGCATATCGACGACAATTACACCTCCGCGCATGTCGAGGTCGCGCCCGGCCAGTATGTCGTCATCTGCGTGTCGGATACGGGAACGGGCATGGACGCGGCCACCATGCAGCGTGTGTTCGAGCCCTTTTTCACCACGAAGGATCCTGGCAAGGGAACGGGCCTCGGCCTCTCGCAGGTCTACGGCTTCGTCAAGCAGTCCGGCGGTCACGTGAAGCTTTACTCCGAAATCGGCGAAGGCACGACAGTCAAGGTTTACCTACCCCGCTATCATGGCCCGGGCGCCATCGAGGAAACTATTGTCGACGAAGCGCTGCCTGAAGGCGAAGCGGAGGAAACGATCCTCGTCGTCGAGGATGACGATGACGTGCGGACGTATTCCGTCGAGATTTTCCGCGAGCTCGGCTACAACGTGCTCGAGGCGCAGGATGGCCCCACGGCTCTCACGATCCTGTCGTCAGCGCCGCGCGTTGACCTGCTGTTCTCCGACATCGTTCTGCCCGGCGGCATGACAGGCGCTGATGTATCTGCCAAGGCGACGCTTTTGCGCCCTGCCCTGAAAGTCCTCTTCACCACTGGCTACGCCCGCAATGCCATCGTGCATCACGGGCGCTTGGACCCCGGCGTGCAACTGATCACAAAACCCTTCTCGTTCGGAGATCTCGCCAAGAAGGTACGCGACATTCTCGACCGTGAATAGCGACCCTCGTCAGGCGTGCAGTGCCGGTGAAGACAGTCCGCCGCTTCGCACCATCAGGCGTGCCCTATCTGCCAGGCGATCGTAGGCAATCTGGATTGGGTCGCGCATATCCACACACATGGATGCCGCCTGTCGCAGCAGCGCAATAGCATCGTCCCGTGCGCTCCAATAACCCAGAACCGGCGCGTAGGATTCCATCTGAACCTGCTTGTCGCCGAACAGACGTGCATGCTCCGCAAAATTGCCGAAGGCTTCATAGGAGGTCGTCACGCGCAGCGTCTCGACCGCGACGCCCTCGGCGAATATGACTTCGTGCGCTTCGCATTCCACGTGGAAGTATTCAATCACGTCGCTGTCGTGAACACCCTGCGCAATCGTAATGCCGTTGATCAGGTGTTTCACGGGAATGAGGTTACCACTGAGAAACAGTGCATGCTCCGGAGAAATAAACAGGTCCCGGCTGGGTACTCCAGGCTCTATCGCCGAGCGCATGATGCGCACGGGATCGACCGACGCGGGCCATGCCGCTCCCGGAGCACGACGATAAACCTTGCGCCCGATCCATTTCACCGTTTTGAACGCGCCGGCGTCCGTCTGCACGCGGTCGCCGCGTTCGAGCGCCTCGACGGGGACGTCGCCACGCCATGTTTGCACCTGCGCGCCACGAAGCAGGCAGAGCGGCTCGCATAGTTCAGGATCAGAATGCCGTCCCGCCGCAACCGCGTTATCGCGCAAAATTATGGGCAGTGCGGCGGTCGCCGTGAATGCAGCGGCGATACGCACGAAATGACGACGGTTTCTTCCTTCGCTGAGATCTTGATGGGTACTCATCGAACAACAACTCCACTCTGAACAGCTGCCCCTTGCTCGGATTAGGAAGCGATTTCTTCAGATTTGTCATTGGGTTAGTTATAATTAGTCGGATAAACCTTAATCGAATTGGTGAATATTCGAGGTTGATACGGACAGCGCCGAGCTGAACTGCTGATCTCCGTGAAAGTGCTTGGTCAGTAATTTACAATAAGGCGGTTCAATAGCCCTGAAAATTGACCTGCAGAAATTCGCTCACTAGTCTGGCTTCAACTCGCACACCGCAAGTTCCGGCGATGACGCGAGCGGAGCCGCAAATGACAGATGTCAGTGTCGTGGTGTGCACGCGCAACCGGGCCCATGCAATTCTGAATTGCCTGCAATCCATCGCGGATTCAGCGGCGCACTGCGAAGCAAAAGCTGAGCTGCAAATCGTGGTTGTGGACAACGGCTCCCGGGACGGAACGGCTTCGATCGTACGCGAATGGGCGCGAAACTCACCCATCGCGGTTGATGTCGTGGAGCAACCGCGCGTGGGCTTGTCGGTCGCACGAAACAGCGGCGTGGCCACCGCGCGCGGTAGGCTCGTCGTATTCACGGACGACGATTGCCGCCTTGAGCTGAATTATATCAAGGACCTTCTCGCTCACGATGCGACAGACTCCGGACCCGTGCTCAGAGGAGGACGCGTCGAACTCGGGGACGCGACGGATCTTCCGTTCACCGTCAAGACGGACTGCTCGACCTTTCGCTACCACATTCGCAAGACCAACCTCCGCATGCTTCATCTCGGCGGCTGCATCCTCGGCTGCAACATGGCCATGCGTCGGGAAGTGATCGAAAAGGTGGGTGATTTCGACGAGCGTTTTGGTGCTGGCGGTATGTTTCCCGCCGCGGAGGATACAGACTTTATTTTCCGCGCCTATCTCGCGGGATTTCCGATCGAATACGTGCCTGACATGACAGTGCGCCATTATCACGGGAGGAAATCGCTGGCCGACATACAACAATTGTTGCGTAACTACGATCTCGGCGAAGGCGCGATTTACGCCAAATATGCTCTTCGTCACCCCGCCTTCGTCCGGCAGTTCTATTGGGATCTGAAGGCCTCGTTGCGCGAACTCTTCGGGCCCAAGACCTACCAGCCGCAGTTCGGCGTCTTCTCACGTCACAAGATCGCTAGAAACATCCGCGGTATCTTCTCCTACGCCTTCAAGGGGCTTCGCGCCTGATCGCTGGATCACACGAGAGCAATTATCGAGGGCCGTCATGAGGTCTGGGCCGTTAGTGTCGATCATTCTCCCCGTGTTCAATGCGGGCGAATATCTACGCCCCGCAGTAAACAGCGTGAGCCGGCAGACCTACGATAACCTCGAGATTCTCGCAATCGACGACGGCTCGACGGATGGATCTGGCGCAGTCCTCGCGGATCTCGCCAGGCGCGACTCGCGCATCCATGTCACATCGCAGGAAAACCGCGGCCTCATCGCGACCCTGAACGCTGCTCTGGATCGCGCGCAAGGATCTCTCATCGCGAGGATGGATGCAGATGACATCTGCCTACCCACGCGCATCGCAGAACAGGTCGAGAGTTTCGAGAAAAACCCGAATCTTGCACTCTGCGGAACAACCCACCACCTTTTGTTCCGTCCCGGCTGGCTGCTGAACCCCGGGTTCCAGGACCTCGACACGACAGACGCCCAGACAGCCGTTCGCTGCCTGTTTCAGCCACCGTTTGTTCATCCGAGCGCCATGTTCCGGGGTGATCTGATGAAGGGACCGGACGCGCTGAGATACGATCATGAATATCCTCACGCCGAGGATTTCGACCTGTTCCGGAGGATCAGCCAAAACCATCGCATCAAGATCCTGCCGCGCAAGCTGATCGCGATCCGGCGCCACCATGAAAGCGTCATGACGCGTCACAGAATGACCGTGCGCCATACGCATTATCGCATTCTGGCGGAAAACTTCAGGCGCCTCGGACTACCGCTCGACCTCTGGCCCCTCGTCGACCTCTGCCAGCCGGATCATATCGTGAGCGAGTCCGAACTTGCAGCAGCCGGGCGCGCGCTGACGGATCTGAGCGCAGCGCGCAGCGCCTTCGAGCCGGCTCTGTGGCCAGGGTGGGATGCAAGTTTCAGTTACGTGGCGACGCATGTGATCGAAACGGCGGACATGACCAGTGGTCCGGGCGGCGTGCGTCTGCTGCTGGAAGCCTTCCCCGAGGGCTGGAGCCTTGTTCGCCGCCGGGATCGTGCGATCATTCGCGCCGGGGCTTGGCTGCCCGCCCGCTCGTGGCAGGGCCTGAAGGCGGTGGAATCGCGCATCGGCACGCGATCCGCAGCCCGGGTCGAGGAATTCATTCCAAACTACACGGATATTCGTTGAAGATGCCCAACGCACCCCGAGGGCTGGCCCGTCGCACCCTGTCCTCGCTGAGCGCTTACCTGCGTCGCACGCCGGGCTACGCAGTGCTGATGTATCACCGCATCGCCGACGACATTCAGGACCCCTGGGATCTCTGCGTGTCGCCGGACAACTTCCGTGCGCAAATTCTTTGGATGAAAGCGCAGGGCCTCCGCTTCTCGACGGTGGCGGATCTTGTCCAGCGGATCGAGCAGGGCAAAGACGCCCGCCAGCGCGTAGCGATCAGCTTCGACGACGGCTATGCAGACAACTATCTGAGCGCCTACCCCATTCTCTCGGAGCTCGACATTCCCGCGACCTTCTTCGTCGCCTCGGGCTATGTCGAAAGCGGTCGCGAATTCTGGTGGGACGCTATCGAGCGACTGTTCATCCATCCGGGTCAGCTGCCTGCGACAGTGGAGCTCTCCCCATCAACGGAACCGCTGCTCCTGCATCTGGCGGGCGCGACCGATTATTCGGAAACTGAGAGCTGGATTCACCGCCATTGGCGGTGGGACGACCCTGCCCCGACCGCGCGGCACGAGGCGATGAAGCAAGCGTGGCATCATCTGTTTCGGTTGTCGCCTGCCCGGCGTGACGCAGCCCTCGTTGAGCTTCTCGAGAATGCTGGTCGGGCCGAGGGTGTCATTCCGTCCCGTCGCGCCATGACACCAGTCGAGTTGCGCGCATTGGCATCAGACCAGCGCATGGAGATCGGTGCGCACACGATCAGCCATCCGAATCTCACGGTCCTCGATCGAGCCGCCCAGACCGAAGAACTAGGCGGCAGCCGGCGAGCGCTTGAAGCTTTGACGGGGCGGGAGGTGCGCGGCCTCGCCTACCCGAATGGGTGCTACGATTCGGAAATTCTGGACCTAATGGTCGAGGCCAAGTTTAGATACGGCTGCCGTAACTGTGGGAGCGGGCGAAATGCGGGGCTGTTCGAGCTACCTCGCTTTATCGTGAAGAACGCCCACGGAGGCGCTCTTTCACCTGATGTTCACTGGCACGCGGGGCTCAAGATTCAGGGTTAATGTTGCATTGCAGCAACGGTCTGCCGTGTTTGTGACAAAAATTAGGCAACTTGCCCCTGTGCGGGTGGCCGTCCGAGATTAGTTCCGAACACAGGAGTAAACTTTTGTAATTAATGGTTAGATTCCGTGTTTATGCTTAGTTTCAAAGCCGAGCTCAAGATTAGTTGGTAGAATGCATATTAATTTCTTGTCAAATCGTCTTGATTCGATAAACCCAGCATGGCATGTTGGGTTTCGCTACTAGGGATACTACGCATTGAACCAGTTGCGTAAGTGGCATCAAAAAAGCCTCTCCCAGCGCGTTAGGATCTGTCAGATTTAGTGGGGTTGGCTGTGGCGATCCAAGACTCGACCGACTTTGCGGCGCTTATCACCGATGCGCCGGATGCTCCTATTGGCGGGCGCACCAAGCGTGTGTTTGACCTGTGCGTGAGCTTGTTCGCAGTGGTTCTCGTTGCACCGCTGCTCATACTCCTGAGTCTGCTGATCCTCGTTCTGGATGGCGGGCCTGTGTTCATTCGCCATACACGGATCGGACGGGGCGGCGCGAAGTTCGCCTGCTTCAAGTTCCGCTCCATGGTGCTCAACGGCGACGAAGTCCTGCGGAGCCACCTCGCCAGCAATCCCGACGCGCTCGAGGAGTGGACGTTGACGCGCAAGCTCACGTTCGATCCCCGTGTGACGCAGCTGGGCCGCATCCTTCGCAAGACAAGCCTCGACGAGTTGCCCCAGATCTTCAACATCATCATGGGCGACATGAGCTTCGTGGGCCCGCGGCCGATCGTTGAAGAAGAGATCTACCGCTACGGCTCGGCTTTTCGCGAGTACAGCCGCGCCCGCCCCGGCCTCACCGGCCGCTGGCAGGTGAGCGGACGCAATGACACGGGTTATGACCAGCGGGTCGCGCTGGATCAGGACTACGTGACGAACTGGTCCTTCGCCCGAGATATCGTCATCCTGATGCTGACTGTTCCGGCTGTCATCAAGGCGAAGGGCGTCTACTAGACGCCCTTCGCAAGCCTGGCTGGCGACACCTTCGCAGCAAGGCGGGCCAGCCGCGCTTTGATCGGCATCGATAGCAGCCCCAAGGCCGAGGGATGCTGGAGAGCGGTTTTCAGAAAACTTCCGACGGACCGGTTCTTCAGGTGCTCCACCATCATGGTGAAGGCCTCGCCTCTCTCCAGCGCGTGCAGATGCGCCTCGAAGGCGGCGCGTTCACTGCCGCCTAGCTCAAGATGAGCGCCAAGAAAGCGCTTGTCGAACGAGATCATCTGATGAAGATCGCGAAGCTTCAGGCGATGTGAGATCGAGCCGCTGTGCGTAACATAAACGTAACCGGCGGTGCGGCTCCTCACGAAACGCGCCCCGCGCGCGATGCCTTCCGCAACGAGTGCAAAGTCTTCGCCGACGCGAAGGCTCTCGTCGTAGCAGAGGCGAGCGCCTTCGAGGAACGCGCGACGGAAGATGGGCTTCAGATAACCGAAGGCCGGACGCGAGCCGAAGAGAATGTTCGCAGCGGCATAATCGGCGAGCCCCATGCGCTCGACAGAGCCATCCAGAACCTCGGGAATATGCAATTTGCGAATTCCGGGCGCGGCAGCGGATTCGATCCAGAAATTGTCGGCCACGATATCCGCGTCATGTTTTTTGGCGAGCTGGATCAATTCCGCCGCGCGGCCGGGCTCCATCACATCGTCCGCATCCAGCACTAGTATCCAGCTTCCCTTCGCTGCGGCGAATCCAGCATTGCGGGCGCCGGCAGGGCCACGATTCACGGGCAGCCTCAAGCTGCGAATGCGCGGATCGTCGTAGGACGCCATGAGCCGCGCCGTTCCATCCGTGGAAGCGTCGTCACAGACGAGCACTTCGACGTTGACCCCGGTCTGGCCGAGCGCGGTCGATATCGCGGTCGGCAGAAAAGCCTCGGCGTTCCAGCAGGCAATGACGATACTGACATCAGGCATATTGGCGATCTCTGGAACAGGCCTATCCGACGTGGATTGTCCACGTCCGCGTGAGTCTTGTATAGTGACCAATGTTCGAGGAGAACCCCGTGCTTTCGGTCCCAACCATCGATGTCTGCATTTGCACGTACCGCCGGGAGTCTGTGTCGGACACGCTCAGGTCGGTCGCGGCCCAGAGCGGACTGCCAGCTTCCACTCATGTCAGGATTGTGGTCGCTGACAACGACGAGACACCGTCCGCCGAGAGCTTGCTGCGCGGCCTTGCTGACGAACTCGGCATCGATCTTCTCTATGTGCACGCCCCCGCGCGTAACATCTCCATTGCGCGCAACGCCTGTCTCGACGCGGCAACGGCGCCCCTGGTCGCCTTTCTCGACGACGATCTGATCGCAACCCCGCATTGGCTCACGGCCCTTGTTGAAAAGGCTGACGCCACCGGCGCGGATGTCGTCTTCGGGCCGGTGAAAGCCAGCTACCCGCAGGGATCGCCGGGATGGGCGCGTGCGGCGGATCTGCATTCCACGCTGCCGACAATTCTGCCCGATGACACGATCGTCACCGGCTACACCTGCAATGTGCTGATGCGCAGCGCCACAGTCGGCCCGCTCAGGTTCAAGCCCGAGCTTGGCAGATCGGGCGGCGAGGACACGCTGTTTTTCCACACGCTCTCGCGAGATGGAGCGAGATTCGTCTTCGCGGACGAAGCGATCATGCGCGAGGAGGTAAACCCGGCGCGCATCAATCTAAAATGGCTCGTCAAGCGCTCGTTCCGCGCTGGCCAGACGCACGCGCGCATTCTTCGCTCCAACGGCGAACGGCCCGTTGTGGCCATCCCGAAGCTTTTCCTTAAAGCCGGGTTTTGTTTTGGCCTCGCGGCGCTGCATGTCGGTTCCCCACCCGCATGGCGGCAATCTCTCGTGCGTGGCGCGCTCCACGTGGGCGCACTCAGCAGCATGATTGGGGCACGCGACCTCGAGCTCTACTGAGAGCGGCCAAGCGCCTCGAGGCGTACCACGAGTTCCACGCAATCGGCCTGCATCGCAACGAGATCATGCAGCGGAATTTCCGCAACGGAACGGCGCAGCCGCATAAACTCGACACCTGTCATGTCTTCCAGCGCGCCGCGCAGATCGGAGATCGCTTCGAGGCGAAGGCCCGCGTTTCGGGCCGCGAGCCACCGGCCCGTCTCGACTGAACTCAACGCGATGGGCACCGCGCCATGCGCGCTCCCTTCGTAAAGACGGTTCGGCAGCAACCAGTCTGAGTTCTGGCCGGCTTCGAAATAATCGATCGCCCAGGTGAAATGCACATCCTGATACATCGAGGGCAAATCGCCAGGCTTGTAGACGCCCAGATATCGCACGCCCGGCGCGCCTGCGACCTGACCTTCGAAATCTCGAAACTCCGACGATGACGGCCGCCCCCGGATCACGACTTCGATGAGACCGGGATGCGCACGGGCGAGCTCCGTCAATATGTCGAGGCTCCTCTGACATCGGATCATGCCGAACCAGCCGATCCGCCAGGGTGGCCCCAATGGCAGGACGGTATGCCCGGCGTCGCGGTCGATGATTGTCGCGCCGTTCAGTCGAACCATCCGGTTTTCGATGAGCAGATGCGGCATCCTGACGTTCTGAACAGGCTCGAAATAGCGGCTGAGAAAGGCAGGAGAACTGACGATGAGGAGATCGCAGCTTTTCATCAACCGCCGCTCCAGCGCCCGAAGTCCCCTGCCCGCAAGACCCTTTGCAAGAAGCAGACGATGGATATCGAGGCTTTCGTATACCAGGGGCACTGGCCTCCCAGCGAGGTTCCGGGCTCGCGCGGCCAGCACCAGCATTTCCAGATTACGCGCGACGATCACGTCGGCTGAGCCGAACACCTTCCGATAACGGGAAAGTTGTGCAAGTGAGCGGAGGACAAGCGTGCTGCGTTGCAGGAAACGCGCATCGAAGCTCTGCCCGAGTTCGAGCACCTCGACACCTGGAATGCAGAGCGGCGCCTGCCGGTCTCTCCGAAAGCCGATCACCACGACCTCAGCGCCGCCGGCCCGGAGCATCTCGACCCGTCGCGCGACAGCGGGGTCACCGACGTTGTGAACGAAGTAAACGACTTTCACGTGCCGGTCTCTCCTGCTGCTCCTGCAACGAGATAGCCTTAAGCACCAACGTTGAAAAGGCGCATTTAGGATGTGAATCAATTTTCCGAGAATCGAACTCTGGATAAGCTTGCAATGAATGCGGCTGTGTCGCGTATGGACGAAGGACAAGGCCGAGTGACATCTATGAGCGAACCTCTCACTTCCACGGCAGCTCAATCTGTTTGCATCATCATGGCCGCGAAAAACGCGGAAGCGACGATCGGACGCGCTGTAACTTCAGCTTTGCAGCAAGCTTGCGTAACGGAGATCATCGTCGTGGACGATGGGTCTGAAGACGACACGCTCGCAGCCGCACACGCGTCTGCGCAGGGCAGCGAGCGGCTGATTGCAATCGCGCTGCCGGAAAACAGGGGCCCCGCCGCGGCCCGCAACATAGCACTCGCTCGGTCCACGGCGGATTTCGTCTGCGTGCTGGATTCAGATGATTTCATGTTGCCCGATCGCCTGTCGAAGATGCTCCCGCAAGCGGCCGACTGCGATGTGCTGGGCGACGATCTTTTCTTCTGTACAACCGAAGATCCCACCATCAAGGCCCGTGATCTTCTCGGGCTTCGCAACGGGCGCACGCGATTCGTGGGACTGGAGGAATTTGTCCGCAGCAACATCACGCAGCCCAACCAGCCGCGCCGCGAAATGGGCTTCCTGAAGCCCCTCATTTCCAGACGCTTTCTCCTCGAACGCGGCCTCACCTACCGAGAAGATCTTCGCCTCGGCGAGGATTACGCGCTCTACGTCGAGGCGCTCCACAAAGGTGCGCGCTTCAAGCTGATGGAAGCCTGCGGCTACGTTTCCGTTGAACGCGGGGACTCGCTCAGCGCGAGACACACGATCGAGGATCTGCGCGCCCTGCGCGACTTCGACGCAACCATGCTCGCCGACCGCCTGCCGGAAGGCGGACGCTCCGCCATCGCGGCGCATATGTTCAATACGGCCTGCCGCCTCGATCATCGCCGCCTCCTTCAAGCAAAGAAGGAGCGACATTACAGCAAAGCTGTAGCTATTCTTTTCGAAACACGGGGAACGGCCGCCTACATCATGCGTTCGATCCTGCGCGACAAGACCGGGTTCTGAAAATCCGTCGCATATGCCGCGATCGACTTAGCTAGAAAACAATCTCTGTTTATCTTATTGATAGACAACTGGGCTCACCAGCAAAGTTTGCCATAAGTGACGGCTCGAATCCTTGACAGAGGATGGTCGAGGCCACAGACTGGAAAACTAAGGCTTCACGATATTAATCCGGCGGCTCTACATGCTCGACAATCCAAATAGCCTGAAGGCGCGCGGAGAGCGTAGGCCCGGCCTGCGTGACTCCGAAGTCACATGGTCCCTTCAGGAAGCGCGCATTATCCTTCGCAAATATGGGTGGATGATAGCTGTCATCGCGGGCGCTTTCATCGCGGTGGCCTTTCTCTATTCCGTCACGGCGACGCGGCAGTATACGGCTGTTGCGCGCCTGCTCATCGACACGCCGCGCGGCCCGCTGTCGGCCATGGAAGGCTCGACGGGCGCCGGTGGCGGCGGCGGTGGATTGAATGTTCCCGAAGTCGAGAGCCAGCTGCAGGTCATCCAGTCCGATCGCATCGGCCTCAAGGTCGTTCAGGCGGTAAGCGCGCAGGCGTCTCTCGCCGCCGATGCAAAGAAGCCGGGCTTCGTCGAGTTCCTCTTCAAGAGCATCGTTTCAATCCCTCGCAATCTGCTGGCTCTCGTGACTGCGGCCGAGCCGGTCGCAGATCTCGATCCTGAACGCGAGGCGCTGAACAAGATCATGGCCGGCCTCAACGTGCGGCGCCTCGGGTCGTCCTACGTTCTCGAAATTTCCTACACCTCTCCAGTCCCGCAAATGGCTGCCGATGTCGCCAATGGCTTTGCCAATGCCTACGTGCAGGACGAAATCGACAGCAAGGCACAAATCTGGAAGCGCGCGAGTCTCTGGCTGCAGGATCGCGTGAACGAATTGCGCGCGAGATCCGAAGAGGCCGCGCGCGCCGCGCAGGACTTCAAGGCCCAGAATGGCAACAATGCCGAGACATGGCCGAAGGTGCGCGAACTCGACCGCACGGCAGAAGCCTATGACGCACTCTACTCTGCCTTCCTGAAGCGCTACACCGACTCGGTGCAGCAACAGACGTTCCCCATCACGCAAGCGCGCATCATCAGCGAGGCCGCGCGCCCCATTTCGCCAAGCCGTCCCTTGCGAGGCATGATTATCGGTCTTGCTGCCGTGCTCGGCCTCGGCCTGGGCACAGCGGTTGCGTTCACGCGCTGGAGCTTCGACCGCACGATCCGCAGCCCCGCCCAGATCGCGCGCTACGGCATTCGCTGCCTCACCACGTTGCCTCGTCTTCCCAAGGTCATTTCGCGCGATGCGACACAGGTCATCCGCACCGTCATGCGTGCGCCGCGTTCGCAGTTCACCGAAAACCTGCGGTTGGTGCGCGCCGAGATCAGCATCGTCGAACGCCAGCGTCCCATGCGCTACATTGGCATCACTTCCGCGCTGTCGGGTGAAGGCAAGACAACAATCGCCGGCAATCTGGCGCAGTTGTTCGCCGCCACGGGGCCAACCCTGCTGGTTGACGCCGACATGCGCAATCCGCAACTGACGAAGGCGCTCACGCCGATCCTGGCGCCGCGAACTCTCGACAATCGCGAGCCCCCCTGGCCGGCCAGGACGGCTTCAATCCCCGGTTGCCCGGGGCTGAGCTTCCTCGGTCTCGACCAGGAGCAATTCGGCGCACAGTCGAACTGGTTCGAGCAGGGCGGATTCGAAGCCATGCTTGAAGAGAACAAGCAGAAATACTCGCGCATCATCGTGGATCTTCCGCCGGCGGGCGTTGTCGCGGAAGCGCGATATGTCGCTCCCCTGCTGGATGCGATCATCGTCGTCGTCGAGTGGGAGTCGACGCCGGAAGAAGCCTTCATGGCCTGCATCGACGCCTGCGATGTGGAGCCGGGCAAGGTGTTCGGGGTCATCCTGAACAAGGCGCACCCCGGCCTACTCGTGCAAAGCCAGGGCTCGCCCTATTCGAACAATTATTTCGAACAGGAGGACGAAGCCGACTTCGTCGATCTGCGCAAGGGGCGCATCCGGGTCTGACATCGCGTCACTCAAGTTCACCAACGAACGCTCTCGAGGAGAACCGCGTGGCGGAACGCGCCATCGACTTCATCAGCATCGTCATGCCCGCGCTCAATGAAGCGCGTCATATCGAAGCTGCCATCGCAAGCATCGAGCCTGCTGGCGCCGCCTTCGACTACGAAATTCTCGTCCTCGACGGCGGCAGCACGGATGAGACGGCTGCAATCGTCACGCGGCTTGCAGCGGCCAATCCGCGCATTCGCCTGATCGCAAACCCCGAGCGTACCCAGGCCGCAGCGACCAATGCAGCCGCACGTCTCGCCAATGCCCGCTCCTCCCTGCTGCTGCGTGCCGATTGTCATGCGCATTACCCGCCGGATTTCGCGCAGATCTGCCTTGCGGCCTTCAGCGCGCACGCTTGCGCATCGGTCGTCGTGCCCATGCTGACAGTCGGCCGGTCCTGCATGCAGACCGCCATCGCCGCGGCGCAGAACTCGCGGCTTGGGAACGGCGGATCGTCGCACCGCATCGCCGGTTCGTCCGGTTATGTCGACCACGGACATCACGCGCTGTTCGACCGAGCTCTCTTCCTGTCCGTCGGTGGCTACGACGAGACCATGCCGTCGAACGAGGACGCGGAACTCGACCGGCGCCTGACCGAAGCGGGGCACAGGATCTGGCTCTGCGGTGACGCAACCATTGAGTATTTCCCGCGCTCGGATCTGCAATCCCTTGCCCGCCAGTATTTCGCTTACGGCGCGGGACGCGCGAGCACGATACTGCGGCATCGCATGCGGCCGAAATTGCGGCAGCTTTTTCCGCTCTTCGCCTTTACCGGATGCCTGCTGTCCCTGGCGCTCAGCGTGGTCGACGTGCGGTTCGCCGGCCTTGCTGCGAGCTACCTGCTGCTCTGCCTCGGGTGGGGCGCAGTACTCGCGCTGCGCGAACGTGAACCATGCGCTCTGCTGGCCGGCCCAGCCGCCATCACCATGCATATGGCCTGGGCCATAGGCTTTCTCACGCGTCTGATGCGAACCAAAGCTCAGGTGCCTCAGGGCGCAGCAGGGCCAAGCGGGATCTGCAACAGCTGAAACCCGCCCAGCGCCACGCCCTGCATTTCGCTGGAAGAGAGAGACGGCCCGAGGCTCAGCAGCACTCCGTCCACATCGCCATGGATGAGGCCCTGCAACCCCGACGTCCAGCCGAGACTGACCGGATTGACTGTCACGCCTGCGCTGGATTTGACGAGGCTCTGGAGCTTGTCTCCCCCCTCGCCCGTCGAACTGACGGCGATGCGACGTCCCTCGAGATCCTGCGGACGGCGCACATCGGGACTGACGAGCATCACGATCGTGCGCCCGGCAGGGCGTGAAATGGTCGCAGCCTGCTGCGGTGGCACACCGACTGCGACAGCATTCGGAGGCTTCCCTTGGGGTGCGGCAGGCACTTGGGGCACCGAGGCAACGCCCCTGTCGACATTGTCCCGCTTACTTGCGTCCTGGCTACCCGAGGGGCGCCGCGGCGGCATGGGGCCGACCAGCGGCCAACGTCGCGCGACAACTGGGGCTGGGCGGGCTGGCGTTGGCTTGGGCTTCGATGTGTCTCCGCCCGCTCTGGGTGCTGTGCGCCCCTGTGCTGGCGTCAGGTCGTCCGGCTCCGGCGCTTCAAAAATGGGTGGTAATTCAGTGGCTTCCACCCCGTCCGGACTGGAAAGCTGTGCCGTGACGACCCGCCCCTCGGAAGGGGCCTCTGTCACCGGTGCTGCCTTGACGGAGCCGTGAGGCGCTAGCGCATAGACCAGCGCGATGGTGACCGATCGGAAGATCTGCGAAAGCTTCACGAGCTCTTAAGCCTCTCAACAAATAAGCAAGGCCGCGCCCGGGCTGCCTCTGTTTTGTGATAAACTCACGTTACAGCGTTCGTTACAATCGTTTATGCTCCACTTACAAGCCTACAAGTATGAGGGAATTATGATGGTCGCTGGTCGAAACCTGCGCCGTGTGAGGACAATGGGCGTTCTCGCAGCTTTAGCTGTTCTGGTTGCATCGCCAGCCGTCGCGGATCCGTACCGTCTGGCTGCGGGTGATATCGTGCAACTCACCGTCGTCGGGTTTCCCGACCTGAAGCAGCGCACGCCCATCAACGTGGATGGAGAGGTGATGCTGCCGCTCGTCGGCGCGATAAAGGCCGCCGGGCAAACGGTGACTGAACTCTCGAATGCCGTGAAAGCCAGATTCGCAAACAAGGTGATGCAGCAGCGTGGGCCCGACGGCCGTGCTGGCTCCATCGTGGTCGCGCCCGACGAAGTCACGATCGACATCGCCGAATACAGGCCGATTTACCTGCGGGGAGATATTTCCAAGCCCGGCGACGTTCCCTTCCGCCCCGGAATGACCGTTCGCCAGGCCATTTCCGTCGCAGGTGGGTACGACGTCATACGCTTCCGCAGCGGCAACCCGGTTGTCGAGTCCGTCCAGTTGCGCGGCGACGCGTCCAGCTTGTGGAGCGAGGTGCTTCGATACAGCGCGATAGTCTGGCGGCTGCGCGCCGAAATGGGCCAGGAAACTGCGCCGGACAAGAGCATTTACGCCAAGTCTCCGCTGACCCCTCAGATGATCGACCTGGCCTACAAGACCGAGGCCGATCAGTTGGCGACACGGCGTGTCGAACGCGACCGCGAGGCCAATTATCTCCGGGTCGTGATCACGCAGAGCGACAAACGAATTGCCCTTCTGAGCGAGCAGCAGAAGAACGAAGAGGAAGGCAGCAAACAGGATGCCGAAGACTTCGACCGCGTCGCCAAGCTCTTCGAAAAGGGCAATACGTCGATTACGCGTTTCTCGGACTCCCGCCGCGCCATGCTGCTGTCCGCGACGCGCATCCTCCAGACCGGTTCTGCCGTCGCACAGGTCGAACGCGAACGCGAGGAGTTGAAGAAGACTCTCGCCGACCTCGACGACAAGCGTCGCATTCTGGCTCTCACGGAGATGCAGGAAACCGAGGGAAAGCTGCTTCAGGCGAAGGCAAAGCTCAATTCGGCGCAGGAGCAGCTGATGTACTCGACCAAGATGCGTGCGCAGCTCGGGTCCAGCACCGAAAAACAGGTTGAACTCGTGATCGTCCGTCAAACCCAAAAGGGCCGCGAGCGCATCGTTGCCCAGGAAGACACGGAACTTTGGCCTGGCGATTCCGTCGAGGTGGCGCTCGACATGAGCCAGCTCTTGTCCTTCCCGAACTGACGTCAGCCCCGCACCGATACCCGGCCCGGGCCGCCGAACGCTTGACATTCGGCGGCCCAGGACCACAAGAGGCGCGAGAAGCCGCATCCGCCGCGGCACATTGGCTTGCGCCCGGCTGGACGAACTTGCGGTATCGCCTCGAATACATTCTTTTTCGCCTCATCGCCGGCCTGGCAGGCGCTCTGCCGCTGGAGACTGCGTCGAGGGTCAGCGGAGCGGCCTGGCGGCTGATCGCGCCTCTTCTGAAGCGGCATCGCCGCGCCATGACACATCTGGCACTGGCATTTCCAGAAACCAGCGAGGCCGAGCGCGAGACAATCGCCCGTGACATGTGGGAGACGCTGGGCCGCGTCTTCGCCGAATCCTTTCATCTCGACGAACTCGCAGCCTCCGATCGCATCACGATCGAGAACGAGACAGAACTGCGCGAGATGCTGTCCCAGACGAATGGCTTCGTCGCCTGCGCCGCCCATCAGGGAAATTGGGAAATCGCGGTCGTCGGCCTTGCCCGCATGGGCTACCGCACAGCCGGCATCTACCAGCGCATCAAGAATCCCTATGTGGACGAAATGGCGCGACGGGTGCGGGCGCCGCTCTATCCCGGCGGGCTCTTCCCGAAACAGCCAGCGACTGCGTTGACTGTCCTGCGCTATGTGAAATCCGGCGGCGTTCTCTCCATCATGGCCGACCTTCGCGAGACGCGCGGCGTGAAAGTGCCGTTCTTCGGCCGTCCCGCGCCCTCGACCCCCTTCCCGGCGCTTATCGCAGTCTCGCAGAACAAGCCGCTCTTCGCCGCGCAGGTCGTTCGCGACCCCGGCGTGCGTTTTCGCATTTCGATGCGCCCGGTCGAGGTGCCTCGCACCGGCGATCGCGAGGCCGACATCGCCGCAGCAACGGCCAATCTCCAGGCCATGTTCGAGGACTCGATCCGCCGCCATCCCGATCAATGGATGTGGGGTCATCGGCGCTGGGGCTGACCCAGCGCTGGTCCATGCTAGACTGGGACACCTTTTCTCTTCACGGGATACACAGACGTGCGCATTTCGACCTGGAACGTCAATTCGGTCCGCCAGAGGCTCGAGCATCTGCTCGCCTATCTGAAGGAGGTCGAGCCCGACGTTCTCTGCCTGCAGGAACTGAAATGCATGGACGAAGCCTTCCCGAGGCTCGAGGTCGAGTCTGCCGGATATAACGTCGCGGTCCACGGGCAGAAGACCTTCAATGGCGTCGCCATCCTTTCCAAGCGCCCCGTCGAGGTGCGCACCGGCCTTCCCGGCGACGAGATGGACGCGCATGCCCGCTACATTGAGGCGACCATTCCCGATGGCGACAAGGTCGTCCGCGTGGCCTCGATCTACCTGCCGAACGGCAACCCCGTCGGAACTGAGAAATACACATACAAGCTCGCCTGGATGGATCGGCTCATCGCCCATACACGCGAATTGCTGAAGCTCGAGGAACCGCTCGTGCTGGCAGGCGACTACAACGTCATTCCCGGCCCGCGCGACGCTTACGATCCGGCGGCCTGGGCGAACGACGCGTTGTTCCTGCCCCAGACTCGCGAGCGCTTTCGCACCTTGCTCAACCTCGGTCTGACCGATGCGCTGCGCTCCGTCAGCGACGATGCCGGTCTCTACACGTTCTGGGATTATCAAGCGGGCGCGTGGCAGAAGAATCTTGGCATTCGCATCGATCACCTTCTGCTGTCGCCGCAGGCTGCCGATCGGCTGCGCAACGTCACCATCGACAAGCACATGCGCGCGCTGGAAAAACCCTCCGATCACGTGCCGATCCGCATCGACCTGGCCTGACGGAGAGCGCATGGGCCGCACCCCCACCAAGCGGCAACACGGAGCCACATGGCGCGCGCGCCTGGCTGCAATCCTGACAATCGTGCTGCCGCTGGCCTGCGGCCTGACACTGACACTCGGCGAGTTCGGCCTCGCCGTGCAGATGCGCGATCTGCTCTTCGATCAATATCAACGCATGGAACCGCGCATGTGGCGCGACGACCTGCCCGTCCGCATCATCGATATCGACGATGAAAGCCTCGCGCGCTACGGTCAGTGGCCGTGGCCTCGCGACATTCTCGCACGATTGACGACCCGGATTACGCAGGACCATCCCGCAGCGCTGGTGTTCGACCTGATCTTCGCTGAAGAAGACAGATACGCGCCCGAACGCATCGTTGCCGCCCTGCCCGCGTCACCCGAGCGCGAGGCGCTCGCGAATGTACTCGCGAAGGGCGCGGGGCCCGATGCGTTCACAACCGCGCTTCGTGAGGTGCCGAGTGTGCTCGCACTGGCCCTGCTATCGCAGGGAGAACTGGGTGACACCTTCAAAGCCAAGGCGGGCTTTGTCGAACTGGGAGATCGCGCGGCAGATTCCCTGACTCGATTCGATCATGCCGTCCTTCCCCTGCCGCCTTATATTGATGCTGCACAGGGCCTGGGCGCGATCAACTACCTGCCCGACCGCGATCTCGTCGTGCGAAAGGTGCCCATCGTTTTCGCACTCGCGACGAAGGCGGGAACCGTGCTGGTTCCATCGCTCGATGCAGAGGCCCTGCGCGTCGCACAGGGCAGCGGAACGATCCTCCTCAAATCGACTCGAGCATCAGGGGAAGCCTCGACGGGAGCAGGCTCCGCGCTCGTTGAAGCGAAGATCGGCGATGCCGTGCTCGCGACCGAAAGAGACGGTGCCGTCCGCGTCCGCTTTGCGGGCCATCAACCGGAGCGCTTTATTCCCGCCTGGCGTGTGATCGAGAACGAGGTCACACCGCAAGAAATCCGGGATCGCATTCTCTTCGTCGGCACGAGCGCGGCGGCTCTCGCAGATCTGCGCTCGACGCCCATCGATGCGGCCGTGCCAGGCGTCGAAATCCACGCTGAAATGATTGAACACGCACTCACCAACTCACGACTGGCGCGACCCGATTACGCACGGGGCATCGAGGCCTTGGTGCTCGTTCTGGCTGGCCTGATGGCGGGTGCCTCGGCCGCGCGCCTGCGCCCGCTCACGGCCGCGCTCGGGACGGCAGCCCTGGTCGGCTGCATTGGCGCCGCGTCCTGGTTCGCTTTCCAGCGTGCCGACCTTCTCTTTGATCCCATGATCCCCGGCGCGACGAGCCTTGCGACATTCGGCGCCATGACGCTGCGCGTCTATCGTAGGACGGAGCGGGACAAGCGCCATGTGCGCGACGCCTTTTCACGCTACCTCGCACCTGCCGTCGTCGAGAGGCTCGCAGCAGACCCCTCGCGATTGCGGCTCGGCGGCGAGGCGCGCAACCTCACGACGCTGTTTTGCGACGCCCGCGATTTCACAGCGCGCGCGGAACGGCTCGATGCGGAAAGCGTGATCGCTTTTCTCAATGCATTGCACACGCCTCTTGCAGCCGCGGTGCTCGCGCATTCAGGCACGGTGGACAAATTCGTTGGCGACGGCCTGATGGCTTTCTGGAACGCGCCGCTCGATGTGCCCGATCACGCCACGAAAGCCTGCGCGGCGGCCCTGGCCATGCTCGAAAGCGTGCCGCTGATAGATGCACGCCTGTCCGCGGCTTCGGCCAGCGAGCCTGCGCACGTATCGATCGGGATCGGCATCAACACGGGCGAAGCCTTTGTCGGCAACATGGGTTCGGAGCAGCGCTTCGACTATTCCGCGGCAGGCGACGCCGTGAACATTGCGGCGCGTCTGGAATCCGCAACCAAGGAGCTGCACGTCCCCATCGTCGTGTCTGAATCCACGGCCCGTGAAGCGCGCGGATTCCATTTCCTCGATCTCGGCGAAATCATCCTGCGCGGAAAGAGCGAGCCCGTGCGCGTCTTCGCCCTTCATGGCCGCGAGGGCGAGGCCGACGAGGCGTTCGCGGCCTTCTCAGACCTGCACCGTCGCGCCCTGCGTGGCGACGAGCAGGCTCTTGTCGCGGCCGCCCGTCACCCGGAAGGCCAGCGTTACTGGGCCTTCTACCGCCGCCTGGCCTGACATGAGCCTCTTCCAACTTCGCTGATCCATCATCCCCGGCAATCGCGAGAAGGCTCATTGACAGCCGCCGCAGACATATTACTGTGATATTTCACAAGCCGGGAACGGCGGCCCAGCCAACGATGAGGTTTCGTGAAGAAGATGCAGATCAAGCTCCACAACGGCCAGAAGGCTGAAACCACCGACGTCGCAATTCGCAATCTCATCGTTGCCGGATGGACGGGCCGCGACCGTGTCGCGCTTGAAAAGCACATCGTCGAACTCGAGGAGCTGGGCGTCGCCCGCCCCGCAACGACCCCGATTTATTACCGTGTGTCAGCCACCCGCGCGACGACTGCTCCGATCATCCAGACGACCGGTACCGCTTCCAGCGGCGAAGTCGAATTCGTCCTCGCCCAGTGGGGCGGCGAAATGTGGGTGGGTGTCGGCTCCGACCACACAGACCGCGAGGTCGAGACCTATAACGTCACCGTTTCCAAGCAGATGTGCGAAAAGCCGCTTGCTGGCGCGTTCTGGCGCTTCGCAGATGTCGTGGACCACTGGGACCAGATCATCCTGCGCTCCTACATCCAGGAGAACGGCGCGCGCGTGCTTTATCAGGAGGGCACGGTCAACGCCATGCTCGACCCCGCAACGCTGATCGAGGGCTATGCCGGCACGAAGAGCCTTGATGAAGGCACGATCATGCTCTGCGGCACCTTCGCCGCCAAGGGCGGGATCCGTCCCGCCGCCGGCTTCGAGTTCGAAATGGAAGATCCTGTGCTCGGTCGCAAGATCAGCCACTCCTATTCACTCGAAACACTTCCGGTGCTCGGATGAGCGACGAGGGCGTGGCAATCGCCAGGGATACGGCGCAGCCTGCAAGCGAGCAGGCTGTGGTCCCCAGTGTTGGTGCCATGCCCGAGCCGCAGTCGCTGCGCGATGCCGCCTACGAGGCCATCAAGCATCGCATCATCACCTGTGCATTCCGTCCGGGCGAATACATCAACGAAGCCTATGTCTCCGCGACGCTCGGCATCGGCCGCACGCCCGTGCATCAGGCTATCGATCGCCTGATGCTGGAAGGCATGCTGGATGTCATCCCTCGCAAGGGTGTGATCGTGAAGCCGGTCAGCCTCGACGAGATCATGCAGATCAACGAGGTGCGACTGCTCAACGAAGCCTATTGCGTTCGCCTCGCCGCCGACCGCGCCGACAGCGACGAGGTCACGCATCTCTGCGACATCCTCGCGCGTGCAGCTCAATGGATCGAGGCGCGCAACAGCGAACATCTCATGCGGCTAGATCGCGAGTTCCATGGGGTTCTCGCACGCGCCTCGAAGAATGCCGTTCTGGCGGATTATCTTGCAAAACTGCACGATCGTTCGTTGCGCTTCTGGTTCATTTCGCTCAACAGGCCCGGCCATCACGAGAGCGTGCAGGCACAGCACGAAGCTATCCTGGCCGCCATCAAAGATCGCGATCCCAACGGCGCCGAACAGGCCATGCGCGCCCACATCGAAGCTTTCCGCGAGAACCTCACTCGCAACATGTAACAAGCGACGCCCATGCGGCCTCGC